>NC_012691.1:912500-1620833 GCF_000023065.1 Tolumonas auensis DSM 9187
AGAACCTGAAACCGTGTACGTACAAGCAGTGGGAGCCTCCTTGTGGGGTGACTGCGTACCTTTTGTATAATGGGTCAGCGACTTACATTCTGTAGCAAGGTTAACCGAATAGGGGAGCCGTAGGGAAACCGAGTCTTAACTGGGCGATTAGTTGCAGGGTGTAGACCCGAAACCGAGTGATCTAGCCATGGGCAGGTTGAAGGTGCCGTAACAGGTACTGGAGGACCGAACCCACTAATGTTGCAAAATTAGGGGATGACCTGTGGCTAGGGGTGAAAGGCCAATCAAACTCGGAGATATCTGGTTCTCCCCGAAAGCTATTTAGGTAGCGCCTCGGACGAATACTACTGGGGGTAGAGCACTGTTTCGACTAGGGGGTCATCCCGACTTACCAACTCGATGCAAACTCCGAATACCAGTAAGTACTATCCGGGAGACACACGGCGGGTGCTAACGTCCGTCGTGAAGAGGGAAACAACCCAGACCGCCAGCTAAGGTCCCAAAGTACTAGTTAAGTGGGAAACGATGTGGGAAGGCTCAGACAGCTAGGATGTTGGCTTAGAAGCAGCCATCATTTAAAGAAAGCGTAATAGCTCACTAGTCGAGTCGGCCTGCGCGGAAGATGTAACGGGGCTAAACTAGTCACCGAAGCTGCGGATTTGCACGCAAGTGCAAGTGGTAGGGGAGCGTTCTGTAAGTCTGTGAAGGTGTGTGGTAACGCATGCTGGAGATATCAGAAGTGCGAATGCTGACGTGAGTAACGTTAAAGGGAGTGAAAGACTCCCTCGCCGGAAGACCAAGGGTTCCTGTCCAACGTTAATCGGGGCAGGGTGAGTCGACCCCTAAGGCGAGGCTGAAAGGCGTAGTCGATGGGAAGCGGGTTAATATTCCTGCACTTTTTGTAACTGCGATGAGGGGACGGAGAAGGCTAAGTAGGCCAGCGGTTGGTAGAGCTGGTGAAAGGTGGTAGGGATGTACGGTAGGCAAATCCGCTGTACTTTATTCCGAGAGCCGAGACGAAGTGACTACGGTCATGAAGTTACTGATGCCACGCTTCCAGGAAAAGCCTCTAAGCTTCAGGTTACGAAGAATCGTACCCCAAACCAACACTGGTGGTCAGGTAGAGAATACCAAGGCGCTTGAGAGAACTCGGGTGAAGGAACTAGGCAAAATAGTACCGTAACTTCGGGAGAAGGTACGCTGTTGTTGGTGAAGGAATTTACTTCCGGAGCGAATGACAGCCGCAGTGACCAGGTGGCTGGGACTGTTTAACAAAAACACAGCACTCTGCAAACACGAAAGTGGACGTATAGGGTGTGACACCTGCCCGGTGCCGGAAGGTTAATTGATGGGGTTAGCGCAAGCGAAGCTCTTGATCGAAGCCCCGGTAAACGGCGGCCGTAACTATAACGGTCCTAAGGTAGCGAAATTCCTTGTCGGGTAAGTTCCGACCTGCACGAATGGTGTAACCATGGCCACGCTGTCTCCACCCGAGACTCAGTGAAATCGAATTCGCCGTGAAGATGCGGTGTACCCGCGGCTAGACGGAAAGACCCCGTGAACCTTTACTATAGCTTGACACTGAACATTGAACCTACCTGTGTAGGATAGGTGGGAGGCTTTGAAGTGATGACGCCAGTTGTCATGGAGCCGACCTTGAAATACCACCCTGGTATGTTTGATGTTCTAACCTCAACCCATTATCTGGGTCAGGGACAGTGTCTGGTGGGTAGTTTGACTGGGGCGGTCTCCTCCCAAAGAGTAACGGAGGAGCACGAAGGTGGGCTAATCACGGTCGGACATCGTGAGGTTAGTGCAATGGCATAAGCCCGCTTAACTGCGAGACGGACAGGTCGAGCAGGTGCGAAAGCAGGTCATAGTGATCCGGTGGTTCTGAATGGAAGGGCCATCGCTCAACGGATAAAAGGTACTCCGGGGATAACAGGCTGATACCGCCCAAGAGTTCATATCGACGGCGGTGTTTGGCACCTCGATGTCGGCTCATCACATCCTGGGGCTGAAGTTGGTCCCAAGGGTATGGCTGTTCGCCATTTAAAGTGGTACGCGAGCTGGGTTCAGAACGTCGTGAGACAGTTCGGTCCCTATCTGCCGTGGGCGTTGGATGATTGAGTGGGGTTGCTCCTAGTACGAGAGGACCGGAGTGAACGAACCGCTGGTGTTCGGGTTGTCATGCCAATGGCACTGCCCGGTAGCTAAGTTCGGAAAAGATAACCGCTGAAAGCATCTAAGCGGGAAACTTGCCACGAGATGAGTCATCCCTAGGACTATAAGTCCTCTGAAGGGCCGTTGAAGACTACGACGTTGATAGGTGGGGTGTGTAAGTGTAGTGATACATTGAGCTAACCCATACTAATGACCCGAGAGGCTTAACCATACAACACCCAAGTAGTTTTAAGCGCTTGTTTGATTGATGAACGAAATAAAGACCGCGAGGTCACAGCTTTCCAAGACTTATTGCTAACGAGACCCAATGAGTTAGTGATAAGGGACCCGAATATGCCTGGCGGCAATAGCGCGATGGAACCACCTGTACCCATGCCGAACACAGAAGTGAAACGTTGTAGCGCCGATGGTAGTGTGGCATTCGCCATGTGAGAGTAGGACACTGCCAGGCTTCTAAATTAGACGAAAGTCAGCCGGAATAAAGTGCTGATATGGCTCAGTTGGTAGAGCGCACCCTTGGTAAGGGTGAGGTCCCCAGTTCGACTCTGGGTATCAGCACCATTGAAAAAACAAAGCCCTGCAGTTATCTGCAGGGCTTTTTGTTTTTATGATTATTAATCAGACAGTTGTTATAATCATTTCGATATATACTTCTCAGGTTAAGGATACGTAGGGATGTGGCGAGCTATATCATTAGTTTCCGGCATATTGATCGTTGGCTGTAGTAGTCAGCCAACTGAGCAGCATAGTAATTCTAATAATCTTATTCCTTCCAATACTTCGTTGTTTCTTCGTGGTGATATGAATAATTGGACTGCGAGCTCGGAATATAAAGTATTACAAACATCTTCGCAGTTATTCAGCGTTAAAGCAGAACTTCCAGAAGCTGGTAAAACATATCATTTTAAGTTTGCTGATGCACAGTGGCTTCCGGCTATGAATTATGGGGCGGCTATTGATGATGCGACATTGAGTTTGAATACGCCATTACCTGTCCGGGCTTATAGTTATCTGGATGAGCTTGCATTCACACCTGAACAAGCCGGCGAGTATGAATTCGTGCTGGATCTGCGGGGGCGCAGACCTGTAGCATTGGTAAAGCAAGCTCAGTAAAAGCAGGACATAAAAAAACCGCGCTAAATTTATCGCGCGGTTTTTATAATTCAGATTGATAAAATCATCAGTTATTTTCTATACCAACAATCAACCATGGTGCATTTGCGGAGGACAGATTACGTTCCAAATGCCACACTTCATGTATATCTTCTTCAATTCCTTCAACAGAATCACGATAGCGACCTTTAAATAAGACACTGATCTGGGCAGAGTTGATTTTGCGTTCGGCTCGAACTAATTCAGCATCTACATATAACACTTCAGTGTGTTGAGCTCCTGTGTAGTTGGCTCGTTCCTGTTTCAATTCATTAAACAGCTCTGGTGTTACATATTCCTGTATCTTGGAGAAATCATTGTCGTTCCAAGCAACTTGCAGGGTTCTATAATGCTCACATGCCCCTTTAATGAACTCTGCAGTGTTAAATCCTTCTGGCAGATCAAAAGGGACTGTATCTGTTGCTGGAGAAAATGAAGTATTTCCAGCGTATTCCGGTTTTTGAAATGCTGATTCAGTACTTTGTTTGGTTTGATATGGCATTCCATATGCGGGTTGAGGTCCTGCTGCTGTGGCAGGTTTTCGGTTTCGGAGGAAACGGAACGCAAGGAAAGCGACACCAGCCATTAATAGAATGTCAAAGATCTGTAAACCTGCGAATGCACCGCTACCCAGCAACCAGGCAAACAGGCCACCAGCTAATAGTCCACCCAGCAGGCCACCCATCAAACCACTTTTATTCGGTTGCGTTTGTTTGTTCAGTGTAGGGTTAGTGGTGTTTACTGATTGGGTTGGCTGTGACGGTGCCGTTTTGTAACTGCGGCCAAACGATTTACTACCACCAAATTTTCTTGCTTCAGCATTCTCGGAAAAGAACGAAATGCTGAATATAAGAGAAAAAATGGTAAGCATGGAAAACAGTTTACGCATACTTTTATCCTTGATAGTTACATACCCTTAACATCATATATTGAAGATCAAAACCGTCAATTCACTTAGTTAAGCCGAACTGTTCGGTATAACTGAGCTATTTGGTTTCTCTGTTATTTTTATAAAAAATAAAAACCCCTCAATTAGATGAGGGGTTTTGGAATGTACGATGGATTAATTGGATTAGTTTGCTTTGATCCACTGATCCATATCAGTTTTCAGGTTGTCTGATTTAGTTCCGAAAATTGCTTGTACACCTGTACCCGCAATCACGACGCCTGCAGCACCCAGAGATTTCAGTTTAGATTGGTTTACGTTTTCAGTGCTCTTAACGCTGACACGCAAACGGGTAATACAAGCATCCAGATTGGTGATGTTATCTTTGCCACCAAATGCGTGTACTAATTCACCGGCCAATTCAGAACCAACCAAAGCTGTATTTTCTGATGATTCTTCTTCACGGCCAGGTGTTTTCAGATCCAGGAATTTGATAACAGCGCGGAATACCGCGTAGTAAACAGCGGCATAGCACAGACCGATCATTGGGAACATGATCAGATTGCTGCCTTTATTACCCAGAACACTCAGTACCAGGAAATCAATCAGGCCGTGTGAGAAGCTAGTACCTGCACTCATATTCAGAGTGATACATACCACAAACGCCAGACCGGCCAGTACGGCATGAATTGCATACAGTACTGGTGCCACAAACATGAATGAGAATTCAATTGGCTCAGTGATACCAGTCAGGAAAGAAGTCAGCGCAGCTGAAATCATGATACCGCCAACTTTAGCGCGGTTTTCTGGTTTAGCACTATGCCAAATTGCAATGGCTGCAGCAGGCAGACCATACATCTTGAATAAGAAACCACCCGCTAATTTACCTGCAGTTGGGTCACCTGCAATGAAACGAGGGATATCACCATGGAATACCTGTCCTGCAGCGTCAGTAAATGAACCAACTTGCATCTGGAATGGTACGTTCCAGATATGGTGTAAACCAAAAGGAACTAAAGACCGCTCAACAAGGCCATAGATACCAAAAGCTAACGTTGGGTTTTGGTAAGCCGCCCATTGGGAGAACAGATCAATTGCATGACCTACCGGAGGCCAAATGAAAGACAGAATAACGGCTGCAATAATTACTGAAAAACCGGTAATAATTGGCACGAAACGTTTACCGGCAAAGAAGCCCAGATATTCAGGTAATTGGATCCGGTAAAAGCGATTGAACATGAATGCGGCAATAGCGCCGGCAATAATACCACCTAGGACACCGGTATTAGACATATGTTCTACAGCAACTGCATAATCAGGCGCTGATGGATCAAGTCCGGCAATAAATGGTGCTGCAACAGTCATCGTTTTAGTCAGTATCGCATAACCAACAGTCGCTGCCAGTGCTGCAACACCATCGTTATTGGTAAAGCCGAGGGCTACACCGATAGCGAAAATCAGAGCCATGTTGCCAAATACGGCACCACCAGCCTGAGCCATAACCTGTGAAACTACTGCGGGTAACCAGCTGAAGTTTGCGGATCCGACGCCTAGCAGGATACCTGCTACAGGCAGTACGGAAACCGGCAACATCAGCGATTTACCGACTTTTTGCAAATTTGCAAATGCATTACTCATTTAAGAACTCCTGATGAGTGTTTTGATAGGGAAAACCAGAATGTTTTTATAGTCATCAAAATTTGATAGCGATCTTTGCAAGTAAACAGAAACATCGATCGAGTGACGATATTGATGAAAAACGAAGCATTGATCGTAAGTGTAATTTTCAATGCCAAGCGATGAAAAGGCAATAGATAAGGATGTAAGATATTATTAATAAACTATTTATTGGTTTCTTGCTGTTTCTTTTTCTTCTTTGTTATTACGAAACACTTCACAACGAAAACAAGTGTAACCGGTTTCTTTTTTGGCTTTAGCCTTCACTTGAAGGCTTCCTATATATTTTTTTGTGAAAAATAAATAATAAGAAAATGCAGAGAAATATAAATGCGTATTTAAATTCTGATGGGATTATTAAATATGAATTTCAATAAATAAAAAACCCCTCCAGAGGAGGGGCTAAAATGGAAACCTGAGTTTCTTATTTAATTAATGTGCTTTAATCCAGTGATCCATATCAGTTTTCAGGTTGTCTGATTTGGTACCGAAGATTGCCTGCACGCCTGAACCTGCAACTACGACACCTGCAGCACCCAGTGATTTCAGTTTAGCCTGGTCTACTTTAGCGATGTCTTTCACGCTAACACGCAGACGAGTGATGCATGCATCCAGGTTAGCAATGTTCTCTTTGCCACCGAAAGCACTTACCAGTTCACCAGCCATTTCAGTACCAGACAGCACTACGTCATCAGCTGATTCATCTTCACGGCCTGGAGTTTTCAGATCCAGCGCTGTGATTGCTACACGGAATACAGTGTAGTAAACAGCTGCGTAGATCAGACCGATTACTGGGAACATCAAACCTTTAGAGGATTGAGAGAACAGTACCAGGTAGTCAATCAAACCGTGAGAGAATGTAGTACCATGTTTCATGCCCAGCAGAATCATGACTACGAACGCTGAACCAGCCAGCAGAGCGTGGATTGCATACAGAACTGGCGCTACGAACAGGAATGCGAATTCGATTGGCTCAGTAATACCGGTCAGGAATGAAGTCAGCGCAGCTGAAACCATGATACCGCCGATTTTTGCACGGTTTTCTGGTTTAGCAGTGTGCCACATAGCGATAGCAGCTGCTGGCAGACCGTACATCTTGAACATGTAACCACCAGCCAGGTTGCCTGCAGTTGCGTCGCCAGCGATGTAACGGGCGATTTCACCGTGGAATACCTGACCTGTAGCATTGGTATATTCACCTACTTCGAAGAAGAATGGTGCGTTCCAGATGTGGTGCAGACCGAATGGGATCAGTGAGCGTTCAACAACACCGTAGATACCGAATGCCAGAGCTGGGTTCTGATATGCAGCCCAGTGGGAGAATGCTTTGATAGCACCACCGATTGGAGGCCATACGAAAGCCAGTACTACACCAGCCGCAATAGCTACGATACCGGTTGACAGTGGTACAAAACGCTTACCGGCAAAGAAGCCCAGATAGTCAGGCAGCTGGATGCGGTAGAAACGGTTAAACATGTACGCAGCGATACCACCGGCGATAACGCCACCCAGTACACCAACGTTTGAAACTTTATCGGCCTGAGCTGCGAAATCAGCAGCAGCAGGGTCTAAGCCAGCCAGTAACGGTGCAACAACGGTTACTGTTTTGGTCAGAATGAAGTAGCCAACAGCAGCAGCTAAACCTGCAACGCCATCGTTTTTAGTGAAGCCTAGTGCAACACCGATAGCAAACAGCAGGGCCATGTTACCGAATACTGCACCACCTGCTTGTTCCATAACAGATGATAGAGTCGCTGGCAGAACGCTGAATTTAGCTGCACCGACGCCCAGCAGAATACCTGCTACAGGCAGTACGGATACAGGCAGCATCAGCGCCTTACCGACTTGTTGAAGACTTCCGAACAAATTTTTCATATTAGTGAGCTCCTGAGGAGTGTGCGTCCTATTAATGGATTGAATTACACGGGTTTCAATTTAGGGAAACCACTATTTATATTCTGTGTATTTCAACAAGGTTAATCATAGTTGAATTAATTTTTCTCAGAAGGGAATAAATATAGAAATAAAATATAGATCACATATGGGATTGTTTCTTATTTGTTGTTTGAGAAACAATATACACAGTTGTGTAACTTAATATAGATAGTGTGTTTTTTTATGTTTAATGGTTGCTGATTATCTTTAATTGTTAATTATTATTTCCGATTAAAAAAACAAAGTGTAACCAATTTGTTTTTTTAATCGGCGGAATTTATTTTCTGGTATGAGCACCGGTATTAACAATAAAACATATATGGGAACATCAGGACTGAATTTAAAGTCCCGACCGATAAATGCAGCCGGGATTTTGTCGGATTTATTTCATTCCAGCGTGTAAGGCAATGGAACTAAAGTGAAAGTAGTGCCTTGATCATTTTCTACCCGAAACCGGCTATCTGGTTGGGTATCTGAAGCAAGAATGATGCTCAGTAAAACCTGATCCTGCTTTTGCCACACATCCAGTATTGTGCCACTGACACGCCATTGCTCTCCTATCTGGCGTTCGATAACGGTATTTGTATTCACTGGCTGGCCGGATGTGCCTTTTAAAATAAAGAGTGCGCGATTATTGGTACCCCGGTATTTGGCTCTGGCTACAATTTCTTGGCCGGTATAGCAGCCTTTTGTAAAACTAATGCCATGTAATGCCTGTAAATTGAATGCCTGGGGTATAAATTCAGCCTGTGCGTTCTTACCAAACTGGGGAAGTCCGTCAAGAATATCTAATCCTCTCCAATCCGTGGCCGGACATTCGGGGAGCTTAAGTTCCAGTGGCTGTTGTTTCTCGCTCAGTATGAGCCAGCGATCAGGATTGATTTGACATTGAATGTTGTCTGCACCGGGACCGGTGGCTAGCCATGCATCTGTTCCTGTGCCTGCTATTCCAAAAACATCAAACTGGTCGCTGACATCAGTAATTGTAACTTTAGAAAAAACAGCATATTTTTTTAGTTCAGCCAGCTGGATTTCAGTCAGTTCTTTTTTATAGATCAGCAGCAGATCTTGTTCTCGTTTGAACAACCTGAAAACAGCCAATACTTTCCCTTTGGGGGTACAGTGAGCGCCAAGAATGCTCTGGCCCGGATTTAACGCCATAACATCACAGGTAACCTGTCCATTCAGATATTTGACTGCATCAGGACCTTCCAAACGGATCACGGTTATATCATCCAGATGGTATACACTGGGCTCAGAAGGGAATAAAAGTCTTTCATTCATCATGGTTTTCCACTTTGGGATGGTAATTCATGGTAAATAACGGGCTATTGTTTGTCAGCTGATATTGCTGAGATTATCAGAGGAAATCATGATATGAGTGCTGAATTGTCAAGACTACGCTGGGCTTGTCGCCGGGGGATGCTGGAGTTGGACACGATCCTGGCCCCTTTTCTTGAACATGATTACATGGGGCTTTCTGAGTCACTACAGGATGATTTCCGGCGTGTGCTTGAATGCTCTGATTTGGAGTTGTTTTATTGTCTGTTACGTTCAGAGGCACCGTCAGACCTATCATTACAGTCTATATTGGGAGTGATCCGTGAAAAACATCAGGCACGTCATTCGGGTTGAACCATCATATCACCACCAGTTATTTCTGCTGATTAGCCATATCATTCTTGGATGGTTAGCATGGATCAGTTTGCACGGTCATCTGTGGCTGATGTTTTTTATTTTGTGGGGATGCTCTTTTTTCTGGTCTTTGTACCATGCCTATCACCGCCAGTTTATTTTTGAAATGCGTGGTGATGAAGTCTTTATGGATGGTAAATTTTATCATATTACTCCAACGTCTAAAGTTGGTTATGGCTTTATCTGGCTTGTGTTACACGGGGAAAAAACAACACATTTGTGGTTGTTCTCTGACAGCATGCATGAGGCTGAATACCGCCGGATTGCCCGGCGGATTACTATGCGGGCTCAGTAGTCGCCCGGAATCAGAATTGTTGGCGCCGGATTATCCTGTTGTTCAGGGTAATCCAGATTGTAATGTAACCCTCGGGACTCTTTACGAGCCATCGCTGAACGTACTATCAGCTCTGCAACCTGCAGCAAATTGCGCAATTCGAGTAAATTGTTTGAAACGCGGAAGTTTGCATAATACTCATGCACTTCTTGCTTGAGCAGATCGATTCGTCGTTTAGCCCGTTCCAGTCGCTTATTCGTGCGCACAATGCCAACATAATCCCACATGAATAATCTCAATTCATGCCAGTTGTGCTGAATAACAACCTCTTCGTCTGAGTTTGAGACCTGACTTTCATCCCATGCCGGTAATGAAGGTGGCATGCTGCTCATCGGCAAACGGGCTTCAATATCTTTTGCTGCAGATTGCGCGAAAACAATACATTCCAGTATAGAGTTTGATGCCATGCGATTAGCGCCATGCAGACCGGTATATGATACTTCACCAATGGCATAGAGACCCGGGATATCCGTTTGTCCGAACTGATCACTCATTACCCCGCCACACGTGTAATGCGCAGCCGGAACAACGGGTATTGGTTGTTTGGTGATATCAATTCCCAGTTTCAGACAACGTTCATAAATAGTAGGGAAGTGTTTACGGACGAAATCAGCAGGTTTATGACTGATATCCAGATACATGCAGTCAGCACCCAGACGCTTCATTTCATAGTCGATTGCCCGTGCGACAATATCGCGTGGAGCGAGCTCTGCACGCTGATCGAACTCCGGCATGAAACGCGAACCATCCGGGCGTTTCAGTAATGCGCCTTCACCACGCAATGCTTCGGTCAGCAGGAAGTTGCGATCATCAGGGTGAAATAATGTCGTTGGGTGAAATTGATTAAATTCCATGTTGGCAACACGGCAACCGGCACGCCATGCCATAGCGATACCATCACCGGAGCTGACATCCGGATTGGAAGTATATTGGTAAACTTTAGATGCACCACCAGTTGCCAGTGCTACAAACCGGGCTCTGACGGTCTCGACCTGTTCTTTGGTTCGGTTCCAGATATAAGCACCTAATATCCGGTTTCCTGGAATACCAAGCTTTCTGGTTGTGATCAGATCAACGGCGTTGAACCGTTCCATTAATTGGATATTCGGATGTTGTCTTACCCGATCAACTAATGTGACTTCAACAGATTTTCCTGTTGAGTCGGCTGAATGGAAAATCCGTCGATGACTGTGTCCGCCTTCGCGTGTCAGATGATATGATGGTTCGCCATCCTCAGTACTTCCTTCTTCTTTATCAAAAGGAACACCTTGCTGGATCAGCCAGTCGATCGACTCTTTTGCATTTTGAGCGGTAAATTCAACAATTGATTTATCGCATAGACCGGCGCCTGCATTCAGCGTGTCATTTACGTGTGATTCGACGCTATCTGTTTTTTCAGCAACAGCAGCGATGCCTCCCTGGGCATAATAGGTAGCCCCTTCACTTAAGGGTCCTTTGCTCAATACCATCACTTTTGCATGATCTGCCAAGCGTAATGCTAAAGTGAGGCCTGCGGCACCACTGCCAATGATCAAAACATCGCAGGAGTATTCAACATTCTGTTTCATAAGTATCATTGGCCTTGATGAGTAAAGCTTTATACTAGCCCAACTGATGGTCAGGTACAGCCCGGATCACGTTTTTTTGCAGAGAACAGAACTTTTCTCCAAAAATATTGTCTGATTAAGTGTGCTACTTCGGGCCGATAGTGGAAATTTGGAGGAAATCGGCGTCGATATGAGCGATATAGAGATCGATCAACAGTTAGTTGAGCGAGTGCAACGTGGTGATAAACAGGCATTTAATCTGCTGGTAACTAAATACCAACGGAAGATAATGAATCTGGTGAGTCGTTATGTAAGTAATCCTGGTGATATCGCTGATGTGGTTCAGGAAGTGTTTATAAGTGCTTATCGTTTCTTGCCTTCATTCAGAAATGACAGTGCTTTTTATACATGGCTGTATCGTATTGCGGTTAATACGGCAAAGAATTATCTGGTCTCTAATGGCCGCCGTCCGCCGGGAATGGATGTCGATATCAGTGATGCAGAGCAATATGATTCAGGTGATGCATTACGTGATATAGCCAGTCCGGAACGCTTACTGTCATCCGACCAGGTTCGCAAGACGGTAGTGGATGCATTGCAGTCATTACCTGAAGATTTACGAACAGTCATTACGCTACGGGAGATAGAGGGATTGAGCTACGAGGAGATCGCCGAAGTAATCGGATGTCCTGTCGGTACGGTTCGTTCCCGCATTTTCCGGGCTCGGGAAGTTATTGATAATCGTCTTAAGACCATACTGCAGGGAATAGATTAGGATTATCCTGCTTTGAAATGGAGTAACGGGTTAGTATGACAATATCAAAAGAACGCGTTTCAGCCCTGATGGATAATCAGTTGCAGTCTGAGCAATCACTAAAAGCATTGCTGGATGATCCGTCTGCATCAGCAACGTGGGAGCGTTATCATTTGATTGGTGATGCCTTACGTGATGAATTACCAGAACAGCTTGATCTCTCTCTGTTACAGCGTATAGCTGACGCCTTAGAGCAGGAGCCTGTTGTTTTAGCACCTAAGCCGCGCCTTTCTTTACTTTCTGCAGTCAAACCAAATGTAAAAAAATTTATTCAGGTTGCCGGGCAATATGGTATCGCAGCCTCAGTGGCTGTGGTCGTTCTCGTCGGTGTTCAGCAATATCAGCAAACTGATACCAGTATTAAGCAGGGACCTGTGCTTAACACAGTTCCTGTCGGTGGTGGCTCTGCTATGCCGGTTAGTGTGAATTATAATTCTGAACGAATTAACACGTCGCAACAGAAATCATCGGCTATGTCTGAGCAGCAGTTACAGGAGCAGCGCCAGCGAATAGCTCGTTTTATTCAGGATCATCAGTTACAACAACGTTTATCACCTGCTGAGCGGTAATTGAATTTTGATGCATCGTATCGTTTTAACTTTCTTTTTAATTGGCTCATTCATAACTAAAGCCTCCGCAGAACCATCGGCAGAGGCTTTGTTATTTCAGATGCAGCGCGGTTATCATCACAACAATTTTGAGTTGGTAATGGCGCATATACTACAAAATAACATTGAGCCGTTACGTCTGACGCATGGCTGGAATAACAGGACAGAAATAACGCATCTGCTGACATTGAGTGGCCGGCCAATTGAATATCTTGGAAAAAATAAGCAGGTAACATTTGCTGAGTCTGCACAAATATCTTATACGTTGCAGGAATCACAGTTACCGGGATTGTGGTTTTCTATGCTGAATTCTTCACCGGAGACTCTGCTTAAATATTACGAGGTAGTCAGCACCGGGAAAAGTCGTATTGCCGGACAGGTAGCGCAACTGGTTCGCCTGACAGCCAAAGAAGATAGTAAATATAGTTTTATCATATGGTTAGAGCAGAAAACTGGCATTCTATTGCGTCTGGATGTTAATGACGCGCAGGGTAATCTGGTGGAGCAGTATCTGGGCATTGATTTTCGTTTACTATCTGAAAATTCTACAAACATCAAAACGCTCGCCTCTATGAAAGTGCCTCCGGCTGCAACCAGCCACGATATTTATCGTGCTGAGCCTGCATCGCATCAGTGGACTCTGGGTTGGTTACCTTCGGGGTTTGTCCCGCTATCGTCTGATCAGCATAAACTGATCGGTAGTGACGAGTTAGTGGACTACTTTATGCTTAGTGATGGATTGGTGGATGTCTCTGTCTATATTTCCCGCTCATCAGCAGAAACTAAGGGCCGGGAAAAGGAACAAATTGCGATGCATGGCGCCACATCCATTTTCAGTATTAACCGGGATGATGGTGTCACGTTGACTGTAGTAGGCGAGCTGCCTTTGCTCAGTTTGCGGCGTATAGCAGAGACTATTCGGGCAAATAAGTAAGGGGATTACGATGATTGAAGCTATTGCCACGGTTGTGGCCACCCGGGCGGGTTATGTCAGTGTTGAATATCAACGTGCATCAGCCTGCGGTCACTGCCATCATCAGTCAAGCTGTGCTATCAGTTCCGGAATGGATGACGGTCAGGGGCATGGCGATCATATTATTGATATTGCATGCATACTGCCGCTGGAGATCGGACAGCAGGTCAGAGTTGGCATTCCGGAAAACGGACTGCTGAAAGGTGCCTTGCTGGTTTATATTTTGCCGTTGTTTTTTATCATGCTGGGAGCCGGTATCGGGCAAGCATTTTCTGTTGCCGGAGAAGAGTGGCCTGCCATAGCGGGTGCGGTTCTGGGAGGATATGTCGGGTTCATGCTGATGCGTCTCCGATCGGCCAGATTAACCAATGCCGAATATAAACCGGTTATTCTCGGAGTCACTATTCCGGTCATGCAGAACCGTTGTAACTGAAATATTAATGATTGCCTTGTGCTCATTCAGAGCGCGAGTGCAATCAGTCACTACTAATCATAGCTCTGCTGCTACTAATCCAGTAAAATCCTGCTCAAATTATCGTTAATTACATGCCATCAGATAAATAAGACCTCATGAAAAATATTCGTAACTTCTCTATTATTGCCCATATTGACCATGGTAAATCCACACTGTCAGACCGCTTGATTCAGATGTGTGGCGGTCTCAGCGAACGAGAAATGCAGGCGCAGGTTCTGGATTCCATGGATCTTGAACGTGAACGTGGGATCACGATCAAGGCGCAGAGTGTTACGCTGGATTACAAAGCTAACGATGGCGAAACCTATCAGCTTAATTTCATCGATACACCCGGACATGTGGACTTTTCATATGAAGTGTCTCGTTCTCTGGCTGCCTGTGAAGGTGCATTGCTGGTTGTTGATGCGGGTCAGGGGGTTGAAGCCCAGACGTTGGCTAACTGCTATACCGCACTGGAAATGAATCTGGAAGTTGTTCCGGTTCTGAATAAGATCGATTTACCGCAGGCTGAGCCAGAACGTGTTGCGGAAGAGATTGAAGATATTGTTGGCATTGATGCCATGGATGCCGTGCGTTGCTCAGCTAAAACAGGCCTGGGTGTAGATGACGTACTGGAAGAAATTGTAAAAAGAATTCCCGCTCCGGAAGGTGATCCGGATGCACCGTTGCAAGCATTAATTATTGATTCCTGGTTTGATGATTATCTGGGTGTTGTGTCACTGGTCCGGATTAAAAATGGTTCTCTGAAAAAGAACGATAAAATTAAGGTCATGAGCACAGGTCAGACCTGGGGTGTTGATCGCCTGGGTATTTCAACGCCGAAACAGAAAGATACTCTGGCCTTAAATTGTGGCGAGGTAGGTTGGGTTGTTTGCGGTATCAAAGATATTCATGGCGCACCTGTTGGCGATACACTGACCCTTGCCAAAAATGGTGCTGAATCTGCATTGCCAGGTTTCAAAAAGGTGAAACCACAGGTTTATGCCGGTCTGTTCCCGATTTCATCTGATGATTATGAATCATTCCGCGATGCACTGGAAAAACTGTCGCTGAATGATGCATCACTGTTTTATGAACCAGAAAATTCAACTGCATTAGGTTTTGGGTTCCGCTGTGGCTTCCTGGGCATGTTGCACATGGAAATCATTCAGGAGCGTCTGGAACGAGAGTATGATCTGGATCTGATCACTACTGCACCAACGGTAGTGTATGAAATCGTTCAGACAGATGGCACGATCATTCATATTGATAGTCCGTCCAACTTGCCTGCTATTAATAACATTCAGGAATTACGTGAGCCAATTGCTGAATGTAATATTCTGGTACCTCAGGATTATCTGGGTAACGTTATTACGCTGTGTATAGAAAAACGTGGTGTACAAACCAATATGGTTTATCACGGTAATCAGGTTGCGTTGACCTATGAAATTCCGATGGCGGAAGTTGTGCTCGATTTCTTTGATCGTTTGAAATCAACCAGCCGGGGTTATGCCTCTCTGGATTATGGCTTCAAACGCTTCGATGCAGCGGATATGGTTCGTCTGGATATTATGATTAACGGTGAGCGGGTTGATGCGCTGGCTATTATCACACACAAAGATAATGCGCCATTCCGCGGTCGTCAGTTGGTTGAAAAAATGCGTGAACTGATCCCAAGACAGATGTTTGATATTGCTATTCAGGCTGCAATTGGAAATCATATTATTGCACGTAGTACCGTAAAAGCGATGCGCAAAGACGTATTAGCTAAATGTTATGGTGGCGACGTCAGCCGTAAGAAAAAACTGCTCAATAAGCAGAAAGAGGGTAAAAAGAGAATGAAATCTGTAGGCCGGGTTGACGTGCCGCAAGAAGCATTCCTCGCAATCCTGCATGTTGGAAAGGATAATTAATTAATGGCTAACACTTTTGCATTGATTCTGGTCGCTGTCACTGTGGTGACAGGACTTGTCTGGTTATTAGATCATTGGGTGCTTGTTCGTTTCAGGGCTGCGAAAGCTCGGCAGGCACAGGAATCTGCACATGCTCCGTTGACTGCAGAGGTTATTGAAAAACTAATGACTGAACCGGTCTGGGTGGAACAGTGCAAAGGCATCTTTCCGGTCATCGCAGCAGTATTGATTTTACGCTCATTTTTATATGAGCCATTCCAGATACCATCCGGCTCGATGATGCCGACATTGCTTGATGGTGATTTTATTCTGGTCAATAAATATGTTTATGGCCTGAAAGAACCCGTAACTAACCGTACTTTAATTGAAACCAGTCATCCAGCACGTGGCGATGTTGTTGTATTCAAATATCCGGAGAATCCGGGTATTGATTACATCAAACGCATCATTGGATTACCCGGCGATAAAATTATTTTCCGTAATAAAGAGCTTTATCTGCAGCCCGCTTGCAAGGACAGTAAAATTTGTCCTCAGCTGAAAAAAGTTGAAACGGAGTTTGTTGAAAGCGGGATGTTCACTCAGTTGGGAATGCCTCTGGAACATTACTCCGAGAAACTAACTACAGTTAAAAGCCATGATATTTTGATAAATAACCTTATTCCGGATCGCGCAGGTCAGTATTACCAGCAATCCGGACAGCCAGCAGGCGAGTGGGTTGTGCCTGAAGGGCATTATTTTGCGATGGGGGATAACCGCGATAACAGTCTGGATAGTCGTTTCTGGGGATTTGTACCGGAACGCAATCTGGTCGGGAAAGCGGTTGCTATCTGGATGAGTTTTGAATTCGACCGACCGGAGGGTAGTTCTGTGCCTGGGTGGATTCCGACCGGTGTTCGTTTTAATCGTATAGGCAGTATTCAGTGAATGATAAATTATCACGCTTAGAGCAAAAGCTAGGCTATCCGTTTCAGAACAAAGATTTATTAGTTCGGGCTATCACTCATCGTAGCGCCGGCTCCCGTCATAATGAACGTCTGGAGTTTTTAGGTGATTCGATCTTAAGTCTGGTTATCGCCGAAGTACTCTATCATCGTTTCCCGAATGTAAGCGAAGGGGATATGAGCCGGATGCGGGCGACGTTAGTCCGCGAAAAAACACTGGCTGAACTGGCCCGTGAATTTGCGCTGGGTGATTATCTGATCCTTGGGCCGGGTGAACTGAAAAGCGGTGGCTATCGTCGGGAATCAATACTGGCGGATACCGTTGAGGCTTTGATCGGCGCGATCTATCTCGATAGTGATCTGGATGGGATCCGAACATTAATGCTGAACTGGTACAACGAACGGCTGGATTCAATTCGTCCGGGTGTTGAGCAGAAAGATCCGAAAACTCGTCTGCAGGAGTTTCTGCAGGGGCGTCGCCGTCCGTTACCAACTTATGCGGTAACTGATGTTAAAGGGGAAGCACATAATCAGCAGTTTACTGTTGAATGTGCGATCGATGATATTGAGGCTGCGTTCGTTGGTGTTGGTTCCAGCCGCAGAAAGGCTGAGCAGGCCGCTGCTGAAAGAGCTCTGGAGCAATTAACATGACTGAAGAAAAAACCTACTGCGGTTTTGTCGCAATCGTAGGTCGGCCAAATGTTGGTAAATCGACCTTACTAAACAAGTTACTGGGACAGAAAGTCAGTATTACTTCCCGTAAACCACAAACTACACGTCATCGTATTCTGGGTATTGATACACAGGGTGCTTATCAGACCATATTTGTTGATACACCGGGTCTTCATATTGAAGAAAAGCGGGCGATCAACCGGCTGATGAATCGTGCTGCCACAAGCTCTCTGGGTGATGTGGAAATGGTTGTATTTGTCGTCGATGGCACTCACTGGACTGACGATGACGAGATGGTGCTGAATAAGTTGCGCCATATGCATTGCCCGGTCGTGCTTGCTGTCAATAAAGTTGATGTAATCAAAGACAAAGAGATCCTGTTACCGCATCTGCAAATGCTGGCACAGAAAGGTAATTTTGCTGAAATCCTGCCGATTTCTGCGGAAAAGGGTACCAACGTCGAGAAAATCCGTGAAATGGCTAAACGGTTGTTACCTGAAGGGGAACACTATTTTCCGGAAGATTACATCACGGATCGTAGCTCACGTTTCATGGCATCAGAGATTATCCGTGAGAAACTGATGCGTTTTACCGGAGAAGAATTACCTTACTCTGTTACTGTTGAAATCGAGCGTTTCAAAGTAGAAGAAGATGGATTATTTCATATCAATGCCCTGATCCTGGTTGAGCGCGAAGGTCAGAAAAAAATGGTGATCGGTAACAAGGGTGAAAAACTCAAAGTTATCGGCACCGAAGCACGCCTGGATATGGAACGGTTGTTTGGCCAGCGTGTTTTTCTGGAACTCTGGGTCAAGGTTAAATCCGGTTGGGCTGATGATGAACGAGCCTTACGTAGCTTAGGTTATGGTGATGACTGAGCCGGATTTATCGCCGGCTTTTGTCTTACATACCCGTCCGTACCGGGAAACCAGCCAGCTGGTGGATCTGTTTGTCGCTTCAATGGGCAAGGTATCCGTCGTTGCGAAAGGTTCCCGCTCACCCCGTTCTTCGGTAAAAGGGCTGCTTCAGCCCTTTTTGCCACTTCATATCCACTATGGTGGGAAAAGCAGTCTGAAAACTTTGCTGCAGCTTGAGGCGCGAAGCCCGCAAGTTGCATTGCAGGGAGAACGATTATTCAGCGCCTTATATCTGAACGAACTGCTCTATTATTTGCTGGAACCTGACACTGAATATCCCGGATTATTCAGTGGCTATTTTCAGACATTGCTGGCATTAGCCGATCAGCAACAACTCGTTTCCCCACTGTTACGGCAATTTGAATTACTATTACTGCAGCAATTAGGTTATGGCGCAGACTTTTGTTATGCGGCTGATAGCTGTTTACCGATAGACCCTGCCTGTTATTATCGCTATGAACCAGAAGCTGGATTTATCACTACAGCTCTGCGTGATCATGCCTTTTTTTCTGGTCGGGAAATCATTGGGATAGCAGAGCAGGCCTTTTCTGATGAATATATTTTAGCTGCGGCCCGTCGTTTTAGTCGTCAGGCGTTTGCCGCATTATTAGGTAACCGTCCCCTGAAAAGCAGGGAGCTTTATTCTGCATTTATAGCAAGGAGATCAGAGTGAGCAAGATTTTATTGGGTGTGAACATTGATCACGTGGCTACGTTGCGTAACGCCCGTGGTACCGCATATCCGGATCCTGTGTTTGCAGCCGCATTGGCAGAACAGGCAGGGGCAGAAGGGATCACGGTCCATTTGCGTGAAGATCGTCGTCATATCACCGACCGCGATGTTGAAATTCTGCGTCAGACTATCAAAACGCGCATGAATCTGGAAATGGCAGTCACTGAAGAGATGCTGTCTATTGCCTGTCGGATCAAACCTCAGTTTGTCTGTCTGGTGCCTGAAAAGCGTCAGGAAGTGACCACGGAAGGCGGTCTGGATGTCGCGTCACAAGTGGAACGGATCCGCGATGCGGTGACTCGTCTTGCTGCTGTGGGTACCCAGGTATCACTGTTTATTGATGCTGATCATGCACAAATTGATGCTGCGGTTGCTAGTGGTGCGCCTTATATAGAGATCCATACCGGTCGTTATGCTGATGCAGAGACTGAAGAAGAACAACAGCAAGAACTGGTTCGTATTGCTGAAGCGGCTGCTTATGCATCCAAAAAAGGTTTGAAAGTGAATGCCGGACATGGCTTGCATTATCAGAATGTACAGGCAATTGCGGCTATTCCTGAGATGATTGAACTTAATATTGGTCATGCGATTATTGGGCGGGCTGTATTCAGTGGATTGCCTGAAGCTGTGGCAGAAATGAAGCGTCTGATGCTGGAAGCGCGTCAGTAAGTGCAATAAGAACGATAAGAACAAAAAGGGTAGTCATAGTCGACTACCCTTTTTTATTTAACCAGCTGATTAGAAACAGTATTAAGCAACTGCTTTTATCTCTATTGCTTCCTGGCTGTCAATCACCAGAATGCTGGCTTTACGGAAGAAGTTAAATTCAGTAGCAGAAGCCCAGGTATAGGCACCCATCATCTTACCTACAATAACATCACCTACATCCAATTCCGGCAGATCGATATCATCGGCCAGTACATCAATGCTGTCGCAGGTCGGGCCGGCCAGTACGGCTGGTTTTGCTTCACCTGTGGCATAAGGTGCTGATTTCGGGTAGTTGATATGGTCAAACAGCTGGCCGCTGTAGCTGCCATACAGCCCATCATCCAGATAATACCAGGTGCGCTCAAAACGTTCTGCTTTACCCATAACGCTGGCGACAGAGGTCATGCAAGGGGCACTGATGAAGCGTCCCGGCTCTGCCAACAGGCGAATACCTTTCGGTGTGTGACTTAATGCTTCACGAATCGGGGCGCAGAATTCATAGATATCGAAATCTGCACCATCTGCACCGTAATTGACCGGGAAGCCACCACCGATATCCAGCACCTGAAGATTGATATCTTCTGCTGCTGCATCACGCAGGATCTGATTACAGGAAGTGATAGCCTCGACATGGCGTTTGGAGTTCGGTACCTGTGAGCCAACATGGAAGGACAGACCAATCACGTTCAGGCCCATTGCTTTGGCTTTGCGCAGCAATGGCAAGGCGGCTTCAGGTGTACAGCCAAATTTCTTGGACAGGTCTACTTTAGTTTCCGGGTTAGGGAAGCTGACGCGCAGCAACAGTTCGGCCTTATCCTGATAAGGCAGGAACTTGTCCAGTTCGACCGGGTTATCGAATACGAAAACTTTACAGCCGTATTCGAGCGCATAACGGATATCACCGTCACGCTTGATCGGGTGAGTATGAATACAATCGTCCGGGTTGATCTGATTTTCTAACATCACATCAACTTCGCCGTTCGTAGCCAAATCAAAACCACAGCCTTCAGCTTTCAAAGTTGCAACAACAGCTGAATGAGGTAATGGCTTTAATGCATAGTGCAGACGAACGCCTGGCAGGGCTTGTGTTAAAGCGCGGTACTGTTTACGGACAGCGGCCTGATCCAGAACCAGCAAGGGGGAACCATAGGTCGCGACCAGTTCGCGGTAATCCAGTTCAGCAGGGACGATTTCGTTGTTCATTGTATGTTTACACCTCACAAAAGGGCCACGGCCCTGTCACCAGTGATACGCTCTGTCCGATCAAGCAGAACGCGATGCTTTATAAAAAATCCGGCGCATTATCGGGCTTTTGTGTGACAGTGCAATAGCAATTATCACACTATTTTCAATGAAGCCTTCAGGATGGGGTGTTTATCAGCATTAACAACGGGTATATGTGTGGTTTTTTGGTAAAAAAATCTAACAAGATAGCCTTTATTTGGATTTTTGCTTGTTGATGTGTCGGTTTTTGGCGGGAAATAAAGAATATTGTGAAAAAACCCTATGGATAAATTTTTTTTCTCATAAAGATAAAAACCATGGAGATTTGAAATGTTGTCACTCAAAAATAGGGTGTTGAATGACAACATTTTGTGTTTGTTTAACCCTCTGAATTATGCGACTTTATTGTCCAGTTTGCCTGTGGTGTCAGCGCCAGCAGTGAACATAATTCCGGCAGCAATTTTTCCAGTTGTTGTTCAAATTGCCATGGTGGATTAAAAATCGCCATTCCTGAGCCATGCATGCCCCAGGTGGGGGATTGGGCTTGTATACTGAGTTCAGCTGTCAGCATCGGAATTCCCAGTTTCTGACATTCGCGGAGCATATGCTGACTGCGATCGGCTTCTTCTCCCAGCAATGGATACCAGACGGCGTATATACCGACTGGCCAGCGACGCCAGGCTTTTGCCAGTGTTTTCACGACCCGATCATAATCTTCCTTCAGTTCATATGGCGGATCGATCAGTGCCAGTCCACGACGTGGTGTTGGCGGCGTGAGAGCGACCAGCCCTTCAAAACCATCGCGGTGATGTAATGCAACGCGGGGATCCCGGTACATATGCTGGCGCAGGATATCAATCTCATTATTATGCAGTTCCATCAGAATCAGGCGATCCTGTTCTCTTAACAGCGATCGCGCGATTTCAGGTGAACCGGGATAATAATGCAGGGTATCGTCATTATTGAGTGCTGCTACACACTCGATATAACTTTTCAGTGCGGGCCACTGATCACGCTGCGGCCAAAGACGAGCGATGCCATCCAGATATTCTGCTTTCTTGTTAGCCCACTCACCGGTGAGATCATAACAGCCGCCACCAGAGTGGGTATCCAGATAACAAAACGGTTTATCTTTTTGTTTCAGCTGGTCAATCAACAGACTGAGTACAGCATGTTTTAATATGTCGGCATGGTTGCCGGCATGAAACGCGTGGCGATAGCTAAGCATGCATTAATCCTGAGTTGCCATGTCGCTGGCAAATTGTTGTTCCATTTGTTCCAGCTGTTCGGAAATGTCCATCCATTCCAGCTCGGTTTGTTCGAGTTCGTTTTTCAGCGGGCCTTGTTGTGCCAGTAAGCTAGTCAGTTTTGATTTGGCATCGTCCTGATAGATTGCCGGATCAGCGAGCGCCTGTTCAATTTCACCAAGTTTGTGCTGCAACTTGCCCATATGCTGCTCATGCTTTTCCAGTTTCTGGCGCAAGGGACGAGTTTGTTGCCGGAAATCAGCTTCCCGTCGTTTCTGATCTTTACGTGCCGCTGCGCTTTGCGGGGCTGCGGAGGTATTACTGGTATCTGTTTTGGTATCGTTGGTCGCTTTATCCTGCTCGGTTAACCATTTGTGATAGTCATCCAGATCACCATCAAAGGCTTCCAGTCGTTGGTTGTGAACCAGATAAAACTCATCCGTCGTGGTGCGGAGCAGGTGACGATCATGCGATACGATGACCATGGCACCTTCAAAGCCTTGCAGCGCCAGCGTTAATGCTTCACGCATTTCCAGATCCAGATGGTTGGTCGGTTCATCCAGCAGCAAAAGATTGGGTTTTTGCCAGACCAGCAACGCTAAAACCAGCCGCGCTTTTTCTCCCCCGGAGAAGGTATCGACAACTTCCAGTGCTTTATCACCATGGAACCCGAAACCACCTAAAAAGTTCCGTAGTTCCTGTTCCGGGCGATTGCCGGCAATCCGTGTCAGATGCTGTAACGGCGTGTCGCCCTGTTGCAGCGATTCCAACTGATGTTGTGCAAAATAGCCGATTTTAACGCCTTTACTGGGCTCCAGTTTTCCGGAAAGCGGTGTCAGTTCGCCTGCCAGTAATTTGATAAATGTCGATTTACCCGCACCGTTTCGTCCCAGCAAACCAATACGTGAACCGGGAACCAGGTTCAGTTTTATCTTCTCCAGAATCAGTTTGTCACCATAACCGGCACTTAAGTTTTCCATGCTGATCAGCGGGGTTGGTAATGCATCCGGTTCACGGAACTGAAACTGGAACTGGGAGTCGACATGTGCCGGCAGGATCAATTCCATCCGTTCCATCGCTTTAAGACGGCTTTGCGCCTGACGGGCTTTAGTGGCCTTATAGCGGAAGCGGTCGACATAATCCTGCATCTTGCTCAGCGCTTGCTGCTGCTTCTCATACATCGATTGCTGTTGTGACAGCGCGGACGCACGCTGTATTTCGAAGTCGGAATAGCCGCCGGTATATTCGTTCAGTTTCCCGTTTTCGATATGGATGATTCTGCCAATAACCCGATCCAGAAAATCGCGATCATGCGAAATCAATATCAGGGTGCCGCGGTAAGAGCGTAACCAGCTTTCCAGCCAGATGACCGCGTCTAAGTCCAAGTGGTTGGTTGGTTCATCAAGTAATAGCAGGTCGGAACGGCAGATCAGTGCTTGTGCCAGGTTAAGACGCATACGCCAGCCCCCGGAGAAGGCAGAGACCGGTTGCTGGTGTTGTTCGCTGCTGAAGCCCAGACCATGCAATAGCTCACCGGCGCGGGAACGCACGGTGTAAGCGCCGGCGGCATCCAGCCGGCCATGTAAGTCGGCGATCCGGATCCCATCACCTTGTTGTTCCGCCTGTTGCAGCTGAAGCTCAAGATTGCGGAACTCTTTGTCGCCGTCAATGACATAATCCAGTGCAGAACAGTCGAGCGCCGGCGTTTCCTGGGCAACGGTAGCAATTTGCCATTGTGCAGGCACAGAGACTGAGCCGGCATCGACAGCCAGTTCACCTTTCAATAAAGCAAAGAGACTGGATTTTCCGCAGCCGTTTTTTCCAACCAGCCCTACTTTCTGACCCGGATGAATGGTAGCGGTAGCTTCTTCTAATAAAGGCTTATTGCCTCGTAGTAGCGTGATTTGTGAAACGATGATCATGGCGGGAATAATTCTGCGGCAAACAAAAGCGCATTATACGGGGAAAAGCCTTATCCGGCAGCTGTTGAATGATGAGCTGAAGATTGTGTTTCAGCAGATTTTTCCGGTATGCTGGTGAGGCTAGTTGTCATTTAACCGGGATGCATGATGAAGATTACTCATTTGAGCGTAGTAACGCTGGATTACACCGTGTCTGACGATGCGGGTGAAGTGCTGGATACAACAGAAGGGCGTGAACCGCTTGTTTATCTGCATGGCAGTGGTTTTTTGGTTCCAGGTCTGGAAAATGCCTTATATGACCGTGAAGAAGGCGACAGTTTTGAACTGGCCGTTCCAGCTATGGATGCATACGGTGAATATGAAGAATCTCTGGTGCAGGAAGTACCCGGCGAATTGTTTGATGGTATGGAAGTCGCTGAAGGCGATACGTTCGTGGCAGACACCGATGACGGTCATCGTCCGGTAACTATCGTTGAAGTATCTGAAGACTTCGTCAAAGTAGATGCTAACCATCCGCTGGCAGGTATGGATCTGCATTTCAAAGTTAATGTGCGTGGTGTTCGTGCCGCGACAGCTGAAGAAATTGCGCATGGTCATGTACATGGCGGAGAAGGCCATCATCACCATGGTCATGGTGAAGGTTGCTGTGGTGGACATGGTCATTCAGACGACGAAGGTTGCTGCGGTGGTCAGGGTCACAGTCATGATGATGATCATGAATGTTGTGGCGGTAAAGGTCATGCACATGCAGCGGACACTGATGAGCCGCACGAATGTTGCGGTGGCCATGGCGGCTGCAAACACTAATAAAAAATCCCGCCGATGTGCGGGATTTTTTATGAACGCAGTAAAACTGATCGGGTTGTTATTTCTTGCGATTCGGGCAATTTTCTTTGGTGCACTGACCATACAAATACAAGCTGTGATGAGTTAGCTTCATGCCATGTTGTGCAGCAATCTCTTTCTGGCGTTGCTCAATCACTTCATCCGAAAATTCAACGACACTACCGCAATCCAGGCATACCAGATGATCATGATGGTGTTGCTGTGCCAGTTCAAAAACTGATTTGCCACCTTCAAAATGATGACGGGTTACAATTCCTGCATCATCAAACTGGTTCAGAACGCGGTAAACGGTGGCTAACCCAATTTCTTCACCATTGTCCAGCAGCAGTTTATAAAGGTCTTCCGCACTGATGTGCTGACATTCAGGCTGGCGCAGATACTCTAAAATCTTAACTCGTGGCGAGGTGATTTTTAGTCCTGCATCTTTCAATTGCTGATTATGGTCTGTCATAGCTCTCTGTTTTCTTGGGGCAGTTTGAGGCTGCAGCGAGTAGGGCTTATCCATTATATGGCGCAAAACCAATAAAAAGAAATGAGTTACGCGGATGATTCTTGTTTCTGCATAAAATAAAGCCTGTGGGGTTCACAGGCTTTATCGTAGCTGAGCAGTGGTTATACCAGCTCGGATAAACACATTTCTTCGCGTAATTGCTGGCACCAGGCGGCAACACGTTCAGCGGTCAGTTCTGGCTGACGATCTTCGTCGATACCCAGACCAACAAAATGTTTATCATCGACCAGCGCTTTCGATGCTTCAAACTGATAGCCTTCGGTTGACCAGTAGCCAACAATCGTCGCGCCTTTCGCTTGTACCAGATCACGCAGGGTACCCATAGCATCCAGGAAATATTCAGCATAATCTTCCTGATCACCACATCCGAAGATGGCAACCAGTTTGCTGCTGAAATCGACTTTTTCCAGTTCCGGATAAAAATCATCCCAGTCAGCCTGTGATTCACCGTAGTACCAGGTTGGAATCCCCAGGATCAGCAAATCATATTTATCAAAGTCAGAGTGAGTGCTCTGAGCGACATCCAGTACGTCAACCAGATCACTGCCCAGTTCTTTCTGGATCATGCCAGCGACTGCTTCTGTGTTGCCGGTATCACTACCAAAGAACAGACCTATCAGTGCCATAAGATGAGTTATCCTTGTTCGTCGGAATTCAAAAAAAGCTGTTTATTATTTTAGCTGGACGGAGCGCTGAGCGCTAACGTATTCCCGGACTAACTCCTGAATGAGTTCCGACCGGCTGATACTGCGGGCATCTGCCAGCTGATTGAGATCATCCAATAACGCGGCTTCGAGTTTAAGTTCAACCCGGTGAAGCCCTTTTTCCTTATCCCGTTTCAGTTGATTGCGTTTGTTGATTTTCAACTGCAAATCGCGGGAATGCGGATTGGTCTTTGGGCGCCCTGGACGTTTTTCGTCAGCAAACAGATCCAGGGTTGTGCGATCCGATTGATGTTTTGCCATATATAAAAATTACTGCCAGACAAAGTTCAGGTGCGAGCGTTCTCAATAGGGGGCGCACTATACCACAATGTGGAAGAAATCATAACGCAGGATAGCGGGCTATCCGGTTAGTTTATCTGTTGCAGAAAGCGCTCAACAATACCATTAAACAGGGCTGGTTTTTCTGCATGCAGCCAGTGACCACAGTCGGGGATGACCCGTGCGCTGGCCTGTGGGAAATGGTTGGTTATCGCTGTCTGATGTCCGGTTTGCAGGTAGTCGGAGGCACCACCTTTAATAAACAGTACCGGCCCCGGATACTGCTGGTCTGGTGTATATGGCCAGCCCATAATGTCGGCATAATGCTGTTCCAGCGCATGAAGATTAAACTGCCAGTGCGTGGATTTTTCGTTACTGAACGATTTTAACAGAAACTGGCGTACAGCGGGTTCAGACAGATACTCACTCATCAGATGATCTGCCTCTTTACGTGATGAGATATGGGGTGTGGCTGCGACGGCCTGCAAGGCGTTAAAAACAGCAGAATGCCGGTTTTCCTGATAGTTAACAGGCGCTATATCGGCGACTACGAGTGAGGCTACACGTGCTGGTTCCTGTAATGCGACCGCCATTGCCGCTTTTCCACCCATGGAGTGCCCAAGCAGATGTACCTTCGGTAATTGCAGTTGTTCCAGTAATTCAAGGATATCAAGGCTCATGGCATGGTAGTTCATATCGGGATGCCACTCCGATGACCCGTGATTGCGCAGATCAACCGAAATAACCGGATACCGGGACATCAGGTGTTGCTTCAGTAAACCCAGATTATCCTGTTTGCCGAATAAACCATGAAGCAGGACAACAGGCACTGCACCGGCAGATGCAAACGGGGTTATCTGGTAATTCAGCTTCACATTTTATCCTTAATAAAATCTTGTAACTTTATATTAACAAATTCCCGTCAAAATCGTGAGTCATCTTAGTTCAGTGGCAATTAAAGATAGATTTATTCTCTTGGTTAACGAAATCAGTTGATTGGCGTAATCTGCTATCAAAATGAGGGATGAGTCACGTGTGGCGATGCTCCCGGGTGTGCTAAAGCTGAAATTATGCGAGGGTAATAGCTCGGGGTTCGGTAAACACCGTGCACAGGGTTAGGTTTGCCGCGGTGGCTTATGTATAATCCGGCTGTTGTCTATATTCAAAGTGTCGGAACCAGAAAAGAATGAAAACCATTGAGGTTGATGATCAGATCTACCGTTACATTGCCAGCCGTACCTTGCATATTGGCGAGAGTGCTTCTGATATTTTAAGACGCCTGCTTGCTTTACCGCTGGATACGGAACCGACGGTAGCGCTGGGTCATGAAGCAAATGCGGAACAAACAGATGAGGTTTCCACAGATGTTCTGACTATGCTGCTCGACAATGCGCAACTGGCGAAAGAAGAGAGTGCTATTGCACGTTTTATGCTGATTCTTTCCGCATTGTATCGTTCTCAACCTGATGCTTTCAGACATGCTGCCGACATCAAAGGACGTAAACGCATCTATTTTGCCGAAGATCCACAAGCCTTGTTAGATAATGGTAAAACCACTAAACCTAAACCTGTCCCTGAGACCCCGTACTGGGTTATAACTAACACTAACACTGGCCGTAAGCGCTTGATTATTGAGCAGTTAATGCAGGCCATGGGCTACTCTGCTGATTTAATAGCAGAGGTTTGTAATAAGGTATAAAAGAACAGGAAGTCGTATATGGCACAACATCCACATGCAGGTAAACCAGCTCGCGTTGAAGATTTAACCAATATTCCACGTCTGGTTGCTGCTTATTATCTGAATAAACCTGATATGTCATTGCCTGATCAACGAGTGGCATTTGGTACTTCTGGTCATCGTGGCAGTTCACTGAATAGTGCTTTTACTGAGTCTCACATTCAGGCAGTAAGCCAGGCACTGGCTGAATATCGTCAGAACAAAGGCATTACTGGCCCGCTGTTCATCGGTATGGATACGCATGCATTGTCAGAAGCCGCATTAGCAAGTGCAGTACAGGTTCTGGCCGCAAACGGTGTTAAGGTGCGCATTCAGCAGGGGCTGGGATATACACCAACACCTGTGGTTTCTCACGCTATTCTGACTTATAACCGTGCAGGTCATGCGGATCAGGCTGATGGTGTGGTGATCACCCCGTCACATAACCCGCCACAAGATGGTGGTTTCAAATACAATCCTCCGCATGGTGGTCCGGCTGAAGGTGATATCACCAAATGGGTGGAAGATCGTGCGAATCAGATCCTGGAAAATGGTTCTGTTGATGTCAAAGTGATGCCATATGCTGCGGCTATCGCTTCTGAATTTGTGGAAGAGTACGACTACGTTACCCCGTATGTGAATGATTTGGGTAATGTGCTGGATATGGATGCTATCCGTAAAGCTGGCCTCAAAATTGGTGTGGATCCATTAGGCGGTGCAGGTGTTGCCTACTGGGATGTCATTGCCAAGACTTATGATCTGAATATCGAAGTTGTTAACTACCGCGTTGATCCTACCTTCTCTTTCATGACATTGGACCGTGATGGCAAAATCCGTATGGATTGTTCCAGCCCATGGGCAATGGCCAGTCTGATTGGTCTGAAAGACAAGTTTGATATCGCTTTAGGTAACGATCCGGATTATGACCGTCATGGTATCGTCACCAAATCTGGCTTGATGAATCCGAACCATTATCTGGCTGTTGCGATCCAGTATCTGTTTACGCACCGTCCGAATTGGCCAAAACAGGCTGCGGTAGGTAAAACGCTGGTTTCCTCTTCTATCATCGATCGTGTGGCAGGCAAAATTGGCCGCAATCTGAAAGAAGTACCGGTTGGTTTTAAATGGTTTGTGGATGGTCTGTTTGACGGTAGTTTCGGTTTTGGTGGTGAAGAAAGTGCTGGTGCTTCCTTCCTGCGTAAAGACGGTACTGTCTGGACAACCGATAAAGATGGTTTCATTCTGGCATTACTGGCCGCTGAAATTATTGCGGTTACCGGTAAAGATCCGCAGCAGTTGTATGATGCGCTGACCGAAGAATTTGGTGCGCCGGTTTATCGCCGCATTGATGCGCCGGCTAATACAGCTCAGAAAGCCGTACTGTCGAAACTGAGCCCTGAGCTGGTTGAGGCAACCATGCTGGCTGGCGAACCTATTCTGGCCAAACTGACCAATGCACCAGGTAACAATGCAGCGATCGGTGGTCTGAAAGTGGTTACTGAAAATGGCTGGTTTGCTGCTCGTCCGAGTGGTACTGAGTCTATCTACAAAATCTACATGGAAAGCTTCAAAGGTGAAGCACACCTGGATACGATCCAGCAGGAAGCTCAGCAGATTGTGTCTGCGGCTCTGGCCAAAGCTGGCGTGTGATGCATTTTTTCTAAGAAAAAGCCCTGAAATTTCAGGGCTTTTTGCTATAAGCGATCTATGAAAATCAACGGCGGTATTCGTGACCGTGATTCTGGATCAGTCGTTTGGTCACATCATGCTGCGGATTGGAAAATACTTCACTGGTTAACCCGCTTTCAACTATTTCGCCCTGATGCATGATCAACACTTTATCACTGATATGACGTACCAGCCCCAGATCGTTCGCTACTACTACATAGGAAAGCCCTAAGCGCTCCTGCAATTTAAGCAGCAGATTGACTACCTGAGAGCGCATGGATACATCCAGCATGGAAAACGCTTCGTCAGCCACGATGATCTTCGGATCAAGGATCAGTGCACGGGCGAAAGCAACACGCTGTTTTTGTCCTAACGAGATCATTTGCGGATAAAAAAGAGCATGTTCAGGCAGCATACCGACCATGCGTAGGGTTTCAATGACAGTATTTGCGCGTTCTTCTTCACTCAGATCGGTATTCAGGCGTAACGGTGCTTCAAGAATGCGTCCGACACGCAGTTGCGGATTCAGCGAAGAGTTTGGATCCTGAAAAATCATGCGGATCAGTTTGCAGCGTTTTTGCGTATCTTCAAACGCGATGACTTCACCGTTTACTTCAATTTCACCAGACGTGGGCGGAACCACACCAGCCAGTATTTTAGCTAACGTGCTTTTACCTGAACCGGTTTCACCAACCAGTGCCAGTGTTTCACCGGGTTCCAGCGTAAACGAGATATCTTTCAGTACCTGAACCTGTTTTCTGCGGAATAAGCCAACCCGGTTGAAAAAGGTTTTGTTAATACCGCTGACTCTTAATAATGGTGCGGAGTTCATCGGGTGGATTCCTCCATATTCAGCGGGAAATGACAGTAAAACTGATGACCTTTACTTTGTGTTACTCCCGGCATCCGGACACACATTTTCTGAGCGTAAGGGCAGCGGGGACCGAGACGGCAACCAATAGGCAAATGCTGTAGCGGAGGAATAGAACCGGGGAGTGTTACCAGCAGGGATTTGTGTGGCAGATCCTGTGTGAAATCCGGTAATGCGTTCAGCAGTGCATTGGTATAAGGATGATGCGGGTTTTTCAGAATAGATTCACGGGTACCCGTTTCTACCATCTGTCCGCAATACATCACACTGATCGTATCTGCCAGGTTGGCAATTGCAGTCAGATCGTTACTGATCAGCAGAATAGTGGTGTGGTTAACCACGTTCATTTTATCCAGTAAACGCAGGATCTGCGCCTGAGTCGTTGCTTCCATCGCACTGATGGGTTCATCGGCAATCAGCAGGCGGGGTTTAACGGCAATCGCCATGGCAATCATCACTTTCTGGCAGATACCATCGGAGAGCTCCAGTGGATATGCATTCATGACCCGCTCATGATCTTTGACGCCAACCCGGTGGAGCAGTGCTTTTGCTTGTTTCTTACGCCAGAAGGGACGCTGCCACCATTTCCCTTCGAAAACCCTGTCAGGTATCACTTCCATCAACTGCGTTCCAACCGGAATTGACGGGTCCAGACAGGAGACGGGCTCCTGAAAAATCATGGCGATATTTTCAGATAAAAACTGACGGCGCTGGCGAGGGCTCAGCTCCAGCAGATTGACATCACAGATCCGCAGACGATCAGCGGAAACATGCCAGTTATCTTTGGTAATACCGACCAGCGCTTTAGCGACCAGACTTTTCCCTGAGCCTGATTCACCGACTAAACCCCGGACTTCACCTTCGTTAATGGTCAGGCTTATCTTATCGACGACTTTAACCCGCCCTTGTGAGGTACCGATCTCAATCGTCAGATTACGGATATCCAGTAATGGCATTATTCCAGTCCTTGTTGCAGTGCTTTACGCAGGCCGTCACCCACCAGATTGGTTGCTACCACACTCAGCATGATGGCCAGTCCGGGTAAGGCGACATTCCAAGGTGATATATAGGCGAGATCCAGACTATCAGCCAGCATGGTGCCCCACTCTGGCAGCGGGGATTGTGCGCCGATGCCGAGAAAACAAACGGCACTGATATCCAGTATGGCAACGGAGAGACCGCGCGTTGTCTGCGTAACCAGAACATCCAGAATGTTCGGCAAAATGGCCAGCCGCAAAATACGCCATGGAGTTGAACCATCGAGTCTTACGGCAATGATGTATTCTTTGTTGGCTATCTCGCGTACCGCGTTAAAAGAGGCCCGGATAAACTGCGGGATCAACGCCAGCGTGATCGCCAGCAGGGCATTTTCCAGGCTGGCCCCCATAAATGAAACCAGTACGATTGCCAGCAAAAGAGAGGGGATAGACAGAAGTACATCCAGCATGTGATACAGAATACTGGAGGCCAGACCATGCTGCATTGCGGCAACCACACCGATACCCGAGCCAAATATCATCGCCAGTATGCAGGCCGTTAATGCACTGCCAAATGTCAGTTGTGCGCCGTATAAAAGCCGGGATAAGACATCCCGTCCCAGGTCGTCTGTGCCGAGGAAGTAGTGCAGGGAACCGTTAGTTTCCCATGACGGTGGCAGCAGTAAAGCATTCGCGTTCTGACTGAACGGATCGAAACTGGCCAGCGAAGGGCCAAGCAGCGCAATCGCAATAAAAAAGGTGAACATCCATAACCCGGTCATGGCTCGTGAGTTCTGGCGGAAAGTCTGCCATGTCTGAGCCAATGGTGACGGTATGCGGATCTCGGGATAAATTCTAACCTTGCTGGGCATACATCGCTTTCCTTTTGGCTGGATAAAACAAAACTGTCAGCAATTCAGAACAGATGTTGATGATAATAAGCGCGATCGCGATCACCAGCATGCAGGCTTGTACAGAAGCGAAATCTCTGACACTGATACTACTGACCAGCCAGCGTCCCAAACCGGGCCACTCAAATATTTGTTCAGTAATAATTGCTGAGGTAACTATGGTGCCGAATTGCATACTGAGTGTAGGTAAAATCGGTGGCAGTGCATTGCGCAGTCCATGAGACAGAATAACACTCCAGGTGGAGTGTCCGCGGCTGAGGGCGGCTTTGATATAACCTTGAGCCATTACCTCACTCAACGAATTACGCACCAACCGGATCACTTCAGTGGTTGTAGCCAGTGCGAGGACACTGGCAGGCAGAACCAGATGCTGCAGGGCATTCAGAAATGCTTCCATGCGATATGGACTGTCAGATAACCAGCAATCCAGCAGGCTGAATCCGGTAACCGGGGTGATTTGATACAGCAGGCTCAGTTGGCCTGAAGAAGGGAACCAACCCAGTTGCATTGCCAGCGTCATGATAAGCAGAGTTGCCAGCCAGTAGATAGGAATAGAGAAACCCAGCAGGCTTAAGTTAGAGATCAGTATATCCGGCACCCGGTTTCGGTAAATCGCAGAGATTGTTCCCATGGCGATACCGATGATCGTCGCAATGATGATCCCAGCCAGTGATAATCCCAGTGTCGCCGGTAAATAGGAAAGCACGCTGTCCAGCACCGGTTCTCCGGTGACGCTGGAGATCCCCCATTTCCCGGTCAGGAAATGGCTCATAAACTCAATGTAGCCATTGAACAGGTCGGAAGACGGATAAGTATTAATATGGCGATCCATGCCATAAGCCAGCAGGCTCAGGATCAGCAATGTTAAGAATAACAAGCTTAAACGGCGTAATGTGTAAATAAGCATGATTTACTCCCGGTAAGCCTTTTTAAATGAAACGCCACCTGTTGGCGGGATTATTATATCGTGCATATTCTGCCAGTAAGCACTGACTATCAGTGCATGAGTCAGCGGGATCACCGGTACATGCTGGTAGATCATCTCCTGACTGAGCTGATACTCAAAAATACGTTGTGACAGCCGTTGCGTCGCCAGCGCTTTATTCAGGTGTGAATCAAAAACTTCATTACACCAGGCAGAATAGTTGTTTCCACCCTTTTTCATCGACTCACAACTCAGCAACGGACGCAGGAAGTTATCCGGATCGGCGTTATCAGCCGCCCATGCCAGTAACGCCATATCATGCTTTCCTTCCTGCAGATTAGCGCGCATTACCGTCCAGCGTGTTTCTATGACCCGGACATTAATGCCAATCCGGGCAAGATCGCCCTGAAGTAATTGTGCTGTTTTTGATGCATCCGGATTATAGGTTCGGGGAATTGGCTGAACCCACAGAGTAAGTTCAAAACCATCCGGATAACCCGCTTCTTTCAGTAACTGTTTCGCTTGTTCGGGATCATAATAATACTCGTCCAGATTCGGATGATGAGCCCAGGAAGCGGGTGGCAATAAACTGGATGCTGTCTCACCAGTATCGTAGAACACGGCCTGTTGCAGGTTATCCCGGTTAACGGCCATCGCAATTGCCCGGCGAACACGCACATCTTTCAGCGGTTTTTTCTGCGTATTCAGTGCCAGATAAGTTGTGTTCATGTTGCTCTGAATATCCACATCCGTGCGTGGATTATTCCTGATAAAGGGGAGCTGACTGGCAGCCGGTGTAGCGATAACCTGACATTCGCCGGTGAATAACTTAGCCAGTCGTTTGGATGCACGGGGAGTATAGTCAAATACCAGCTGTTCCAGGATCGGCGCTTTATCCCAGTAAGCCGGATTTTTTGCCAGCCGCAAATATTCATTCGGACGCAGCTCAAGCATCTGAAACGGTCCGGTACCTATCGGTAAATCATCAATATCCTGTAAGTCACCATGCTGTCGTTGCAGATAATCACCGTATTCAGCAGATAAAATCACCGCATAATCACTGGCAAGTGTTGCCATGAATGATGCGTCCGGATGACGCAGAATAAACTGGACCTGATAATCGGTGACTTTTTTAACATCCTGCAATACATCAGAAAATTGCCGGTTATCAAAAAAAGGATACCGGATACCGGATACAGCATGATAAGGGTGTAAAGGGTCTATGATGCGCCGGAAACTGAATACTACATCGTCTGCGTTAAATGTACGCTTTGGTGTAAACCAGGCGGTGTGATGGAAAGGGACATTCCGGCGCAGATTAAATGTATAAACCAGCCCGTTCCGGCTGATACTCCAGTTTTCGGCTAAGGCACCGTCCAGTCGCTGTGTATCGGGATTAATCTCAATTAACCGGTTATAGACCTGCTGTGACAGTGAAGCGACAAAAGGGGTGGAACCCTGAATTTGCGGGTTCAAATGCTGGCTGAAACTGTCAACGCAGTAAACAGCCCCACTGGTTTTGGCTGACTCGGCAGGTTTGCAACCGGTGAGAAGCAGGATTACGGCTCCCAAACAGTGTATTAATGAAAAAAGTTTCATGCGACATCCGTGACTGGTAGGCTGGGACATAACCACTATTGGCGTTGACCACATCTAAGTGCTGATTATAACGCGAGTTATGTCTGATCGCTTGTCTGAGATGCGGTCTATTCTCATACTTAACGAGAACCATAATATGCGGAGGTCGCTGTGTTGCAGCAAGAACGATGGCTGAGTTTGCAACGTAAAGCCGATACTTTATGGCAACGCACCTGGGATCGTCATCTCCGACTGGCTGTCACCGGGTTGGCGCGTAGTGGAAAAACGGCATTTGTTACTGCGTTGATCCAGCAATTGGAACAGGCCGGATTCAGTGCCAGATTACCGCACTGGCAGGTACTGCAGCAGGGCCGGTTACTGGGTGTACAACAGGTGGTTCAGACTCACCAGCATATTCCTACCTTCGGTTATTCGCAGGCATTGTCGATGCTGGCTGCGGATCCGCCGCAATGGCCTGAACCGACACAAACACTCAGCGAAATACGGCTGGAATTACGTTTCCGTAGCCAGAATCTGTTGCGGCAAAAAATCGGCCATGATGTTTGTCACCTGTATCTGGACATAGTTGATTATCCGGGGGAATGGTTACTCGATTTACCATTGCTGGATCTGAGTTATGCACAATGGAATGCGCAGATCCGCGAGCAGTTGCAGTCACCTCAGCGCCGGCATCTGGCTGAACCCTGGCTTAAAGCCGGGAGTCGTTGGTCTGCTTCGCAGCCGTTTTCTTCTGTGATGGATGAAGTCAAAAATATCTCTGCACTTTATACCCAGTATTTACAGGACTGCCGTTCACAACTTGGATTGCAAAGCATCCAGCCCGGCCGTTTTGTATTACCCGGTGAATTCGCCGGTGCGCCTATGTTGCAGTTTGTTCCCTGGGTATGGGGTTTACCTGCGGAATCATCCGCGCATGACTCGCTGTACGGTTTGTTGCAGGCGCGCTATGAAGCTTATAAAGAACATGTCGTCAAACAGTTCTACCAGAAACACTTTTCCGGTTTTGACCGGCAGATCGTGCTGGTGGATTGTTTGCAGCCACTAAAAGTCAGCCGTGAAGCAATCTATGATTTACGGGATACACTGGGACAATTACTGCAAAGTTTCCAGTATGGAAACAGTCACTGGTGGCAGCGCCTCTTTTCTCCGCGTATCGACAAACTGTTGTTTGTAGCCAGTAAAGCCGATCATGTCACCCCTGAACAACATCCGGCCTTACTCAGTCTGTTGCGGGAACTGGTTCATTCTGGTCTGTCCCGGGCCCGTTTTGAAGGTGTGTCGCTGGAATGTATGGCAATGGCAGCGATCCGTTCCAGTGAATATCATCAGGTTGATTATCAGGGGCAGCCACTGACTGTGCTGCATGGTGTTGATTTAACCGGTCATGAATTAGCGTTGTTCCCCGGGGTTATACCTGCCCGTATACCCGAACCTGATTTCTGGCGAAACTCATCTTTGCGATTAACTGATCTGCGGCCCCCTGTCTGGCAGAGCGAACAGGCCAGACCGCATATCCGTCTGGATCAGATCCTGGAATATTTGCTGGGAGATAAAATGCAATGAAAAAACCAGCAGCATCAGATACAAAGACAGCAGTAGAAGTGCCGCTGGATTTATTAAACCGGACCACAATCGCGAGCGGAGCTATGCCGGTAGAAATAGTACCGGCGCAGCTGGATGAAGCGTCGCAATACGATGAAACTGCTCTGCAGGATGATTTTGAGCCATCGCTTTCAGAGTTACCGGAGCGATCCTCTGGCTGGTTGCGCTGGGGTGGGGGTGCTGTGTTGGCGTTATCGCTGGTGGAGGCCGGCAGTTTTCTCTATCAGCAGCTGTTTCTGAATCCCTGGCTGGGTGGTGCCTGGTTAGCCGCTGCCAGCGCTTTGCTGATTGGTTCCTGCTCGGTTATCTGGCGCGAATATCGTGTATTACGACGTTTACGCAGTAATACTCAATGCCGGAAACAGGCTGAAGACTTGAGAAGCGCAGGACAGCATGGGAACGCCCAGGCGTTTTGTCGGCGTCTGGCAAACGAGACGGGTCTGCAAAATTTACCCGGGTATCAGCAATGGCTGGAACATATTGAACCACATCACAATGATAGTGAAATACTGGTGTTGTTCAGCCGGTTTGTTTTACATCCGTTAGATGAAAAAGCACTGCAACTGGTACTCAAATCCAGCAGTCAGACCGCGTTACTGGTCGCGGCCAGCCCTTTGGCGCTGGCCGATATGGTACTGGTACTGTGGCGCAATCTGAAAATGTTGCGGGATATCGCATCGGTCTACCAGATCCGTCTTGGCTATTGGGGGCAAATCCGGCTTATCCGGCAGATTTTACGGGATATGGTGTTTGCCGGTACGGCTGAACTGGCCACGGAACTGGGAACAGACTGGTTCAGCAGTGAATTGACATCTAAATTATCGGCTAAATTAGCGCAGGGGCTGGGTAGTGGCCTGTTGTCTGCCCGGTTAGGTATCAATGCCATTCAGTTATGTCGCCCGGTGACGTTGCTGGCGGATGAGAAACCAAAGCTGTCTCAGATCAGAAAAGCATTATTGAAACGCCTGAGTTCAACCGTCAGCCAGTTTTTTACGACACAGAATCTGCCATCACCAAAAGAATAAAACCGGCATCTGCCGGTTTATCTGAAGTCAGGTTAAGAAAGCTGCGCCATACAGGGTAATTTCACATGCATACACAAACCGCCGGTCGTTCTGTTGTAGGCAGTAATCGTCCCGCCGTGTGCTTCAATTGCTCGTTTTGTGATAGCCAGCCCCAGACCGTTGCCCGGATTATTGTTACTGCGGAAAAAGGGTTCGAAGATAGATCCCAGGTCTTTTTCAGTGATCCCGGGGCCATTATCCGTGATATCAATGACCAGTAATTCCGGCAATTCCTGATGCACACTGATTTCAATATGACAGCCGCGACCGGCATGGTGTAAGGCATTCCGGATCAGGTTATCGAAGGCCCGCAGTAATAACTCACCGCGACTCTGGATAATAATGCTTTCATTCAATGTTTCATCCAGTTGTAGTTCAATAACACTACCGCTGTCTTTCGCTTCAAACTGAGCATCATCAACCAGCGATTTCAGCAACTCAACAAGATCCAGATAATCTTCTTTTGGTTGCGGCACACCGGATTCCATACGCGCAAGCATTAATACTTCACCGACCAGATTGTTCAGGCGATGACATTCCTGTTCAATGCGTTGCAGCATTTGCTCGGTGTTTTCCGGCTTTTGCCGCAGCAAGCCAATGGCCAGCTGAAGACGGGCGAGTGGTGAGCGTAAGTCATGAGACACATCATGCAACAGCCGGCGTTGCACCTGAATAGATTGTTTGAGTTTTTCTGCCATTAAATCAGCATCTTGCCCAAGATCTGCAAATTCATCGTACCGTTTGCCAAGCTTTTGACTGACATTGATATCAAAATTTCCTTTTGCTACAGCTTTGAGTCCGTCACGCAATGTTTCTATCGGTCGTGAAATAACGCGGGCCAGCCAGTTACTGAATAACAGACTGGTCAGTATCGCCATGATTAACAGAAAAACCGGTGCATCAAACAATGTAAATATGATGTTATGCGGGAATGGCGGCGGACGGCGGGGCATGAATACCCAATAAATTCCCCCGTCAGCCAGTGTTATCTTTTCTACCCCAGGCGTATTGGCCTGTTGTTCAGTGAGACGTTGTGCTTCAGCCCAGGCTTTATCATTGACACTTCGGTTGAACAGATCCTTTCCCTGTTGATCAACAATAAATGGCACAGGCGGGCCGCCGGCTACATCTTTTCCCACGGTCTGTGGTTTCACTATCTCCAGCACAAGCTGTTTTCCGCCACTGGCCAGCGTTCTGGCTACCGATTCGGTCAGACCATCGGGGCGATTGCCGGTTTCAATGATGCTGTAGGCTATCTTTGCGTCCTGATACAGCGTGACGATCGCGCCGGTTGCGATCCCGGTCAGCAGAATGGCGAGCCAGAAACTCAGTAATATTTTCCAGAAAATACGACGCATTAATTACTCAACAACCAACTGATAACCGATCCCTCTGACGGTCTGAATGGGTGAACGCCCATCTTTCAGTACGCCCAGTTTCTGCCGTAGATTGCTGACATGTACATCAATACTGCGATCATACCGGGCCAGCGGGCGGCCAAGGGTATGCAGCGACAGATCTTCTTTACTGATTATTCTGCCGGCACGGCGACACAGTATTTCCAACAAATTAAATTCGGTACTGGTCAAATCAAGTAATTCGTCGCGCCAGGTGGCATTACGGCTGGCAGCGGAAATAGTCAGCGCTCCAACTCTGAGCGGTTGCAACTGACCAGGCTCCTGTTTATCAGGATCAGCCCGGCGCAGAATGGCTCTTACCCGAGCCACCAGTTCGCGCGGAGTGCAGGGCTTGGAAACGTAATCATCAGCACCCAGTTCCAGGCCGATAATACGGTCAATGTCATCACCTTTGGCGGTAAGCATTAATACCGGAATATTACTGTGGTTTCGCAGACGACGCAGGACATCAATACCATTGAGTTTCGGCATCATGACATCCAGTAAAATCAGGTCATAATCGCCGCTCAGTGCTTCTTCTAACCCTCTTTCACCATCGTGACACATCTGTACCGCAAAGCCTTCATTGCTGAGGTATTCCCTCTGCATGCTGCATAGCTCGAGATCATCATCAACCAACAAGATGCGGATCATGTAAACCTTCCTCATAAGACATACCGCGCCATGATACGGAGCTGGCGGGGCCGGACAATAGGCTCGGCACAGATAAACCTTTTTTTACCTAAAATTACATTTTTGGGGAGGAATGATTGCCTAAAGAGTCTTCTCTGTGGTTTCAATGTATTGGCGCAGTAATGGTTCCATCATATCCCGGATCAGTGGTTGCGCATCAGCCGTAGGATGAATACCATCGTTCAGCATCAGTTTCGGCTGAGTCACGATAGATTCAAGAAAAAACGGCAATAAAGGCGTTTTGGTTTCCTCGGCCAGCTTCGGATAAATCGCTTCCAATTTTGCAATATAGGCGGCACCGTAATTACGTGGGATCCGGATCTGCATCAACAGTGGTTGTCCGCCATTTTTCTGAATGATCTGAATGCTTTTCTTTAACGTTTCATAAGGAATAGCTGGTGGAAAACCGCGGATACCATCATTGGCACCCAGTTCAATTAAAACCCAGTCAGGTTTGTGACGGGACAATAAAGCAGGCAGACGGGCTAAACCATCCTGAGTGGTGCTGCCACTGATGCTACTGTTAATGATAGTGACCGGGAATTTTTCTTTCTGCCATTGCTGATGCAAAAGAACAGGCCAGCTTTGTTCTGCCGCCATCATGTAGCCGGCACTCAGGCTGTCGCCGAGAATCAATAGCGTACTGGCATGGCCAGAAAGTGAACACATAGATAATAACACCAGCAGGATACCTCTCATGACACAACCTCTTATGATACAGGTCAAAAATTTGTCGCACCGGGTTTCGGTTGGTAAAGAACAGCTTACCATCCTTGATGGGATCCAGTTACAAGTCAAGCCGGGAGAGAGTGTTGCGATTGTCGGGGCTTCCGGTTCGGGTAAATCTACGTTGCTGGGCATGCTGGCGGGGCTGGATTTACCCAGCGAAGGTGAAATTTTCATTGCCGGTCAGCCCCTGCATCAGATGGATGAGGAACAGCGCGCCAGATTACGCTCGGAAAGAATAGGTTTTGTTTTTCAGTCTTTCTTACTGATCCCTGAGCTGACGGCTCTGGAAAACGTGATGTTGCCGGCGGAATTACGCGGTATCAGTCAGGCGAAACAACTCGCCACAACCTTGTTGAATGATGTGGGGCTGGGAGAGCGGTTGCAGCACAAACCATCCAGATTGTCCGGCGGTGAACAGCAACGGGTTGCGCTGGCACGAGCGTTTATCTGTCAGCCGGCCTTGCTGCTGGCTGATGAGCCGACCGGTAATTTAGATCAGCATACAGGGCAAAAAGTGGCTGATTTGCTGTTCAGAATGAATCAGGAATCAGGTTCCAGCCTGGTGATAGTTACGCATGATGTTGCATTGGCGGATCGCTGTCAGCGTCAGTTACGCATGACTGCAGGACGACTGGAGGAGTCACGATGATTAAATTATTGTGGCGCCTGTTTTGCCGGATGGGCTGGCAGGGTGGGTTGCAGTGGTTTGTACTCGCTCTCGCGGTGTGTATTGCCTCGGTATTGAGTGTGTCTCTGGTTTCAGATCGGCTGACTCAAAGCCTTAAAGTCTCCGGCCGTGATTTCCTGGCGGCAGATCGGGTTGTCGAGTCCGCTACGCCTTTGCCGGATACCTGGCTTAAGCAGGCCCGGGACAGCGGATTACAGCAGACGCAGACCACCGAGTTTTCCACCATGCTGCTGGCTGGTGAACAGATGCAATTGGCATCGGTTAAAGCCGTCGATGAGGGGTATCCTTTTTATGGCCGTTTGCAACTGCTGCCACAACAGGATATCCGTCCCGGAGAGCTCTGGCTTTCCCGTCAGCTGATGTTAATGCTGCAGGTAACGCCGGGCGATGAGGTGCAACTTGGTTCAACCTCACTACGTGTCGCCGGCGAATTAATACAGGAACCGGATCAGAGTTTTAACCCTCTGGCGCTGGCTCCCCGGGCGCTGATGCATCAGCATGATGTCGGGGCTGCTCAGGTGATATTACCCGGAAGCCGGGTGACACATCGCTATCTGTTCCATGGTGACTCATCAGTACTTGAGAGCTGGGATCAATGGTTATCCTCCCGTCTGCAGGCAGGACAAAAACTATTAAAACCGGAACAGGCAAACCGGAATTTATCTCGTCAGCTGGAACGGAGCGAACGGTTCTTCCGTGTTGCCTCGTTGCTGGGACTACTGCTGGGCGCTACGGCCATGAGCATTGCTATTCAGCAATATGCCCGTCAGACACAGACTATGCTGGCATTGCTGAAGACGTTTGGTGCCTCCCGCTGGCGGATCATGTGGCTACTCGGTGGTTTGTTAAGTCTGCTGACTTTGACCGGGATCATCATCGGTTGTCTGCTGGGGTGGCTGGTTCATGGCTGGATGGTCTGGCAGCTGGGCAACGCATTACCACCGGAACTTGCTACGCCTTCGATACAGCCATTTATTCTGGCGTTTGTTTTAGGAAGCATTCTGGTTGCGCTGCTGGTGTGCATCCCACTCTGGCGCTTGCTGGATGTGCCAGCTTTACGGGTATTGCGTCAGGAACAGGAAAGCCGGGTTCCCGCATGGTTAGCCTTACCATTACTCATTACCGGGCTGTTATTAATTAATTTATTGCTGCTACAGGATACCAGGCTGGTGTTAGGTCTGGTGGGTGGGGTGATCGTTCTGATCGTGGTGCTGGGCGGGATGGGGTACCTGTTATTACGTTTATTACCCAGTGGCGTTACCGGCAGCAGTTTTTATCTTGCAGTCCAGCACTGGCAACGACAGCCGCTCGAAATATTGCATCAATTAAGCGGGATCGCTTTATCGCTGTTACTACTGGGCGTGGTGATCAGTGTTCGCAGTGAAATTGTCACCGGTTTTCAGACCTTTCTGCCGGCAGATGCGCCGAACCGTTTCCTGATCAATATTCCTGATACCGATAAACCGGAGCTGGTAAAATTCCTGCAGCAGCAACAGCTGAAACATGCACCATTGTATCCCATCGTCAGAGGACGATTGACGCATATCAATGGTGAAGTGGTGACACAACAGGAAGGACAACCGGGGCGCAAGGGTATTCACCGCGAGCTGACCATGACGGCACAGGCACAGTTACCATCAGATAGCCTGATCCTGAATGGTGAAAGCTGGAATGACAGCATTCGCGGGCAAGTGTCTCTTGAGCAGGGCGTTGCCACGGAGCTGAATATTAAGCTGCAGGATCGTCTGCGTTTCACGGTAGATGATCAGTCATTTGAGGTTACTGTACGGAATATCCGGCAAGTTGACTGGCAGAGCATGCGGCCAAATTTCTTTATGATTTTTTCGCCGGATGTCTTGCAGCCATTCGTTGTTAACTGGATGACCAGTCTGCGGGTTCCGGCGGATAAATTACCGGCAGAGCTTGAACTGGCGCGGACTTTCCCGACCATTACTTCGCTTAATATCGATACGATCCTGAATAAGCTACAGGGTGTGCTGGATAAACTGGCGCGGGCCATGACACTGCTGATGCTGCTGGTTTCTGCTGCAGCCATACAGGTGCTGCTGGTACAGTGGCAGGCCGGATTACAGCAACGTCAGGCTAGTCTGTTACTGATGCGAACATTTGGCGCACGCCGCCAGCAATTGCGGAATATGCTGCACTGGCAGGCTATTTTACTGGGTGGATTTGCCGGTATCACAGCCGCATTCAGTTGTGAGCTGATCCGCTGGTGGCTGCATGCGGAATGGAGCGAACAGCCATGGCAGTGGTTGCCAGTGCTGTGGTGGTTATTACCGTTGAGTGGTGCAGTAACCGTCCTGCTAGTGTCGCAATTTACCTTGCAACCATTGCTGCGACGGACTCTGGCCGGACGGCTACGAAGTTTGTAGCGATATTAATCCTCAAAGATATGCCGTAGTGCTTCCGGTAATTCCGGATAACGGAACCGGAAGCCGGCCTCCAGTAAACGCCGGGGCTGAACGTTTTGCCCGGTCAATAGCAGGTCAGCCATTTCACCTAATAACAATCTGAGCATCCAGGCGGGTGTACGCAGAAAATGAGGCCGGTGTAGCGCAGTTGCCAGCGCGGCACTGAATTGCGCATTACTCACTGCCTGTGGTGAGGTTGCATTATAAATACCACTGCACTGTGAATGTTCGAGCAGAAACCGAATGATATAAACCAAATCAGTCCGGGTGATCCACGAAACCATCTGCTTACCCGAACCGAGCGGCCCGCCTAAACCACACCAGTATGCAGGCAGCATTCGGGCTAAAGCGCCGCCCTGTGTTCCTAATACCAGACCAATACGCATAATGCAGACCCGGCAGTTAAAGGCGGAGGCTTGCTGGGCCAGCTCTTCCCAATGTGCACAGACACGATTAGGAAAATTGGTTTGGGATGGGGTAAAACTTTCATCTAACGGTTCAGCACCTTGCGCGCCATAAAAACCGATGGCAGAAGCATTGATCCAGACTCTGGGGGCAGGAGTGCTATTTTTCAGTTTTTCCAGTAATGTTTCAGTCATCAGCCAGCGACTCTCGCTGATACGGCGTTTCTGTTCAACACTCCAGCGTTTCGCTGCCAGCGATTCGCCCGCCAGATTAATAATTGCATCCACACCATCAAGAGAATTCAGCTGTTTCAGCTGGATAACTTTAGAGTTATCCACAGCTAATTGCTTAGCTGCTAATTCTGGTTGTCGGCTAACCAATAATAGTTCATGTTCTGCTCGCAATAAACTGACTAAATATTGACCAATAAATCCGGTTGCACCCGTGATCAGAATCTTCATGTAATCACCTTGCTGATAAAATGAACAAATTGCAGGCATAGACGCTGTAAACAGTATGTCTGATATGCGTATTAAGGTGTTTTTTTCTGCAGATCACGATTTCAATAGATTGATCTTATCCACATTTCCTGTGGTTAATGTTGTGGAAGAAAGGTGATGTAGCCGTGCAAATGGTTGATTGATGAGCAAATCGCCGTACGAAGTTCAGGCCGATACAGACTCGCGGTATACCATTTGGTATAGACAGTGGTGATCAGCTTCATCTGGTTGTTAATACTTTTTCTGATGATTTACTTGCTACATCTGAACGCCTGGTAAATTGAACTCTCGACGACTTCATATGCGGATCTGTTTAATTTAGCCGGATTTTTATCTGCATAAGCGATAAATATTTTTTTTACCTGTCCGGTCGTTATTTTCCCTTCCAGACATAAAACGCCATTTTTTGCTGTTCCGGTTAAACGATCATAAACGCCTGTAACATAGCCGCGACATTCAGATTCATCCTGAAAGTAAAACTGGCTGTTCTCATCAGAAGTACAGAGCTGATACAGTTCATTACCGAATATAAAAGCAGCATTGGCGGAGAAACTGCTGATGACAACACTAAAAGCCATAATGATTTTATACATAACACCTCCTGTGAAAATCAGCACTGCCTTATGGGACGACCTTCAGCCATAGGCTTTTTGATTCATTTCACCTTTAATACCAAGACCTTAAATATTAAGACCTTAAATAAGGTATAGATGATTGTCGGCATAAGTAAACCAAAGGGCGTTAAATAGGGCTGATACGGAGGTCGGGTCAGTGGGTGATGTGAGCGCAGGCAGGAGTCAGGTTAAGAGGATCAAAAAAGCCCTGAAACCAGGGCTTTAAATAAGCAATCAGCAAGCTATCAGGCAGGAGTCTGAGTTGCCTGAATACCAGTCAGAGCGATGGTGTAAACGATATCGTCAACCAGAGCGCCACGAGACAGGTCATTAACAGGTTTACGCATACCCTGCAGCATCGGGCCGATAGAGACCAGATCAGCAGAACGCTGTACCGCTTTATAGGTGGTGTTACCAGTGTTCAGATCCGGGAATATGAACACGGTAGCCTTACCTGCTACCGGTGAATTCGGTGCTTTAGAACGGGCCACATCAGCCATAACGGCTGCGTCATACTGCAGAGGACCATCGATGATCAGATCAGGACGTTTTTCCTTCGCAATACGGGTTGCTTCACGGACTTTATCTACGTCAGCACCGGTACCTGAGGTGCCGGTAGAGTAGGAGATCATCGCAACACGAGGTTCGATACCAAATGCAGCTGCAGAATCTGCAGACTGAATGGCAATCTCAGCCAGCTGTTCTGCGTTTGGATCCGGGTTGATCGCGCAGTCACCATAAACCAGAACCTGATCCGGCAGCAGCATGAAGAAAATGGATGATACCAATGAGCTGCCTGGCGCAGTTTTGATGATCTGCAGCGGCGGACGAATGGTATTCGCAGTGGTATGCACAGCACCGGAAACCAGGCCATCCACTTCATTGCGTTCCAGCATCAGAGTACCCAGCACTACGTTGTCTTCCAGCTGTTCGCGGGCCACAACTTCGGTGATACCTTTGCTCTTACGCAGCTCGACCAGACGCGGTACATAACGCTCACGTGCTTCAACCGGGTCGATAATTTCAACGCGATCACTCAGCACGACGCCCTGTTGTTCAGCAACACGACGGATTTCATCCGGATTACCCAGCAATACCGGACGGGCAATACCACGATCAGCGCAGATAGCGGCCGCTCTGATAGTACGAGGCTCATCACCTTCTGGCAGTACGATACGTTTGTTTGCAGCACGGGCCAGTTCGGTCAGCTGATAACGGAACGCTGGCGGGCTCAGACGACGCGGCAGGCTGGATTCAGATGTCAGTGATTCTAACCAATGCTTATCAATATGGCCGGCAACATAATCCTGTACCAGTTCAATACGGGCATTATCATCAATCGGAATTTCAACATTGAAGTTCTGCAGGCTGACCGCTGTCTGCCAGGTATTGGTATTGATCATCAGGATTGGCAGACCAGTCTGCATTGCCTGCTGACACAGAGCCATAACCTGTGGTTCCGGATGATAGCCACCAGTCAGCAGCAATGCACCCAGCTTGACGCCGTTCATCGCAGACAGACAGGCAGACACGATCACATCAGAACGGTCGCCGGAAGTTACCAGCAGGCTGCCCGGTTTGAAATGCTGCACCATGTTATGAATAGAACGGGCACAGAAAGTCACAATGTTCAGACGACGGGTGTAAATTTCGCCTTCATTGATGATTCGTGCGTTCAGGTGACGAGCCAGATCAATCGCACGTGGTGCGATCAGCTGTGCATTCCATGGAATGCAACCCAGGATCTGCAGTGGTGATTTACCGAAGAATTGCAGAATTTCCAGCTGGTTGCTTCCGCTCTCGCCAGTATGATGAGCTTCGAACATTTCGGTCAGATCAGGGCGGGTAATGCCGTGTTCATCAACCGGAGCACCCACTTTATTGATGATGCAGCCAACAATACGTTTGTTGCCGGTGCCACCAAAATTAGAACAGGCCAATTCGATGCTTTCTTTCAGTTTCTGGCTGGAGTAATTACCCGGATGGGTTACCAGAACGATTTCAGCATCCAGTGCAGTAGCGATGTCCTGATTCAGTTTATTAGCAAAAGGTTGCTTCTCAACTGGCACCAGGCCTTCAATCACCACGACTTCGGCACCACTCTCTTGAATATGTCGCTGATAAAGCGCAACAATCTCTTCCAGCAGTACTGCACTGTTGTTTGAGGTGATCATATTCTCTGCATATTGCAGGGAAAGCGGTTCAGGAGGTGTGATGTTTGAACCGGCACGGATGACGGCGGTTGATGTTTCTGGGCCAGATTGGCCAGGTCTCGGTTGAGCTACCGGTTTAAAAAAGCTTACGTTGACGCCATGACGCTCCATCGCCCGGACCATGCCCAGACTTACAGAGGTAACGCCAACACCGGTGCCAATCGGGATAAGCATGATTGTACGAGCCACTTTATATCCCCTTGTTACGACATTTACTTGCTAATGAAAAGGCTGCCCGGAGGCAGCCTTGAGTATTCTATATCATCAGGCGACCAAATTCGCTGCATCCCGCGCAATTACCCACTCTTCATTGGTTGGGATCACCATGGCAACAGTGCTGCCTTCTTCAGTGATGATACCTTGTTTACCAAAACGAGCTTTCAGGTTTGCTTCGGCATTAACTTTAAAGCCTAACAGACCCAGGCGATTCAGCGTCAGTTCACGGATAGGTGCAGAGTTTTCACCGATACCACCAGTGAATACTACCGCATCCAGACGTCCGTCCAGCGCAGCGGTGTAACCAGCAATGTATTTTGCCAGACGATAGCAGTAAATATCCATCGCTCGTTTAGCTTCTTCTTTAGTTTCGTAGTTATCTTCTACGTAACGACAGTCGCTGGTTACTTCTGTCAGACCTAACAGACCAGATTCTTTGGTCAACATTTTATGGATGTCGTCCAGGCTCATGCCCAGCGCATCATGCAGATGGAAAATGATTGCCGGATCAATATCACCACAGCGTGTACCCATTACCAGGCCTTCCAGCGGTGTCATACCCATAGAAGTATCAACAGAATGACCACCTTTGATGGCACAGACTGAACCACCATTGCCCAGATGGCAATTAATGATGTTCAGTTCTTCAACCGGCTTATTCAGCACTTCTGCAGCTTGCAGGCTGATATAGTAGTGGCTGGTACCGTGCATGCCATACCGGCGGATACCATTTTCTGTATATAGCTTATATGGCAGTGCATACAGATAGGCCTGTTCCGGCATAGTCTGATGATAAGCCGTGTCAAATACAGCAATGTTTGGCAATGAAGGAAATGCGCGTTTTGCAGCACTGATACCAACCAGATGAGCAGGGTTATGCAATGGCGCTAATGTGCAGCACTCTTCGATACCTTTTACCACGCTGTCATCGATCAATACCGATTGGGTAAATTTCTCACCGCCGTGAACAACCCGATGACCGATTGCAATCAAATCGGCTACCAGCTCCGGCTTATTCGGCAGGATGGTCTGTACGATAAAATCAAGTGCTTCCTGGTGAGCTGCGCCCGCGCCAAGATCGGCGGCGCCTTTTGCTCCTTCCAGCTTCCACTTGATTTTGGCGTCATCGAGGTGTAAACATTCGGCAAGGCCTGAGAGTTTTTCATCACCAGAGGTGGCGTCAATTACGGCAAACTTCAGTGAAGAACTGCCGCAGTTAAGTACAAGAACCAACTTGCTACTCATTCATTAATCCTAATCGTGGTGTTCCAAAATAACAAAGTTACAATCATGTTTAAAAAATGTTAAACATGAGCAGAAAATATAGCATATGCTTATGTCAGGAGCCTATCGCTTATCACTTATAGGGGCAATAAACAGGCCCAGAATGAGATGTGTATATTTTCTGTTAAAAGCTTGTGTTTTAAGGGCGGAAGAATACAGTGGATATTGCTAATTCACAAATAATTCTTATTTACATAAGTGTTTTTTAAAGTTAGATAATTGGCGGAAAGGGGGAGCAGTATGAAATCTTTCGGCAAGATTCTGACACAAGGCGCGGATTACTCAGCTGTATGGCCTCTGGAACCTGAACTCGCCAATCTATTCCCAGAACAGCGCATTATTTATCTGCTTAATTTGAGTAAGCGGATCATTCCTGCTCTGGTTGTTATCAGTGGTTGCCTTCAAGTACAGTGGGGCTATCCGGCTAACTGGCCAACGTTTATTGCCATCAGTCTGTTCGCGCTGAGTTTACCGGTACAGGGATATTACTGGTTGGGGCGCCGGGCTGAGACTTTGTTACCACCTTCTTTATCCCGTTGGTATTTTGATATCAACCAGAAGATGAATTGTGCGCCATCAGCTAACCGACCCAGTTATTTTGATTTGGCAAAAACGCTGCGGAAAGCGTTTGAACAACTGGATCGGGTCTTTCTGTTTCAGTGATCAGTAATTGGCTTTGATACCGTAAGAGACCAGAATTTCCTTCAGGTGTTCCATTACTTCTTTCTTCGGAGGATGAATACCTTCCAGCTCATATTTCTCGCCCATAGCAGTCCATTTATGTTTACCCAGTTCGTGATAGGGCAGCATTTCTATTTTTTCCACTTTCCCGCCGAGTTCATCGCGAATGAATGCACCTAACGCATGCGCACCGGCATCATCATCACTCCAGCCAGGTACAACGACATAACGTATCCATATCGTTTTCCCTTTTTTGGCCAGATAACGGGCAAACTCCAGGCAGTATTTATTGCTGACATGTGTCAGAGGAATATGAATCTCATCATTCATATGCTTGATATCAAGCATAACCAGATCGGTCTGGTCCAATAGCGCATCCAGAGCTTCATCGTAGTGGCGGATAAAACCGTTGGTGTCGAGGCAAGTATGAATGCCTTCTGCTTTACAGGCTTTGAACCATTCGGTGACAAATTCTTTCTGCAGTGTCGCTTCACCACCCGATGCAGTAACGCCACCACCGGATGCTTTTATAAAATGACGGTAGGCCAGCAGATCTTTCATCAGATCATCAACAGTGACTTCCTTACCACCTTCAGTATCCCAGGTATCGCGGTTATGACAATATTTACAACGCATCAGGCAGCCTTGGAAGAAGGCGATGAAACGGATCCCCGGGCCATCGACCGTTCCGCAAGTTTCAATAGAATGAATACGGCCTTTAATTGTCATAGATAACTCCAGAATACTTCTTTATTGATGTTCATTTTATTACATATTTATACGCTGAGCACGGAGACATAGTTCAAAGCTGGACATTTATCCATAAAAAAACCCCGGCTGTTACCAACCGGGGTTTTTCAGAGAACAGTATTTATTACATGGACTGTGTGAAAGTACGGGTAATAACGTCTTGTTGCTGTTCTTTAGTCAGTGAGTTGAAACGTACTGCGTAACCAGATACACGGATAGTCAGCTGAGGATATTTCTCAGGATTTTCCATTGCGTCCAGCAGCATTTCACGGTTCATCACGTTTACGTTCAGGTGCTGACCACCTTCGATGCTCGCTTCGTGGTGGAAGTAACCATCCATCAGGCCAACCAGGTTAGCTTTCTGTGAATCAGTTTCTTTACCCAGTGCATTCGGAACGATAGAGAAGGTATAAGAAATACCGTCTTTTGCGTATGCGAATGGCAGTTTGGCAACAGAGGTCAGAGATGCTACAGCACCTTTCTGATCACGGCCGTGCATTGGGTTAGCACCTGGTCCGAATGGCGCGCCTGAACGACGACCATCAGGGGTGTTACCAGTTTTCTTACCATAAACTACGTTAGAAGTAATGGTCAGAACTGACTGAGTCGGGATCGCATTACGGTAGGTTTTGCGATGCTGGATCTTAGTCATGAAACGTTCAACCAGATCACAAGCGATGCTATCTACGCGCTCATCGTTGTTACCAAATTGTGGGTATTCACCTTCGATTTCGAAGTCAATAGCGATGCCGTCTTCGTCACGAATAGGCTTAACTTTCGCATATTTGATAGCAGACAGAGAGTCAGCAGTGATAGACAGACCAGCGATACCACAAGCCATAGTACGGATCACATCACGGTCGTGCAGAGCCAGCTGAATTGCTTCGTAGCTGTATTTGTCATGCATGTAGTGAATGATGTTCAGTGCGGTGACGTACTGAGTTGCCAGCCAGTCCATGAAATGGTCCAGACGGTCCATAACATCGTCGTAATCCAGATATTCAGATTTAACTGGTTCAGTTTTAGGACCAATCTGAATTTTCAGTTTTTCGTCCATACCGCCGTTGATTGCGTACAGCATGGTTTTCGCCAGGTTTGCACGGGCGCCAAAGAACTGCATTTGTTTACCAATAACCATTGGTGATACACAACAAGCGATAGCATAGTCATCGTTGTTGAAATCGTTACGCATCAGGTCATCGTTTTCGTACTGAACTGAAGAAGTATCGATAGATACTTTAGCGCAGTATTTTTTGAAGCCCATTGGCAGGTCTTCAGACCACAGAATGGTCATGTTTGGCTCTGGAGATGGGCCCATGGTGTACAGCGTGTTCAGGTAACGGAAAGAAGATTTAGTTACCAGAGTACGACCGTCAACACCCATACCACCCAGAGACTCGGTTGCCCAGATTGGGTCGCCAGAGAACAGAGTATCGTATTCAGGCGTACGCAGGAAACGAACCATACGCAGTTTCATGATCAGGTGATCGATGATTTCCTGAGCGTCAGCTTCAGTCAGCAGGCCTTTTTTGATGTCACGTTCGAAGTACACGTCCAGGAAGGTCGCAGTACGGCCGAAAGACATTGCTGCACCGTTCTGGCTCTTAACAGCGCCCAGGTAGCCGAAGTAAGTCCACTGTACAGCTTCCTGTGCAGTAGTCGCAGGACCAGAGATATCGCAACCGTATTTAGCGGCCATGATTTTCAGCTGGTTCAGTGCACGGTGCTGTTCAGAGATTTCTTCACGCAGACGGATGGTAGCTTCCAGGTCTTCACCAGCTTCCATTTTGGCTTGCAGAGATTTGAACTGAGCCAGTTTGTCAGCCATCAGGTAGTCGATACCGTACAGAGCTACACGACGGTAGTCACCGATGATACGGCCACGGCCATACGCATCTGGCAAACCGGTGATAACACCAGATTTACGGCAGTTCAGGATGTCTTTGGTGTAAACATCAAATACGCCCTGGTTATGAGTTTTGCGGTATTCGGTGAAGATTTTCTTAACTTGTGGATCCAGTTTACGACCGTAAACTTCACAAGAGCCTTCAACCATTTTGATACCACCGAAAGCGACGATAGCGCGTTTCAGAGGTTTTTCAGTCTGCAGACCAACGATCTTTTCCAGATCCTTGTTGATATAGCCAGCATCATGAGAAGTGATGGTTGACGGCAGGTCAGTATCAAAGTCTACAGGAGCGTGAGTGCGGTTTTCTTCCTTGATGCCTTCCATAACCTGTTCCCACAGCTTAGCTGTAGCATCAGATTCGCCAGCCAGGAAGGACTCATCACCCTCATAAGGGGTGTAGTTTTTCTGGATGAAATCACGGGTGTTTACTTCTGACTGCCATGCACCAGGAGCAAAACCTTCCCACGCTTTCAGACATTTTTCACTTAACTCTGCCATTTTTTCATTACCTCTTCGGTATTGATGTATGAACTTCCGATATCAGCACTTGATTAGTGATGACGACGGAAAATGAACCAGTATGTAAGACCAACCATAACACCACCGCCAATGATATTACCGATAGTGACTGGGATTAGATTGTTGATAACAAAATTTTGAATTGTCAGATCCGCATATACTGACTGCTGGACGCCGATAGAGGTCCAGAATTCAGGTGCTGCAAAATTCTCAATCGCAATGCCGACCGGGATCATGAACATGTTTGCGATACTATGTTCGAAACCAGATGCTACGAACATCGCGACAGGAAGGATCATGATCAGCGCTTTGTCAGTCATAGTACGACCGCCGAAAGCCATCCAGGTAGCCAGACATACCATCAGGTTACACAGAATACCCAAGGCAACGGCTTCGATGAATGTATGATGAATTTTATGCTGTGCTACAGATAAAGCAACTTTGCCCCATTGCCCTTCACCGGCAGTATATTGGCTGCTTAACATGATTAAGGCCACAATCAGCAGACCGCCAATCAGGTTACCAAAGTATACAATACCCCAGTTCTTGAACATTTGTCCCCATGTGATGCGCTTTGCAGCACGGGCAACAATAGTCAGGGTTGTTGAAGTGAACAGTTCACCACCGAGCAGAACGCATAAAATCAGGCCCAGAGCGAAACAGATACCACCGACCAGCTTATTATTGCCAGTTGACAGGGCCGTGACGTAGAAAACAAATGCGATTGCAATAAAGGCACCGGCTGTGATAGCGAGGGTAAATGCTTTAGCGGCGGGTTTAGTTGCTTTACCATGGACAAGGTCTTCTGCCACAGCTGCGATAGCTTCAGGTTTCAGACAATCAAAAGGGGATTCAGCTTTCACGGAATTAACACCTGTCAGTCAGATTACTGGGGTAATGATAGCAATAATGATTTCTTTCAAAATTGCTCCAGATCAAATCTCGCCGGTCATCATGTAATTTTATTACATTTAACGCTGTTTTGCCTGACTGCTATTTGCGCAATTCGCTTGTTTTTATTGTGTTAAAAAAATTTACAATTGTTACAGGGCCAGTGTTATCTGGCCCAGATTGATTAATTAAATTAATAAAATCAATTAATTATTTAATAATTACCACTTATTGCTATATATTAAATATATCTTTTGCTTTCTGGAGTTTAGCATAAGCTTGCAACAATTTCTGGTGGTTTTTGAAAGTTTGCAACGTGGAATCAGCAGCTTGCAGACCCAGAAAGCGCTCAGAGCCCTCAATATGCCCCCATGCCTGACGCACGGTTTCTTCGCCAAACATATGATTGAACGCTATGCGATATTGTTCTGCATCCCGATCTTCACTAAGGAACAGCTCAATGCTTGCATTCAGACAGCGGAAGAACAATGCCCGTTCTTCAGTAAAGACAGAACTGTTGAAGTCGAGTGTCCAGCCAGCCCACTCCTGAGCCAGTTCCAGTTCACCAGCAGCCAGTGCTAACAGGCATTTCAGTTCGCCGATTCGCAGTGTGTGCCAGCCCGTTCCTTTATCCGCTGCGATCCCCAGTAATTCACGGACACGGGTTTGATCATCAAAACCTTCTTCATCCAGCTGATCGAACAGGGCCAGATAGTCTTCTTGTTCCCATGCACTCCCCGGCAGGCTGAGGATCGTATCACGCAGATGACTTCCCATATTGTTGTTAGCATACAGCAGGTCTTCTGCCGGATAGATATCTGACATGCCTGGAACCAGAATCCGGCAGGCATAGACGCCAAGATGCTCATAGTCTGCAATGTATACGGGCTGTTTCATCTCATCAAAAATGGCCAGTAATCCGTGGAACTCTTGTTCCGTTGTGCCGGAGAAATCCCAGTCTGCAAATTCATAGTCGGCATCATCTTTAAACAGATCCCAACTGATCAGACCGGAGGAATCAATGAAATGAGTTTCCAGATTATGCTGGTCAGCAACATCATCATTATTAAAGGAAGGGGGAGCGAAGACATCCAGATCTTTGAGTCCGCGACCTTGCAGTAATTCAGTCACTGTCCGTTCAAATGCCACTTCAAATTGCGGATGTGCACCAAACGATGCAAAACAAGTGCTGTTTTGTGGATTAAACAAGACAACACAGATGACCGGGAACTGACCACCTAATGAGGCGTCATAACAGAAAATCGGGAATCCTTCTGTTTCCAGCGTGTGGATGGACTCTTTTATAGCAGGGAATCGTTCGATGACACTGGCCGGGATGGCGGGAAGGCTGATGGCTTCACGGATAATTTTATTTTTTACATAACGCTCAAAAACTTCTGATAATGCCTGTGTTCTGGCTTCAGTTACGGTATTGCCAGCACTCATGCCGTTGGAAACATATAAGTTACCGATGATATTCATCGGAATATAAACTGTCTGCTGATTATCCTGACGTACAAAAGGCAGGGCACAGATACCGCGTTCATCATTACCGGATTGCAGATCGATTAGCATGTCTGCAGTCAATTCTTTTTCCGGATCGTAATAATTCCGGGTAAATTCATCAAGCAGGCCTTCAGGGAACTTGCCATCTTCAGGCACTGAAAACCATTTTTCATTTGGGTAATGAACAAACGGGCTGTTGGCAACTTCATTGCCTAAGAAAAAATCAGCAAAAAAGTAGTTCGTTGATAGTCGTTCAAAATATTCGCCTAATGCTGACGCTAATGCCGCCTTTTTAGTCGCACCTTTGCCATTGGTAAAACAAAGAGGGCAATCCTTATCCCGAATATGAACAGACCAGACATTAGGTACAGGATTAAGCCACGAGGCCTCTTCGATATTAAAACCTAAAGCTTGTAATTTATTCTGGAAGCGGTCGATAGAGTCTTCCAGTGCGGCATCTTTACCTGGGATGAAGGTTTGCATTTGCGAATTCCAAGTGTTGATAAATTGTTAAAACACAGCTGTTGATCATAAGCTGCAAAGCCGCTTATGTCACTCTTCCTGCGAGTTGCCGGTTGTTTGACTGTTTCATGCAAAAATTTTGATAAAAATACTTGCAGCAGCGCGCTGCATCCGTATTGTGAAGCGATATGTTTTGATCAGTAATCCAAGCAGGAATGGAAATGAAAAAAGTAGGACTAATTGGTTGGCGTGGTATGGTGGGTTCGGTTCTGATGAGCCGGATGATTGAAGAAAACGACTTCAGCAAGATCGATCCCGTATTTTTTACTACCTCTCAGGCCGGTCAGGAAGCACCGAAATTCACAGGTAAACCTGCTGGCGTGCTGGAAGATGCATTCAATATTGATGCGCTGAAAGCAATGGACATCATCATTACCTGTCAGGGTGGTGATTACACGAAAGAAGTTTATCCAAAACTGATGGCCGCTGGCTGGAGTGGTTACTGGATTGACGCTGCATCTACACTGCGTATGGAAGAGAACGCGATTATCGTTCTGGATCCGGTAAATGGTCAGGTCATTGATAATGCGCTGAACAAAGGCATCAAAACTTACGTCGGCGGTAACTGCACAGTCAGTCTGATGCTGATGGGTTTAGGCGGTTTGTTTGCCAACAATCTGGTGGAGTGGGTTTCTTCTTCTACTTATCAGGCAGCTTCAGGTGCCGGTGCACGTCATATGCGTGAACTGTTACAGCAGATGGGTGCCCTGCGTGATGTGGTCGCAGCCGAACTGGCCGATCCGGCTTCTGCGATTCTGGATATCGAACGCAAAGTGACGGCAGCCATGCGCGCCGATGCATTCCCTACGTCTCAGTTTGGTGCTCCGCTGGCAGGCAGCCTGATCCCATGGATCGATGTGCCGTTGGCTAATGGTCAGAGCAAAGAAGAGTGGAAGGGGATGGCTGAAACCAACAAGATCCTCGGTCTGCCGACGGCAGGTATCCCGGTAGATGGTAATTGTGTGCGTATCGGTGCACTGCGGTGCCATAGCCAGTCGTTCACTATCAAGCTGAAAAAAGATGTGCCATTGACTGATATTCATCAGATGCTGGCAGCACACAATGATTGGGTTCGCGTGATCGAGAATGATCGTGCTATCACTGTTAAAGAACTGACTCCGGCTGCTGTTACAGGCACTCTGAATGTACCTGTTGGTCGTCTGCGTAAAATGAATATGGGTCAGGACTTCCTGTCTGCATTCTCGGTAGGTGATCAGCTGTTATGGGGCGCAGCCGAGCCGTTGCGTCGTATGCTGAACATTCTGCTGGCGAAAGCATAATTCAGCGCGCTATTCAGTAAATGCTAAACGCACTGCTTCGGTGGTGCGTTTTTGTTTTAGTGATAACCATTGCTGGTTAAAATATGAACAGATATATGTTATCCTGACTCTGGTCTTCCCACCCTAAACTTTGTACAATCCGCGCCCTTCTCTACACAGGTCACTGAGGCATCCATGAGCGAAAATAAAGTCAATCTGCTGGATTTTGATCGTAACGCATTACGTGCATTTTTTGCCGATGAACTGGGCGAAAAAGCATTTCGTGCCGATCAGATCATGAAGTGGATCTACCATTTTGGCTGTGATGATTTTTCACAGATGACCAATGTGAATAAAGCATTACGTGAAAAACTGGCCCGGATTGCTGAAATCAGGGCGCCAGAAATCAGTACTGAACAACGTTCTTCTGACGGTACGATTAAATGGGCTATGCGGGTCGGTGATCAGGAAGTTGAAACCGTGTACATCCCGGAAGCCGATCGTGCGACACTTTGCGTGTCATCTCAGGTCGGTTGTGCTCTGGAATGTAAATTCTGTTCAACCGGGCAACAAGGGTTTAACCGTAACCTGACGGTGTCCGAAATTATCGGCCAGGTATGGCGCGCTGCACAGGTGGTTGGTTTTCCTAAAGATACCGGTAAACGAGTCATCACCAACGTAGTTATGATGGGGATGGGCGAGCCATTACTGAATCTGTCTAATCTGGTACCGGCTCTCAGTCTGATGATGGAAGATTTTGGATTTGGCCTATCTAAACGCCGTGTGACAGTCTCTACATCCGGCGTAGTTCCTGCGTTAGATAAACTGGGTGATATGATTGATGTGGCTTTAGCCATCTCATTGCATGCGCCGAACGATAAACTGCGTTCAGAAATCATGCCGATCAACGATAAATACAATATTCAGGAATTCCTGGGTTCTGTGCAGCGTTATTTAAGCAAATCAAATGCTAATCATGGCCGCGTTACCGTTGAATATGTGCTGCTTGATCATGTGAACGATGACATGGAGCATGCTCGTGAACTGGCTGAGCTGTTAAAAGATACGCCAAGTAAGATAAATCTGATCCCATTTAATCCGTTCCCGAGCAATCCATATGGAAAACCGAGCAACAGTCGTGTTGATCGTTTCTCTAAAGTGCTGATGGAATACGGTTATACCGTCATCGTGCGTAAAACACGTGGCGATGATATTGATGCCGCCTGTGGTCAGCTGGTAGGTGATGTAATCGACAGAACGAAACGAACCATGAAAAAACGGATGCAAGAGCAGGAGATTTCCGTCAAAATGCTTTGAAATCCAGTTCGTTAATGTACTGAGAAATGAAAAGAAATCTTCCTCTACTCTGGGCAGCGATAATAGCGCTGTCCGGATGTGTCACCGAAACAACAATTATTGGCAAGAATTCTGTACAGCAAGAGAATTCAATAGACAATGCCGCTGCCGCCAAGACGCGTATTCAGCTTGGTATGGGGTATCTGAATAAAGGTCAGATGGCTCCTGCAAAATATAACTTTGAAAAAGCTATTGAGCTGGCACCTGATAGTGCCGATGCTTATTTGGCGATGGCTCATTATTACCAGGCTGTCGGTGATAAAGTCTCAGCTCAGAAAGCCTATGAAAAGTTAATGTCTGGTCATGGTAATAATCCGGATGTCCTGAATAATTATGGGGCATTTTTATGCCGTAACCGTAACTATTCCGAAGCTGATGAAATGTTCATGCGGGCTGTTGCTCAGCCTCATTATCTGAGAATGGACGACAGTTATGAAAATGCCGGTGTCTGCGCTTTACAAGCCGGCAAGAAAGAGAAAGCTCTGGAATATTATCGACTTGCTCTCGGCTACAATCCGCATAAAGTAAAATTATTGCTTGATCTAGCCGAAATGGCTTTAAATGCAAATAATCCAACAGAGGCAGAATCATGGTTAAGTACATATCGTAAAAAAGCCACTGATACTCCGCAAAGTTTGTGGCTGAGTATTCGTACTGCACAAGCGCAGGGGCGGATAGCTGATAGCCATATTTTCGGCCAGACTCTGGTTCAACAATTCCCATCCTCGATCCAAACGAAAAGATATCAGAACAATGACTACTGAACAGCGTCATGAGACAGCCCAGCTAACGCCGGGCACAATACTAAAAACGGCACGTGAACAAAGAGGTTTGAGTCAGCAGGATGTTGCTCATCGTCTTAATCTGCGTATTTCATTAATTCGCGATATAGAGGAGGATCGTTTTGATCAGAAAACGGCCAGCACTTTTACCCGCGGGTATCTGAAAACTTACGCTCGTTTTGTCGGAGCGAATGAAGAAGCCGTTGTCGCTGCCTATGATGGTCTCGGTTTGGATGACAAAAAATACAGTGAAATGTATAGCTTCTCCGGGCGGACACAGCGTGAGGCCAGTGAACACCGGGTTCGTCTTATTTCCTGGGTGTTATGTATAGGTCTTATTGGATTAGGTGGTACCTGGTGGTGGTTACAACCAACAGAAGAACCAGTACCGACCAGCATTAATGAAGCCGGCCAGTTAGTTGTTAAAGCGGTTAACGAGGCTGCACTGGCTGTTAACCCGGTTAGTTCGGCAACATCAGTTGCAACTGAATCTTTGCCGGTGCCAACTATTCCGGATGTTATGAATACCAGTTCTTCTGCGGTACCGGCTAGTGCTGATGTAGCCGAAGAAAATGACACAGAAGGACAGGCACCAACGGTGCTTACTGATACAGCCGTGGATGCGGAAGCGCAGGAACAGTCAGCAGTTGTACCGGCACCAATGGTTGCAGCTGTAGCAGCGACTTCGGCTGCAGCATCCACTGCGGTCAGTACGGCCGCCAGCACAGAAGAAACCGCAGTTGCTGTAGATCCGTCTGTTGCGCTGCAGTTACAGTTTAAGGAGACCTGCTGGCTGAGAGTTACCGATGCTACAGGTAAATCCATACTGGAAGGGACTAAAAATGCTGGTGATAAAATCAGTCTGAGTGGCAAAGAGCCGTTCAGTCTGACCATTGGTGCGCCCCGGGCTGTTTCTATCTATTTCCACGGACAGGAAGTTGATATGTCGTCCTATATCCGTCAGGGTGTAGTTGCTCGTTATAAGTTACCGTTGAAGAATTAATTCATGACTCAGCATGTATCACCTATTAAACGCCGGATCAGTAAGCAGATCATGGTAGGAAATGTACCGGTTGGCGGGAATGCCCCGATATCGGTACAGTCGATGACGAACACGTTGACCACTGATGTGGCGGCTACTGTGGCACAAATCCAGGCTCTGCAGCGCGTCGGGGCAGATATTGTACGAGTGTCTGTACCGACAATGGATGCTGCTGAGGCTTTTAAACTGATCCGTCAGCAAATATCCATTCCGTTAGTGGCCGATATTCATTTTGATTATCGTATTGCGCTGAAAGTTGCTGAGTATGGTGTCGATTGTTTACGTATTAATCCCGGTAATATCGGTAAAGAAGATCGTATTCGTGCGGTAGTTGATTGTGCCCGCGATATGAATATCCCGATCCGCATTGGTGTGAATGGTGGTTCGCTGGAAAAAGAGTTGATGGATAAATACGGTGAGCCTACTGCAGAGGCGCTGGTTGAATCAGCTATGCGTCATGTGGACATACTGGATCGCCTCAATTTCGATCAGTTCAAAGTCAGCGTTAAAGCATCCGATGTTTTTCTGGCAGTCGATGCATATCGTTTATTGGCAAAGCAAATTGAACAGCCATTACATCTGGGGATCACAGAAGCTGGTGGTTTCCGTGCCGGTGCGGTGAAATCTGCTATTGGTCTGGGAATGTTACTGGCGGATGGTATCGGTGATACGCTGCGTGTCTCGCTGGCAGCCGATCCAGTGGAAGAGATCAAAGTTGGTTTTGATATTCTGAAGTCACTGCGCATCCGTGCCCGCGGTATTAACTTCATTGCTTGTCCGACCTGTTCCCGTCAGGAATTTGATGTAATTGGTACAGTCAATGCGCTGGAACAACGACTCGAAGATATCATCACTCCGCTGGATGTTTCTATTATCGGTTGTGTAGTTAACGGCCCGGGTGAAGCACTGGTTTCTGATCTTGGCTTGGCTGGTGCTAATCGCATGAGTGCACTGTATGAAAACGGTGAACGAGTCGGTCGTCTGGATAACAATGAACTGCTGGATCAATTAGAGGCTCGTATCAGAGCCAAAGCGTCACAGCTTGATCAGGAAAAGCGTATTCCGATCACGATCAAGCAGCACGAGGAATAAGTCCGGATATTACATATACGCGCTGCCTGTGGGCGGGTTGTACCTGCCTTTTGAAACTATCTATAATGCGGGCAGCTTTTGCATTAAAAAATTTGAGAATTATTGTGGCTAAACAAATTCAGGCGATTCGTGGTATGAATGATTGCCTACCGGAACAAACTCCGGTCTGGCAAATGGTCGAAGCAACTTTGCGTCGTGTGGTTTCTTCATATGGTTATTCCGAAATCCGGATGCCTGTTGTCGAGATGACCAACCTGTTTCAGCGTGCTATCGGTGAAGTTACCGATGTGGTTGAAAAAGAGATGTATACCTTCAATGATCGTAACGGTGACAGTCTGACACTGCGTCCGGAAGGCACTGCAGGTTGTGTTCGTGCATGTATCGAACATGGTCTGGTTTACAATCAGGAACGCCGCCTGTGGTATGTGGGCCCGATGTTCCGTCATGAACGCCCGCAAAAAGGCCGTTATCGCCAGTTTCATCAATTCGGTGTTGAAGTATTCGGCCTGACTGGTCCGGATATTGATGCTGAGCTGATCATGATGACTGCCCGCTTGTGGCGCGAATTGGGTATTGCACAATTTACGACCCTGCAACTAAATACATTAGGTTCTTCAGCTGAACGCGCGGCGTATCGTGATGCCTTGGTGACATTCCTTGAGCAGCATAAAGAGTCGCTGGATGAAGAATCTCAGCGTCGTATGTACAGTAATCCTCTGCGTGTATTGGATACCAAAAATCCGCAGGTTCAGGAAATTCTGCAGCATGCGCCGACGATGGCTGATTATTTCGGTGAAGAGACCAAGGCGCATTTCAGTGGCTTGAAGGCATTACTTGATGCTGCCGGTATTGCATATCAAGTTAATGAGCGTCTGGTTCGGGGCCTGGATTATTATAACTACACCGTCTTTGAGTGGGTCACCGACAGCTTAGGGGCGCAGGGTACCATTTGTGGTGGTGGCCGTTATGACGGACTGGTCGAACAACTGGGCGGTCAGGCTACACCGGCGATTGGTTTTGCGATGGGACTGGAGCGTCTTACCCTGATGCTCGAAACGCTGGAACAAATCCGTAATATTCCTTCTACCGTTGACGTGTATATTTGCATGGCGGGCGAGGGAACACTGACTGCCGGTCTGTTGCTGGCTGAAAAATTACGTAGTGAACGTCCGCAACTGCGTGTCATGACACATTGCGGCGGTGGCAACTTTAAGAAACAAATGAAGCGTGCGGATAAAGTGGAAGCCAGAATTGCACTGATTCTGGGAGAAACTGAAGTAGCAGAACAGAAAGTCACCGTCAAATTTTTACGTGATCAGGTTGAACAGCAGACTGTTGATGTCACAGCGCTGTTACCGATCCTGGCTCAACTGGGAGAGTAATAGTGGACGTTTATAATTCAGAAGAACAACAGGTTGAAGCTATTAAGTCATGGTGGCAGGAAAATGGTAAATCCATCATCGCGGGTGTGGTGATTGGTTTTGTCGGATTGTTCGGCTGGCGCTATTACAATGATTATACCCGTCAGCAGAGTGAATCATCTGCAGCCGGGTATCAACAGGTCATGCAAAACCTGTCTGAACAACATGAAAAAGCATTTGCTGAAGTTGGTCAGTTTATTGCCGCGCATAAAGATACCTATGGTGATTTGGCTGCACTGCAACTGGCAGCTGAAGCGGTCAAGGCGAATAAACCTGAACTGGCTGCAGAACAACTGCGCCGCGTTGCGGACCAAGCCAGCGATGAAGAATTCAAACCAGTCGCAGGTATTCGTCTGGCTCGCGTATTAATAGCGATGAATAAACCAGCCGATGCACTGAAAGTATTAGATTCAGTCACAGCAGGACAGTATAAGGCAGCTGTAGCCGAAGTCAGAGGTGATGCTTTACTGGCATCATCGCAGCCGGATAAAGCACGCGAAGCATATACTGCAGCCATGCAAGCCAGTAAAAACGGTGTAAATCCTGTTTTACAGATGAAACTGGACGATCTTTCTGTAGCCAGCGAAAAAGTTGATACACCTACAGCGAAATAATGCGAAGGATGGTGAACCAAATGCATAAAAGTTGGCAAAAACTTAGCTGTCTGTTGCTGGGAGGAATTTTACTCTATGGCTGCAGTTCAGAAGAAGACGTCATTAAAATGGCTGAAGTACCAGTAATTGAATCGGCTTTTAATCCGGAAACAGCATGGAGTCATGGTGTTGGTTCCGGCGTTGGCAAATTCTATTCGCACTTGCAGCCAGTGATTGTTGGCAACAATATTTTTGCTGCCTCAAGAGACGGCGATGTTTATGCTTTTGATAAACTGAGTGGCAACAAGCTGTGGGATATTGATCTCAGTGATCAGCCTGTCTATGAAGAAAAACGTAGTGCTCGTCTGTCAGGTGGTTTAGCTGCTGCCGATGGCCATCTTTATGTCGGTTCAGAAAATGGCCAGTTGATTGCAATAAGTCAGGAAAATGGCGAACTGATTTGGCATACCGATGTCGGTGGCGAAGTGCTGGCTGCACCAGCTACTGATTCCGGTAAAGTTGTGGTTGCTACGGGTGCAGGACAGTTACTCGCACTGGATGGTGAAACGGGTAAAATTGACTGGACAGTGACCAGTGAACAACCCAACCTGACCTTACGTGGTACTTCGTCTCCTGTTATTGCCGCCGGTGGTGTGCTCTATGGGCGCGCTGATGGTAAAATAGGCATTGTGATCCTGCAGAACGGACAGCTTGTTAATGAAACCCGTGTCGCTACGCCTCATGGTCAGACTGATCTGGACCGTATGGTGGATGTCGATGCTGAACCGGTTATTGTTGATGATGAACTGTACGCGGTAGCCTATAATGGCCAGCTGATCTCCCGCAAACTGATCTCCGGTGATGAACTGTGGAAGCGTAAATATGCCGCCTATCAGAATATGGGGATTGGTGTAAATGATATTGCTATCACTGATTCAAAATCGCATATCTATTTGGTCGACCGCACAACCGGTACTGAAAAATGGTCTAATACTCAACTGGAATACCGCAATATCACGGCTCCGCTGGTATTGGGCGATTACGTTGTAGTCGGTGACAGTGAGGGCTATCTGTACTGGATTTCACAAACAACGGGTAAAATTGCAGCAATGCAGGAAGTTGATAGTGATGGTTTGTATGCAACACCAATTATCGATGGGAATTTGATCTATATTCAAACCCGAGGTGGCGAACTGGTTGCTATCAAACGTCCGTTATAATTCAGTTTATATGTTTGTTTATAGCCCCTGATCTGGTATCGGGGGCTTCTGTTTATTTAATTATTGAGGTTTTATATGACCCCTGTGGTTGCCCTGGTGGGACGCCCGAACGTTGGCAAGTCCACATTATTTAATCGTCTGACGCGTAGCCGGGACGCACTGGTGGCCGATTTTCCGGGATTAACGCGAGACCGTAAATACGGTCAGGCAGTAGTCGATGATATGAATTTTATTGTCGTCGATACCGGCGGGATTGATGGTTCTGAAGAAGGTATCGAAGTCAAAATGGCTGAACAGTCGCTGCAGGCGATTGATGAATCTGACGTGGTTTTATTCATGGTTGATGCCCGTGCGGGTGTCACCAGTGCGGATATCGGCATTGCTAATCATCTGCGCCGTCAGAAGAAAAAGGTATTTCTGGTAGCTAACAAAACCGATGGTCTTGATGGTGATGTCCACTGTGCTGATTTTTATAGTCTGGCGTTGGGCGAAGTTTATCAAATTGCGGCTTCTCATGGCCGTGGCGTGACATCATTACTGGAAAAAGCGCTGGCTCCTTTCTTTGAAGAGTTGACTGGTAAGTCAGCAGAAGAGGAAGCTGCAGATGAAGATGCTGCTTACTGGGCTGCTTTTGAAGGAACAGACGTAACAGAAGAAGATGAGTCAGACGAAGAGTTAACCGGCGAAGATCGCTATGCTGACTTGCCTATAAAATTTGCCATTATTGGTCGTCCTAACGTAGGTAAATCAACCCTGACTAACCGTATGTTAGGTGAAGATCGTGTGATTGTGTACGATCTGCCTGGTACTACCCGCGATTCTATCTATATCCCGCTGGAGCGTGATGATCAGCATTACATCGTGATTGATACTGCTGGTGTACGTAAGAAGAAAAAAATCTACGAAACAGTAGAAAAATTCTCTGTCGTTAAAACATTGCAGGCTATTGAAGATGCCAACGTCGTATTGTTATTGATCGACGCGCGGGAAGGTGTTTCTGATCAGGATTTAAGTCTGCTGGGCTTTACTCTGCATTCCGGTCGTTCAATTGTGATCGCCGTGAATAAATGGGATGGTCTGGATCAGGACACTAAAGAAAAAATCAAAGAAGATCTGGAGCGTCGTCTGGGTTTTGTTGATTTTGCCCGTGTGCACTTTATTTCTGCATTGCATGGTTCCGGGGTTGGCAACCTGTTTGATTCTATTCAGGAAGCTTACCGTTCTGCGACCAAACGTATCAGCACCTCAATGCTGACTCGTATCATGAATATGGCGGCAGAAGATCATCAGCCTCCATTAGTCCGTGGACGTCGTGTGAAGCTGAAATACGCGCATGCCGGTGGTTATAATCCGCCACGTATTATTATTCATGGTAACCAGGTTAAAGATTTACCAGAGTCTTATAAGCGTTATCTGATTAACTATTACCGTAAATCGCTTAAAATTATGGGGACACCTATCCATATTGAATTCCAGGAAGGTGACAACCCATTCGAAGGCCGACGCAATAAGTTGACGCAAACTCAGATCCGTAAACGTCGTCGTATGATGAGTTTTGTGAAGAAGGGTTAATCAGCAGTATTAGGAGAGGTGAAATGGCTTATCAAATCACCTGTCCTTCTTGTCAGCAAGAAGGGCTGGATCCGCGTTTCGCTACAACGACCTGTGTTCACTGTGCAAAACAGTTTAACCTTGTCGCTTATTGCCCCACTTGTCATGCTGAATTAGAGCGTTTACAGGCATGTGGTGCAGTCGATTATTTTTGTAACAGCTGTAATTCCATGATTTCCAAACGACAGGCTGAATATAAACTCACACCCGTTTGAAAATAGGAAATAAAAAAACGCCGGATTTGATATCCGGCGTTTTTGTTTGTCTGCTAATAACAAGCAAATCAGAGTGACTGTGTAAATGTACGGGTGATGACATCGCGTTGTTGTTCCGGGGTCAGTGCATTGAAGCGCACGGCATAGCCAGAAACACGGATAGTCAGCTGCGGATATTTCTCTGGATTCTTAACTGCATCTTCCAGTGTTTCACGACGCAGAACGTTTACGTTCAGGTGCTGACCACCTTCTACCTGTGGTGCCAGGCTCATTGGTACTTCACGATATTCGATGTTACCCAGCGATGCTACAGCAACAACCTGATCTTCAGTGTAACGAGGGTCTTTAGAGCACAGGCAACGTGCTTCCTGTGTTGCTTCATCCAGTAACCAGAAAGAATTAAGCAGATCTGCGTTTGCTGCCTGAGTGATTTGAATACCCTTAACCATGATGAACTCCTCGATAGTTTGGGGCTGTTCTTGTCACTATTACAAGAAAGTGCCCCGTTATGTCATTGGATCAAACCTGCGATGGTCTAATCATGTATCTTTGATACTACATTAGTAAATTTACTAACAGTTCGCAAGAGGATACCCCTGTAAAAATGAGGCCTACTCAGTACGGAAGATTGATTAAGATCAATAAATATGTATTTTGCATCTAACAATCAATTTTTTGTAAAAATGGCTACTCTTGATTTCTTGTAAATTTACTACAAATTTGCCAGATCCCGTTTCTGGATGAAGTACGATAAAATGAATTTTTAATATAGAACCGGGGGCAAAATGCAAACGTGGAGTGATGTGCTGGGTCAGGAAAAAAAACAGGCGTATTTTCAGGAAACGATGGATTTTGTCCGGCGTGAGCGTGAAGCAGGCAAAATTGTCTATCCTCCTGCTGCCGATGTTTTCAATGCCTTTAAATACACTGAGTTTGCAGATGTTAAGGTCGTCATTTTAGGGCAAGACCCATATCACGGCCCCAATCAGGCTCACGGTCTCTGTTTTTCAGTATTACCGGGTGTTGCAGTGCCACCGTCGCTGGTCAATATCTATAAAGAGCTGCACCGGGATATTCCTGGTTTTGAAATTCCTTCTCATGGTTATTTGCTGTCATGGGCTCAACAAGGCGTGCTGTTGTTAAATACGGTGCTTACTGTTGAGGCTGGCAAAGCGCACTCCCATGCGTCATCAGGCTGGGAACATTTTACGGATCGTGTCATCGCTGCGTTGAACGAGCACCGGGAAGGTCTGGTGTTTTTGCTTTGGGGTAACCATGCGCAGAAAAAGGGACAATATATTGATCGCCAGCGACATCATGTCCTGATGGCTCCGCACCCCAGCCCGTTATCAGCACATCGTGGTTTTTTAGGTTGTGGCCATTTTTCTCAGACTAATCAATTCCTAACGGACGCTGATAAGCAGCCTATAAACTGGCAAATAGCGCCGATTGCGTGATATTACCGGCACATTTCAGGATGGATCACTGATCGGTAATAAAATTCACTATAATTTATAAATTGTTGTCATTGGTCTGTCAGTTCAGGAGCGTGCACCATGTTGGATATTTTGCACCAGGAACATATCAACATCGCTAAACTACTTGATGTGTTGCGCGATAACCTGGCTGCGATTCGCAGTGAAAAGCCGGTTCGTTTCAATTTACTTAAAGACGCACTCAGTTACCTGAGGGAAGTGGCTGATACGCATCATCATCCACGGGAAGATCTGATTTACGATTATTTTTCTGCCTATCGTTGCAGTGATCCATCTGTAGTGACGACCACTCTTAAAGAGCAACACAAACAGATTGTCAGCAGTGGTGAAGCACTGCAGGAAATGGTCGATATGATTCTGATGGATGCGGTGATCCCGCTGGATTATGTTGCGACCGAACTGGAACAGTTTATTGCTTTACAGCAAAAGCATCTGGACTATGAGGAAAGTACCATTTTTCCATTGCTGCGGCGTGCACTAACAGAAGATGACTGGCGGCATCTGGAGCATAACTGGGCCAATATGACGGTTGATGATCCGCTCTTCGGGCGTGAGGTAGCCGAGCGTTACCAGGATCTGGCTGCACAACTGTTGGCTGTCTGAGCTAAAAATATAAAAATGGCGCTGATTAGCGCCATTTTCTTCAATTCAGCGAAATATCGTTAATGCCAAGTTCATAGTTTAAATCGATAGCTTGCAATTCCCGTTGCAAGCGATATCTGTCTTTTAATGCCTCGATCTCTCTCCATTTGCGTTTTTTGTTTGTTTGGCGTTGACGTACATCAGATTCAATAACGGCCATCTCTTCTGCTTCCAGTGAGAACCTGTCCATGGAACTACCTCCTCGTCTCAAACTAAAGAACGTACAAACTGTGATAGCATTTTACGGGCCAGAAATCGTATATGCATAAGCATACAATTACTGACGCATTACGGGCCGAAACCCGCCATACCCGGATCCCGGGAAGTGCTTTTCGTATATCACAGCTCTGCAAAAACTAAAATACTGAGATTACAAAACTATTACAGAGCTCAAAAGGCTGGGAAAGCAGAGGTCATGACAAAGTAAAGTCCCGGCGGAATTGCTATAGTTCCGAACGGAAATTAGTAGCCAAAAAGCGCATAATGCTTAAATATTTTGAATATTTATGCTGCTTAGTTAAAAAACTATCAATTATAATTTTGTATTTAATGTCGATGCTGGTATTTTTCCGGGTATCATTTTTGCAGTGAATTTTTGTCTTCAGCGATTATTGGGAAAGGCTCATATATGGAGCAGGTAGCTACCTTAGAGGTGCAAAATTTATGTAAACGCTTTGGTTCCAATGAGGTACTGAAGGGGATCAATCTGACTGCGAGTAAGGGCGATGTAGTTTCTATCATTGGCTCTTCCGGCTCAGGAAAGTCAACATTTTTGCGTTGCATTAATTTGCTGGAAACGCCCACCAGTGGTGATGTTTATGTCCATGGTGAGTTAATTCGTATGAAAACTGACAAATCAGGTGAACGAATTCCGGCTGATGTTAAACAAGTCGCCCGGATCCGCTCCCGGTTGGCAATGGTTTTTCAAAGTTTCAATTTATGGTCACACATGACCGTATTGCAAAACATCATTGAAGTACCGGTACATGTGCTGAAAATCCCGCGTCAGGAAGCAATTGCTAAAGCCGAAGCGTTGCTGCATCGGGTCGGGTTATATGAGCGTCGGGATTATTACCCCGGGCATTTATCCGGCGGGCAGCAACAACGAGCCGCGATTGCCCGTGCTCTTGCTGTTGATCCTGAGGTGATGTTGTTTGATGAGCCCACTTCTGCGTTAGATCCGGAACTTGTGGGTGAAGTGTTATCAGTTATGCGCGGCTTAGCTGAGGAAGGACGTACCATGCTGGTGGTTACGCATGAAATGGCATTTGCACGTGATGTGTCTAACAAGGTAATGTTTTTACATCAGGGACGGGTTGAAGAGGAAGGTGATCCTAAAGAGCTGTTCGCCAATCCTAAATCAGAACGTTTCCGCCAATTTATTTCATCTACTTATTGATATTGGTTCCAACATAGCCAGGAGCAAACAATGAAAAAACTGTGGTTAACAGCGATCGTGGCCAGCCTGATGGTAACAGGTGCCCAGGCGAAACAGTGGAAAGAAGTTCGTGTCGCAATTGAAGGGGCCTATCCTCCGTTTTCCAGTGTCGATGAAAAAGGTCAGTTGCATGGTTTCGATGTTGATATTACCAACGCGCTATGTGAACAGATGAAAGTAAAATGTACCATCGTTAAGCAAGATTGGGATGGCATGATCCCTGGTCTGCTGGCTCGTAAGTTTGATGCGATCATTTCAACGATGGATATCACTGAAGAACGTAAAAAACGTATCGATTTCTCTGGGAAATACCAGCATGTTCCTGCGCATTTTGCAGCTAAAAAGGGCGCAACGATTGAACTAACGCAAGCTTTTATGAAAGATAAAAAGATTGCAGTTCAACGTGCAACATCAATGGATACATACGTATCCGATAATTTCCCTGATACCGAGATTAAGCGTTACGGCTCATATGATGAAGCCTATCTTGATTTGAAATCCGGCCGTGTAGATTACGTATTGGCTGATACTGCATCGGTCATGGATGGTCTGGTTAATAAATCTAACGGCGAATACAGCTTGGTTGGCCCTGGCCTGTCAGATAAAAAATGGTTTGGTGAAGGTGCCGGTGTTGCTTTGCGTAAAGGCGATGGTGATCTGAAGGCGATGTTTAATAAAGCGATTCTGGATATCCGCGCTAACGGTAAATACAAACAGATTAATGACAAATACTTTGATTTTGACGTTTACGGTGAATAAACCTGTTCGCTCATTATCTCCGGTATTCAACGGGCCCATTACGGGCCCGTTTTGATGGATAAAGGTATGTTAGATTTGAAAGGTTACGGTGCCACGATTATTGATGGTGCCTGGATCACGCTGGAAGTTGCATTGCTGTCGGTGCTGGTGGCTGTCGTGCTGGGTATGATGAGTGCTCTGGCTAAGCTTTCTAAAAATCGTCTGGCAAAAGGTGTCGCTACTTTTTACACCACGATAGTGCGGGGGATCCCTGATCTGATTCTGATGATGCTGATTTTCTTCGGTGGTCAGATCTTTCTGAATTTCTTATGTACCCAAATCAACGAAAGAATAAATAACTGGCTGACTGAAAGTAATCCTGATCATGAATGGATCTCTTACGTTCCGGATTATATTGATGTCAGTCCATTTATTGCAGGTGTCTTATCGATAGGATTTATTTTCGGCGCCTATATGGCGGAGACATTCCGTGGTGCAATTCTGGCGGTCGAACGGGGTCAACTTGAGGCAGCATATGCCTATGGCATGTCACCATGGCAGGTGTTCCGCCGGGTATTATTTCCACAGATGGTGCGTCATGCGTTGCCTGGTTTTGGCAATAACTGGCTGGTTTTATTAAAAACCACTGCGTTGGTATCCGTGATCGGTCTGGATGACATGGTGCGGAAAGCGGGTCTGGCTGCCGGCAGTACACAACTACCGTTTACCTTTTATATGGCCGTCGCATTGATTTTTTTGGGTTTTACAGCGATTTCCACTGCTCTGTTACGTTGGGCAGAGGTCCGTTATGCAATTAAAACGAGGTAAGCCGGATGTTTGATTTTTCCATTATTGCTGGTGAATGGCCGACTTATCTTGAAGGGTTAATCAATACCAGTTGGCTGGTGACTGTCTCATTAATTATTGGATTGTGTATCGCCGTTCCGGTTGGTATTTTACGTAGCAGCCAGAGCGCTTTGTTGCGTTATCCGGCCTGGGCGTATATCTATTTCTTTCGCGGTACGCCTTTGCTGGTCCAGTTATTTATTATCTACTACGGTGCGGGTCAATGGCAGTGGTTACAGCAGTCCTGGGCATGGGAATGGTTTCAGGAAGCCTGGTTTTGCTCGCTGCTGGCGTTTGCTCTGAATACCGGTGCTTATACTGCTGAGATTGTCCGGGGCTCAATACAGATGATCCCGAAAGGCGAACTGGAAGCTGCGGCATCATTTGGTATGTCTCGTTGGCAGATGCTGCGTCATATTATTCTGCCAAGTGCATTACGTCGTGCGTTACCAGCATACAGCAATGAAGTTATTCTGATGCTGCATGGTTCTTCTATAGCGGGCGTGATTACCGTTGTCGATCTGACGGGGGCGGCCCGTATTATAAATGCCCGCTATTACACGCCGTTTGAGGCCTTTATTACCGCTGGTTTACTCTATCTGCTGCTGAGTTTGATGCTGGTCTGGTGTTTCCGTCATCTGGAACGCCACTGGTATGCACATTTGCGTCCACGAATCGGCTAAGCATGTATTCTCCGGGATCTATAGCGTGGTACCATATAGCGGCTTATGCGTATCTGTTTAAGGGTCCCGTCTTGTTCGCTCGGTTGCTCATCGGTTTTTGTGTTTTATTCTGTAGTCTGGCTACCTATGCTGATGAGCAGGTGAAATTTTCACCAACGCCTCTCTGGGTGAAAGAGATCCTGCAGCCGGCATCTTCTGCCCAGCCATCAGTTAACGGATTACGTTACCTGCTAATTGATCGTCAGTTAAATCTGGAAGCACAGCAGGTATCCCGCTATTCACGCGATGTTATGGAGATCACCAGTACCGAGGGTCTTGAACAGGCGTCTCAATTATCATTTGAGTTTGATCCAGGCTTCGAAACGCTCCAGATCCACCGGGTGCGTGTTTTACGAAAAGGTATTTCACTGGATCGTCTGGAACCACAGGAGTTGCGGATTTTTCAGCGTGAACCGGATCTGGAACATTACCTCTATTCCGGTACCAAAACAGCGTATCTTATTTTACCGGACATCCGGGTTGGTGATGTACTCGAATACAGTTACAGCATCATAGGTCACAATCCGGTGATGGGTAATAAATTCAGCACCCAGTTGCAACTGGACTGGGAAATGCCGGTAGCACTGAATTCAGTCAGGGTCCTGGTAAATTCAGGTCGTACCCTCTATTACTCCGTGCCTGAAAATCCGAATGGTAAGCTCACCATGACAGAAACTTCCACGCACCGGGAGTTGCTGTGGCAGGAGTCGTCAGTGGCTGCGGTCACGGCAGATGATGATGTGCCCGCATGGTTTACGCCTTATCATTACTGGTCGCTCAGTGAATTTTCTTCATGGTCAGATGTTGCGAAGTGGGCTATTCCTTTGTATGAACAGGCTGCTGTTGTTGAACCTGTCATACAGAAAGTCGCCGATCAATTGATGAGTGATTCGCAAAAGCCAGAAGAGCAAATCATGGCTGCATTACAGTTCGTGCAGCAACAGATCCGCTATCTGGGTGTTGAGGATGGCATTGGATCTCATGTCCCCCGAAAAGCATCTGATACCTTGTACCGCCGTTATGGAGATTGCAAAGATAAAACGGTATTGCTCATGGCGTTACTGAAAGCGATGGGATTCAGCCCGCAGGCAGCATTGGTTAATCTGGAACAAGGCGCAGCTCTTCCCAGACAGCTGCCATCACCTTATGCATTTGATCATGTCATTGTTTCAGCCAAACTGAACAATCAGCAATATTGGCTGGATGGCACAGATCTTAATCAGGGAACAGATCTTAATACCATCGGCGTGCCTTATCTGCATTACGCATTACCGGTTGCTCCTGACAGCAAAGATTTTGTTTCTATGGATGATAAATACCGTATTGCAGAAACGGTTTTACGACGGGAACTCTGGCTGGATGAACCGGGCAGTCGTCTTCTGGTTGAAGCGCGCTATTCCGGTCATGAAGCGGAAAGTCAGCGTTCATCCTGGAAGGATATTCCGCCACAACAAATAACACATCAGCTGTTAGGTTATTATTCAAAGCTTTATCCCGATCTGGAAGGAACATCGCAACCAGAGATAAAGGATAATCTGCGCACCAACGAACTGGTTGTGCGTCAGCAGTTTTCGTCATCTGCCGGGATTGATGAGCTGACCCGGAACGGATTACCTTTATATGCGGATCTTATCGATTCTTATCTGAAAACGATTGATAGTGCGAGAAAGCAACCGCTGGCGCTGGGAGCACCTGTCCGGATCCGTCAGGAGTTCGTTTTTAATTTACCCCATGATGTGAATATTGCCGACTACAGCCAGCAATATGATAATGCGGTCTTTAAGTTCAGTGTATGGGTGCGGCAGATAAGTCCACGATTGCTGCGGATAACATATCGTTATCAGAACCATCTTGATCATGTACCTGTACGTGAACTGGCTCGTTACCGGGAAGCCGTAGCGCAAGCGAGAGATGAACTTGCGCTTAACTTCACGCTCCCGCCTGTACCTCCGGTAACGACGAATACAGCAGTGGCGGAAACTAAATAAACTCAGCCCAGATAGGGGCGTGATCAGAGGGTTTTTCCATTCCTCGGATCTCATAATCAATACCGGTTTGTTGCAGACGTTGCTGTAAAACCGATGTAGCTAACAGCAGGTCAATACGCAGTCCGCGGTTATCATCAAAGCCACGGCTACGGTAATCAAACCATGAGAAATGCTCATTGGAATCAGGATTCTGACTGCGCCAGGTATCGACGAATCCCCATGCCAGCAGTTCATTCAGCCATTCCCGTTCTTCCGGCAGGAAAGAGCATTTTCCGGTTTGCAGCCAACGCTTACGGTTAGCTTCACCAATTCCGATGTCCAAATCTGTTGAGGATATATTCATATCACCCATGATGACGATATCTTCATCCGGCGTATGATTTTGTTGCAGATAGTTCAGCAGATCCCGGTAGAACTTTTGTTTGGCCGGAAATTTTATTGGATGATCCCGTGATTCCCCCTGCGGGAAGTAACCATTGAAAACCGTCAGTAGTCGTCCGTTTTCCTGCATGAAGCGGCCTATGATCAGACGCCGCTGCGATTCTTCATCGTCTTCAGGGAAACCTTTGATAACGGCATCAGGTGTTTTACGGGACAGCAGTGCAACGCCATAGTGTGCCTTCTGGCCATGGAAATGAACCTGATAGCCCAGCTCTTCGATAATGCTTACCGGGAATGCATCATCGTGAACTTTTGTTTCCTGCAGACCGATAATGTCAGGGTGATGCTGCTCAACAATAGCCTGTAGCTGATGAGGTCTGGCTCTTAGTCCATTGATATTAAAAGATATAATTTTCATTTGATTAGGTCCGATTCCGCGCTTTGTGGTTTCATCAGAGATGCAGGTTATGACTTTCAGATTCTGCTTATAGCAGTGAAATCATTCCAAAATATTAGTTATGGAATAATAAAACAATGCTTTATTCAGTTTTTGGAATTTTTGATTGGATACGAACAGGAGAAGAGATGGTGGAGGGGGAAGGATTCGAACCTTCGAAGGCAGAGCCGTCAGATTTACAGTCTGATCCCTTTGGCCGCTCGGGAACCCCTCCACGAGCTTTTTTAGCGTTTTACTATGCACTTAATGGTGGAGGGAGAAGGATTCGAACCTTCGAAGGCAGAGCCGTCAGATTTACAGTCTGATCCCTTTGGCCGCTCGGGAATCCCTCCTCAAGTGCGGAGCGAATACTACCAGAATCTTTCGGTTTGTGAACCCCGAAAGTGCTAAAGATCTGATAAAAATAGCCCATTTTAGTTCAAGTGCTCATTTTTCAGACTTTTCTTGCCCGGAAATACAATTTATGACTGTTTTTTGTTCTGTTGAGAATAACGTTGTCAGCAGCTTCATGCAGCAAGACATCAACAGCAGTGAGATTGTTTTTTTATTACAGCAGGATGCAACGACGAGGGGAGCGGGAAAGGAGGGGGTGTATTAAAAAAACTAAAGGCCACAGACGGTAAGTTCTGTGGCCTCAGTTTGTTACAGCATGGTATAGCGTTGTTCCAGGTAATGTCGGAACCACTGTGTATTCAATGGCTCACCGGTGGCCTGACATATCAGTTCATCGGTACTGAGCAGGCTGGCTTTTTCCCAGACGTTGTTTTTTAACCAGTTGAATATCAGTGACAGTCCATTGTCAGAAGCAATCAAATCACCGATATTCCCGATATCCCGCTCAATGGCGCCAGCAAATTGGGCGGCATAAATAGCGCCTAATGTGTAGCTGGGGAAGTAGCCAAAAGAGCCGTCAGTCCAATGGATATCCTGCATGCAACCCATGGCATCATTGCCCTTGGTGCTGAGGCCCAGGTATTGCTGCATTTTTGTATTCCAGACTTCAGGCAAATCATGAACCTGAATTTTTCCTTCAATCAGTGCCTGTTCGATTTCAAAACGCAGAATAATATGAGCTGGATAGGTCAGCTCATCGGCATCGACACGGATAAATCCGGGTTCGATCCGGCTGTATAACTGAATCAGATTGTCAGCTTCCAGTGCTGGCTGATCACCGAAGTGCTGTTTGATGAGTGGTGCCATGCGGTGCAAAAATGCAGGATGACGAGCCAACTGCATTTCAAAAAACAGGCTTTGGCTTTCATGTATACCCATTGAGCGGGCTTCACCCACGGGTTGTCCCCGCCATGCAACGGGTAATCCCTGTTCATAACGGGCATGTCCGGTTTCATGGATCACACCCATCAGGCTGGACATGAAATCGTTCTCGTTGTAACGGGTTGTAATGCGTACATCTTCGGGTACGCCGCCGCAGAATGGATGCGTACTGATATCCAGCCTGCCATGGTTAAAATCAAAGCCCAGCATTTTCATAGCATGTAAGCCAAGTGACTTTTGTCTGCCAGCCGGAAACGGGCCTTCTGGTTTTACCGGGCTATATTGTGACTGACGTTCACCCGCCTGGCGGATGATCTGCGGCAGCCAGGTTTTTAGATCATTAAAGATACGCAGTAACTGATTACTGGTCATGCCAGGTTCGTACAGATCAATCAGACTGTCATAAGGTGATAATTCAAGCGCTTCAGCCCGGATCTGTGCGGCCTCGCGGGTAAGATCCACGACAACTTTCAGATTTGGTTCAAAACCTTTCCAGTCGTTATTTTTCCGTTGTCCGCGCCAGGCATGTTCGCAACGTGAGCCTGCCAGTGCTCTGGCCTGAACCAGATCGTCCGGCAGCAAGGCTGCATTTTGCCAGCGGCGACGCATCTCATGCAGATTCGCTTTTTGTGCATCAGACAATTCTTCATTTTCAGCTGTATTCAGCCAGTCAGCGACTTCTACCGAAGTAAGTTTCTGATGATGTAATAATGCCAGTTCAGCTAATGCGGCTCCCCGGGCCTGATTTCCACCATCAGGCATCATAGTCGCCTGATCCCAGCCACAAATAGCCTGCAGATGTTGCAGATGATGCAGTTGTTGAAAACGTTGCTCTAATAATTGATAAGACATGCTGTGTTTCCTGTTCTCTTTCTGCAGCAAATAATATGCGTTGTTATGCCGTAATGATAACGCCCGGGTCTATGGCAGACCAGTAATTAACTCTACAGTTTGACTGATGTGCTAAGAGTCTGTTTGTCGTCTATCGGGCCGGAATGTTAGTCAGCTTATATCCGTTTTGTTCCAGCATTTTTAACAATCCATTGTCACCATAAAGATGCATGGCTCCGACCACCATGAAGTTAGAATGTGCTGTCTGAGCCATGATTTGCGGTAACCATTGCTGATTTCTTTCTTTAATTAAGTGCTGTTCGAGATATTGCTGCAATTCCTGGCTGGTAGACTCATCATCAAGTAACGCCTGAATTTTGTTCCGGTCACCGGTGCCCCACGCTTTAATCAGTGCGGGAAGTTCATCATTGACCTTATTGATTTGTTGTAAGGTTGCATCAAGAAAATCGTCTTCCACAGCGCCCAGCCCTGCCAGATAAGCCAGCTGTTGTTCCGTTGTTTCCAGATAATTAATCGTGAGCTGCCGCTCTTTTGCCAGATTAATGAAATAGTGATCGATACCAAACGATGGCTGATAACCAGCCAGTTGGATCGCTTGCTGCTGTAAGGTAATGGCTACAAACCAGGGGCGAAAATGAGCCAGTAACGGTTCATTTAATTGATATTGTGAAGCAACATCAATGGTTCTCTGATATAGCGCTGCACCCAGTTGCTGGTTCAGTGTCACGTCTGACGGCAACATGGCGTAACTCATCAGCATTTGATTATTGCCTGATGATGAGCTGAGGTCGGTTTCTACTATTAGTGTGTCAGCCTGTTGCCAGCTCTGCATTATGGATGGCGCTAATGGATACATCTCTTCGCTGCCAACATGAATTGAGCCCAGTAGCCAAACTTTTTGTTGTCCACGTTCAGCTAACCAGAAATCAGGTGTTGAGGTTGCCAGTGACTGGCCCGGTGACAGGCTTAACAGCAATACGCTTAGCCAGCTAATCTCTTTCATTCGTGAGATCAGGGCATTACCATAGCGCAGAAGTCTATTTTCCATGGAGATATTTGATGCCTCATATTCGATGCCGCGGGATGCAACGTGAATTAGTCGCGGCAATAAGTGAAACACTGGTTGAGCAACTTGCGGAGCTAACTCAGGCTCCGGCTGCTCACTTTACTATTGAGTATATTCCGGCTGAGTTTATTGCAACACGCTTTGGTGGCCAGGCCTATCCATTTATTGAACTTTTCTGGTTTGATCGTGGACAGGAGATGCAGGATAAAGCCGCACAGCTGATCACTTCGGTTGTGAAAGCAACTGCGGGTAATGATGTTGATGTGGCCATTGTTGTTCAACCACTCGCGCGTACTGGTTATTATGATAACGGCCAGCATTATTAATCTGTCTAATCTGTCACCGAGATGCCGCATAATCTGATTGCGGCATTTTTTACGCTGAACGGCAAAGGATGCTGTCGAGCCAGCGTGTCGGTAATACTCTTCTTAAAACAGCAAACAGATGTGTCGGGAAGGTTACTCCGTAGCGAGTTTTAGCCCGTTTGCTACGTAACGCATGTAATACCGGCGCTACACAGGATTCAGGTCCGAGGGTAAACGGATTTTTAGGTTTTGGATTTTGTAAGCGTTGTAACGTTTGCTGATAGATATCATGGTGACGGCTTTCCGTTACATTGATGTGTTGCAGGAATTTAGCGAGCGCGTTACTGCGAAATTGACTGCTTACCGGACCCGGTTCAACCAGACTGATTTGTATTTTTGTATTCCGCAATTCGAGCCGAAGTGTATCCGTATAACCTTCCAGTGCGAATTTACTGGCGTTATAAGCGCCGCGGTATTTCATCGCGACTAATCCCAGCAGCGAGCTGATCTGAATAATCCGGCCTCGGTTTTCTTTGAGCATACCCGGCAGAATAAGGCGGGTCAGATGATGCCAGCCAAACAGATTGGTATTGAATTGTTCGCGTAATGCCTGAGTTGGCAGGTCTTCGATTGCGCCCGTCTGGCCATAAGCGCCATTATTAATCAGGCCATATAACTGACCATTTGATTGTACCAAAGCCCATGCAACTGCCTGTTCAATGCTTTTTTCGTCATTCAGATCCAGTTGATATGCATTCAGACCTGATTGCAGCAAATGGTTTACATCATTCTCTTTTCTTGCTGTTGCCAGTACGTTGAATCCTTCCTGCTGCAGACGTTGAGCTAAATGCAGACCAATACCGGTAGAGCAGCCTGTAATGAGAATGAAATCAGACATCATGTTTCCTGTGTATGAGAATGAGTCTTTTCATCTTAATACCTGTGGACGCAGAAAACAAAACCGGGAGCATCTGCTCCCGGTTTTATATTCATTACGAACGGAAATTACACTCCGCTGTCATTAAGCCGTACAGTCAGTGTCTGACCTGGTTTAAGACGGTTATGATCCAAGCTGTTCCAACGCATCAGATCATTGATCGTGATTTGGAACTTCTCGGCAATCGAAGAAAGTGAGTCACCACGGCGAACTTCATAACGGCGTGATTTCGCAGCTTTGGCGACCGACAATTTGGATGCCTTGCCGGATGCTTTGCTTACTGGTGCATTTACCAGCAGCACCTGACCTGCTTTCAGTTTCTTTTTCGTCAACTTATTCCACTGCATCAGCTGTTTTTCTGATACACCGTAAGAGCTGGCGATCGTCCACAAGGTATCACCACGTTTTACCTTATGGTGCACGCTGATACTTACTGATGATCCTGATTTGGCGGCATCATCATTTTTCGCAAGTGCAACACGCTCGCTGTCATTACGCATGCGTTTTTGCGGCGCCATGTCAGCTAATGCCAACTCCAGCTCATCAGCTACACCAATTGGTACCAAAAGATGATCTGGTCCTTGTGGTGAAGTCGTGTTCCGGTTAAAACCAGGGTTCAGACGTTTCAGTGCAGGCAATGACATGCCGGCCTGCTCTGCTGCCGTGCGCAGATCGATTTGACCATTGGTGTCAATTAAACGCACTGATGGGCGATTTGGAACTTTTGGCAAATCAATCCCATATTTTTTCGCATTCTTAATGACATCAGCCAGAGCCATCAGACGTGGTACATATTCCATAGTCTGACGAGGCAGATTCAGCGAGAAAAAGTCAGTCGCCTTACCTTGTGCACGGTTGGCTTTAATTGCATTCTGGATGCGGCCTTCACCCGCATTATAGGCGGCTACAGCATTCAGCCAGTCACCATCAAAATAAGCATTCAACTGAGCCAGATAATCGAGAGCAGCATGTGTTGATGCGACAACATCGCGACGGCCGTCATACCAGTAGTCTTGCTTCAGACCATAACGTTTGCCTGATGCACTTAAGAATTGCCATAAGCCAACAGCGTTGCCATGGGAGCGGGCATTAGGGTTATATGCGCTTTCAACAATGGGCAATAACACCAGCTCCATTGGCATCTGACGTTTATCTATTTCCTCGGTGATCAGGTGGAGGAATGGGGCAGCACGTTCAGTGACAGTACGCAGATATTTGGGATGTTTGATGTACCAGTCTCGATAAGCGATGACGTCCGGATCGTTTGGCATGGTCAACTGCATTTCGTCAGCAATGCGGTCCCACATATAAGGGTGTGAGCTTTCCGATCGATCCAGTGCCGAAGTCGCATGTGAGCGGTAGTTCGACATTACGTTAACGGTAGAACCCAAATTGTTTTTATCTGAGTCTTGTTGTAACGCCTGGCAACCGGTCAGCAACAGCGCGCCCAATAGGGCCAAATGTAGCTTCATGTTCATCCAGTCATCCTCAATATTTTGACAGATGGTATGTGTGATTAGGGTTCAGATCAAGCCTTGCATAAATTATGCTCATTTACAGCTCAAAGATTATTCTTTTTTTCACGCAAAATAGCAAAGATCTGGATCTCATTTTCGAGATAGAGTTCGCTTGAATTCTGAGCGAAAACGGCCACCGAAGGCATATGTGTGCGTAAAAACACATTACTCTGTTTTTCTATTCCAATAGTAGAGGGGAGTGTTGGACACCCTTGCTGTCGTAGCTTGCTTACCTCTTTAATCCGCTTAATTGTAAATACATTATCCGGTTCTGCCTGCAGACAGTAGCTTAAATTATTGTAAGTATATTCATGTGCAGGATAAACAAGGGTATCTTCAGGCAAGCTGGCAAGGCGCTGCAGAGAGTGATACATCTGTTCTGCAGTACCGGAGAACAAGCGTCCGCAGCCACCAGAAAAGAGCGTATCGCCGCAAAACAGGGCACCATGACCATGAAAAACAATATGCTCAGCGGTGTGCCCCGGGGTATGCCAGACAGTAAACGTCAGATCAAGATCAGGGAAGCTGATCAGATCCTGATCGCGCATGGTCTGCAACTGAGGCACGTCTGTTAATGTTATCTGCGGACCATAGACCGCGCACTGCGGATATAGGGCCAACAGTTCAGCTACACCGTCTACATGATCATGATGGTGATGGGTGACAAAGATAGCTTTGAGATTCAGAGATTGTTGCCGGAGTCGTTCAATCACAGGGGCCGACTCACCAGGGTCAACCACAATCGCTTGATTTCCCTGTTTTATCAGCCAAATATAGTTATCCTGACGGCTTGGAATTGTTTGTACCTGCAACATGTGATGCGCTCCGGTTCTATAAACAGATGTTGTGTATAGAATGAAAGAGAAAGAAAGGCAATATTTACCCGTTTTGAGGTGATGATGTGAAACCAGCAAAAATAAACCAGGCAATTATTACACCAGAGAACTGGAGTGAATTGCCAATGGGTGATTGGCTGGCAATGGAGATCCAACACAAGCTCGATGAGTGGTGTCCGCTTATGTTTGGCTATCACTTGCTGAAGCTGGGGACACTAAGCAGTCAGCTTTCATGTGCTGCTTCCTCGATCCGTCATCAATGTGCAGTTGCTCCGGAAGGTGCCTCACTGGGAATTATCGCTGACGTTGATGAATTACCTATCCGCTCAGGAAGTATTGATGCCTGTTTGCTGGCACATCTGTTGGACTTCAGCAGTGATCCGCATCAGATATTAAGGGAAGTCGAGAGGGTGCTAACGCCGGATGGCTGGATCATCATCAGCGGTTTTAATCCTTATAGTCTGGTTGGCCTGGGAAGGCTGTTACCGAACCTCCGGCGCCGTTTGCCGTGGTCTGCCCGAATGTTTTCTCCGGAACGAGTACTGGACTGGTTACACCTGCTTGGTTTTGAAGTCGTGCATCTGGAGGGCTTCGCGTATTCAACCGTGACTCGCCGTAACCGATTCCATTTCTGGAAAGAAAAAACCGGCAGGCGTTGCGGCTACCGGTTTGCATCAACTTATATGCTGGCCGCAAGAAAACGCACGATTCCGCTAACCCGTATCCGCGAAGCTGCCTGGCTGAGACGACCGGTAATGGTGGGCGGCATGGCCAGACTGAATAATCCGGCCTGCACGAAAAGTGAAGGTGTAAACTTTTAGGATGGATATCCGGAATCAATCAGGCGGCTGTCAGCCAGCGCTGCATTGCGGGCCAGTTCATCGCAGCGTTCATTTTCCGGGTGACCGGAATGACCTTTAACCCAAAACCATTCCACATCATGACGCTGAATTTCGCTGTCCAGCAGTAACCATAAGTCCACGTTTTTTACTGGTTCGCGGTTAGCCGTTTTCCAGCCTTTTTTCTTCCAACCGTGGATCCACTGGGTAATACCTTGCCGGACATACTGGCTGTCAGTGGTCAATCTGACCTGACAGGGTTCGCTTAATGATTGCAAACCTGCAATAGCGGCCATTAGTTCCATGCGGTTATTTGTCGTCAGCTCGTAACCCTGAGCCAACTCTTTACGGTGTTGCTTGTAGATCAAAACAGCGGCATAACCGCCCGGGCCTGGGTTACCGAGACATGAGCCATCGGTATAGAGAGTTATCTGTTTTAGCATAGTGTCGTGGTATTCTGAGCATCTGAGTAAAGTGTGACATAAAAGTGCTATGAACCCAATGCAAACGAATCGCTACGTAATTCTCGATACCGAAACCACGGGTATGAACCAGAGTGGTGGCCCGGTCTATATCGGTCACCGCATCATTGAAATTGGTTGTGTGGAGGTGATTAACCGTCGTTTAACCGGAAATCATTATCATGTCTATATCAAGCCGGATCGTTTGGTTGATGAAGAGGCGATCCGGGTTCATGGTATTACCGATGCTTTTCTGGCCGATAAACCACCGTTTGCTGCGATTGCGCAAGAATTCCGGGATTTTATTCGTGGTGCGGAATTAGTCATTCATAACGCGTCGTTCGACGTTGGCTTTATCGATCATGAATTTAATAAGCTAGGCTGGACGGAGCGGGTTAAAGACATCTGCCGGGTAACGGATTCGCTGGCATTGGCGCGGGGACAATTCCCTGGCAAACGTAACAGTCTGGATGCGTTGTGTACTCGTTTTGGTATCGATAACTCGCACCGTACTTTGCACGGCGCATTATTGGACGCCGAAATTCTGGCCGATGTCTATTTATTGATGACGGGTGGCCAGACGCGACTGGAGTTACACAACACGGTCAATGATAATAATTCAGCGTCATCCGCGTCAGCACAACAGCTGAAGATGATACAGCGTAACGGCTCATTAAAAGTTTTGAGCGCATCAGCTGATGAGTTGGCGGCTCATGAAAAAAGATTGGATCTGGTGGCGAAGAAAGGCGGTTGTTGCCTGTGGCGATCAGAACAAGAATAGACGGTTTTTCCATATAAAAACTTGAAAGGAAAAATACAGCATATGTATCAGGAATTGATCAAGCAGGAACTGGTAACCGCTCAGCAAGCACTGGCTGATTTTATCGCTGACGCGGAAAATATTAATGCCATTGAACGGGCTGCAACGTTGATCGCCGCATCACTGCGCGATGGTGGCAAAGTAATGTCATGTGGTAATGGCGGTTCTCATTGTGATGCCATGCACTTTGCGGAAGAGCTGACCGGTCGTTACCGTGAAGATCGTCCGGGATATGCCGGTATTGCCATCTCGGATCCAAGTCATTTGTCCTGCGTCTCTAATGATTATGGCTATCAATACGTGTTCTCTCGTTATCTGGAGGCTGTTGGTCGTCCGGGGGATGTGATGCTGGGGATTTCAACCAGCGGTAATTCTCAAAACATTATTACTGCGATTGAATCAGCAAAAGCGAAAGGGATCAAAGTTGTCGTTTTGACCGGTAAAGATGGCGGGAAAATGGCTGGTCTGGCCGATGTTGAAATCCGGGTTCCTTATTTTGGCTATGCCGATCGTATTCAGGAAATTCATATTAAAGTTATCCATATTTTGATCATGCTGATTGAAAAAGAGTTGGCGGTCTGATTAGTTCGAGGTGAGGCTGTGTGCGAATTACTGGGTATGAGTGCGAATGTTCCCACCGATATCTGCTTTAGTTTTAGCGGGTTAGTGCAACGTGGTGGGCGTACAGGCCCTCATGTTGATGGCTGGGGTATCACTTTCTATGAAGGGAAGGGGTGTCGTACCTTTAAAGATCCCGTGGCGTGCGCTCAGTCTCAAATAGCCAAGCTGGTTCAGGAATACCCGATCAAAAGTTGTGCGGTAGTGAGCCATATCCGGCAGGCAAACCGTGGCAGTGTAGCTCTGGAAAACACGCATCCGTTTACGCGTGAACTGTGGGGACGTTACTGGACCTTTGCACATAATGGTCAGCTGACGAATTATGAATCGCTGGATTGTGGCAGATTTGAACCCGTTGGCCAGACCGACAGTGAAAGGTCATTTTGCTGGTTGTTAAATCAGCTGGAGAAACAATTTCCGGTATTTCCTGCGACGCCGGAAAAGTTATTCCGCTTTTTGGCAACATTATGTAATCAGCTGATGGCGCTGGGTGTGTTCAATATGCTGTTGTCTGATGGTGAATATCTGATCACTTACTGCACAACAAATCTGCATAGCATTACACGCAGAGCGCCGTTTGGTCAGGCGAAGCTGATCGATGATGACGTTACGATTGATTTTCAGCAGGAAACAACGCCGGATGATGTGGTAACTATCATTGCAACGCAACCACTGACGAACAATGAATGCTGGCTGAAAATGGCCAGGGGGGAATTGAATGTTTTCCACCTTGGTGAAAAGATGCTGACTATTGAGACGGAAAAAAATCAGGGAGCTTAAGCTCCCTGAATATTCATTATTCTGCTGGTTGTTCTACGCCATCGTCATCGCTGGCATAACCAGAGACCGGAAGACATTCGCCATCCAGCCAGGCTTTACCTTCTTTCATGACTAAGCGTTGCTGACAGAACCAGTTGATCACTAACGGATAGATCTGATGTTCCTGCACATGTACACGTTGTGCCAGTTCTTCGACAGTATCATCTGCAAAAACCGGAACTTTTGCCTGCAGAATTACCGGACCGCCATCCAGTTCTTCCGTCACAAAATGCACACTGGCACCATGTTCACTGTCACCAGCATCAAGTGCACGCTGATGAGTATGTAACCCCTGATATTTAGGCAGTAAAGATGGATGGATGTTTAGCATCCGGCCGGCATAGTGGTTCACAAATGCAGGTGTCAGGATGCGCATAAATCCGGCCATGATGAGCAGATCTGGCTGATGACGATCAATTTCAGCTATCAATGCTGCATCGTATTGCGCCCGATCAGGATGATCCTGATGAGATATCACCGCTGTATGAATATCAGCAGCCTGCGCCCGTTTTAAACCGTAGGCATCAGCCCGGTTACTGACGACTGCAGCAACCCGGCCGTGTATTTTGCCAGACTTGCAGGCATCAATGACTGCCTGCAGGTTACTACCGGTTCCGGAAATCAGAACAACCAGATTCATTAGTTGATTTCTACCTGTTTTTCACCGGCAGCTGCTTGTTCGATCTGACCGATCAGCCATGCGTTTTCGCCTTCGGCTTTCAGTAATGCCAGAGCAGCATCAACCTGTGCCTGTGGCAGCGCGATGATCATGCCAACGCCACAGTTGAAGGTACGGTACATTTCGTAAGTTTCAACGTTGCCGCTCTTCTGCAGCCAGTTGAACACTTCTGGCCATTGCCAGCTGGAACCGTCGATCACTGCTTTGGTGTTTTCTGGCAGTACACGCGGGATGTTTTCCCAGAAACCGCCGCCAGTGATGTGAGACAATGCATGAACTTCACAGTTTTTCAGCAGTTTCAGTACTGGCTTAACATAGATGCGGGTCGGAGCCAGCAGCGCGTTAGCCAGAGTAGAATCGCCCAGCGGTTGTTGTACGTCAGCTTTGCTCACTTCCAGAATCTTACGGATCAAAGAGAAACCGTTAGAGTGCGGACCAGAAGAGGCCAGAGCAATCAGCGCATCGCCTGCAGCTACTTTAGAACCGTCGATGATTTCTGAAGCTTCAACCACGCCTACGCAGAAACCTGCCATGTCGTAGTCTTCGCCTTCGTACATACCAGGCATTTCAGCAGTTTCACCGCCGACCAATGCACAGTTGGATTGTTCACAACCAGCACCAATACCAGTAACTACTGCCGCGGCTGTATCTACGTCCAGTTTACCGGTTGCGTAGTAATCTAAAAAGAACAGCGGTTCTGCACCTTGAACGATCAGATCGTTCACACACATTGCAACCAGATCGATACCAACGGTATCGTGTTTTTTCAGATCGATCGCCAGACGCAGTTTGGTGCCGACGCCATCAGTACCTGAAACCAGAATAGGTTCGCGATAGCCAGCCGGAATGCGGCACAGAGCACCAAAACCACCCAGTCCGCCCATTACTTCAGGACGGCGGGTGCGTTTGGCAACGCCTTTGATACGCTCAACCAGGGCATTACCTGCATCGATATCAACGCCAGCGTCCTTGTAGCTCAGTGAAGTCTTGTCAGTCACGATAGATCCTTGTCGTAATCGCTGTTAAGGGGGATATTAAACAGTCTCTATTCTAGCAGTCACAAACGCAGAGAAAAAGAAAACCTGTGGTTTGCAGCAGAAAACATTCATTTTCCATGTATACGAATGATAAGATCTTCCCCGGATAATGAATTTACGGAGGTCATAATGAAAGTCATCGAGGTGAAACACCCGCTGGTGAAGCATAAACTGGGTCTGATGCGCGAAGCTGACATCAGCACCAAGCGGTTTCGTGAGTTAGCCAAAGAAGTGGGCAGCCTGCTGACATATGAAGCGACCTCTGATTTTGAAACTGAAAAGGTAACCATTGATGGTTGGAATGGTCCGGTTGAAGTGGATCAGATCAAAGGGAAGAAGGTCACTGTAGTACCAATCCTGCGTGCCGGTTTGGGCATGATGGATGGGGTGCTGGAACATATGCCAAGTGCTCGTGTCAGTGTGGTGGGGATTTACCGTGATGAAGAAACCCTGCAACCAGTACCGTATTTCCAGAAAATTGTCAGCAATATTGATGAGCGTCTGGCTCTGATTGTTGATCCTATGCTGGCGACCGGCGGTTCAATGATTGCAACTATTGATCTGCTGAAGCAAAAAGGCTGCAAACAGATCAAGGTGATTGTACTGGTTGCTGCGCCGGAAGGTCTGGCGGCACTGCAGGCGGCGCATGATGATGTGGAAGTGTATTGCGCATCCATCGATCAGGGACTGAATGAAAAAGGTTATATCATTCCTGGTCTGGGTGATGCCGGTGACAAGATTTTCGGTACTAAATAATAGTCATTATTAAAAACAGCAGTGAGCACAGATTATTGCGATGCTGTTTTTCTGTCTGGGATGGCGTGTGCCATCTCAGACTATGCCTGAACCTGAACAGTTTTCCCCTATATTCAGCCCCATTAACAGGCGCTCATGATGCTGCAATCAACCCAACTTTCTCTGGCCGTACAACTTCCTGATGATGAAACATTCGCCAGTTTTTATCCTGGTAGCAATGCTCAGCTAATTACCACGCTGAAAAATGCAGCGATCGGGGAAGGGGTGCCACTGATTTATTTTTGGGGATGTCGCGGATCCGGTCGTTCTCATCTGCTGCATGCGACATGTGCAGAAATTAATGGTAACGGTGAATCAGCGGTTTATATCCCGCTTGATCGTCATGATCAGTATTCCCCTGATATTCTGGAAGGAATGGAGCGTATGCCTTTGCTCTGTCTGGATAATCTGGATGCGGTTGCCGGAAGCAGAGTATGGGAAGAGTCACTTTTTAATCTTTTCAATCGCTGGAAGGAAACCAGCCGGGGATCGCTGATCATGTCTGCCAGTACGGCACCGCGCAAACTGGGGTTATGTTTGCCGGATTTGGCTTCCCGTCTCGACTGGGGCGTTTCGTTCCAACTGCATGAACTGGATGATGAAGGTAAGCTGGGGGCTCTGCAATTACGAGCAGCGTTACGCGGATTCAAGTTGCCGGTGGATGTTGGTCGTTTTCTGTTAAATCGTTTATCCCGTGATATGCGGATGCTGTTACAGACGTTAGATACGCTGGACAGTGCCTCTTTACATGCCCAGCGCAAACTGACGATTCCTTTTATCAAGGAAGTGCTGGAACTTTAACGTTTCAGGCTATCGTCTACCTTTTTCTGTTTTTCCAGTTCTGCTATCCGGGCATCAATTCTTGCCTGGCTTAGTCCATCAGCAGTGTTAGCCCTGGCCATATGCAAATGATCGGTCGCCTGAGCAATATCTCCCCGCAAGGCCAGATATTCGGCCTGTGCCTGATGGAAACCAGTCTGATTGGCGGTTTGCTGATAGCCTTCTGTCAATAATTGCCATGCTAACGAAGATTCGGGATTGTTGCGGGTATACTGATCCAGCAGACGGATAGATGCCTCAGGCTGGTTTGCTTTCAGATAAACATTGGCCAGATTGATGATAATGACCGGATTATTCTGCATATTCTGGTTGCGTTGTTCCAGGCGAGAAATAGCAGCGCTGTATTGCTGAGCATCTATTTCCTGATCAGTCAGTGAATCCTGGAAAAACAGATTATCCGGCTGCTGCTTGATTAACGTAGCCAGAATATTGCCTGCTTCTGCCGAATGGTTCGACTTCATTAAGGCCAGTGCCTTGCCATATTGAGCTGCCAGTTGTGCAGGCGATCCCAGACGGCTTTTTTTTGCGTTTTGCTCAAAATAAGCAAGCAGACTATCGGTGCTTTGACTGGTATACATCGCCTGGATCCGGGCCTTAGCCAGATAAAAATCCAGACTGGAATCACGGTGCGGTGTTTTGTAACTAGCAGCCCGGTTTCTGGCTTCAGCAATCCGGTTTTCAGTGATCGGGTGAGTCAGCAACATTTCCGGCAATTTGGAGGAATAACGGTTTTCTGCAGCTAATTTCTGGAAAAATGTCATCATTCCGCCAGGCTCAAAACCGGCATTCGCAAGTAATGCCATACCAATCCGATCTGCTTCATACTCGTTGTCGCGGGTAAAGTTAATCGAGTTCTGGAGCGTTAAGCCCATGGTGGCATTGATTGCTGCGGCACCTGCGGTCGGGTTTAACATTGCCAGCGCAATTGAACCTACCAGACCGGCGATAGACAGTGGTGTGCTTTTTGCCTGATCTTCCAGATAACGGGCAATATGGCGTTGTGTGACATGGCTGATTTCATGGGCTAATACGCCTGCCAGTTCACTTTCCGTTTCTGCATGTAAAAATAAACCACTGTGTACTTTGATCCGGCCGCCGAGAAATGCTGCCGCATTAATGGCGTTATCTTTCACCAGGAAAAAAGTAAAAGGAAAGCGGACATTATTGGCCTGACTGACAATGCTGAGTCCGAGATCATTGATGTATTCGTCAAGAACAGGATCATCGATCAGGGGGAGGCTGGCTCTGGCAAAACGCATAAACGCTTTCCCATACAAAACTTCCTGTTCAACAGATAAAGCTGAAACACCGGCAGTGCCAATGTCAGGTAGCTGAGAATTGGCCTGGGACAGAGAAGAAAACATAAGGTAACAAGTGGTCCCAAAGCACAGCAGGGATTTTTTCAGGCAGCGATAAAGCACAACATTCCCCTTTCTTTGATAATTATCTGTTTTGACATGCCAAAAATACATCGTAAGCGATTACACTAGGCAATTGTACGATGAATTCAACGGGATCGGCAGGATGTTAGACGTATTATTAAACTGGTATCGGCGACGCTTTTCAGATCCGAATGCAGTGACATTATTCTGGTTATTAGTCGGTGGCTTTACGGTCATTTATTTTTACGGCGATATTCTGGCCCCGGTGCTGGCAGCGCTGGTCATTGCGTATTTACTGGAATGGTTTGTTCAACGACTGATGCATATTGGTTTGGGCCGGAAAGCGGCTTCTACGCTGGTTGTATTGCTATTTATCGGCCTGATGTTGCTGGTCGGTTTTGGTATTTTGCCAATCGTGTTCCGTCAGGGAATGACGCTGGTGAAAGAAGTACCGACCATGCTGGCTAATGCTACAGAGTATCTGAAAAAATTACCGCAATTGTATCCCGAACTTGTGGATTCTTCGCTGGTGGATAGCTTGTCCAGTGTGATTCAGGATCGATTGCTGACGAATAGCGGTGTTCTGGTTTCATTTTCTTTCGCTTCACTGATGAACCTTGCGGTGGTGCTGGTTTATATGGTTCTGGTGCCATTGCTGATTTTCTTTATGCTGAAGGATAAAGACAGCTTGCTGGTGATGACGAAACGTTTTCTGCCGTATAACCGCGAGTTAGTCATCAGAGTCTGGTTGGAAATGAATGAGCAGATCGCCAACTATATCCGGGGTAAGGTGATTCATATCCTGGTTGTTAGTGCAGTTAACTATGCTGTATTTGCTTTAATGGGAATTAACTACGCGCTGTTATTAGGGATATCGGTTGGCGTCTCGGTGTTAATACCCTATATCGGTGCTGTTGCTGTAACCATTCCTGTCATCGTTGTGGCATTGTTTCAGTGGGGTGTCTCGCCAGAGTTCGCATATTTGATGCTGGCTTACACTATTGTGCAAACGCTGGACGCGAATATTCTGACTCCACTACTTTTTTCTGAAGCGATGAATCTGCATCCCATCGCTATCATTCTGGCTGTATTGATATTCGGCGGTTTCTGGGGATTCTGGGGCGTGTTCTTTGCTATTCCACTGGCCACTTTGGTTAAGGCTGTGGTCAATTCCTGGCCGGGTAGCTCCCGTACTGACGTGCCGATAGGAACGTATTAATCAAAAAAAGGGCCAGTTTACAACGCTGGCCCTTTTCTTATGGACTGATAAATCAGTAAAGCAGGGTATAGAGTTTTTTCCGGTATTTAGATACCAGTGGATCGCTGCCCATAGTAGCCAGAATATCCTGATAGGTTTTTCTGGCTTCACCGAAGCTCAGATCTTTACTCAGAATAGCGAACAGCATCTCCAGCGCTTCCTGTTTACGACCCGCCTGGCTGTATTGAATAGCCAGCTCTTGCTGTAATTGTTTATTTTCCGGCTCTGCAGCCAGCAGGCTTTCCAGAGCACGGATTTCAGGACTGTCGGATGCTTGCTGAGCCAGATCCAGTGCAGATTTTACCTGCTGGTAAGCCGAATCCTGATAGACATTAGGAATAGCATTGAGTAATTCTTGCGCATCTTCCAGGCGAGCTGATTTTACACAGGCATCAGCCAGTGCAACCTGGATCTCATAACGTTGAGGTGCTATCTGATGTGCTTTCTGTAATACCGCATAAGCTGCACCGGCATCACCGTTTTGCAGCAGTTGCTGACCTTCAGCAAACAGAGTCTCATCTTCTGTTGGCAAATATTTTATCAGCAGGTTTTCGACAGCAGCCGGCTCTTGTGGCCCCATTAATGCGTCCGCTGGCTGGCCATTTTTGAAAATCACCACAGCAGGCAGAGCCTGCAGACCAAGCTGAACAGCCAGTGATTGTAACTGGGGATCAGCCACATCCACTTTCGCCAGCGTGATTGCTGGATTTGCTGGCCCGATCAATTGCTCCAGTTGTTGTCCCATAGGCCGGCATTCCGGTAATTGATCGGCATAAAAGAAGACTGCTATGGTTTTTTGCCGGGATGCTTCGAGTAACTCGGTATGAAAATTTTGTGGTGTGATGGTGACAATCATAATGAATTCGGCTTCAGACAAAGGTGAGATATATATGGTGGCATCAGGGGCTGAATTTCAAGCTGCTCATTCAGAATATAGTATGCCACCGGGGTTTTAATGACATTTTGTGTGCTGATTGCGCAATGTAATTGAGGTATCGGATTGCTGTATTCGGAGTAATAAATTTGCTGATCCAGTGAGTGCAGCGCTGACAGCAAGTCAAGTTTATGTAAACCGGCATTTAAGCCCGCCCCATGTGCTTTCAGAATTGCCTCTTTTTGTGTCCAGAAACGGAAAAAAGCAGCGCGGAGATCCTCTTCCGGTAATGCACCCAGATATCGGAATTCTTCTTTAGTGAAGAATCTTCCGGCAACAGCCAGCCATGCTCTTTGCCGGGTATTTTCACTGAATTCAATATCAATCCCGACTGGTGACTTGGCGATGGCGATAGCAAGCCAGTGCTGATTGTGACTGAGGTTAAATTGCAAGTTGTTGCCAACCAGCTGGGGTTTCCCATGCGGCAGAGCAGCAAATGTCACTTTTTCAGGCAATTGACCGGTTAAGTGACCGAGAACAGTACGTAACAGCCCCCGGCTTTGCAGATAGAAATGTGCGTGTTCAGGACGAGAAATAGCATGAAGCCGGGCTGATTCGGCCTCTGACAGCCAGCTTGCCGGAAAAGTCATATCCGGCATATTCATATTGCAGAGCATTACAGCGCTCCCGGATAACGAATGCCAGCTATCCGGGAACCGTAACGGACTATGGGGCATCTTTAAACCGGGTCAGCTCATTCATGACCTGCAGTAGTACCGCCATGTTAGGACGGGAATCATCCAGCAGCTGGTAGTTTTTCCTGGTATAGATACTGAAGTCGCCCTGACGATTGAATTCGGTGATGGTGCCAGGCTCGTAGATCACATAATGCTGCCGGTTACCGAGCAGTAACCAGTCATGTAACTGATTGCTGAACAGATTTCTGCCGCTACTGTATGACTTATCTTCATTTTCAACACCCAGAACATCGTGCAGCAGGGTAGGCGCAAGATCATAATGCGTGCTCATTTTATCCCAGCGATGAGCCATTTTTCCCGGCCAGCTGACGATGAATGGTACATTCATCTGATAGGTAGAATAATTGCTGCCAGAGCCCCAGCTATTGGTGTTGGTTTCGTTGAACTCCAGACCCCGATCTGCAGTGACAATCACGACCGTTTTTTCTGACAACTGGCGTTCCTGTAAGGCATTCATTACCAGCTGTAACTGTTCATCGCTGTAACGGACAGCATTTTTATAGCGGTTAATAAATTTGTCGTGATTTTCCGGGGTAAAGGCTGCAAATGGATTGCCATCCAGTAATTCCGGCTGGAATGGTCCCTGATAATCTGCAGGCACAGCCAGTGTGGAAGGTACCGTTATATTCAGATAGCTGAACCATGGCCGCTCACTCGTCTGGCGTACCAGCCAGTTTTGCCAGCCAGCCAACGTCTGCTGATCGCTGTGTGGCGAGAGTTCCCTTTTGCGGCGGCTGATTTGTCTGACACCATGGAAGATACCTTTTCTATAGATATCCTGATTCAGACCATAGCTGGAGAATGCGCTTAACACATAATCCTGTCGCTGTAATTCATCAATCAGCAGTGGTGACACGCCTTCAGCATCAAAGTTACTGCGATAGGCTTCCGGCAAACCATAGAAGAGACTGAACAGACTACCGGCATGATCGTTATCACCGGCAATATGCTGCGTGAATTGCTGGTTCTTTACGGCAAAGTCACTCAGAAAAGGCATGACCGCCGGTTGTAACATATCGGCCCGTAAACCACTGACAACGACCAGCAAAATATTGAGTTTTTCTTCGGACTCGGTTACCTGTAATGGCTGCAGTGGATAATGAAGGCGTTGCTTAGTGTGCTCCAGTTCGGCAACCTGAGCTGCTTTCGAACGATATTGTTCCATATCCAGCCAGCCATGTTTCGACAGGAACGACCGGGCTGTCATTGGATATGAGAGCGGGAAATTGGACCGCTGAGAAATAATCGGTTCATAGAGTTTGGCATCAGCGATGATATATGTCAGATGCGTCAGTAAGAAGCAGCTGACCAGAATGCTGCTGATTGCATTTCCCCAAACGCCTTTCCGTCGGCGTAACTGCATTTTCCAGGTGTAATTGGAAATGATCAGTTCCAGCAGAAATAAAACAGGGATAACGATAAACAGAAAATTCCAGTTCAGTTCAGACTTGGATTGCGCTTCTTTGAGCAATAAGTCCCAGACTGTCGGATTAATATGAAACTTAAAAACGTGATAAATCTGTGTATCGATGAGTAATACTGAAAGAACAAGAACTGCGATCACAACCGAGCAATTTCGCATCAGCTTCTGATTCGGGATCAGGAAGCTGAGTGGGAATAATGTCAGCAGATAAGTGATAAATCCCACAAAAGAGAAATGGCCTAACCAGCTTAAAATCAGATAACCGATGCCTAACTGGGTCTCAGGCCATGGATTAGCCAGAATGTAACGACTGGAAATAACCAGAGCTAACAGGATGTTAAAAAAGGTGAACCAGTGTCCCCAGCTGATAAGGCGCGAGATCTGGTCTCGTTGGAAAGCTCCGGGTTGTGGTCGCAGGATAGCCATGTTACTGAATTACCTTTTTGGTAACCGTAATAGATTGTTGCAGAGCCTGTGCAAATGAGCTTGCCACATCAGCACGTAATGCTTCCGGGACCTGCTTGTTGATGATATGAGTGGCCAGATTACCCAAAGCCAGCAAGCCGAGATCAACGGAAGCATTATGCGCCTGCAGAACGCCCTGAAGCTCCTGCATTAAAGATTCAATTTGTTCGGTGCTGTATTTAGAAAGGATCGGCATGAAATATGTCTCGTCTTGCGGTTGTCAGGTGATGATCGCTATATAATACGACACCTTGCACTTTTTCACTACGATACTACCACTGCTATGAGCCTGATTATTGAACATCTAATTATTCATTCGCTGCGTCAGGACGATAATGGCGTTCTGAAAGCCGATACCCGTTCTCAGGAACTTCAGCCGACTGCCGACGTTCAGGAATGGGTGGAGCAACTGCATCGCATCTACCAGCAAAAGGGAAATAAATCCTATGCTTGTTTTCTGGCGGATACGGAGCAGCCGGAAAATCCTTCACCTTTTCCTCAATTGTTTCAGCAATATTTAGACAAGAATTTATCTTTTGTCGATTTCACGCATCAGTCAACAACGGTCTTGCTGGCGCAATTGAATCATTATCAATATCCCGACGAAGGTGTACTGATTTTCTGTAAATATCAGTTTGTTGGTGTTGATTATATTCTGTTGGGATTACTGGATTGTGAAACCAGTGTGACATTAACCGAGCAACTGGAACTATCGCAGATCAAATATATCGATCTCAGTAAGATGCAATTGGTTGCTCGTGTTGATATTACTGAATATCAGACCAATACCGATTCCCGTCGTTATATATCGTTTATTAAAGGGCGGATTGGCCGTAAGGTTTCTGATTTCTTTATGGATTTTCTGGGGGCGGCAGAAGGCATAGATGTCAAACTGCAGAACCAGTTACTGATCCAGGCAGTGAATGAGTACTGTCAGCAAGTACCGATGCCGGCAGACGAGAAGGCTGCAACCAAGAAAAAAGTAGCGGATTACTATAAAGAACAAAGCGAAGAAGGTGCTGATATCGCGGTGAAATCAGTAGCTGAATATTTGCCGAAACAGAGTGATGGCGGGGATTTCTACGCTTTTATCAGTGAAGAATATGATCTGGATGAAGAGTTTCCGGTCGCCACAACAGCTCTGCGTAAACTGACCAAGTTTGTTGGTTCCGGCGGCGGATTGAATATCAGCTTTGATGAAAAGTTACTGGGCGAACGTATTGCGTATGATGCGCAGAGCGACACCTTAACCATCAAAGGGACACCGCCCAATCTGAAAGATCAATTACTGCGTATGCTGAAAGCCCGGCAGTAATTGTTATGACCACTGCCAGCTGCGTGATGGTGTAATTAAAGCTGGTAGTGGTATGTCCCAGATTTCGGTGGGGATCATCTCAACTTGCTGACAATCATGCGCCAGCCCGACCGGAAAAGGGCGGCCAGTTTGTTGCCAGTTTTCCAGTGTCCGATCATAAAATCCGCCACCCATGCCTAACCGGTTCCCTTCCGCATCAAAAGCGACCAGAGGTGTAAAAATAATATCTATTTCATGTTTGGGCACGATATGGCTGGAGTTCATTTCCGGTTCCGGGATCCGGAAACGGTTCAGCAACATAGGGGTATCAGGCGTGTAGGATAAAAACAGCAGATGTCCCTCATGAAAGGGATGTAATACTGGTAAGCAGACTTTGATTTCATTTTGCCAGCACCACTCGATAAGTGGTTGAGTGTCCAGTTCACCATCACACGCGAGATAAAGAGAAATACAGCGGGCCTGGTGTTTTTGCAAAAACGGGACAACGTGCGTCACTAATTGTCTTGCCGCATGCTGTTGCGCCTGAGAACTCAGTTCACGGCGGCGGGTTCGTATTGTTGTTCGGAGAAAATCTCGGTCGATGAGCGTCATAAAGAAGTGAGGTCCCGGGGTGCCGTTGCAGGCTTCGGTCCTTGAACCCGAGAGTTCAAGGCGGAAATCTGACTGCCAATCTCAGGCTTCCCGGTCGGGCCGGGCATGCACACTGACTAGCGAGCGACTTCCTTGCAAAAAAATTATCGGCTCAGGGACATAAGCCCACTGACGAACACCCCAGGAAATATTTTTCGTTTAGTTACAATCATCTGCCGACAACTTACTCTGTTCTTTCAGTGCTTCCTGAATAACATCGTTAAGCTGTCTGATGCGTTGTTCCATGCTTTCAGAATATTGTTGAATGCGATTTTTTTCAAGTAATAATTCGTGACTCAGGTTCAAAGCTACCATAATAGCCAGCTGCTCATTACTGCTGCCACGCGCCCGGATACGCAAGTCTCCTAACGCATCGTCCAGTTTTTGTGCTGCCTGTCGTAGCAACTGATATTGGTCTGGCTGACAAGAGACCCGGTACGCGCGTCCCAGCACATTAATTTCTACGGATTCCAAAGACTCTGTCATGTTGATAATTCGTTCTATACCAGTTTATGGCAGTAAATAGGGGCGACTATATAACTGCGATCTGCAAGTTGCAAGCGTTCTCACTGGTGACAGTCGGCTGTGAATGTTAGGATCAGCCATCTGGTGGTGGTTTCTGTTGATCGCCGCACTATCTCAATGGTTTATCGTATGAATAATAATGTTTTTCAGGAATATGTGCAGGCTGAACAGCTGCTGGAACAGAATGAAGTGATGGCGTCCCCGGCGGAGCTGCACGGGATCATTTGCGGTCTGCTTTGTGGCGGTGTGCAGTCGACGGGTAAGCAATGGCTTACTGAGTTTAACTCACTGGTAAACGATGGGATGCCGATGCCTGCTGCAGTCCGGAGCTGGCTGGAACAACTGTTTTTACTGACTCAGGCTGCACTCTCTCAGCAATCGGGGCTGCAGTTGTTATTGCCGGATGAAGATGGCCCACTGGATGAACGTTTGCAGGCGGTCAGTGAATGGGTTCAGGCGTTTCTGGCCGGTTTTGCGGTCATGCAGCAGGATCTCGATCGCGCTTCGGAAGAACTGCAGGAAATGATTGGTGATTTCAGCAATATCACACAGCTGGATGATGAATTTGAAGAAGATGAAGATAATGAAGCTTCATACTTTGTGCTTTATGAGCATGTGAAATTAGGCGCTATGCTGGCATTTGAAGAGTTTGGTCAGTTTCTTCCTCAGGCTGAAAAGCGTCCGACGCTGCACTGATTGAACTTATCATGACGATCCGGATCGCAGATTATGATGTTGTAATTGCTGGTGGGGGCATGACGGGTGCCACGCTGGCTATTGCATTGGCACAACTTAAACCATCCGGAAAAGCATGGCGGATTGCCCTGATTGAGGCAAAAATACCGCAACAGCAAGCTCACCCGGGGTTTGATGGTCGTGCTATTGCATTATCTGCCGGCAGTGTGGCCGCATTACAGCAGTTGTCGTTGTGGCCTGCATGGAGACATGCGGCACATGCGATACGTCATATTCATGTTTCGGAAAAGGGTCATGCTGGTCGTGTCACTATGGACGCGGATGAATTTCAGCTGCCGGCTCTCGGGTATGTTCTGGAATTGTCTGTGGCAGGGGCGAAGTTGTGTCAGCAACTGACGACTCTTCCCAACATCACGCATTATTGCCCATCAAGTCTGGTTTCCTTTGTTCAGTCAGCTGATTTGGTTACATTGACGCTCTCTTCAGGAGAACAGATTTCTACCCGTTTACTGGTTGGGGCGGATGGCGCGCAGTCGGTAATTCAGCAGCAGCTGAATTTACCTGTACAACAGCACGATTTTTCCCAAAGTGCAGTCATTACCTCATTACAGGTTGATGGACCGGTGCACAGTCGTGCATGGGAGCGCTTTACGGCGCATGGTCCGCTGGCCTTATTACCTCTTGGCGATCAGACTTATTCAGTGGTCTGGTGTCAGTCACCAGAGCAGGCCGCAGAGACTATGCAGCTTACGGATTCAGATTTTACCGCGAAGTTGCAGCAGACCTTTGGCTTTCGCGCCGGTCGTTTTATGAAAAACGGGGCGCGGGCAGTATATCCGCTGGCACTGCGTTATCTGACTCAATCAACGCACCACCGTGTCGTCTTGCTGGGGAATGCTGCGCATCAGCTGCATCCGGTTGCCGGACAAGGATTTAACCTGGCGATGCGTGACGTCATGGCGTTACGGGATTCTCTGCAAGATGCATCTGATCCGGGGGCGTATGCTGTATTGCGGAACTACCGGCAACGGCGTGAAGGTGATCAGCAACGTACAGTCTGGCTGACTTCATCATTAGCATCTTTGTTTGTAGAGCCAGCTTTTCCTCTGGTGATAGCCCGCCAGACAGGACTGATGCTGATGAATCATATTCCTTGTTTAAAAAATGGTCTGGTGCAACAGGCTTTGGGGCATAAATCATGAAGATGCTGGATCTGGTTATTGTTGGTGGCGGAATGGTGGGTCTGGCGTTAGCGTCTGCTTTGCGTGACAGCGGATTGCGTATCGCCGTGGTGGATAAAAAGTTGCCCGATGACATAACTGCTGAACCGGCAACCAGAGTCAGCGCGCTGAATATTGCCAGTGAACGCTTTCTCAGTCGCATCGGTGCCTGGCCGCTATTAAGTCGTAAACAATATTTTTCTGGAATGGCCGTCTGGGAAAAGGATAGTTTTGCTCATTTTGAGGTGGATGCCGGTCAACTACAGCAACCCCATCTTGGCCATATTGTTGAAAATAATCTGTTGCAACATGCGTTGTTAACTACCTTACAGGATTCACCGGTCGAATTGCTCTTATCTGCTCAGATACAGTCCGTATCAGAAAATGAACAGGGCGTCGTTTTATTACTGGATAATCAGCAGATGTTGTTTACCCGCTTGCTGATTGCCGCTGACGGCGCTAATTCCCTGTTACGGCAGCAATTCCGGATCCCGTTAGCCAGCTGGGATTATCAGCAATCAGCACTGGTAGCTACCGTCCGTACAGCTGAACCGCATTTGAATGTTGCCAGACAGGTGTTTACCCCACAGGGACCTTTGGCTTTTTTACCATTATGGCAGGATAACCTTTGCTCGATAGTCTGGTCATTACCTGCGCTACAGGCTGAGGACCTGGCCTCCTGTCCGGAAGCTGAGTTCAATCACCGTCTGGCCGCGACATTTGATGTCAGGCTGGGTCTCTGTGAGTTAATGAGTAAGCGAGTGCTGTGTCCGTTGACGGCGCGGTATGCTCGCCAGCTGGTGCAATCACGTCTGATTCTGCTGGGGGATGCGGCACATACTATTCACCCTTTGGCAGGACAGGGCGCGAACCTGGGACTCATGGATGCAGCGGCACTGGCGGATACGCTGATGCAAACAATAACAAATGGTATTCCGCTGGATGATACCAAGACGCTGCGTCGCTACGAGCGTTGGCGTAAAGCGGAAGCGGTGCAGTGGCTGGCAACCATGGAAGGGTTTAAGCAATTGTTCAGCGGTGAACATCCGTTGAAGAAATTGGTCCGGGGCACGGGCATGCGTCTTGCGGCACACAGTATGCCGCTGATAAAACCGCTCCTTGGTCAGGCACTCGGCGCTGACGGGGAATTGCCGGTATCAGCGCGATAATCAGTTAGCCGGTAGCCGGAAAAGGCGGCATCAGCCGCCATAGTTGCCGATACGGGGCCGGCGACTAGGTCCGGTAAGATGGATATCGACCGGATTGAACGCTTTAATCGCCTCAAAGCAGAAGTCGCCTACCGCTTGATGCAGTGATGCCGGATTGTGATTGGTTATCAGGATCACGCTCTTTGATAAATTCCGCCGACGACGCAGCAGATGTCCGAGGAAACTACTCTGACTTTCTACCATGCGGGTTTTATTGGCCCCGATCTCGTCGATGATCAACAGATCGACTTCTTCCAGGGCGCGGCGATAGCGATTACGTTCCTCTTGATCTTCAATGACGGCAAAAAACAGCCGGTCGATAATTGAGGCCCATTGCTGAAAAATGACAGACTTCTGTCGCTGATTGATAAGTTCATGGGCAATCGCGCCAGCCAGGGTCGATTTACCGCTGCCATAATCACCGTAGATCAGAATACAGCTGCCACCATGCTGTTCCCAATGTTCAAAACCACTGATAAATGAATGCGCGGTTTGGATAGCATGTTCCAGTATCGGATCGGAATGATCCATGCGCTCAAACAGCCAGTCCGGATTGAGATCAGCCTGAGCAATCAATTTCTGGACCCGCTGTAAGCGTGTATCCTGCTGTAATTTTTGAATATCCGCATTCGCCTGCTTTTCATATTCAGAGCGTAATTGCTGATAGTCATATTCCGGAACCGGAATGTGGGTTCGTCTGATCCGCTGCAGGCGGTTCAGCAGTGCAGCGACCTGGTGTTTGGTTTGCTCATCAGTACTTTCAGGGGCTACCGGGCCATCGTCCTGATTATCAGCAAACGGATCAATGTGCTCACTCATGGTTTTCCCCTTGTTTCAATTGCTGTGCATGAGCAATCATTTCTAATGCTCGCTGGCTTGGTTCGGTACTGATATTTTGTGCTGCAGTTGCCACAGTCGTTTGCTGATAACCGATGTTTTCTGTTTGCCGGCGCTGATAGCGGCGACTCTTCAGCATTTTAACAAATTTCATCATCCATTGATGCTGAGTGGAAAAACGTTCCGGTCTGCCGAGCCAGTAGGCGATAAACTCTCCCCGCTCTTCTTCATCGTAGTGCGGATCTATCAAACCACAGAGCTGACATAATCCGGTAAACTGGTTATCGGGTTGCCATTCGGTATGCATGGCAAAGGCTTGCTGTGCCAGCGGAGCTACCTGTGATATCAGTAATGGCAACGTAACATATTGCTGATGATAATGATCGGACGATGCGGTTGCTGCCTGCAACTGGATCAAGCCCGCTTGTATCAGTTCATCAAATAATTGCGTGAGTTGTCGTGCGGTTACCTGATAGCTGAAACCACCGGGTACCTGAGGATCTTCTACTGCCAGAGCTCGCCCAAGCTCAGGATAATTGATTGGTACGGGCTGATGCTGTACCGCCAACCGCCGTAAATGCAGGCAATACAGCGTTCTGGCCGGATGACTGAGACGAGGCTGATTCAGCAATAAAAATTCTTGTGGCGACATCGTCATTGTTCCTGAGGTATTAGCTCATTATCTCTGATTACGGTTCCCGCAACCACAGAATCTGTGATTCCTGTAAAAATTTAAAATTAAGTCAACTTTCACTCACCACTGATGTTGTCTACGCTAATAATACATTCAGGACCAGAGATCTTGTCATGCGGCATAGCATGAGTCAGCGAAAAATATTAATTATCGAAGATGAAGCGGTGTTTCGCATGACGCTTGGTGCATACCTGCGCAGTAAAAACTTTCTGGTACTGGAAACCAGAAGCGGGGTAGAAGGTTTAGCGGGTGTTGCTATGTTTCAGCCTGATGTCGTGTTGTGCGATTTACATATGCCAGGCATGCCAGGGCATCAGGTTATCAACTGTATTCACCGGCGTTATCCTTATATCCCCGTCATTGTAATCTCCGGTATGGTTAAATTTGATGACATAACCCGGGCATTGCGTGAAGGTGCCTGTGATTATTTGCCAAAACCGATCACCGACTGGAATGTAGTGACAGAAGCAATTCAGGAATGTTCGCTGGATAACGGGCCGACAAGTCACTATAAGGAATTACAGCAGCACAGATACTTACTGCGTAAGGATGATTACACCGCAACAAAACTGATGCAAATTATGCAAAAGCCATCGCCAATGCAGCTGGGGCAGTGGCAGATAGATTTTTCATCTACGACACCGCTGTTATATGTGGATTTTTATCCGGTTGAAAATGCACTGATGGTGGTGATTGTTGAGCTGTATGCCGGGATGCTGGATGTGGCATTTGTTGCGGCAATGATTAAGTTTTTATTGGACCCGCTATACCGGGAATATAAGCAGAATGAAAATCAACTCTTTGATTCACCACGTCGCGTTTTGGGATATCTGAACAGTCATATCTGTCAGTCAGGCATCCTCTGTAACATCAATTGTTCAGCGTTACTGCTCTCTGATAAAACCGAAATGGTTCATTTTGCCAACGCCGGATTAAGTTCGCCTCACTGGTTAAAGAAAGCGGCTAATCTTTCGCTTGGTTTACTGCCGGAAGTGGCATATCAAAATTTTAATAAAGAGATCAGTTATCCGTTTGAAATGACAATTCAAAGCGAGATAGACCACGAGCTGGTGCTGAAAATATCAAAAATGCAGCATACGAAAGGGGCCACATCAGTTGTGGCCCCTTAGAATGCGTTATTAATTAATCGAGAGTTTTGATTAATTCTTTCAGATAGGCTTTGAAATCATTTTTCAGTGACTTATGACGCAGAGCATATTCTACATTCGCTTTCATGTAGCCCAGTTTGCTACCGCAATCATGGCTCTTGCCTTTCATCATGTATGCATTAACCGGCTGTTTTTCCATCAGCATGGCGATAGCATCGGTCAGCTGAATTTCATCACCAGCACCCAGCGGAGTTTTTTCCAGTAACGGCCAGATATCAGCAGACAGGACGTAACGACCTACTACTGCCAAGTTAGAAGGCGCTTTATCAACCGCTGGTTTTTCGACGATTTGGCTGATTGGCAGTGAAATGCCGGGAGTCAGTGTTTCGCCATTCACGTCAGCGATACCATACTGATCAACGGTTTCTTTGGCTACCGGCTCAACCATGATCTGGCTGACGCCTGTTTCACCAAATTGCTTAACCATATCAGCCAGGTTGTCAGTTTTCAGATCACAGGATGCATCATCAATCAGAACGTCTGGCAGCAATACAACAAACGGATTATCACCAACCAATGGATGAGCACACAAAATTGCATGGCCCAAGCCTTTGGCTTCACCCTGACGAATGTGCATGATGGTGACATCTTTTGGACAGATGTTCTGAATTTCAGCCAGCAACTGACGCTTAACGCGTTTTTCCAGTGTCGCTTCTAATTCAAAACTTTTATCAAAATGGTTTTCGATAGAGTTTTTACTGGAGTGAGTTACCAGCACGATCTCTTTAATGCCGGCAGCAATCGCTTCACGAACAACATATTCAATCAGTGGACGGTCAACCACAGGCAGCATTTCTTTTGGAATGGCTTTGGTTGCCGGCAACATACGGGTACCCAGACCCGCCACAGGTAATATCGCTTTACGAACTGCAAATTGGGTGGTGCTCATTGTTAGTCCTTGTAATATACAAACAAGCTGGCGCTATCATAACCGACTTCCTATCCTTTGGCAGATCAATTTTCAATGGTAATAGTCAGGTTATTCGGGCGTTAGCAAAGGACTTCTGTTCAGGGGGATTGCCATTGCTGATGAAGGATCAGTTTGCTGGTGGTTACTGCTGACGGTTAAGCGCACCAGATTAATGCTGAGTAATTTGGGACCAATACCTTTGACTTCATCAAGCTCTTCAATGCGTTGAAATCCGTTATGTTGTTCCCGGTAAGTTATGATCGCCTGCGCTTTTTTCTTACCGACGCCTTTCAGGGTCATTAATTGTTCTGCGGTAGCCGTATTCAGATCGATGGGTGTTTGTTCGCTGGCTACTACCGCGCTGTCACTGAATTCTGTGATTTGATTTTCAACAGCCAGTGCCATATTGGCGATAAAAGGTAAGCCTGAGAGCAACAAAGCAAAAACTGCTTTTTTGGTCATATTTAATCTCCTGAAGTGATGATCTCATCATCAAACAGAAGTAGGGCAGTGCATACTGCCAGTTATGGCAGCATTGGCTATAAGTCAGTACGCATTGATCTAAATCTGACGGATATCATCAGGTAAACTGTCTGTAAATCATTTGAGGAATGAGAATATGTTGAATGATGAATTAATTGCTGCGGTATTACAGATAGCAAGAGACGCCGGGCAATCTATTTTATCTGTGTATGATGAGCCGGTTGAACTCACGGTGAAAGCTGACGAGTCGCCATTAACGCAAGCCGATAAAGCATCACATCAGCTGATTGAACAAAAACTCCGGGAGCTGACGCCGGAGTGGCAGGTGGTCTCCGAAGAATCAGATGACACAGTCAAAGCCAAACGCACAGTATTGCCAATCTATTGGCTGGTGGATCCGCTGGATGGCACCAAAGAGTTCATAAAACGTAATGGTGAATTTACCGTTAATATTGCACTGATTGTGGATGGTGCTGCTGTGTTTGGTGTCGTTGGCGTGCCGGTACAGAATAAACTGTATTGGGGCGGTAAAGGCTATGGTTGTTGGCTTCAGGATGAAACAGGGAGCCGCGCCTTACATGTGACAACCAAACCGGAACAAGCGATGTTGCGTGTTGTTGGCAGCCGTTCACATGTAAATGCTGAAACTGCAGAATATCTGCAAAAACTGGGTGAGCATGAATTGGTTTCTGTCGGCAGTTCACTGAAGTTTTGTCTGCTGGCGGAAGGCAAGGCCGATCTTTATCCACGTTTAGGCCCGACATGCGAGTGGGATACCGCTGCTGCGCAGGCTGTTCTGGAAGGGGCTGGCGGCAAAGTTGAAACGCTGGAAGGGCAACCATTACGCTATAGTAAACCGGATATCTTAAATCCGTGGTTTGTTGCGTCGATTTAAAAAGAAAGGAGCCTGAGAAGGCTCCTTCCGATATGTTTGAACAATATATCAGATAGTCTGTTTGTATGGCTTCACGGTGACTTTTGCATAGACGCCTGCGGCAACAAAAGGATCGGCATCAGCCCATACCTTGGCTTCAGCCAGTGATGCAAAATCAACAATCATAATACTGCCGGTGAATCCGGCTTCGCCCGGATCATCTGCATCGATTGCCGGGTTCGGGCCGGCAGTCAGTATCCGACCTTCGGCCTGCAATGCCTGCAAACGAGCCAGGTGTGCAGGACGATGTGCCTTGCGCAGAGGCAGGCTATTTTCAATATCTTCTGCGATGATCACATACCACATAACTATTCCTTATCCTGTTGGTTATTTGTGGGCAGGTAACGGTAAATATAAATGCCAGTCAGTAATGTGCTTACCAGCATCAGACCCAATACACCGAATACCTTGAAATCGACCCAGATCTCTGTTGGCAGATAGAACGCTATATATACGTTTAATGCACCGACCATCCAGAAAAAGAGACCCCAGGAAAAGTTAATCCGGTTCCAGACTGCATCCGGCAAAGACATTTCCTTTCCTAACATTTTTTTTATCAGGGGTTTCCGGAACAGGAACTGACTGATCCATAAAGCAGACCCGAAAGCAGCATATAGCACGGTCACTTTCCATTTGATGAAGGCTTCGTTATGGAAGAACAGTGTCATAGCACCAAAACCCAGCACTAACACTAGAGTGATCCAGTGGCTGCGTTCCAGTTTTTTATACATAACCCAGACCACGATCATTTGCAGCAATGTGGTTGCCATCAAGGCACCGGTAGCCGCATAAATATCGTGTAGTTTATATACTGTAAAGAAAATGATGAGAGGGATGAAATCGAGCAGCTGTTTCATGTTTTGTCTCGTTGTTAACAAACGGTGACAGTTTAACCAGTGTACAGGCGAATGGAAAGGAAAACCGCTGGGGAAAACTCCCCCGTATTAAGGGGGAGTTAAAGGTTATATCAGCGCAGTGTGGCTGCTTTCATCTTCTTCACGAACTGCGTCAGTTTGTCCAGCATCACTGCGGGTTCATTCAGATTATGTTCGATGATTTTAACTACAGCAGAACCAGAGATTGCACCTGCGGCACCGGCAGTAATAGCGGCTTTTACCTGTTCAGGTTCACTGATACCAAAGCCCAGCAGCGCTGGTGGTGCACCAAACTCTTTCAGTGCGGTTAACAGATGATCCACAGGCATCTGAGCCCGGGTTTCTGCACCGGTAACACCGGCACGACTCAGCAGATAGGTGTAACCGGAGCTTAGTCGGGCGACGGTTTTCAGCGTTTCATCATCCGCATTTGGTGGCGCAATATAAATGCTCTCAATACCGAATTGATCTGCTGCTGCCTTGAATGGCACAGACATTTCTACCGGTACATCAGCAATCAGGACTGAATCCACACCTGCTGCCTTGGCTTTCTTAAAGAAATCCTCAGGTGTATGGGTATAGACCAGATTGGCATACAGCAATAAGCCGATTGGCAAATCAGGGTATTTAGCGCGGATCCGGGACAGAATATCAAAGCAGATCGCGGTTGTTGTATGTGAATTCAGGGCGCGCGTTGCCGCATCCTGAATCGTCGGGCCATCGGCAACCGGATCAGAGAATGGGATCCCCAGCTCCAGTGCGTCAGCGCCGCCGGCAATCAGTGCTTCGATGATCTGCTCAGACTGCGCAGGGTTCGGATCGCCAATCGTGATAAATGGGACAAAAGCTCCCTGATTAGCCGCATTCAGGTGTTCAAACAGTGCGGTATAACGGCTCATGACAGTGCTCCTTCACCTTCCAGCGCGTTGGCTACAGTAAATATGTCTTTATCTCCGCGACCGGATAAGTTCACGATCAGGATCTGTTCTTTTTCCGGCTCAGAACGAGCCATCTTCAGAGCGTGAGCCAGTGCATGAGAGGATTCCAGTGCCGGGATGATACCTTCACGGAGGGAAAGCTCCTGGAACGCATCCAGCGCTTCCTGATCGGTTACTGAGGGATATTGCGCGCGGCCGATGGATGACAGGTAGGCATGTTGCGGGCCGACAGAAGGGAAGTCGAGACCGGCAGAGATTGAGTGTGACTCTTCAACCTGGCCGTCTTCATTCTGCATCAGGAAAGAAACCATGCCCAGATAGATACCTTTACGGGCATGACCAATTGGTGCGCCGTGTTTTCCGGTTTCAATACCGTGGCCTGCCGGTTCAACGCCGATCAGACGAACACCTTCTTCTTCGATGAAAGTTGCGAACATGCCAATTGCATTTGAACCGCCACCGACACAGGCTACGACCGCATCCGGCAGACGGCCTTCTGCTTTCAGAATTTGTTCTTTGGCTTCTTCGCCGATCATCCGCTGGAATTCACGCACGATAGTCGGGAAAGGATGCGGACCGGCAGCGGTACCCAGAATGTAGTGGGTATCTTTGTAGTTAGCAGTCCAGTCACGCATTGCTTCATTACAGGCATCCTTCAGGGTGGAAGAACCTGCATGCACAGGAATAACTTCGGCACCCATCAGACGCATACGGAAGACGTTTGGTTTCTGGCGTTCACAGTCCACTGCACCCATGTAGATCCGGCAAGGCAGATCCAGCAGTGCGCATGCCAGCGCCGTAGCAACACCATGCTGACCCGCACCGGTTTCGGCGATGATGCGGGTTTTGCCCATACGTTTTGCCAGCAACGCCTGACCTAATACCTGGTTGGTTTTGTGAGCACCACCGTGCAGCAGATCTTCACGCTTTAGATAGATTTTGGTCTTGGTGCCTTTGGTCAGGTTACGGCACAGCGTCAACGGGGTCGGGCGGCCTGCATATTCTGTCAGCAGATGCTGAAATTCAGCCTGAAACTCCGGGTCATCCTTGGCATCAACAAACGCTTTTTCCAGCTCCAGCAGCACTGGCATCAGGATCTGAGGGGAGTACATCCCGCCAAATTCACCAAAAAATGGATCAAGTAAAGTCATTGTAATTCCTTTTTACGTAATTTCGGTAAGCGCCAAGATTCAATAAGCACGCAGCGCAGCAAAGGCACGCTGAATTTTGTCCGCATCTTTAATGCCAGGCGCACTTTCTACGCCAGAGTTTAAATCCAGACCGAGGGCGCCAACTTTAAGTGCCTCAGAGATGTTCTCCGGATTAATTCCACCGGCCAGCATCAGTTTTTCTTTTGGTAAATCTGCAAGCAGTGACCAGTCAAAACTCTGACCGGTTCCGCCGCTTTGATCACCTACTTTGCTATCCAGCAGTAAACGATCTGCGGTGAAATTCAGATCTGGTAATGCATCGCTTACAGCCACGGCTTTCCAGATCTGACAGCCAGGGATCAGCGAACGTAATTTCTTAATATAGCTCTCTGTTTCATCACCATGTAATTGCACGGCGCTGAGCTGGAGTGTTTCAACAAGCGATTGGATCATCTCTTTGTTTTCATTACGGAACACGCCGACAAAATTCAGTGGCGAAGCTTCGGTAATAGCACGGGCCTGTGCAACGGAAACACACCGAGGGCTACCTTCAACAAAGATCAAACCGCCGAATACCGCACCGGCAGCGTATGCCGCTTTAGCATCTTCCGCCCGGGTCAGGCCACAAACTTTATTCTGACCCAAAATCAGTTTGCGGCAGGCCATATCGACATCAGCTTCTTCCATCAGTGAACTGCCCACCAAGAAACCATTCGCATAGTGCGCCAGATCTTTGACCTGAGCATGGTGATAGATCCCGGACTCACAGATCACGATCCGATCTTCCGGAACCAGCGGTGCCAGTTTTCTGGTGCGGTCCAAATCAATCTTCAGATCGCGCAGGTCACGGTTATTGATACCAATTACTTCCGCACCCAGTTCAATCGCGCGGTTGATCTCTTCCTCACTGATCGCTTCGGTTAGTACACCCATATTCAGTGATTTCGCGACGGCTGCCAGTTCACGGTATTGCTCATCGTTCAGAACCGAAAGCATCAGCAAAACAGCATCCGCCTGGTGATGACGCGCCAGATAAATCTGATAAGGATCGATGATGAAATCCTTACACAGCACGGGTACAGATACTTCTTTGCGTACTTGTGGCAGAAATGCAAAATCGCCCTGGAAGTATTTTTCATCGGTCAGAACAGAAATCGCGGAAGCATATTTGCCGTAGATTTTCGCAATTGCGGATGGCGAGAAATCTTCCCGAATCAGCCCTTTGGAAGGTGATGCTTTTTTGCATTCCAGGATAAAGGCCGTCTTGCCACGTAAGCCACCAACAAAATCACGATCACTTGGCTTCAGCTCATTCTGGAATGTTTCCAATGGCTGACTTACCTTGCGGGCTGCAATCCAAATTTCTTTATCTGCAACAATTTTACCCAGCACGGTTGAGGCGAGCGCCTGATTAAACAACATCCCTTTACTCCTTATGACTCAACGTAGCCAGCTGAGTAACTTTATCCAAAGCATCACCGCTGCGCAGTGTTTCGATGGCCATCTCTGCGCCTTGTTTCAGGGTATCGACCAAACCACCCATTTTCAGCAGCGGTGCCAGATTGATCGCGATAGCAGCTTGCTGGGCATCAGTGCCTTTACCGGCTAACAATGTTTCGGTGATTTTCCGGTTTTCATCCGGAGTGCCACCCTGAATTGATTCTAATGGGTAATATTTCAGGCCAAAATCAGTCGGTGTCAGGGTGTAATAACGGATATGCCCGTCATTAATTTCTGCCACCTGAGTTTCACCGTGTACGGCTATTTCATCCAGCCCGCTGCCATATGCCACCATGCCTTTTTTCAGACCCAGTGCATGTAACGTTTCGGCGATGGGTTCCAGCAAGTCAGGTGAGTACACACCCATTAACTGATAGGTAGGACGGGCCGGATTGATCAGCGGGCCGAGCACGTTAAAGATGGTACGGGTTTTCAGTGCCTGACGAACCGGAGCGGCAAAGCGCATTCCACTGTGATAGTGCGGCGCAAACAGGAAGCAGATATTCGCCTCATCCAGACAGTGACGTGCTGTTTCCGGGCTCATATCGAGTTTGATGCCCAGTTTTTCCAGCAGATCAGATGAACCGGTTTTCGATGAAACGCTGCGATTACCGTGTTTTGCGACCTTAATGCCGCAAGTTGCGCCGACAATCGCGGCCGTTGATGAAATATTGATGGTATATAGTCCGTCACCACCAGTCCCGACGATGTCACAGAATTCATAATCAGGACGGGGGAATGGTTTGGCGGCAGCAATCAATGCACGCGCGGCACCTTCAATTTCCGACGGACTTTCACCTTTAACCTTCATTGCGGTCAGCAGTGAAGAGAGGACGATAGGATCCATCTCACCACGTAATAATTCACCAAACAGTTGTTCTGTCTGTTCACTGGTGAGTGATTCACCGCGATATAAACCTTCCAGAGATACGGTCATTTCTAAACTTCCTTGTCTGAGGCCGTGATAAAAGCCAGACTTTGTATCAGTAACTTAGCGCCTTCAGTCGTCATGATTGATTCAGGATGGAACTGGAAACCGAGTACGCGATCAGCGCGATGTAACACTGCCATCGGCATTTCCTGATAACGGGCGATCACTTCCAATTCATCCGGCACATAAGTCGCAACCAGTGAATGATAGCGGGCAACAGGCAGCGGCTGGCTCATGCCTGCGAACATGTCTTTGCCGCTATGTTCGATTTTCGACACTTTACCATGAACGAACTCACCGGCAGAACCAACAGTACCGCCGTAATATTCGCAGATAGCCTGATGGCCAAGACAAATACCAATGATAGGTACTTTGCCACGACACAAACCAATCAGTTCGATCATGCAACCCGCTTCATGGGGAGCTCCTGGGCCGGGGGAGAGCACCAGCACCGGATTATCGCTGCTTGCCATGATCTGTTCGAAGATCTGTTGCGCTGGCAAATTGTTGCGGTAAATTTTTACGGTATGACCGAGGCTACGGAACTGATCTACCAGGTTATAGGTAAACGAATCAAAGTTATCCAGCAGGAAAATGGTATTAAACATGTGCCGTCTCCTTGTGCACTTGTGCGGCCTGTGTCGCCTGAGCGGTAATTTCTGCCAGCGTGGTGCCATGTGCCAGTGCAATGGCATTCAGTACAGCAGCGGCTTTACCGCGGGTTTCATCCGCCTCAGCCTGCGGTTTGGAATCAAACACCACACCCGCGCCAGCCTGCACATAAGCAATACCGTTTTTCACAAACGCAGAACGGATCACGATACAGGTATCCATATCGCCATCGCTGTTCAGATAACCCACCGCTCCGCCATAGCTGCCACGGCGTTTTTGCTCTACTTCACGGATCAGCTCTGAAGCACGAATTTTCGGCGCACCAGTCAATGTGCCCATGTTCATGCAAGCCTGATAAGCATGCAGTGCATCCAGATCATGACGCAGGGTGCCGACTACGCGGGAAACCAGATGCATCACATGGCTGTAGCGATCGACTTTCAGCAGATCTTTAACATAGCGGCTGCCGGGTTCACTGATGCGGGCAATATCGTTACGTGCCAGATCGACCAGCATCATATGTTCAGCGGTTTCTTTCGTGTCCTGACGCAGTTCCAGCTCTAAACGACCATCCAGATCCAGATTGATAGAACCATCGGCATTCAGACCACGGCGACGGGTACCGGCAATCGGGTACATTTCCACCTGACGGCTCTTATGCTCGAATTTCACCGCGCTTTCCGGTGAGGCACCAAACAGCGTGAAGTCCTGATCGTTCATATAGAACATATATGGGCTTGGATTAGTGCGTTTCAGCTCGCGGTAAGCCACCAGTGGTTGCGGGCAAGGCAGGCTAAAGCAACGGGACGGCACGACCTGGAAGATGTCACCTTTGCGGATATTGCCTTTCAGCTTTTCGACATCAGCGCAGTAGGTCTTATCGCTTTTATCCACATTCAGTTGTGATGGCAGCGCTTCTTTTTTCGGAATGGCATTAGCACGGAAATGATTGCAATATTCTTTCAGACTGGCCAGACGATGCTGCAGACGCGGCAGTTCATGCGCACCTGATTCACCACCAAACAGCGCGGCCTGCAGATGAGTGGTCTTACGGATATGATCAATGTGGATCAGCGTTTCAGCGACATAGAAGCAGAAGTCCGGACAGGTGTTTTCGCTGTCAGGCACGTCCGGCAGACGTTCAAAATTGGCGATCAGATCGTAAGCAAAGATACCACCGAGGAACAGATTAACCGCTTCGGCATCAACACTGTGTGTCAGCAGTGTACGCGGGCTGTCTAATACGGAGAGTGCTTTCAGGCGACTGTCTTCATCCTGAATATCGGTAATTTCCGGGAATGTCAGTTGTAACTGGCTGGCTTCGCGTTGTTTAGTGACGGTATCAGGCAGGGTATTGCTTAGCAGATTCAGTACCGCTTCACCGTTACTGTTCAGTGCGGTCGCTGTTACGGAATGTCCCTGACAGACCATACGGACACAGGCATCAATCAATAACATGCTCTGGGTGCCGGTTTTGGTGTCGATCTCGGCAGATTCCAGCAGCAAGCTGTTATCAGCCGGTTCGGTTAACTGGGTAAAGAGTTCTAATGGATCAGCGACATAATTGGCTTTCTCACGCAGGGTGAGGCGTTGTCCGATTGGGAGAGATGGGCTCATTGTTGTACTCCCTGAATTGATAATTGCATGACGTTACTCCTTAAGACAAAAAATGATAGTTAACAATTGGTTAATCAGTCTTTTTGCCATCGCCATGTCTGTTTATGCCGCTGAATCATTTGATCGTCCCTGTAATATTTTGCGTATAAAAAAAAGACCCGCTATGCTAGCGGGCCTTATTGGGAATTCTGTCTGCTTTATTTTTTGAAAATAGCCGAAACCCCACACCCGCTTTAAGGAGTGTGCCACCACCAACGATAGGTTTGGGTCAGGAATGAATTCATTTTCAAAAACCAAGTTCAGTTAAAGTGGTTACAGTTAAACTATATTGACGGTTGGTTGTCAAGTTCCTTTTATAATTGAACCACGAGAACATGAATGCGAATAGATTTACACAGTCACTCCACCTGTTCTGATGGCCATTTTTCTCCTGATGAACTGGTTGCCCGGGCTGTAGAGAAAGAAGTTGATGTTCTTGCACTCACCGATCATGACTCAGTAGATGGTATTGCGCAGGCACAGCAGGCTATAGAAAAGAATGGCTGGCCGCTGTTTCTGGTGCCGGGCGTGGAAATTTCCTGTACATGGGATGCCATCGAAGTTCACGTTGTAGGTCTGGATATTGATACCAGCAATAGCGAATTGAAAGCGTTACTGGCCTGTCAGGAACAAGCCCGGACCGAACGTGGCATCGAGTTGGGACGTCGTCTGGAAAAAAACAAGATCCCCGGTTGTTATGAAGGGGCTGTCGCTCTGGCGGGGGACGGTATGCTGACCCGTTCGCACTTTGCCCGCTATCTGGTTGAACAAAAGCATTGTAAGAACATGCAGAATGCTTTTGATCGCTATCTGGCTCGGGGCTCAAGAGCCTATGTACCTCATCAGTGGGCATCTATCAGCGAAGTGGTTGCGGTTATTCATGCGGCGGGCGGAAAAGCCGTGCTGGCACATCCCGGCCGGTATAAACTTTCTACTAAGTGGCTGAAACGTCTTCTGGTATTATTTAAAGAGGCCGGTGGCGATGCCATCGAAGTCAGTTTGTGTCAGCAAAGTCCGCATGAGCGGTCAACGCTGGGTCAGTATTGCCGTGATTATGATTTGATGGCATCTGTTGGCTCAGATTTTCACACACCGCTACCTTGGGTCGAATTAGGGAAAAACCTGTGGTTACCTAAGGATGTCGTACCAGTCTGGCATGCATTTTCCGCATTTCCTGACGTCCCTGCAGGGGAGGAATTATGAGTCAGTATTTTGTTGTTCATCCGGTTAATCCACAAACGCGCCTGATCAGTCAGGCGGTGGGTATTTTGCGTCAAGGTGGTGTGATCATTTATCCCACCGATTCCGGTTATGCACTGGGTTGCATGATGGGTGATAAGAGTGCGCTGGAAAAAATCTGTCGCATTCGTCAGTTGGAAGATGAGCATAATTTTACGTTGTTGTGTAATGATCTCTCGGAGTTGTCGGTGTATGCCAAAATTGATAACACCGCATTCCGACTGATCAAAAATAATACACCCGGCGCCTATACTTTTATTCTGAAAGCGACCAAAGAAGTGCCACGTCGCCTGATGAACGAAAAGAAAAAAACGATCGGTATCCGTGTACCGACCAATAATATTGCCCAAGCGTTATTAACCGAGTTGGGTGAGCCATTAATGTCCAGCACCTTGATCCTTCCTGGTCAGGCGTTGGCAGAAGCGGATCCGGAAGAGTTCCGTGGACAGCTGGAAAAAGTCGTTGATCTGATTATTGATGGCGGAACGCAAGGCGCACAGCCGACCACCGTTATCGATTTCTCGGATGATGAGCCTAAAGTAGTACGCTTCGGTGCCGGAGATCCGACACCGTTTGAATGATTGAGGCAAAGCATGAGCGAAAAACTGCAAAAAGTACTGGCTCGAGCGGGTGTTGGTTCCCGTCGTGAGATGGAGACAGTGATTAGTGAAGGTCGCGTCAGTGTGAACGGCAAAGTCGCCACACTGGGTGATCGTGTAGAAGCTAAAGATGTGATCCGGGTTGATGGTCATCAGATCTCAGTTCCTACCCTGAATGACGTTATCTGTCGTGTGCTGGCTTACCATAAGCCGGAAGGGGAAGTGTGTACCCGTCATGATCCGGAAGGTCGTCCAACCGTATTTGATCGCCTGCCGCGGATCAAGGATTCACGCTGGGTTGCGGTGGGTCGTCTGGACGTGAACACATCGGGTTTGTTGCTGTTCACCACCGATGGTGAACTGGCAAACCGTCTGATGCACCCAAGTCACGAAGTAGAACGTGAATATGCGGTACGTGTTTTCGGTGAAGTGACCGAAGGCATGCTGCAGAAATTGCGCCATGGTGTGCAACTGGAAGATGGTCCGGCGAAGTTTGATAAAATTACCGCTGGTGGCGGTGAGGGTCTGAACCAGTGGTTTAACGTAACCCTGTGCGAAGGCCGTAATCGTGAAGTCCGCCGTCTGTGGGAATCACTGGAAGTGCAGGTTAGCCGTCTGATGCGTATCCGTTATGGTGACATCAAACTGGATAAAACCTTACCACGTGGTGGCTGGGCTGAATTAGAACTGCCACAGGTGAACTACCTGCGTAAAATGGTTAGTTTGCTTCCGGAAGATCGCAGTAAAGTCTTTGGTGTCGAGGATCGCAGAAGTGAATTTAAGCAGGCTGCGCAGATCCGTCGTGCCGTACGCCGTCACCGTGAACGTACTGTTCTGCAAGGGGAAGAGGTTGCTGGCGAAGCTCCGGCTATGCCGCGTCCGAAAGTACCGCGTGCAGCTCCTCCGGTAAAACGTGAACGTGATGATGAAGTCAGCTGGGAAAATGCCCGTAAGCGTCTTCGTGATGGCGAACCACGCAAAGCACGTCCAAATGCGAATAACCGTCAGCGTATTACCCGTGCGGGTAAAACAGGTCGTTGATCATGAGCCAGACTAAACGTAAAGCTGTTGTGGTTTTCAGTGGCGGGCAGGACAGCACTACCTGCCTGTTGTATGCCGTGCAGCAATATGATGAAGTGCATGCGATCACGTTTGATTATGGTCAGCGGCATGTGCAGGAAATTGAAGTTGCACGTCAGATCGCGGCTGATTTAGGTTTAGCCGCGCACAAAGTGCTGGATGTCGGTCTGCTCAACGAGCTGGCCGTTTCTGCGCTGACGCGTGATGCGATTCCGGTCAGTAATGATCTGCAGGAAAACGGCCTGCCGAATACGTTTGTACCGGGCCGCAACATTCTGTTTCTGACACTGGCGGCTATTTATGCTTATCAGGTTGGTGCTGATACGGTCATCACCGGCGTCTGTGAGACTGATTTTTCCGGCTATCCGGATTGCCGTGATGAGTTTGTTAAAGCGCTGAATCATGCGGTTAAGCTCGGTATGGAACGTGATGTTAAGTTCGAAACCCCGCTGATGTGGCTGAACAAAGCAGAAACCTGGGCGTTAGCCGACAAAATCGGCCGTCTGGACTATGTGCGCCAGCAAACACTGACCTGCTATAACGGCGTGATTGGCGATGGTTGTGGCGAATGTCCGGCCTGTAAGTTACGGGCTAAAGGCTTGCATGATTATCAACAAGCACCTGATGCTGTCATGGCGGCTCTGAACAGCAAGTTAAGCTAATCAACGTTGGTTTTTCAGACCTAAGAAACCAGTATTCTGCATAAGAGTACTGGTTTCTTCTTTTTTGCGCGTTATGATTTGGCCTCGTATTTTCTTAAGGTAGATAAATCATGCAGCAATTAGAAGGCGAGGTAGTTCAACAGGTTTCGGGGTTAGTCAGTGGTGAACCGGATCTGATCGCCAATTTATCGAATGTCAGTGCGCTGCTGAATCAATATCTTTCTGATATCAACTGGGTTGGCTTTTACATCATGCGTGATGGTGAGCTGGTGCTGGGCCCGTTTCAGGGCAAAGTTGCCTGTATCCGTATTCCCGTCGGACGCGGTGTTTGCGGTGCGGCCGCAGCGACACGAGAAACACAGCGGATTGATGATGTGCATGCGTTTCCGGGGCATATCGCCTGTGATGGGGCCAGTAATTCTGAATTAGTAGTACCGATCATCGTAAACGGTAAGGTTGTTGCCGTGCTGGATATTGATAGCCCGAAACATGGTCGTTTTACGGTTGAACTGCAGCAGGAAATGGAAGCTGTGGGTAAAGTGTTGGAAGGTTTGAACTGGTAAAAAAACAGACCAGCTTGAAGGCTGGCCTGATTATTTATGAAACTAACTAATAGCGGTTAGATTAGAAGTCTGCAATCACGCTTGTTGTTTGGCTTACTGCAGGATCTTGAACCGGAACGTCTTGAACTGGGTCTGCAACCTGGAGGCCATACCCGCTTGAATTACCAGCTTCAGTCAGGAAATCGCCTGAAGCATTACATACGAGTGCCAGTTTGTAAGAACCAGCTTCAACGTAGTTGAGTTGGTAGGTATATATACCGTCAGCGTCAGTATCAGATACCATACCGGAAAGAACCGGGCCGTTATGGGCGGTATCGTAATCGATGCCCTGATAATCGGTTACTGTGTCCTTATACAGATAGACACCAACATCGCCATTACTTAAGGCTGTTGTGCCACAGTTAGCATCGGAAACAGCAACAGAACCTGAAATGGTGCTCAGTACATCGACATTCAGCAGTTTTACGCCGTTAGGTTTCAGCTTGTAGTACTCCTCATGACCAGGTAATACCATCGCATGGCGAAGGTTAAACTCTACCTGATAATCAAGCACACCACTGGTTAGTGGATTGAATGAGTGGAATTTGAGTACATCGCTTGGTACTTCCAATGCCTTCACAGTACCATCTTGTTCTGTTACATATGAAGCTGGAAGTGGGGTGTTGCCAACCAGATCATTATTTTTATCTGTGCCATCGAGAACTATCAAGCGCAGTTGTTCATATTTTCCGCTAGGAATAACTTCATCACTCAGCAGCATATGTTTATCACCATCTTGATATTTCAGCAGATCAAGATAGAAAAACGTTGGATTACCATTATTATCTTTAGGAATGGCATATCCGACAGGCAAACAGCCATCGTTGCTGTTTGTATCAATTAAGTCCAGCGGACCCCACTGTTTCTCTGCGGTCACGCCTTCCTGTTTCAGACTCAGAGCACTGACAGCGATACAAACTTGCTGTGCCGAGTCAACTGGCGCATCAGAGATTGCCAGATTAAGCTTTGTTGTAGTTGGTGTAGATGAATCACTGCCACCGCCGCCACCGCAACCAGCCAGCAACAGAAGCAGAGTAAATGCATAACCAGATTGATGTTTCATTATTGATAACTCCCCGTATGACGCTTATTAATAAATGTAGGATTCATTTTAACCTGAACTTACGTTTCTATGGTAATCAGAGAAACGAAAGACAGAAACTTACTAAATTGTAGCACCGGCAATTTAGAACGAGAGATTTGTCATAAGTATGTCATTGCAGCAGATTAGCTTTTAAAAAAGCGGATTATTCACTGATACTAATCGGATGGAACATAATGAAAAAAGTTGGTCTTATCATGGCACTCTCGGGTTCATTGTCTCTTTTTTCTGCAACGGCAGTTGAAGTTGAACGTTATGCAATAGAACTGCCTGCTGAAGCTCAGATCCCGTATCACGGTCTTTATGCCAGTGAGTTTCCGCGTGGCATTCCGACAGGTTTAGGCTCAGGTCTGGCTTTTGCCGGTAAACAGCCGGATGGCAGTTTGCTGTTTTATTCCTTAACTGACCGGGGGCCGAACGGTGATGCACCGCTGTGGCAGGATGGTAAAGAATCAACGCCAACCAAAATATTCATGGCACCGCAATTCACACCCAAAATGATGCAGGTACGTATTGCGGGTGGAAGAGCCGTTGCCAGTAACGCCATTGAGCTTAAGGATCAGCAAGGTAACATCAATGGACTGCCTTTACCGGATGAGCTGATTGGTTCAACCAGCGAGACAGCACTGAGTGATGCGTTAAAACCTGTCACAGAGCAAAGTGAGCGCGGGCTGGACACCGAAGGTCTGGTTTCTGATGGACAGAATGGTTTCTGGCTATGTGACGAATATGGTCCGTTCCTGATCCATGTTGATGCCAAAGGAAAGATTCTGGCTAAATTCGGGCCAACCGCAGATAAAGATGAAAAAACAATCGCATCCGGTTTGCCGAATATTCTGAAATGGCGTCAGCCTAACCGTGGGTTTGAGGGAATTGCCCGTTTACCGTCCGGTAAGATCATTGCCGCGGTGCAAAGTACATTAGATATTGATGGTAAAACGGCGAAGAAAGCGTCGTTTATTCGTTTACTGGAATTAGACCCGGTGACCGGTGCAACCAGAATGTATGCCTATCCGCATGATATTGATGCCTATAAAAAGAGTGCTGATGCCAAAATCGGGGATATGGTTGCGCTGGATGATCAACGATTACTCATTATTGAGCAGGGTAAAGATGCCGATAAAAAAATGCGTAATCTGGTGTATCTGATGGATCTGACTAACGCGACCGATCTGACGGACAAGCAACTTGATGGTAAGGAACCGGAGTTTGCATCAGATCGTACGGCGCTGGAAAAAGCAGGCATTCATCTGGTCACCAAACAATTAGTGCTGGATTTACGGGCTCATGGTTGGAATGCAGAAAAAGCTGAAGGATTAACGCTGGTTGATAACCAGACGATTGCCGTGGCCAGTGATAATGATTTTGGCCTGAGCGTTAAGGTGAAAAATAAAGAAGACGATGCTAAATCGCCGGATGATTATTCCATCGATAAAAATGGGCAGGTTTATCTGGAAGATAAGCCAGTTAAAACTCATTTTGCTATTAAAGCGTCAGAGGGTGATGAAGCTAAATCTCAGTTATGGTTGTTTAAATTAGATAAACCGCTGAAATAAATATCAGTAAATGAATCCAGAAAGCCCCTTAATTTAAAGGGGCTTTTTTGTATGGTTAAAACAGAGATCAGATTAATTGCAGGAACGTGATTAGTGAGTGATGTTTTCTAAATTAATGCGACTACAGTTGGTATATCAAATCCGCAACCCGGGAGTTGGTTATGTCTAATCAGGACAGACTGGAAATTGCGAGACTTACCCTCAATTACCTAATCTCTATTCAGACATCTGAAAATGGCGCACATGCTTTAAGACGTCTTGAGACTGAAGCTGGAAAATCGTCTGATCCGGATACTTTTGGTACCCTTTACCGGGTCGTTTTCAAAGAAATAGAAGCCAGCGTTTTCTCTGAAATTAAAGATGATATTCAGAGACCGGAAGAATAAAGCAACGACTGAACACCGGGATGCTGCGGCTAAGATGAAGTAATGTTATTATATACAGCTGTATATAAGTACATTATTTAAGTTGTAGTTGTTATGATGGCAAAGACGCATCAGGCGTTTGCAGTATTCAGTGTGCTGGTGGTCAGTAAATATGCGCCGGGTTCTTTCGATAACATCGTTTGGGCGTGTGGTCTGAGCATGTTTGGCGCGTTACTTCCCGATCTTGATTCTCCGCAAAGTTCGTTTGGCCGTTTAATCCCGTTGCTGAGTAAGCCATTACATTCAATGCTGGGACACCGGACTATTACGCATAGTCTGCTCGCGGTTATCCTGCTGTATTCTGTTCTGACATCCTCTCCGCAATGGCATTCCTGGGCTGATGCAATCTGTATTGGCTATTTCAGCCATATTGTCGGTGATATGCTGATAGGCACGAACGGGGTTGCCCTGTTCTGGCCGTTAAAACAAAAGATCAGTCTGAATCCGTTGCGAATGCAGGTAGCTGGTGCGGGTGAGTACCTTGTGTTTAACCTACTTATCTGCGCGATAGTCGTACAGGGCCTGACTCATTTTTATCCCTCATTCGACCTGATGAGCCGGGCAGGTCCCATCTTCAATATTTGTGTCGATCTGTATACAAAAACAATCCTTCCTGCATTTACGAGCTTAACCTTTAAGTATAGTTCACTATTCAACGGGTTATAAAATTCAGGCAAAAAAAGGTTAAAAAAAGATCGATTTTTGCCTTTACCCTTTCCCAAATGCTTTGTTAGCATCGCCGCATTCTGCATGATACGGACGTCATGAATATCCATTCATTTTGTTTGTGCTGGTCACATTTGATGTGACGTCATGCGACCAACCACCATCGAAAGCGCTCCCGAAACGGCAAACTCCGGGTAACCGGATGTACGCAAAGCCACAGGTCCTTTTGAGTCATCATCAGGACAGCTGAGCTACCGAAGGAGCTGCGTTCTAACGTCTTTTTTTGGGCGCTTTCGAGAGATTTTTTTACTTGAAGGTACCTAAAAAATGAAATCTTTTCTGGCTTTCACTGCCTCGGGATATGGCTTGTCCGCGCGAGTGTGCCGGTTGGCAATGATGCTGGCAGTGGTTAGCAGCCTGGGCGTAGCTAGTACAACAGTATTTGCCGAGCCTGCAATACAAGCAGCTAGCGCAGTATCTACCTCTCAGGTAAGACAACAGAGCCTTGAGCTGGCCCGACTGATGGCTCGTTATCGTCAGTCTGACGAAACAGATCAAGCCAATCTTCTGAGCGAAATACAGACTTTGATCGAACAGCGTCAGGTTTTGTTAGCCGAGTTGGTAGCCAACGATACTGCTGCTGCCCTGCGCAGTGTTTTGCCATTACAGGCCGCTCTTGGCATGCCGGCTGAGGTACAAAACCGGCTGGAACAGCGTCAGGCTCAGGCCGGAACGCTGGAGGTGGTTTACGAGGACTATCCGGACAATAGCCACAAACTACGCCATTTCCTGAATACTGATGCCGGCGAGCGGTTAGAGCTGCATTTTGCCGGTCAGGCACCAGATCTCCAGAGTGGTGGTCGCGCTCAGGCCAAAGGCCTGCGAGTAGGCAATAGTCTGGCTCTGGAACCGGGTAATATAGAAACTCAGGCCCTGAACGGTACGACAAGTTCGACCGCTACAGCGAGCAGCGTCACCATTCAACCCAACACTTTTGGTGAGCAGAAAACCTTGGTGATGCTGGTTAACTTCCAGGATGCGCCAGCTAATCAGCCATGGACTGTAGAACAGGCGCGTAGCATGGTGTTTGGTAATGTTAGCGATTATTACCGGGAAAACTCTTACCAACAGACTTGGCTTACCGGTGATGTACTCGGCTGGTTTACGATCGCTGCAGATAGCACTAGTTGCGATACCACAAAACTAGCTCAGCTTGCTGATACCGCGGCTTCTAATGCCGGAGCAAATCTCTCATCCTACCAGCGTCGTGTCTACATCTTCCCCAAGATCAGCTCTTGTGGCTGGACCGGTATGGGTTCAGTTGGCGGCTTGCCTTCTCAAAGCTGGATAAACGGTTCCTTGACATTGACGGCCATTGGTCACGAAATGGGTCATAATTTTGGTCTGCAACACTCTCACGCTCTGGAATGTGGTACCACTGTGCTGGGCTCTAGCTGTCAGAGTTATGAGTATGGTGATTGGCTGGATATCATGGGTAATAGTACTGCTGGTCATTTAGCCCCTTTTCAGAAGCAACAATTGGGTTGGCTGGGATATGGTTCGTCGCCGAACATTACTGAAGTAAGCTCCAGTGGTACTTATACGTTGACGCCTTATGAAGTGAATGATGGCAATACGAAAGCACTGAAGCTCCCGATGGGTACAGACCCACTTAGCGGCCTGCCTAAGTGGTATTACCTGGAATATCGCCAAGCTCAGGGGGCCGACGGTTTCCTTGTAAATTATAATGCTGTATTGAATGGTGTCGTAATGCGCACTGGTGTGGATGCTGATCGCAGAACCAGCTATCTGCTGGATATGACACCGGCAAGTAATGCCAGCAGTTATTATGATTGGGAGGATGTCGCTCTGCCTGGTGGCATGAGTTATGTTGATGGGGATGCAGGTATCACTATCACTAATGATTGGACCAATGGTACCCAAGCTAGTGTGACTATCGAACTTGGTGTTCAGTCATGTCAGCATGCTCAGCCATTACTGAGCCTCACTCCGGCTCAAGGAGCTTGGGTGGCTCCGGGTAGTGCGGTTAACTATACTCTGACGCTGACTAACCGTGACAGCAGCAGTTGCAGCAGTTCACAATTTGACCTGCGGGCTCAGCCTCTTACCGGCTGGACAGCAAGCTTTGCTCAATCTGCATTGAATGTGGCACCGGGTCAAAGTGCCAGCACTACTCTGACCGTTACCTCTGCTGTAACAGCTCCGGAAGGTTACTATGATATTCCTTTGTCGGTAGTCAACAGCAATGCTACTGGCTACAGTGCTACCGGCACCGTAACCTATGTGGTCAGCGCTCCCGTAGCTGAGAATGCGGCACCGGTGGCTATCGCTGACAGCGCGGCTACTCTGGAAAACACAGCAGTTAATATTACCGTACTTTCCAACGATTACGATCCTGAAGGACAAGTCCTGAACCTAGTGTCTACTACAACTCCGGCTCACGGCAGTGTTAGTGTTAATGCTGATGGTAGCCTGAAATACCAACCGACGAGACGTTTCAAAGGCACGGACAGTTTCAGCTATCAGATTTCTGATGGCTCAAAGAGTGCCAGCGCGACAGTTAGCGTGACGGTTGGTAGCGGTACAACTACCGGCAAGGGTAAGAAGAGCTAGTAACTGTGTTTGTACAAAAAACGATATATAGATAAAAAAGCTCCCTGTGTTAGCAGGGAGCTTTTGTTTTCATGCCATCAGATCACGATTGTAGAATGCGGTCACTAAGGTGTGCAAATCTCATCCGCATCGCAAAGAGGACATTGTGCTTGGGCTGTTATTGCTGCTTGACCAGTGCGAGGAACTGAAACTCCGAAGACGTCCTGAGCTGTGAATGTAACAGTATCACTAAATGTGACATCTTTCGGATCAGTTGGAACTACATATGTAGGCTCCGATCCGCTAACAGGGACTAAAACTAAATCAGGCGTTGTCGGGATGTAGCTGCCTATGTAGTCAGCGCATGCATCCTTCAGTAAGCTGGTACTGGTAGAGCCGTCTCGTGTCAGTGTACCAGCCTTATTGTCCACCAATGATAGGTTATCAAGCCGGCTATCGCCAGTATTGCAGACTACGGCCTTGACCAATACCTCAGCTGCTACATTGCCACCACTTGTTGTGATTTGGGTATCACAAGTTTTATTGAGTGTTACTGCCGGGTTGACCTGCAGTGTTGGACAAGTGTAAGACGCATCGTCGGTAATGGTGTTGGTTCCTCCGGTTATAGCGGTAGCGGTTACTGTGTCTGTAATACCATTATCTGTTAAGGCTACCGTCATGGTGTTGCTATAACAGACAGGATCGCTTCCTGACAGTGAGCTGAGTGGGAAGTTAGCGCCTGTTGGTACTTGATCGCCACAATTAACCACTTTGAAAGCACCATCTGCAGCGGGATCATCACTAAGTGTTACATTGGTGACGGTACCGTAGCCAATATTTTGTACCTGACCATAAATGGTGTAGGTGATGGTGTCGTCAGTGTTGAGCATTGGTGCGGCACAGGTTTTGGTCACTTCAATTCTGCACACATCGAAGTTGCTGTGGGCAAAGTCTTTGAGGACTGCAGTAATAGAAGTAGAGCTGCGACTTTCTGCTACAAAATTAGTGAAGCAGGTTGAGTCACCAGGCAATAAACTGGTCAGGTCGATCGCCCCTTCGAAGAAGGCTCCGGGAGGGAACGTGGTACTAGGACCTGCATCCTTGTTATCATAAGCCCAAGGTGCGGTTATTGAGTCTGGATTTGTGATACCACAGAAATCCTTGCCTTCAGGAATATAGCCGTTTTGGCATAGCACTGCCTCACCGCTACCTACCGGTACGACACCTGTCCCCAGCCATTGAAATACATTTATGGTAGGTACGGTACCACCATTGGAGAAGTTTACGAGAACCAGCACATCCCCATCCTGATGTACCCCTGAGAAAGTACCACCGGCAATCGGCTGCACTTCATCTTTCAGGAACCAGAAGCCCAATTGAGCATCACCACTGGTGTCATAACGATCCATACCAAATGTCAGTATGAAATGATCATCAGCGTTTACTCTCTTGTGGATGTAGGCTGCTGCATAAGCATGTGTTAGATCATCTTTGGCCGGTGGTGTGCCACCACGCCATTTCCAGTTAGGAATATCTTGTTCATCTTTTGAACCACCACCTGTGAACTGGGCCATGGTTGGTTCGGGTCTGTCAATTATGAGTAATGTTTTAGCTATAGGTGCAACATCACCAGCAGTTCTGGCGACGCCATTGTAAAGTACATCCCAGTCATCGCCGGTATAATCATTCGCAGTTGCATTACCATCAAGTTCAAACGGTGCTGGTGTGTACGGATATGCAGCCAGTGCAGGCCCCGCCACCAACGTTGATCCTGCCAGACACAATGCCGTAAACAGGGCTTTGTAATTAAATTTTATCTTCATGATCGCATTCCTTTTTCCATATATGGAAACCAATCCCTGGGGTCTTGCCAGAAGCACGATCAACTACCAACTACCTGTGTGCCTATCGGCGAGAATGTCAGGGGGTCTTGCGCCATCTTAGTTATACAAGTATCAGGCCATCTGGTTAACGCATTGAAAATAAAGGAAAATATTCATTGTTATCACTCTGTGTGTTTCATCTGTGTTAACAATAAGAGATATTTAATATCCATGTTTTTAATAACCATCTGAATTTCAAGATAAAACCACCAAAATCAGACTTGTATCAGAAATGAAACAAAGTATTCCTGCCTGTCCGGCATTGATAGAGTCACTTGGGTTTTTTGGGGGGGGGCACAGAAATTTTTATGGAGTTCGCGTCATATGGGTGTTTATATAATCGATTGAATTTTAAGAATAAAAAATCATTCTTACAGTTAATCCTGAATACGTTTCCCAGCCTGAGAAATAGATCATGAAAGTGTAACTATATTGTTAAATCATCCGGCTATTAGCTGGCATATAAGGGCAGTCTCTCCGATACTTAAAGAGGATTAAACGGTCTGTTGTAGCAATAAGGTGGCTGTTCATGGACGTACGCGAACTGATATGTCTGCGGACCGCCGGCGTGTGGAATATGCCAGAAGTGGCACTTGCAGCAGGATGGCTGTCATGCCCGGTGTGTACCGTAAGTGAGGCAATGGAACTGTATAAGAGGAAGCATCCTCTTGTCGGCCTTATTCTGCTTGATAAATTAGGTATCGATGACAAGACTGACCGGGAAATGGAGTTATTGCTGGCACAGACCAGTAGTGATATGGCATGGATTGGTTTAGTCCCTCCCGGAATGATGACACAACCCGCTATCAGCGATTTACTGGCCAAATATCTGTATGACTATCATACCTTACCGGTAGATGATTCCCGGTTACTGACGGCGCTGGGTCACGCTTATGGCATGGCTACTCTGCGCGCTGAACCGCCTCTGCATTGCAAAATGGTAGCGACCGGACGGGGATGTATGATTGGTAACAGTCTTTCCATGCGTAAGGTATTTCACCAATTAGAAAAAATGGCGTCAGTCGATTCATATGTCATGCTGGTGGGGGAAAGTGGCACCGGCAAGGAGTTGGCTGCTCACATCATTTATCAGCGCTCATGTCGCCGGAGCGGTCCCTTTATTGCGGTAAATTGCGGTGCCATCCCGGCTAACCTGATTCAGTCTGAATTATTTGGTCATGAAAAAGGTTCTTTCACCGGTGCTTTTCGACGCCATATGGGGCATATCGAAGCGGCTCATGGCGGTACGCTGTTTCTGGATGAAATTGGCGATCTGCCGTTGGAGTTACAGGTCAATTTGCTGCGTTTCCTGCAGGAGAAAAAGATCACCCGGGTGGGCGGCACGGAACTGATTCCGGTCGATGTGCGGGTTATTTCTGCTACCAACAGAGATCTACGCGAGGACATCCGGAGCGGCCGTTTTCGTCAGGACCTTTTCTTTCGTCTCTGTGTGCTGGATCTGGAACTGCCACCACTCAGAGAGCGGGGAGAGGATATTGAACTGCTGGCCAACCATTTCCTGTGCAGCATGAGAGCAGGACTCAATCCGCTGGTGCGGAGTTTCAGTCCATCGGCACTGCACCTGATGCGCAGCTATCACTGGCCGGGTAATGTCCGTGAGCTGAAAAACCGAGTCGCGCGGGCGCTGGTGATGTGTGAAAAACGGGTGATCTGCCCGCAGGATCTGGAACTGGATTCTGAATCTCCGTTTCCTGATCTTCTGATTCAGAGCACGACGCTGGCAGAGGCACGGGCGGAAGTTGATAAACTGGTGACACAACGCGCTTTGCAATCCAGTGGTAACAATGTCATGGTCGCCGCGCGTCAATTGGGGGTATCGCGGGTGACTTTGTACCGGCTGATGGAAAAGTACAAGCTGTTGCTTCCCTGATACTACCGAAAGGGGATAAGCCAGAAACAAAAAAAGCCTCACATTGCTGTGAGGCTTTCGTAATCATGGTGCCCAGACGCGGAATCGAACCACGGACACGCGGATTTTCAATCCGCTGCTCTACCGACTGAGCTATCTGGGCTTAGAAAAGAATGGTGCCGGCTATCGGAATCGAACTGATGACCTACTGATTACAAGTCAGTTGCTCTACCAACTGAGCTAAGCCGGCACACAAATTTGTTACTTAACTCGCCGTAGCAAGTTAACTTGAATAATGGTGCCCAGACGCGGAATCGAACCACGGACACGCGGATTTTCAATCCGCTGCTCTACCGACTGAGCTATCTGGGCAACGGGGCGCATTAAACAAAATAAGCGGTTTCAAGTCAACGCTTTTTTCCGAAACCCTTCTTTTTTCAGTTCGTTTGCTGATTTGCTGAACAAAACCAGAAAAAAGAAGTGGTTTCGAAATCACGATGCTTATTTTTCACTCGGTGGTACATAACCTTCGATTTGCACATCACCATCTTCAAACAGATATTTTTCCATTTCGGTCTGTAATAAAGCGCGATGCTCGGCGTTCATCATGTTGAGTTTCTTTTCATTGATCAGCATGGTTTGCTTTTTCTGCCATTCAGCCCAGGCTTCCTGACAGATGTTGTCAAAAATGCGTTTACCCAGTTCGCCCGGAACGAGTTGAAAAGCCATACCGGGTGCTTCTTTCTTCAGTCGCTGACAAAAAACCATTCGGGTCATAGTAGTCATCTCTATTGTTGCAGTTCAGGATAAGTCAGTAATTTCAGTGTGACAGCCGACAGGCCGACACTGGATGGTTGATTGAGGTTATACCAAAGTTCGTTGCTTTGCTCCATGATGCTGTGAGCGGGCTGTGACAGGTTCACCAACAGGGGAGTGATATCCAGATGAAAATGGCTGAAGGTATGACGGAATTCAGGCAGTGAGCGGATATTTGTATCTGCATAGCCAATGCGTTGCAGCCAATGCTGCGCATCAGCCACAGAACTGAATTCCGGAAAACTGAATAAGCCGCCCCAGATGCCCTGCGCCGGGCGTTGCTGTAACCAGACGCTTTGCCGATATTGCATGATAAGCAGGCAGGTCTGTCTGACCGGGATCTTTTTCTTATTCGGTTTAGGAGTGGGGTAGGCGGTCGGCGTCCCCTGCAGATACCCACCACAATCATCATTCATCGGGCAAATCCTGCATTGTGGTTTCGTGCGGCTGCAAAGGCTGGCACCCAGATCCATTATCGCCTGATTGTATTGCTCAACCCCTTCTGCGGGCGTTAGTTTGATGGCCCAATCCCACAGCTCATTCTCGATCTGTTTTTGCCCCGGCCAGCCTTCTAATGCCAGCCAGCGGGTGAGTACGCGTTTTACATTGCCATCCAGGATCGCATGATGCTGTTTCAGCGATAATGAGAGGATGGCGCCGGCAGTAGAACGGCCAATACCGGGCAGATCAGCGACCTCATCAAAAGTTTCCGGAAAGCTACCGTTGTGTTTATCACGGATAACCTGAGCTGCCTTATGCAGATTACGTGCTCTGGCATAGTAGCCGAGTCCGGTCCAGAGATGTAAAACTTCATCCTGAGGCGCATCTGCCAAGGCGATCACATCCGGGAAGCGTTCCATAAAACGCTCGTAATAAGGGATCACTGTGCTGACCTGGGTTTGTTGCAGCATGATTTCAGACACCCAGACACGATAGGGTGTTTTGTTCTGCTGCCAGGGCAGGGTTTTACGCCCGGCAATGTCATACCAGGTAAGTAACCGCTGGGAAAAAGTAGCCTGATTCAAACTTAAAACCTTCTGCTGATTGAGCTTGCATGCTGTCATAGCATGACGGTGCTGTAAACGGCATAAAAAGTAGGGGATTACCGGATGAAATCGTCCTGAATGGCGGCTTTATGCTTGCACCTTCAGGCTATCTCTGGATAATGCCAACGCCCTGTTAACTGATAGAGAGACACCATGACCGAGCATAATGAAATGAACGTCGGTGAAGAGACTACCGAAGATGGTAAATTCATGCGTCGTATCCGTAGTTTTGTACGTCGTGAAGGCCGTCTGACTAAAGGCCAGGAACGTGCATTACAGGAGTTATGGCCGGTGATGGGCGTTGAATTCCGCGATGAAATGCTGGATCTAACCGCGCTGTTTGGCCGTGAAGCGCCAGTGGTGCTGGAAATTGGTTTCGGCATGGGTAAGTCATTGGTTGAAATGGCTGCTGCTGCGCCTGAAAAGAATTTTATTGGTATTGAAGTGCATCGTCCGGGCGTGGGCGCTTGTCTGACTTCCGCTCAGGAAGCGGGCATTACTAATCTGCGTCTGTTTTGCCATGATGCGGTAGAGGTTCTGGGTCAGATGATCCCGGATCAGAGCATTGATACGCTACAGTTGTTCTTCCCTGATCCATGGCATAAATCGCGTCATCACAAACGCCGCATTGTGCAGCCTGCGTTTGTACAGATGCTGCGTCCGAAACTGAAAATCGGTGGTGTCTTCCATATGGCGACTGATTGGGAAAACTACGCAGAGCATATGCTGGAAGTGATGAATGCCGCTGAAGGGTTTGTGAATACCGTGGAAGGCGATTATGCGCCACGCCCTGATTCCCGTCCGCTGACTAAATTTGAACAGCGTGGCCACCGTCTGGGTCATGGTGTGTGGGATCTGTTGTTTGCCCGTCAGAGCTGAGCCTTTTAGTTTTAACGTCTGCTGAAAAGTTAACGGCCTGTTCTTAATCGAATCAGGCCGTTATTTTTTAATCTTCCATCAGCATCGTCAGCAGACTGTTCAGGTAACGATGACCTGTTTCTGTCACCTGCCATTCGCTTTCCGTTTGTTCCAGTAAACCCTGTTCATATGCACGTTTAAACAGCGGCTCTACCGATTCGGCGCTCAGGCTGGTCCGGGCGATAAATTCGTTTTTAGGAATGGGCTGGAACAGGCGCATCCGGTTCATAAAATATTCGAACGGACGATCGTCGTTTTCCACATTCCAGCACTGATCCAGGAATGTACGCTCCGGATCGAGATAGCCTTTCGGATGTTTCACTTTGGCGGTACGGATGATGCGATCTTCTGCCGGCAACGTGATTTTGCCGTGTGCGCCGCAGCCGATGCCGAGATAGTCACCGAACTGCCAGTAATTGAGATTATGCCGGCATTCGTAACCCGGCTTGGCGTAGGCGGAGATCTCATATTGCCGGTAACCGGCAGCCAGTAACAACTGATGGCCCTGTTCCTGTATATCCCACAGCGTTTCATCTTCGGGTAATACCGGCGGACGGGAGCCAAAAGCGGTGTTGGGCTCGATCGTCAGCTGATACCAGGAAAGATGCGGCGGGGCGATATCAATCGCCTGTTGCAGATCAAAGAGCGCATCACTGATAGTTTGCTCCGGTAAACCATGCATCAGATCGATGTTGAAACTGCGCAGTCCGGCCTGTCTGGCTTGCAAACCAGCAGCGACGGCTTGTTTCGGATCGTGAATACGACCTAAGCGCTGTAATTTCTCCGGCTGAAAGCTCTGTACGCCGATGCTGATGCGGGTCACGCCAGCTTGCTGATAACCAGCGAACCGACCTGCTTCCACCGTACCGGGATTCGCTTCCAGCGTAATTTCAATATCGTCAGCAAAAGGAATCCGTGTTGCAACGCCTTGCAGCAGGACCTTGATTGCTGCAGCGGAGAACAGACTTGGTGTACCGCCGCCGATGAAAATACTCTGTAACTGACGCCCCTGCACATAAGCCAGATCCGCATCCAGATCGGCCAGCAATGCTGCCACATAGTCTGTTTCCGGCACTTCCTGTTTCAGTGCATGTGAGTTGAAATCGCAGTACGGACATTTCTGTACGCACCAGGGAATATGGATATACAGACTCAGTGGCGGCAGTTGCAGCATAAATTACTCTTGCAGGGCTTTAACGAGTTTTGCCAGTGCTTTACCACGGTGGCTCAAACTATTTTTGGTAGCAGGATCTAACTCTGCAGCGGTGCAGTCCAGATCCGGTACATTGAAAATCGGATCATAACCAAAGCCATTTTCACCTGTTGGTTCGGTTGCCAGTGAGCCTTCCCAGCTGGCCTGACAGATGATCGGGGTCGGATCATCGGCATGACGCATATACACCAGCACACACCAGTAGCGGGCTGAACGTAATACGGCTGGTACACCGTTCATGTCTTCCAGCAGTTTTTCCAGATTGTCCTCGTCGGACGCATCTTCACCGGCATAACGCGCGGAATAAACACCAGGACGGCCCAGCAGTGCGTCAACTTCGATGCCTGAGTCATCAGCAATTGCCGGCAGTCCGGTAACACGGGCCGCATGGCGCGCTTTGATAATGGCATTTTCAACAAACGTAGTGCCTGTTTCCGGTACGCTTTCTACATTGAATTCACTTTGTGGTACGACTGCGTAATCCAGATCGGCCAGTAAGGCATTAAGCTCTTCAACTTTCTTTTTGTTGCCGGTGGCAAGAACGACCTTTTCCATATTCAGACTCCGAGTTCAAATCGTCGACATGATAACGTTGGATGCCGTTCTGTACCACCGATTAACGGCATGGAATGTCTTACAGAGGAGGGATCAGTCTGCTGACTGATCCAGTATTGCCGGAAGCTGCTGCGGAGAGGTAATGCGTACGGTTTTATGCCGTCCCAGTTCACCTTTGTGGATCACGATCTGGCTTTTGGCGACTTTAAACTGCTTGGCCAGAAATTTAATAAGATGGGCGTTTGCCTGACCATCTACCGGCGGGGCAGTAATCGCAATTTTCAGCTCTTCACCGTGCCAGCCCTGGATCTGATCCCGGCTGGCTTTAGGCTGGATGTAAACATCCAGCCATACTTCATCATTCTCTTTTCTGAAACCAGCCATTAAAGCTGGTTCCACAACGGTCCGACCAGATCTAGCATCAGGAAGTTAATACCCTGCAGGATCAGGAACAGCACCAGTACCGACAGATCCAGTCCGCCTAATGATGGCAGGAAACGACGGATCGGGCTGAGCAGTGGCTCTGTCAGCTGAAAGAGGACATATTCCACCGAACTGCGACCCTGACTGATCCAGCTTAAGATGGCCCGCGCGATCAGCACCCAGAACAGCAGGGAACCGGCTTGTTTCAGAACGACCAGAAAACTGAGTAGCAGCAGACCGGTTACGTTAATTTTCAAAATGCCGAGTGACATAAATGTCACGAATTTCAATACAGCGACCACATAGGCCAGCAGCAGGGACGCAAAATCAATGCCGCGGAAGCCGGGAATAACTCGACGTAATGGCGTCAGAATCGGATGCGTCAGTTTGACGCAGAACTGGCTCAGCGGATTGTAAAAATCGGCTTTGGTCCATTGCAGCCAGAAGCGTAACAGTACAACCATCAGATAAATGCTGAATACGGTATCCAGCAGAAAAAACAGTGTATTCATGAAGATCCTTAGAACAATGTTTCCATTTCTTCAGCCCGGTGCTGCGCGGCCTGCATGGCGGCACTTACCAACTCAGCCAGTTTACCTTCTTCAAAGGCGTTAATTGCAGCGGCAGTGGTACCACCTTTAGAAGTAACCTGGGCACGTAATGTCGCCAGTTCAGTTTCCGGATTGGCAATTACCATCTGCGCTGCGCCCAGTGCGGTTTCCTGTACCAGTTGACGGGCATCGTCGGCACTGAAGCCCATGCGTTGTGCTTCTTCTACCATGTATTGCATGAACAGGAAGAAGTAAGCCGGGCCGCTGCCTGAGGCTGCAGTAACGCCATTGATTGCGGCTTCATTGTCGACCCACACAGTTTTGCCGACCGCTTGCAGCATGTCCTGTGCAAACTGACGATCAGCTGCGTTTACCGGGGCTGATGCGAACAATCCGGTCATACCGATACCGATCAATGATGGGGTGTTTGGCATGCAACGAACGATATTCTGGTGACCATTCAGCAGACTCTGTATCCGAGCCACGCTGACGCCGGCTGCGATAGAGATGATCAGCTTGTTGCCGAAATCACCAATCGCCGGGGCCAGCTGTGTCAGCATTTCAGCCATAAACTGTGGTTTAACGGCCAGCACGATGACATCCGCGCCTTTCACCGCGGTAACATTATCATTGCTGCCGGTAATACCGAATTCGGCACCCAGTTGCTGCGCTTTATCGGCATCAATATCTGTGGCGTGGATTTTGCTGCCCGGGAAACCCGCGTTGATTAAGCCACTGATCAGGCTGCGTGCCATGTTGCCGGCACCGATAAAAGCAATATTTCTCTGTTCCATGATTCCTACTTATATTCTCTGCTTCCGAAGATTGCGGTTCCGATTCTTACCATGGTAGAGCCGCTGCTGATAGCGACTGACATATCATCGGTCATGCCCATAGATAATGTATCTACGGAAGGATATTGGTTTTTCAGACGGTTAAACAACTCTTGCATGTGCAGAAAATTATCACGAACGACGTCCAAGTCATCGGTATTTTCTGCAATTGTCATCAATCCGCGTAATTTTAAGTGGGGAAATTCGCTGATTATGCCAGCCAGGCCAAAAACTTCATCAGCAGTAATACCCGATTTGGTCCGTTCTCCGCTAATATTAACCTGAATACAAACGTTCAGTGCCGGAAGATTGGCTGGTCGTTGTTCATTGAGTCGTTGAGCTGTTTTTTCACGATCGATGCTGTGCACCCAATCAAAGTGCTCAGCCACCAGCTTGGTTTTATTGGATTGTAACGGGCCGATGAAATGCCATTCGATACCGGCATAATCGGATGAATTATTTAACTGTTGAATTTTAGTGATCGCTTCCTGCACATAAGATTCACCAAACAGCCGTTGTCCGGCCTGATACGCTTCCTGTATCGCTTCTACCGGTTTGGTTTTACTAACTGCCAGAAGCTTTATTTCATTCGGAGAGCGGCCAGCCTGACGGGCGTGAGAGGTGATCTGTTCTTTTATGGCAAGTAAGCGTGATTCGATATCATTCATTGTTTCAGTTTTTGTTGGGAGTGGGATTAATAAATGGATATAACCGAATTATTGGCCTTTGGTGTTAAACATAATGCATCAGACTTGCATCTGTCTGCCGGGTTGCCACCTATGATTCGTGTTGATGGCGATGTCCGGCGTATCAATGTACCGGCGTTAGAACATCGGCAGGTGCACAGTCTGGTATATGACATCATGAACGACCATCAGCGTAAGGTATTTGAAGAGGATTTGGAAGTCGACTTCTCGTTTGAGATACCGAATCTGGCTCGTTTCCGTGTGAATGCATTTAACCAGAGCCGGGGTGTGGCCGCTGCGTTCCGTACCATTCCGAGTAAGGTGCTGACGCTTGATGAACTGGGCGCTCCGCCGATATTCAGAGATATTGCTGAAAATCCAAGAGGGTTGGTTCTGGTTACCGGCCCGACAGGTTCTGGTAAATCCACCACGCTGGCAGCGATGATCGATTACATTAACGATCACTATAATCACCATATTATTACCATCGAAGATCCTATCGAATTCGTCCATCAGAGCAAGCAGTGTCTGGTTAACCAGCGTGAAGTGTTCCGTGATACCAAGAGCTTTAATGCGGCACTGCGTTCAGCGTTGCGTGAAGATCCGGATATCATTCTGGTCGGTGAAATGCGAGATCTGGAAACCATTCGTCTGGCACTGACTGCCGCGGAAACCGGTCACCTGGTGTTTGGTACTCTGCATACCACCTCTGCGGCAAAAACCATCGACCGTATTATCGACGTCTTCCCCGGCGAAGAAAAAGCGATGGTCCGTTCTATGTTGTCAGAATCCATGCGAGCCGTTATTTCCCAGACGCTGATGAAGAAAAACGGCGGCGGCCGTCTTGCTGCGCATGAGATCATGATCGGTATTCCGGCAATCCGGAACCTTATCCGTGAAGATAAAGTGGCTCAAATGTACTCAGTTATTCAGACCGGAATGGTGCATGGTATGCAAACCATGGACTATTGTTTAAAGAATCTGGTTTCGCGTGGTTTGATTTCTGTTCAGGACGCTAAAGCGAAGGCTGTTGATCCTAACTCCATACTGTAAGGATGATGTTATGGAACTGGCTAATTTATTGCGCATTTTGGTTGATGAAAAAGGGTCGGATTTATTTATTTCTGTCGGTATCCAGCCTTCACTTAAAGTGAACGGTAAGATCCGTCGTCTGGGCGATCAATTGCTGGAGGAAGATGAAGTTCTTAATCTGGTTCGCCAGACGATGACGGATGAGCGTTTTCGTTCATATGTGGAAAACAGAGAAGCGAACTTTGCGATCAATTGTCCCGGATTAGGCCGGTTCCGTGTCAGTGCTTTCTGGCAGCAGGATTGCCCGGGGTGCTCTATCCGGCGTATCGAGACGGTGATCCCAACCTGTGATGAGCTGTTTTTGCCAATGTCGGTTAAAGAACTGGCAATGGCAAAGCGCGGGTTGATCCTGTTTGTTGGTGCGACCGGTGCGGGTAAATCGACGACGCAGGCGGCAATGATTGGTTACCGTAACAGTCATGCGAACGACCATATTCTGACGATTGAAGACCCGGTCGAATTCGTGCATAAGCATGATCGCAGTCTGATCACGCAGCGTGAAGTCGGCTCGGATACGCTCTCGTTTGATGAAGGTCTGAAAAGTGCGTTACGCCAGGCTCCGGACGTTATTCTGATCGGTGAAATTCGTTCTGAAGAGACCATGGAATTTGCCTTATCGTTTGCGGAAACCGGTCATCTTTGCATGGCTACACTGCATGCGAATAATGCAAACCAGGCTATAGAACGTATTCTTCACTTGGTGCCGGCAGAAAAGCATCGTCTGCTGATGTACGATCTGGCATTCAACTTAAAAGCTATTGTGGCGCAGCAACTGGTGCCGACGATCGATGGTAAAAGCCGGCGGGCTGCATTTGAGATTATGCTTAATTCACCGCTGATCAGTGACATTATGCGTAAAGGTGAAGTGCATCGTCTGAAAGAGACAATGTCCCGTTCCCGCGAACTGGGCATGTCTACGTTTGATCAATCTTTGTTTGAGTTGTATCAGCAAGGTGCGATTGGCTTTGATGAAGCGCTGGCGTTTGCAGATTCAAGCAATGAAGTCCGCGTCATGATCAAGATGGCTGCTGGTGGTAATTTTGACTCTGGCATGCTGGATAACGTGACCGTCGCATAAGCAGCAATAACAGGGATGAAGTGGTAACATGTTGATAACAAGTTACTGCTTCATCCTTTTTTATTGAGGTGTATATGCTGGCTGTGCTGTCTCCTGCCAAATCTCTGGATTATGAATCTCCGCTCACTACTTCCCGTTTTTCTGAACCGGCACTGATGCATGAATCTGCATTACTGATTGAACAACTACGTCAGTTTGCACCGGCTGATATTGCTTCTCTGATGCATCTGAGTGACAAGCTGGCCGGACTGAATGTGGCGCGTTATGCTCAGTGGGAGCCGGTTGCAACACCGCAGAATGCCCGTCCTGCCGTGCTGGCATTTAATGGCGATGTTTATTCCGGTCTGGCTGCACAGGATTTTGATGATGCCGATCTGGATGTGGCGCAGCAGCATATCCGCATTCTCTCCGGGCTGTATGGTCTGTTACGTCCGCTGGATTTATTGCAACCGTACCGGCTGGAAATGGGCACTAAGCTCGGTAATCCGCGGGGAAAGGATCTGTATGCTTTCTGGGGCGATATTATTACCGGACATCTGAATCAGGCACTGACAGAGCAGGGGGATAATGTGCTGCTGAATCTGGCATCGGATGAATATTTCAAGTCGGTGAATGTCAAACGGCTGGCGGGGCGGGTGATCACACCGGTATTTCAGGACGAGAAAAACGGTAAATATAAAATCATCAGCTTTTACGCGAAAAAGGCACGCGGGCTGATGGCGCGGTATTTAGTAAAAGAACGCATCAGTAAGCCTGAGCAATTGCTGGATTTTACCGTGGCCGGTTACGGGTATTGCCCTGAGTTATCGACGGAAAACAAGTTGGTGTTTCGTCGTCCGGAAGATCTGTCGCAGTAACAGAAGAACAAAGTAGCAGAAGAATAAACCCGCCTGCGGGAACAGGCGGGATGGTGAGGCTGTTATTTAGACTCTGGTTTTTCAGCCGCTTTAGCTGCTTTTTCGGCGTGTTTTTTCGCCCAGTCTGGTTTGCCTTTGTTTTTGCTGACGCGATGACGGATTTTTTCTTTCGGTTTTTTCTCGTCTTTTTTCTCGTCTTCTTTTTTCTCTTTGCGCTTACCGGCGGGTTTGCTGATTTTGTGCTGCGGACGCATGCTGTCTACCACACGACGCATCATTTTTTCTTCAGCGTAACGCTCAACGCGTTCCATCATGCCAACGTCATGCGCTTCGATCAGGTTGATTGCACAACCTTTTTTGCCGGCACGACCGGTACGGCCGATACGGTGAATATAGGTGTCAGCAGAACGCGGCATGTCGTAGTTAAACACATGACTCACGTCCGGTAAGTCGATACCACGCGAAGCGACATCGGTTGCCACCAGAATTTTCACCCGGTCGGAACGGAAACGGTTCAGTGCTTCAATACGCTTTTCCTGTTCCATTTCACCGCGCAGCCAGGCGCAATCGATACCATTGGCCTGCAACTGACTGACCAGTTCTGCCAGGCGCTCACGGGTTTTAACAAAGATGATGCTGCGTGTTACGTCTTCCTGCTGCAGCAGGTATTTCAGCAGATTGAATTTATGCTCTGCAGTGTCAGCAAAATAAACCAGCTGCTGAATTTTCTTGCGTTCACTGCGTGGTGGTTCGGCATACAGCTCTGCCGGATCTTTCAGCAGGTCTTCGGCAAATTTCTTCAGACCCGCGCCTTCCAGCGTCGCGGAGAACAGCATGGTCTGTTTGCGCCAGCGGGCTTCAGCAGCGATACGATCAACATCACCGATAAAGCCCATATCCAGCATGCGGTCAGCTTCATCAAGCACCAGAATTTCAATATCACGGCTGTCGAAGCGTTCATCTTCAATGTATTGCATCAGACGACCGGGGGTCGCGATGATGATATCGACAGTTTTTTCTAATGCAGGAAGTTGTTTCTCTTCCGCAACACCACCGATGATGCTGGCAACTTTCATATGTGTGTAGGCAGCCAGTGCTTCGGCCTGTTCGGTGATTTGCAGAGCCAGCTCACGGGTTGGCGTTAAGATCAATGCACGGGCCGGGCCGGGACGGCGGCGCGGGAAATCGATCATGTGCTGCATAATAGGCAACAGGAATGCGGCTGTTTTACCGGTACCGGTCGGTGCGGAAGCCATCACATCGCGTCCTTCCATCGCCACCGGGATCACTTGTGATTGAATGGTGGTTGGGCGTTTGAAACCCAGTTCTTCCACGGCTTGCAGCAGAACGGGATCCAATTCTAAGGATTCAAAAGACATAAACGACTTCCTGACTTACAAATGAGGGCGCACATTATAGGCAAGTATGGCGTAAAATTCGCAGCTATTTTAGTGTTACTCAAAATTCAGAAGACGAAACATTGTATGGGTGGTCATAGTTTTACTTTTAAACAATTTCATATTGACCAGGATCGCTGTGCGATGAAGGTCGGTACCGACAGTATTGTTCTGGGCAGCTGGACGCCGGTCAGAGGGGCAAAACGCATTCTGGATATTGGTACCGGCACCGGTATTCTGGCGCTGATGCTGGCGCAGCGCACCGCACAACAGGTGCAGATCGATGCGGTGGAGCTGGATAAGGACGCGGTGAAACAGGCGGAGGAAAATATAAATGCTTCGCCATGGCGGGAACGTATTCGTGTTATCCGGCACGATATCCGTACTTTTCAGGCGCCCCATTACGATCTGATCATCAGTAATCCGCCTTATTTTGTTCACGGACAAACACTGCCTGATGCTGCCCGCCAGCTTGCGCGGCACACCGGGGAGCTGGATCAGACGGCCTTACTGGAAAGTGCAGCGCGATTACTGACGCCATTCGGTAAGCTGGCGCTGGTGCTACCGGTAGAAGAGGGTGAACAATTGGTTGCATTGGCAACAGCGGGTGGCTGGTATTTACAACGCCGTTGCCGGGTTGAGACCAAACGGGGTAAAGCGCCAAATCTGGTGCTGTTATTGCTGAGTCGCAAACCGGCAGAAACAGAAGAGGAGCAACTTTGCCTGCGTGAGACAGACAACCGTTACTCCCCGGAATTCATCGCACTGGCCGATGAGTTTTATCTGCGGATGTCAGCCTAGTTCTTGCTCAGCATAGCTGGGCAATCTCCTCCAGTACTTGCGGCAGCCATTTTTGCAGCCGCTCATCGGTCTGCTCATATTGGGTGACTTCATCCAGTGCCAGCCCACAAAAATAGCTGCCATCAGCGACCAGGGCTTTGGATGCGTCGAATTCATAGCCTTCATTTGGCCAGTAACCAACGATCTGACAACCTTTGGCCAGCAGTTTGTCATGCAATAATCCCATTGCATCCAGAAACCACTCGCCATAGGCTCCCTGATCGCCCAGCCCGAATAGCGCGACGATTTTACCGTTCAGATCAACCTGATCGATAACATCCCAGTTATTGGCCCAGTCTGTCTGAAGTTCACCGAAATCCCAGGTAGGAATACCGAGCAGCAGGATGGGGTAATCCGCCATTTTGCTGACCGGGGTATCCGCCAGATTATGGAGAGTAATTAAATCGGCACCCAGAATAGACTGGATTTTTTCTGCGACCATTTCGGTATAACAGGTGCTGGAGCCGTAAAACAGACCAATTTGCATAATGATTTCCGGACAACAAAACTGATTCCATGTTACAAAAGCACGGAGCGGATCGCCAATAAAGGTAACAAATTAATAATGAAACAAGATAACCCGCTGATAGAACAATTTCTGGATATGCTCTGGCTGGATCGCGGACTCTCGGATAATACCATTTCTTCTTACCGCACCGATCTGTATAAGCTGAATGACTGGCTGGATAGCAAAGCGTCCTCTTATCTGACTCTGGATACTTTGCTGCTGCACGCCTATCTGGCCTGGCGTATCGATCAGGGTTTTAAAGCCACGTCAACCGCCCGTCTACTCAGTGCGTTGCGCCGCTTCTATCAATTTCTGATCCGTGAACAGCTCCGGGCTGATGATCCGACGGTTGCGCTGGATAGTCCGAAATTACCGCTGCGTTTGCCGAAAGACATCAGTGAAGAGCAGGTGGAAGCATTACTGGCTGAGCCGGATGTGCAGGATCCTATCGAACTGCGTGATAAAGCCATGCTGGAGCTTTTATATGCCACCGGTCTGCGTGTCTCAGAGCTTGTCGGTTTGCAGATGCATCAGCTGGCATCGAATATGGCGTATGTGCGGGTAACCGGGAAAGGCAATAAAGACCGTCTGGTACCGACCGGCGAAGAGGCTCAATACTGGATACAGCGTTTCATGCGGGAAGGGCGGATGACGTTACTGCATGAACAGGCGTCGGATGTGTTATTTCCATCCAACCGTTCACAGCAGATGACGCGGCAGACGTTCTGGCATCGTATTAAGTTGTATGCCGTACGAGCCAACATTACCTCTGATCTGTCACCACATACCCTCAGGCATGCTTTTGCCACACATTTACTGAATCATGGCGCGGACTTACGTGTCGTGCAGATGTTGCTCGGGCACTCAGATTTATCGACCACACAGATTTATACTCATGTCGCTCAGGCGCGTTTGCAGGAGTTGCATCAGGAACATCATCCGCGCGCATAGTGCCGGATAGCAGAATTCGTTACGGGAGTGATTTATGTCTAATAAAGCAATACGCGTTTTTTCCTTCAGTGTACTGGCATTAATGGTGTCGTCAGCGATGGCGGAACAGGTGATCGAGAGTCAGATTTCTGCTGTTACCGTCTATCCGGCTTCTGCGACCGTGACCCGCACTTTTGCGGTTGAATTGCCTGCCGGCCCGCAGACGGTTCTGGTTGCCGGGTTGCCAGCCACCCTGGATGAAAACTCACTGCGTATTACGGGCAGTGGTGATAAAGGCAGTTCGGTCGCCAGTGTAGAACTTAAAAACGAAGTGCGCAGCGAACTGGTGTTACCGCGGGCAAAAGAACTGCAGGACAAACTCATCGCGCAGCAGGATCAGCTGGCATTACTGCAAGCCGATGAACTGGCACTCAACACCCAACAAATCTATCTGCAAAAACTGGCTGAACAGGGCGGTGGTGCTCGTTCCGACAGTAAATCTGCTGATAGCTCCGTGGCGCAATGGCGTACCGGCTGGCAGACGCTGGGTGCCGGAATGAAAGAGATTGGTGCGGCTAAAGTCGCGCTGGCAAAAGAAATTCGTGTAGTAAAACAGCAAATCGACGTGACGCAAAGAGAGCTGGAGCAGCTCAATAACCGCCAGCAGGACAACAAAATTGCTGTGGTTCATCTGCAGTCCGGTGGTGGCAAGTTGGCAATGAAGCTGAGTTATCAGCTTAGTGATGCAAGCTGGTATCCGGTGTATGACGCTAATCTTGATACGCAACAGAGCAAACTGGCCGTGACTCAGGCAGCTTATGTGCAGCAAAACACGGGTGAAAACTGGGATAACGTGGCACTGACATTGTCGACATTACAGCCGAGTGCCGCGGTAGAGCCGCCGGCATTATCCAGCTGGTGGATCGATTATCTGCAGCCGGTACCTCGCACCACCATGACGAAATCAGCTGGGCTGATGGAAGATCGGGTCATGCCGGAGATGATGGCAGCGGCCGCGCCGGTTGAAGAGCAAAAAGCAGCAGTGATCGACAGCGGTTATCATGTCTCTTATCAGATCCCGGGCAAGATCAGCCTCAATTCCAGCGAAGAAAAACAGCGGGTGGTGTTGCAACAGCAGCAGTGGCCGGTTGCGCTGAATTTACAGGTCGTACCACGTTTTGATACGCATGCGTATCTTTACGCCCGACTGGAAAATCCATCTGCCACACCATTGTTACCTGGCGAGTGGTTACTGCAGCGGGATGGCGTCAGAGTGGGCAAGGTGGATCAGCCATTACTGGCACCGAAAGATCAGATCGCCATGGGCTTTGGTGCTGATGATGCCGTTAAGCTTGAGTGGCAGACACTGAAAGATGAAGCCGGCCAATCCGGTGTGCTGAATAAACAGCAGACCCTGCAGCGTCACTATCAGCTGCAAGTTACTAACGGCCACAATAAGCCAATGACACTGACTGTGCTGGATAGCTGGCCTGTTTCCAAACAGCAGGATATCAAGGTGTCTGTGCTGGAAGGCACCGTTGCGCCGAAAGAACAGAACGTTGATCAGGAAGCGGGTATTCAGCGCTGGGAACTGCCTTTACCGGCAGGGAAAGCAGTGACTCTGGATACCGGTTATCAGGTGGCTTATCCGCAGGATAAGGAAATCGGTAATCTCTGATCTTGCTAATCGCTTATCAGCGGGCTAACGTGCTCGCTGATATAGCCTTCGATTGATCTGACAAATAATTCATGATGACTTTTAAGCTTCGCCGTCGCCCGCAGGTAGACGACTCATTTTTACCTGCGGATATTCCCGCCCGTTTACGCCAGATTTATGCCAGCCGCGGTATAAAACATGCCGATGAATTAAATCGCTCTGCCAGCAGTTTGCTGTCTCCGCAGGGGCTGAAAGGGTTGCCGCAGGCGTTAGAATTGCTGACCGACGCTTTGCAGCAGCAACGACGGATTGTCATTGTGGGCGATTTTGACTGCGATGGTGCGACCAGTACTGCGCTGATGATGCTGGCATTACGTGCGATGGGCGCACAGCAGGTCGCGTATCTGGTGCCAAACCGGTTTGAGTATGGCTATGGCTTGAGCCCGGAAATCGTCATGCTGGCGGCACAGCAAAAAGCAGAGTTATTGATCACGGTTGATAATGGCATCTCCAGTATTGCCGGTGTGGAAACTGCCCGTCAGCAGGGTATGAAAGTACTGATTACCGATCACCATTTACCCGGTGCGGAGCTGCCGCAGGCGGATGCGATTGTTAACCCGAATCAGCTGGGCTGTCAGTTTGGCTCCGGTAATCTGGCCGGTGTCGGGGTCGCCTTCTATCTGATGGCCGCATTGCGCAGTCATCTGCAACAGCTGGGGTGGTTTGCGCAGCAGAACATCACGGCACCGAATGTTGCTGATTACCTCGATCTGGTTGCTCTGGGCACAGTTGCCGATGTGGTCGCACTGGATAATAACAACCGGATCCTGGTTCATCAGGGATTACAACGCATTCGCGCTGGTCGTTGCCGGGCCGGAATTAAAGCCTTATGCGACGTGGCCGGGCGCGATCTTTCCCGTCTGACCGCCAGCGATCTGGGTTTTTTCCTTGGCCCGCGGCTGAATGCCGTCGGTCGTCTGGATGACATGACGATGGGGATTGCCTGTCTGCTTTCCAATGATGATCACGTCGCACGTCATCTGGCCTCACAGATGGACTCCCTGAATCAGGAACGTAAAGTCATTGAAGGCAGTATGCAACTGGAAGCGCAGGCAACGTTATCCCGGCTGAAGTCGCTGGAAGGTGAATTACCCGCCGCTCTGGTATTGCATCAGGATGACTGGCATCAGGGCGTGGTCGGGTTAGTGGCTTCGCGCATTAAGGAGCAGTATCACCGTCCGGTATTTGCGTTTGCTGAAGCCGGAGAGGATGAACTGAAAGGCTCCGGGCGTTCCATTCCGGGCTTACACATGCGTGATGCGCTGGAACGACTGGATCAGCTGCATCCCGGATTGATCAGCAAATATGGCGGTCATGCCATGGCTGCGGGTTTGTCTTTACCGAAATCAAGTCTGGAGCCATTCCGCGAACGTTTCACTGCCTTGGTTACTGAATGGTTAGCACCGGAACAGCTGACCGGTATGGTGCTGACGGATGGCGAGCTGTTCCCGCAGGAATTTTCTCTGGAGATGGCTGAGGCGTTACGCAGTGCCGGACCGTGGGGACAAGCGTTCCCGGAACCCTGTTTTGATGGGGTGTTTCATCTGCGGCATCAGCGGCTGGTCGGCAGTAAGCACCTGAAAATGGAAGTTGAAGTGCCGAATGGACCGCGCCTGGATGCGATTGCGTTCAATGTGGATCTGGCGCGCTGGCCGGATGCTTCGGTAGGGCAGGTGCAACTGGTCTATCGCCTGGATATCAATGAATGGCGCGGGCAACGTTCTGTACAGTTGCTGGTGGAACAGGTTGTTGCTGTGTGAACTAAAAAAAAGGCCCTGCATTTGACTGCGGGGCTAAATTACCGGTTTACAAAAAAGAATCGGTTTACAAAAAAGAATCGGTTTACGAAAACAGAATGAAGGTGGCTACATTTCCATTCAGATCAGCTGCCCGGGATCCAGAGTAATGCACATCAGCGGCTTTATGGATTTGTATGACTACTACTCATAAGGTTAGTCGATCCATCCCGGTTCGTTTCTGTTTAAAGCAGTAAATTGGCTGATGCGTGGCATTGATCACATTAACCCTGTTTATTCCCCGACCTATCCGTTAAAATAACGCGTTTTTTATAAATCCTACCTGAGAGAGAATCCCTTCAATGTTTGAAGTGAATCCTGTATTGAATAAACTCAAGGAGTTGTCTGAACGGACTGAACTCCTGAGGGGGTACCTTTGACTACGACGCCAAGAAAGAGCGTCTGGAAGAAGTAAGTGCCGAACTGGAACAACCTGAAGTCTGGAATGAGCCGGAAAGGGCTCAGGCGTTAGGTAAAGAGCGATCTGCACTGGAGAGTGTTGTAGCCACTATCGATGTTCTGACCCAAGGGGCAGAAGATGTCGAGATGCTGGTTTCACTGGCAGTGGAAGGGGAAGATGAAGAAACCTTCCATGAAGCGGAAACAGAAGCAGACGCCTTAGAGAAAAAACTGGTTGATCTCGAATTCCGTCGTATGTTCTCCGGCCAGCATGATGCTTCTGATTGTTACATGGATATTCAGTCCGGTTCTGGTGGTACTGAAGCGCAGGATTGGGCCGACATGGTGCTGCGTATGTACCTGCGTTGGGGCGAAGCACATGGCTATAAACCGGAACTGATCGAATGTTCGGATGGTGATGTGGCCGGTATCAAGTCCGCTACCATCAAATTTACCGGCGAATATGCGTTTGGCTGGTTGCGTACCGAAACGGGCGTTCATCGTCTGGTGCGTAAATCACCGTTTGATTCCGGTGGTCGTCGTCATACTTCATTCTGCTCCGCGTTCGTCTATCCGGAAATTGATGAAGATGTCGAGATCGAGATCAACCCGGCTGATCTGCGTATCGACGTTTACCGCGCTTCCGGTGCGGGTGGTCAGCACGTTAACCGTACGGAATCTGCGGTGCGTATTACCCACATTCCGACCAATACCGTGACTCAGTGTCAGAACGATCGTTCCCAGCACAAGAACAAAGATCAGGCGATGAAACAGCTCAAAGCCAAACTGTACGAGCTGGAAATGATGAAACAGAACGCCGAGAAACAGGCGCTGGAAGAGACCAAGTCCGACATCGGTTGGGGTAGTCAGATCCGTTCTTATGTATTGGACGATTCGCGCATTAAAGATTTACGTACTGGGGTGGAAACCCGCAACACGCAGTCAGTACTCGATGGCGATCTGGACAAATTTATTGAAGCCAGCCTGAAATCCGGGCTGTAATCCAAGCAGGAATCATCATGTCAGAACAGAACCAAACTCCGGACGCAGAACTGGACGTTCAGGAATTTAATAATGAAATGACGCAGCGTCGTGCCAAACTGGCTGAACTGCGTACTAAAGGTAATCCGTTTCCGAACGATTTCCGTCGTGATCAGATCTCCAATGAGCTGCATGCTGCTTTTGATGACAAGTCTCAGGATGAGCTGGCAGCTGAAAAGCATTATGTGAAAATTGCCGGCCGTATCATGACCCGTCGTATTATGGGTAAGGCTTCTTTTGCGACCCTGCAGGATATGGGTGGCAAGATCCAGATCTACGTAACCCGTGATGATCTGCCGGAAGGCTTCTATAACGAACAGTTCAAAAAATGGGATCTGGGTGACATCGTGGGTGTGGAAGGTTACATGTTCCGCACTAACACCGGTGAATTGTCTGTGCATACCACCAGCATTCGTCTGCTGACTAAAGCACTGCGCCCGCTGCCGGAAAAACATAAAGGTCTGACCGATCAGGAAGCGCGTTGCCGTCAACGTTACCTGGATCTGATTGCCAACGAAGAATCCCGCCGTACTTTCCAGATCCGTAATCAGGTGATGAACGGTATCCGTAACTTCCTGAACAGCAAAAACTTCATGGAAGTGGAAACCCCGATGATGCAGGTGATCCCTGGCGGCGCGTCTGCACGTCCGTTCGTGACGCATCACAATGCGCTGGATATCGATATGTACCTGCGTATCGCTCCGGAACTGTATCTGAAACGTCTGGTGGTTGGCGGCTTCGAGCGTGTTTACGAAGTTAACCGTAACTTCCGTAACGAAGGTATTTCAGTTCGTCATAACCCTGAATTCACCATGCTGGAATTCTACATGGCGTATGCGGACTATAATGACCTGATGGATCTGACCGAAGAGATGCTGCGTACTCTGGCGCAAAACATCCACGGTACCACCAAGATCCGTTATGCCAAAGACGGCGAAGAAGGGATCGAAATCGACTTTGGTCAGCCGTTTGCGCGTATGACCATGGTGGAATCTATTCTGAAATACGGCAATGACGTTAAAGCAGAAGAGCTGACTACACTGGAAGGTGCCATTGCGGTTGCTAAGCGTCATCACGTCGAACTGATGAAGAGCTGGGAACTGGGCCATGTGATCACCGCGATCTTCGAAGAGACCGCAGAACACATGCTGCATCAGCCTACTTTCATCACTGAATATCCGGCTGCAGTTTCTCCGCTGGCGCGTCGTAACGATGACAACCCTGAAGTTACTGACCGTTTTGAATTCTTCATCGGTGGCCGTGAAATCGCGAACGGTTTCTCTGAGCTGAACGATGCGGAAGATCAGGCTGAACGCTTCCAGGCACAGGTTGCCCAGAAAGAAGCAGGTGATGACGAGGCGATGTTCTACGATGCGGATTTCGTGACTGCACTGGAACACGGCTTGCCACCAACAGCTGGTCAGGGTATCGGTATCGACCGTCTGGTTATGTTGTTCACCAACAGCCACACCATCCGCGACGTTATCCTGTTCCCGGCACTGCGTCCGAGCAACAAGTAATCCGGAAGAATATAAGCGGCTCCGGTTTCGGGGCCGTTTTTTTATAAGGTAAGTAAAAAGTGCTTAGTACCAACAATATCACCATGCAGTTCGGCTCTAAGCCACTGTTTGAAAACATTTCCGTCAAATTCGGCGGTGGTAACCGTTACGGTCTGATCGGTGCCAACGGCTGCGGTAAGTCAACCTTCATGAAGATCATGGGTGGTGATTTAGATCCGACCGCTGGTAACGTCTTCCTTGATCCGAACGAGCGTCTGGGTAAATTGCGTCAGGATCAATTCGCGTATGAAGATATGCGCGTGCTCGACGTCGTTATGATGGGCCACACCGAATTGTGGGCTGCCATGCATGAGCGTGATGCCATTTATGCCAATCCAGAAGCGACTGACGATGATTACATGCACGCCGCCGAGCTGGAAGGCAAAGTTGCCGAGTATGACGGTTACACCGCAGAAGCGCGTGCTGGCGAGCTGTTGCTGGGCGCAGGTATTCCGGTTGAACAGCATACAGGCCTGATGAATGCGGTTGCACCGGGCTGGAAACTGCGTGTGCTGCTGGCGCAGGCACTGTTCTCAAACCCCGACATTCTGCTGCTGGACGAACCAACCAACAACCTGGATATCAGCACCATTCGCTGGTTGGAAGATACCTTGAATGCGCGTGAAAGTACCATGGTCATTATTTCGCATGACCGTCACTTCCTGAACATGGTCTGTACACATATGGCCGATTTGGATTACGGCGAACTGCGCGTTTATCCGGGTAACTATGACGAATACATGTCGGCTGCTACGCAGGCCCGTGAACGTCTGCTGTCTGATAATGCGAAGAAAAAATCCCAAATCGCTGACCTGCAATCATTCGTTAGTCGCTTTAGTGCCAACGCGTCTAAATCTCGTCAGGCTACTTCACGTCTGAAGCAGATCGATAAGATCAAGATCGAGGAAGTGAAGGCATCCAGCCGTCAGAACCCGTTCATCCGTTTTGAACAGGACAAGAAGCTGTATCGCAACATTCTGGAAATCGAAAACCTGAGCAAAGGCTATGATAACGGCCCGCTGTTCAAAGGTTTTAATCTGATGGTCGAAGTCGGCGAGAAGATCGCGGTACTCGGTACCAACGGTATCGGTAAAACCACGCTGATCAAAACACTGGTTGGTGAACTGACGCCTGACACCGGCTCGGTGAAATGGTCTGAAAATGCCAAAATCGGTTATTACTCGCAGGATCATGCGGAAGATTTTGAAACTGATCTGTCTGTATTCGACTGGATGTATCAGTGGAAGCAGGAAAGCGATGATGAGCAGGCTATCCGTAGTGTGCTGGGTCGTTTACTGTTCAACCAGGATGACATCCGCAAGCAGGCAAAAGTGCTGTCGGGTGGTGAAAAAGGCCGCATGCTGTTTGGTAAGCTGATGCTGCAGAAACCAAACATTCTGGTGATGGATGAACCAACCAACCACTTGGATATGGAATCTATCGAGTCACTGAACATGGCGCTGGAAATGTATCCGGGCACACTGATTTTCGTGTCTCACGATCGTGAATTTGTTAGCTCGCTGGCAAACCGTGTTCTGGAAATTACCCCAGAGAAGATCGTCGACTTCGGTGGTAACTACGAAGATTATCTGCGTAGTCAGGGTATCGAATAATCAATCCTGAGTATTAGATAGCAAAAAGCCCGGTTCTAAACAGACCGGGCTTTTTTTATGCTGATTCAGTGGGAACGGACAACAGGAATAATTTCCCCGACACGCCGTAAACTCATCCCTGAGGGCTCCGCTGCGCCATCCATGGCGCAGAGGGTCGGTAAATTTTTCCTGTTATCCTTCCAGCAAGTTGATAAGACTGTACTTATCGAACTACTGTTCCCCACAGATCATATTCATCAGAATTTTCGATTTTAACTTTAACGATATCACCCGGTTTCAGGGTGGTTTCGCCATTTAAGTAAACGACGCCATCGATCTCCGGTGCATCAGCGAAACTACGGCCAATCGCGCCTTCTTCATCCACTTCGTCAACGATCACATCTAATTCACGGCCGATTTTAGCGGCCAGACGACGGGCAGAGATCTTCTGCTGCAGTTCCATGAAGCGGTGGAAGCGTTCTTCTTTCACTTCTTCCGGTACAGGATCCGGCAGTTCGTTGGCTTTTGCACCATCAACCGGGCTGTATTTGAAGCAGCCAACACGATCCAGTTCGGCTTTCTCGAGGAAATCGAGCAGCATCTGGAAGTCTTCTTCCGTTTCGCCGGGGAAGCCGACAATGAAAGTAGAACGCAGAGTCAGGTCAGGGCAGATACGACGCCATTCCTGAATACGTTCCAGCGTACGCTCAATCGCGCCCGGACGTTTCATCAGTTTCAGAATGCGCGGGCTGGCATGCTGCAGCGGGATATCCAGATACGGCAGGATCTTGCCTTCCGCCATCAATGGGATCACGTCATCGACATGCGGGTAAGGGTAAACATAGTGCAGGCGTACCCACATACCCATCTTGGCCAGCTCTTCGCACAACGCGATCATGCTGGTTTTCACTGGTGAGCCTTCATAGAAACCAGTACGGTGTTTTACATCAGCACCGTAAGCTGAAGTGTCCTGAGAGATCACCAGAATCTCTTTTACACCGGCATTTTTCAGGCGTTTCGCTTCACCCAGCACTTCACCAATCGCTCGGCTATCAAGATCGCCACGCATCGATGGGATGATGCAGAATGTGCAGCGGTGATTACAGCCTTCAGATATTTTCAGGTAGGCGTAATGCTTTGGTGTCAGTTTCACACCCTGTTCCGGCACCAGACTCAGGAACGGGTTATGTTCTGGTTTCGGTGCATATTTATGAACATGGCTTAATACCTGTTCATAAGCATGCGGGCCGGAGATTTCCAGCACTTTCGGATGTACTTCGCGGATCTGATCTTCTTTCGCACCCAGGCAGCCAGTCACGATCACTTTGCCGTTTTCCTGCAGTGCCTCGCCGATCGCTTCCAGTGATTCCTGTACGGCGCTGTCGATAAAGCCGCAGGTGTTCACGATCACCAGTTCAGCATTGTCGTAGTTGTTTACGACGTCATAACCTTCAGTGCGTAACTGCGTCAAAATGCGTTCAGCATCGACAAGATTTTTAGGGCAGCCGAGGCTGACAAAACCGACCTTTGGGGCCTGCGCTTTTTGATTCATATCGTTCAATTATTGCTCAATGATTGCTGTTGAGAAAACCGCCGCATCATACCTTTTTAACAAAAATAATACACGTTTTTTAGATTGGTTAGCCTGCTGTATTTGGGTGTTACTGCTACTAATTCTGCGGGGGGAGCAATGCATCAATATACGGAAACTACTTAAAAAATAGTTAATTCCGCAGCAAGAAATAGAGCCGTGCTAAAAATCACTCTAATTTTATTGGTTGATATTTTGTAAATAATTGAAACACCAATATAAATACTTACCAGCCTATAGTGACAGGGATTCCAGTGCTCTATGAAACATTGTTTGATAAAACAGAAGAAGCTAATGCTGCGATGGCTCCAAGAACGACCATAGCCAAAGAGTCTGAAAATCAGTAAGCAATAGATACCACATTTTCTGCATTTGTTATTTTTAAGTGTTGAGTAATTTCAGTAATTTTTTTGATCAATATGTTTGCCTCGCTTAAATCAAAATCAGTGCGTAGCCGTTTTTTCACCCCGAGTGTGTTTAACAAGATATGTTGTGTTGGCGTTATGTCATGTATAGCCAGACAATTTTTAACACATTCAAGTGGACAGCCATCAAGAGCAATAATTGGCCGTCCAGAGCAGGCAATGCGAACCAATTGCTTCACGTTTCCACCCACACCTGCAATGCATGACATTTCCGCATCGCCCTGTCTATCTAACTGAATAGCTAAATAATTAGCCATTTGGGCTGCACTTGAACAACCGGAACATGAATACACCAGCGGTAGAGTTTGGTCATGTTTGCTCATATATTGTCACCTAATTTTTAATTAATATCAGCCATGCCACTTAAACTAATTTTCAAATCGAAAGTTCTTCCCTATGCTTTCTGTAATGCCATGATAGCTTCTGAAGTTATTAATCAATGGATTCCATAAATTGGCATCAAGAATATCATCATGTTTGAGTAGTGATTCTTCAGCATGAATATAATTTGCTTTCAATTCCACAATGGCATGTTTGTCTCGTTTAATAATATTTTCTACTAAACATTCAACTTGAATAGGGCACTCCTGTATACGTAGTGGTCGTACCGTCAGAGATGGTTGTGCCGTGAATTCGCCGAAAAGAAACTTGTCTTCGCAATAACTAAAGCCTGATTTCAATTTTTCCGGCGGCACGGGCTGTTTACCTGTATATCTGGCAATAGATTCAATTTTGTCAGCAAGGTTTGCTGATGCAATGTTAAGTACCACTTCTGGGCAGGATTCGATATTTTCAACGGCTTTTATATTTAAGCTAAGTCCAATGACGATGCTATTCGACAGTGCCCAGCTTGATGAGATCGGCGTGATGTTAGTTGAACCTGTTTCATCTATGGTATTCAATAGAATTACAGTGTTTCCCCAGTAAAGCGATTTAGGGTGAATTTGTTTATGCATTGATAACTCCAGAGTCGTGGGTCTACACAATCAAAATATATCACAATGTGATATATTTAATGTAAGTTGCTTCTGTAAAAATTTCAACCATAGAGTGTGCCATGCTGACAAAAAACCAATTCGAAGCTCTCTCAGAATTCCGTTACCAGTTGAAGCGCTTTCTTCACTTTAGTGAAGCTGCTGCCAAGGAACAGGGGATAACGCCTTTGCAATATCTGTTGCTTTTGCATATTCAGGGATATCCGGGGCGGAACTGGGCAACGGTGGGCGAACTAGCTGAAAGGCTTCAAATGAATCACAATGCAACAGTTGCTTTGCTTACACGATGTGAGGAGTTGGATCTTGTTGAACGCAGGAAAAATGAAAGTGACCGACGTAAAGTTGAAATACATCTGACAGTTAAAGGTAGCTCATACTTACAAAAATTGGCTCAACAGCATAAAACCGAGCTGCAATCACTGCAGAAGACTTTTCAGGTTGCGCAGATAACGGCATTTAATGAAGATCAAGAAACAACGGTTTAACGTGAACTTGGTGTATAAATTTAAAGCAAAAATCAGAAAAAATATCTGTCCTTGGATCTTAATGCCGGTCAGTCAATGCTTAACTGATCGACATTAACTTTGGATGCCAGAGTGTTGATTTGAGTTCTTTTCAAAGCCCAATCGGTTGATAGCCTTGCCATTCAGGCATAAATGGCGTGCCTTCTGATTGTGGCTCTAAGTGAAGGTAATATTCACCGATCTGACTGAGTAATTTGCAGTCATCCACCTCTTTCAGGTTATCTTTGTGTTGTTGCTGTTTGCCGGTCAGTAACGAGGCTAACGCTTGTTTTTTGGCGGCAGCGGCATTTTCGGCAACAAAAAAATCGAAGGCATGTAATTCCATCAGATCGGTTTTGCAATAAGCGCCAACATTGACGAAAAATAGTTTCGATGACTGTGATTCAGGTGGTGTTTTCGACACGGATACGCGATACCCATCGACCCAACGTAAGCGGCCATAGCCGTCGATATGTATCTTATCGCTATCACCAAACCAATTTTCGCGCAGTGTTGGCCATGCCGCTTCCGGGGTTTCGGTGATCACAAACTGAATATCATGCACTTCAATGTTTGATTTTCCGGCATTACCACCGATGGCGAATACAAATAGCTCCATGTTTACCTTTCCATATTAAGTATTGATATTTTGTTTAACAGGCCACCCAAGCGTTCGGGTTTGTTGTTTTTTCTTGAACCCATTTTCTGATGCCAACCCGTTGTGGTTCAAATGTATATTCCACCAGTTCAGCGATGCTATGTGGCGTAAATTCAAGATGGCATTGCAAACCGTAAACGAGATCCATAAATTTCACGATCTGGCGCGGGCACCCTTGGCTTTCGGCAAGCACTCTCGACGATGGCAATAGCCCTGGCATGTCATTGTACCAATGCCCAACCAACTCTGTGTGTTTGAAATGTTGGAGCAGTGGGTCATGTCTGCCTTCTGCTGTCAGGATGATCGGGAAATAGCCGATCTCTTTTTCTGGGCTATGTTGGAATTTTGCGCCTAAAGCCTCACCAATCAGTTGAGCCCCCAGACACACCCCGATCACCGCTTTGCCCGCACTAATGCTACGAATGATCAGTTTTTTCTCTGCTTCGGCATCAAAATGAGCACATTCAGTGGAATTTTTGTCGGTGGCAAAATCATGTCAGGTTACGGCTTTTCTGAAAGAGCTGATTTTAAGGCTATTTGAGATCAACGACACCTATTCAGAGCAACGCTTATCTCGAATGATGGCAGTGTTGAATGATGAATTAACCATGGCTGGCAGCTTTGATATTTCACTATTGATTCAAACAGATAAGCGTTTGCAGGTAATTTTTAAGCAGCTTCAGCAGTAACCAGATGCAGAGCAAACCTTGGCTGAGTGTGTGGCTCAAAGAAAATGCTCTGAATTCCTTAATGTTTTTACTAATAAATCGTAAATATAATCAACTGCTTGCGAGTGTTTTGATTTTTACTACGGTAAACCGCCACTTCCATCGGTTCGTGGAAAAGCAAGGTGCCTCTATTCGGGTTATCTCGCGAAATCAGCGCTAAATCCAAATCATTATTTTCGACTCTTGGGATTAAGGATGTGGACTGCTCACAGTTCAGCTCAATCTCAACACTGTCAAATCTAGGCGCAAAGTTCCGTAATACAGGTGTCAGATACTTGGCTGCATAATCATCCTGAACGCCTAATTTGAGTTGCCCTTGCAACTCTTGCCCGTGAAATACAGCTTGTGCTTCTGCATGTAAATCAAGAATTCGCCGTGCTGTTGGGAGCGAAAAAACATGAACATTGAAACGACGGAAATGGGAACGTTTTCGCTCATTGTCATTATGATGGCTGTGACCATTTTAACCCGTTGGGGTGGCATATTTGTGATGTCATATCTCCCCATCAACTACTGCATTCAGCAGTTCATTGCTGGTATGTCAGGTTCTGTGCTTATCGCGATTATAGCGCCCATGTTCCTCAGAGGAGACCATGGTGCTCAACTTGCATTGCTAGTAACCGCGATGGGTACGTTAACGATAAAAAGGCCGCTGGTATCTATCATAATGGGGATCATCATTGCGGCGATTACTCGACATTTATGGCTTATGACCCAAAGTGCTTTCAAAGAGGCGACTAACGCGAAGGATAAAGAATTGTTCTTGATTGACGGCGCTACCCACATCGAAACCTACTGGAAACCGCAATATGTGGATCAGGCAATGGGCAAATTAACGCAGTTCTACGGTAAATCTTTATAGCGGTCCAATTAGCCTAAAAAATAAATAAATGGGGAGCAATATCCATGAAAAAAATACCAAACGACCAGGCAGCAGATAGCCCTGCCATGCCAGATCGTCGAAAATTTCTTGTTGCCGGGGCAAGAGTGGCTGCAGTTGCATCGCTGCTGCCTGAATTTTCATTTGCCGCTCAGGGGAACTCTGAGCGTTCATCAGCGCCTTTAACGTCAGGAACCCGAAAGCTGGGGAAACTTGAAGTTTCCAGTATTGGTCTTGGCGTACAGCTCCTGACCAAAACATCAGGAGAATGGATTAGCCAACTATCCGATAAAAACAACCAACGTCTCAACTGCGCTGGTTGTTTTTAATGACTGTAGTCTCAACCCAAATGGGTATCTGGATTAAATTATTTCACCATTACTACTGATGGCTTGCTGATACCAGTAGAAACTTTTCTTCCGACTGCGCGCCATGGTGCCGGTCCCGTCGTCATGTTTATCGACGTAGATAAAACCATAACGCTTGCGGTATTCACCGGTGGTGAAGGATACGCAGTCCAGACAGCCCCAAGGGGTATAACCCATCAGATCTACGCCATCGACAGCAACTGCTTTGGCCATTTGCTCGACGTGAGCTTGCAGATAACCGATGCGGTAGTCATCATTGATTTCACCGTTTGCTTCAACCGTGTCGTAGGCGCCAAACCCATTTTCCACGATAAACAGTGGTTTCTGGTAACGTTCATAAAGAACATTCATGGCATAGCGCAATCCGACTGGATCAATAGACCAGCCCCAGTCCGATACCTTGATATGCGGGTTGGTGACGCTGCCTGAGGTCAGCCCGGTATTCGTGCCCTGATCATCGGCTTTGACAGTATTCGTCATGTAATAGCTGAAGCCGAGGTAATCAGTACAACCTTCTTTCAGGATTTGTGCATCTTCAGGTTCCATCGCGATGTTATAGCCTTTACGCTCCCATTCTTTCAGGGCGTAGGATGGATATTCCCCGCGCATATGCACATCACTGAAGATAAAGTGCTTATGCATCTTCTCGACCGCGTACATCATATCGTCCGGGTTGCAGGAGAACGGATAATAAGGAATGAAACCAATCATGCAGCCGATTTTAAAATCAGCATTAATTGCATGACCTAATTTCACCACTTTGGCACTGGCAACCAGTTGATGATGAGAGACCTGATACATCATCTCTTCTGGTTTTTCATAATTATTAAATATGACGCCTGAGCAGCAATAACCAAATAATGGATAAGCATATTTTGCCTGGTTATTGATTTCGTTAAATGTCATCCAGTATTTAACTTTATTCTTATATCGTTTCATAACGACTTCAGAATAATGCACAAAGAAATCAATGACTTTTCGATCTGCCCAGCCACCATATTCTTTTACCAAATGGTAAGGCATTTCGAAATGGGATAGGGTGATGACGGGCTCGATGTTATATTTCAGCAGCTCATCGAAGAGTGCATCATAAAACTTTAAACCTTCTTCATTCGGTTCTTGTTCATCGCCATTAGGAAATATACGTGTCCAGGCGATAGATGTGCGGAAACATTTAAAACCCATTTCAGCAAAGAGAGCGATATCTTCTTTAAAATGATGATAAAAATCAGTCGCTTCATGGTTAGGGTAATAAACGTCGTCTTGGATGCCATCAGTAATGACCCGGTCTTGATCGACCGAACCGCCGGAGAGCACATCGCAAATACTCAGTCCTTTACCACCCAGATTGTACCCACCTTCAACTTGATGAGCTGCAACGGCGCCACCCCACAGGAAATCATCTGGTAATTTATAAGACATAGATACAATCCTTATCTTGTGTGTTGTATGAATCAAATTGGTATTTTGTGACTGCGCTATAGCGTACTTAAAATATTTTAAACATCGGTTTTACTAACTAACAAACGAAATATATAGTGTTATAGGTGAATTAATTTCACTTATAAGTTATGGGGATGCTCAATTGATACTGCAAAATAAGCTGACCTTGCTAAGTACTTTTGAGGTTGCAGCAAGATATCTCAGCTTTAAGCTTGCAGCAGATGAGCTTTGTCTCACACCGAGTGCTATCAGTCATCGTATTCAGCAACTGGAAAAACAGTTAGGGTTCCGGCTTTTTCTGCGCATGACGCGCAAATTGGTCTTAACTGAAGATGGCAACCGATTGCTGCGGACGCTCACCAAATCATTACGCCGTATTGATGATGAGATCGAAGACATCCGCTACAACGATCTTCGGGGTACACTGACGCTGGGTATTGCACCGATATTGGGCCAGTTATGGTTAATGCCAAGATTGCCGGACTTTCAGCAGCGCTGGCCGAGTCTTAATGTGATGCTGCGGGTGAGGGCAGGGACCGTAAATTTTGATGAAGAACATATCGATCTGGCCATTTATTATGGTGCCACGCATTACCCGGATTTATACCGCGAGCTGTTATTCGAAGAACAATTATTACCTGTTTGTTCTCCGGCCTATGCCGCACAACTGGGCTTGTCAGAAAACCCGGATCGATTGTCCGAAGCCTGTTTTCTACATGCATCCGAATCCACAGATGTGCAGAATCTGTTTTCAGAATGGCGGATATGGTGCGAAGCCAGCAATATAAGCCTTCCTCTGGAAGAGCGATATTATGGCTTTAATAACTACACGTTGGCTTTGCAGGCTGCGCTGAATGGCATGGGCATATTAATGGGGCGGTATATTTTAATAAAACCAATGCTGGAGTCCGGTCAGTTGGTCAGTCCGTGTGGCCCAATGATACCCGCCGGAAGAAATTATGAGCTTTTTTATCCGGAAGAAAATGCTCAGCGGCCACGATTAAAAGCTTTTACGGACTGGATGAAAGAGCAAATACTATTGTAGTAATAAATTCCCCGGAGGAAGCGGTTTTCGGTGAATAGATCGAATATCGCCGAGAGCACCTTCAAGTAGATTAACTACGAATTAAAAAACGGAATTTTTCTATTAGATACATTGGCGTAGGCTTATTTTTAAGTGGGTGATTGTTAGGTGTTTATTTAAGATAAGAGTAAATTTTTATTATTATTGAATAGTGATGTCAGTCATTGAATTTATCGGTAAACGAGCAGGGGAGACATCTCTCACTTATTGTGCTAGGCTTTCGTCTAATTCCACTTTGAATCATCAGGATTTAACAGACGCTTTGACTAAGCTCACACAAATAAGGAAACTTATATGAAAGTTGGATTGATTGGTTTTGGTAAAACAGGAAGAGCAGTTGCATCTGTTTTATTAGAGTCGAAAAAGGTAAACCTTCAGTGGGTGCTCCGTAAATCAACGACCCTTGAACACCGCTCTGTGCCTGAATTTTTGGGCGTACATTCTGATGAACCAGGACTGATTTACTCTATTAGTGAATTTAGCGCAGATGAGTTATTTGAAAAGCATCCTGTTGACGTTATTATCGATTTCTCATCAGCGGATGGTGTTGATTACTATGCGGAAGCCGCAACCAAACGTGGAATTACGGTAATCAGTGCAATATCTGCATATCCTGATAATAAATTAAAATTGCTTTCTGAAATTGCAGAAAAAATTCCGGTTCTGCATTCACCTAATATTACATTAGGCATCAATTTCTTAATGATTGCGGCGAAAATACTTAAGAATATTGCACCCTATACGGATATAGAAATCATAGAAGAGCACTTTAAAAGCAAACCAGAAGTATCCGGTACAGCAAAGAAGATCGCACAGGCACTGGATTTGCCGGATGAGTCTATAAAAACCATCAGAGCCGGTGGTATTATTGGTGTTCATGAGATTATTTTTGGCTTTCCATATCAAGTGGTTAGGTTGCGCCATGAGTCAATATCCCGTGAAGCTTTTGGTAATGGCATTATATTCGCTTTGGAAAATCTGGTTGGGAAGGATAATGGACTCTATACAATGGAGGACTTACTTCTGCCTTATTTCCATTTAAACGAAACTGAGCAAATGTTTATTGAGAAGAACACCAAGCCATGGTGGAGATTTTGGTAATTACCTGATTAATTGAGCTTAAATAAAGGCTATTCTTGTTATGCAGCATGAATAGCCTTTTTGTTTTTTGCAATGGCAGACATTCGATATTAAAAAAATACAGCAAATTTTTAACTCAAATGTGTAATAAATGAGATAGTCACTCCGACTAACATCTTAATAGTGCGTTTCATGACAGATATGACCAAGAGAGAATTATGACTCATATTGTGCTTGTTGGCGGAGGTCATGCTCATTTATCTGTGTTACAGGCCTTGTCACAAAGACATTTGGACGATGTATTTGTGACTCTTATTACACCTGATCGATACCTCAGCTATTCAGGCATGGTGCCAGGATGGATGGCTGGTCATTATTTGAAAGAGCAGTGCCGGATTGACCTGAAACCGCTGGTGTCAGCAGCCAATGTCAATATGGTAATCGGCCGGGTTGTTGGTATTAACGCTGATCGTTGCTGTGTTGCGCTTACCGAAGGGTATCATATTGAATACGATTTACTTTCACTGGACACAGGCAGTGAAATTGATACCTCATGGCTGGAAATGGCGGGTTCAAAACTATTACCTATCAAGCCACTGGACCATTTTTTTAATACGTGGCCAACGATTATGGCAGATGCTTTGCGCAACCCGGACTATCGCCTTGTCGTTGTGGGTGGCGGTGCCGCAGGTATTGAACTGACGCTGGCAGCCGCGCATGCGTTTAAGTCCGCAGGTATTGTCTCCAATGTCGCGCTAGTGACATCCTCGTCAGGATTAGCCGTTCAGGGTCAGAAAACCAGACAGCGTTTATTACGGCAGTTGATAAAAGCCGGCGTTACCTTACATCAGCATAAAGCTGTCGGTCGTGAAGACGGATTGATGTTATCTGATGGTTCTGTGTTGTCCGCTGATTGTGTGTTAGCAGCTACCGGTGCCAGAGCACCTTACTGGCTTAAATTATCGCATCTGGATTTAGACGAGAATGGTTATGTTGCTGTTAATCAGTATCACCAAAGCCTGTCTCACCACAATGTTTTTGCTGCTGGTGATGTATGTTCCCGGCAGGATGTTAAATTAGCCCGTTCCGGTGTTCATGCGGTACATGCGGGCCCGGTTTTAGCCCATAATTTAATTGCAATGATTAAATCCAAGCCATTAAAACCTTACCGGCCGAGGAAGAAATCACTCTATATACTGGCGTGTGGTGCGCGTTATGCCGTTGCCACATGGGGATCATGGAGTCTGGAAGGTTCATGGGTATGGTATTGTAAAAACTGGATTGATCGCCGGTTTATCCGGCGGTTTTCTGAATTTTAACGCAGGATATTTCAGCTTATTCCTTGTCAGAGAAGTTGTAGCAACCCGCAACAATCCGGGTAAATATCGTTATTGCACAAAGACCGGCAAAGCCATAAGCAAGGATTGGAAACCAATCCGGAAACAAACACATCAGGACAAATACCAGAATGGTTTCTGTTGCTTCGGTCAGCCCGCCTAAATAATAAAAACCCTTATGAGGATAACGTGTGCTGGTTAATCCCCGTTTGGCGGCCATAACAGCGAAAGCCAGGAAGGTACAGCCTGTACCGACAAAACTGTAAATTAATACCGTTGCAGCAAGCGCATTCTTCTCGGGAGCTGCAAGAGCAAATCCTAACGGGATCGCAGAATAAAACAGGAAATCGAGAGAGATATCTAAAAAAGCACCCCGGTCGGTAGGTTTGGTGAGCCTGGCTATCGTGCCATCCAGGCCATCAGCCAAGCGATTTAATCCGATACATACCAAAGCCCAATGATAGTTCTGCGTAATAATCAGAGGGACTGCCGCCATACCAATCAAAAATCCGGCCCATGAAACCATATCGGCTTTTACGCCTTTATGAATGAGAGCTGTTGCAATCCATTGCAGACCGCCACTGACAGCCTTGATGAGTGCGCGATCAAGCATGGTCGATTCTCCTGTTCAGTTCCAATACGCGTCCTGCCGGAGGTACATCGCCGGGATCGTGGGTCACCAATATTGTTGGTATTCCCAACTTGGTTATTTGTTCAAATACAAATGTGCGGAATTGCGTGCGCAAAGCGGCATCTAATTTTGAAAACGGTTCATCCAGTAACAATGCTTCCGGTTCTGCCAACAGAGCGCGTAACAGACTAATCCGGGCGCGTTGACCACCGGATAATGTGGTAGTGTCGCGATCATAAAAATCAGCCAGCCCGGCTTCCGCCAGTGCTCTGTTCAGTTCATTGCGTCGGGCTTGTTTTCCCCTGAACCGCTCGGGTAAGGCAAATGCCAGATTCTGGCCGACGCTCATATGCGGAAATAACAAATCATCCTGAAACAGAATGCCAATCCGGCGTTCTTCAATAGGCAGCCGATCCCGTCGCGAGCCGTTGAGCCACAATTCGCCTTTTGCGGAAAAGACGGGATCAAGTTCACCGATGAGCCAGTTCAGCACGGTTGATTTTCCCGTTCCGGAAGCTCCCATCAGCGTCAGTATTTCACCCGGTTCAACGTGAAAACTTAAATCCGGGATCATGACTTCTGTTGTTTTGGTGATTGTAAGATGTTTGATTTCTAACATGTCAGTGCAGCCCCTTTCTATTCCGCGTAAGCCAGACAGGTATCAGTGCCGCGATGAAAAAGGCAGAGAGTGGCAGGATGATTTGTAATAGAGCCTGTACAGCAAGAGTCTGACGACTACCGCCGGAACTTAATGCTACAGCTTCTGTTGTTACCGTAACAAAACGTCCTCCTCCGGCAAACAGTGTGGGCAGGTATTGAGCAATGCTTACGGCAAAGCCGACCGCCATGGATGCCAGAATGGGGCGTATCAGGATTGGCCATTTAACCGTCAGGCAGGCATGCAAACGAGAGAATCCCAGCGCCCGGGCCGTCGTCATATACCGTTGATCAAACTCCCGGTATGGACCAACCAGCGTCAGAATCATATACGGTAAGACCCAAAGTAAATGACTCCAGATCAACCCAACGATAGTGCTGTCCAGATCCCATGCTAATAATGCAGCATACTGCGCTGCGACCAGTGGCATGGCCGGAACAATAAGCGGTATGTAAATCAAGGCATTGTAACGTTGCGGCCCCCATTCCAGCCAAATCAATGCTATTGGAAGACAGAGGAAACAGACGGCACTTGCTAACCACAACGAGGTTGAAAAGGGGGTGAAATCAGCCTGAAGCCAATTATGTAAAGAAAACGCATCTGGCAATACAGCAGGAAAAAACCAGGTTCCTGCCAGTGACCACGCGATCAACAGGATCACGATCGTATAACCCAGCCAAAATAGTGGCCGATATAGTCTCAGTGCCGACGTTGGTCTTGTCGTGACCCGTTTTCCGTTGGGGTAATAGTTGGAATGAAGAAGTTTTGACCATAAAAACCGGACCAGAAATATCACTGAGGCGAGAAACAGAAATAAAACTACGGCGGCTACGCTGCCTTGTGCTTGCTGTATGGGATCTGCATCTGTCAGCCAGCGCCAGATCAATACCGCCAATGTGGGTGGATTGGTTGGCCCCAGAATAATGCTCATATCAACAACGGATAAACTATAAGCAAATACTGCTGTAAACGGCCAGCCAAGCCGTGGCAGCAATTGTGGAAGCAGGATATAACGCCATGCCTGCCAGCGGTTGTAACCGAGCGTTCTGACGATGGTCATTTGCTGGCTGACAATTCGCTCATTTAACAGCGCACTCAATGCCCACAATAAAAACCAGCTTTCCTTGATCGCCAGTGCCAGTGCCAGACTTAAGCCATACTCATCCTGCACGGTAACCCAGGCTGGCGGCATAGTCCAATTCATTACTTGTGCGATCAGCCGGCTTAGCCACCCTGATGGTGCTATCAGAAAAAAGAAACCAATAGAAAAGGCCGCATGAGGTACTGACAACATGAGCGGGAGCCGGCGCCGGAGTTGAAGCCAGAGTGAGCCGGGATAGAGTTGGATGGCGATCAATAGAGCAATAATTATCGCTAACACTGTCCCCAATATAGCTGAGATAGCCGTGGTGATTAGTGCGTGAGGCAATAATGGATTGGAAAGGAACAACTTCCAGATATCCATGTGCAGTACAGGCAATATCTCCCAATAGAGTCCGGGCAACACAGGAAGAAAAACGACGGCAATCAGGCTAACTGATGCCCAGGAGGAAAATGACCTCCCGGAATATCTGGAAATCCAGTTTGAACCACGTTGTATTAACGTGAGCCGTAACGTTTTAACCACTCTGCCTCCAATGCATTCATCCAGCTGGCATGCGGTTCAGCCAGAGTAGGGACTTTTTCGGTCATTGCGCCCGGGACAGTCGTTTTGAAGGCGGCTCGTTGAGTAATGGAAAGCTTATCCGGATCTAATACTGAACCATCACCCCATTGAGCTAAATCGGCTTTTCTGGCTTGCGCTTCCGGAGAAAGCAGGAAATTGGCAAAAACCTGAGCGCCTTCTTTCGCTTTCGCATTCACTGGAATAGCTAAAAAATGTACGTTACCAATGGTGCCGTTACGAAAACCAAAGCTATAGGTTGTCGGCGGCAATTGCCGGGTGGTAATGAGATTGGCTGCTTCATTCGGATTAAAAGACATCGAGAGTTTCAGCTCACCATCAGCCAGCATCCGGTGCATTTCTGCAGTGCTGGCGGGAAACGCTTTTCCTGAGCGCCATAAGAACGGATGCAGTTGATCCAGATAAGCCCAGAGTGGTTGTGTTAATTGAACGAAAGAATCTGACGATACAGGTTTTTGTAATAGAGCGGGATCCGGTGTTAACTCTGACAACAGTTGTTTGAGGAACGTGGTTCCGTGAAAATCAGGCGGCTTCGGATAGGTAACCCGTCCCGGATTGGCTTTGGCAAAGGATAATAATTCTTTGGCAGATCCTGGCGGGACAGGCGTTACTGCATTATTTGCAATAAAGGTTAATTGTGCCGTTCCCCAAGGGCTTTCCAAGCCTGCTGTGGGCTCAGAAAAATCAGATTGTACCGGCTTCTTTAAGTCTACATATTGCCAGTTTGGTAACTGCTCGGCCCATGGGCCAAACAACAGATGGTGTTGTTTTAATTGGCTGAAATTCTCGCCATTTACCCACATTAAATCGACGGAACCGCCATTATGGCGACCAGACGCGACTTCGGTCTGAACCCGTTTAACGACCTCGGCGGTATCTGTCACTTTGACATGTCTGACAATAATGCCGTAGGTTTTATTGGCTTCCTTTGCGGCCCAATCGATGTATGCATTAGTTGCTTCACTGCCGCCCCAGGCATTGAAATATACGGTTTGTCCCCGGGCCTGAGTTTCAATGGCAGTCCAGTTTTCCCCCGCCATTGCCGAAATGGATAGTGCACTTGCCAGAGTAAATACAATCGCTTTTTCCATGTGATATCACCTTTGAATCAAGTCGTTGATGATCTCTTTGTCGGGGATGTGTCCTGAACTATTACAAAAAATGAGATGACGGCATTCATGGTCATCTATTGTTTTAATAGAGCTCAATCCGGACAGGATCCCGAAATGAAAAAGATCATGGTGATAAGCGTTATAACGCTATTAGTCATTCTCATATATGCATTTGATATACAGGCATATCTGAGTGTGGATGGGCTAAAGCATAGTGTATCCCAACTCGAAATGTGGCGAGTCGAACGTCCACTATTAGTGGGTGCCCTGTTCTTTTCATTGTATATATTGATCGCTCTTCTTTCCTTGCCGGGTGCTGCTGTAATGACCATTGGTGCTGGTGCCCTGTTTGGCTTGTTATGGGGTAGCATTATTGCTTCTTTTGCATCCAGTATCGGCGCAACGCTGGCATTTTTACTGTCTCGCTATTTGCTGCGGGATGTAGTCCAGAATCGTTTTGACAAGCAACTTACCGCGATTAATGCCGGAATGGCCAAAGATGGACTTTTATATTTATTTGCTTTGCGTTTGGTTCCCATCTTCCCCTTTTTTCTAATCAATCTTCTGATGGGACTGACAACAATCCGTACCCGCGATTACTACTGGGTCAGTCAACTTGGGATGCTGGCAGGGACATTGGTTTATGTTAATGCCGGCACTCAATTGATCAGGTTAACCAGCCTGTCAGAGATCATGTCTCCGGCATTGCTGGCGTCATTTGCTCTTCTGGGCGTTTTTCCAATGATGGCTAAATATGTTGTGAAATATCTGGAACGTCGCCGGGTGTATGCCAGATGGTCTGAGCCGGAAAAATTTGATCGCAACCTGATTGTTATCGGGGGCGGGGCCGCCGGTCTGGTAACGTCTTACATTGCTGCAGCAGTGAAAGCTAAAGTCACGTTAGTAGAAGCGCACAAGATGGGCGGTGATTGCCTGAATTATGGCTGTGTGCCGAGCAAGGCCATTATCAAATCAGCACGTTTGGCTCACACTATCCGGCATGGTGAGCATTATGGATTGGAAAATCTGACGCCGACCTTTAGTTTCCGTAATGTCATGGCCAGAGTACACGAGGTCATACGTCATGTTGCACCTCATGACAGTATTGAGCGTTATACCAGACTGGGTGTAGAGGTTTTAGAGGGGTATGCCACTATTATTGACCCCTGGACTGTTGAAATTAAGCTGAATAATGGCGGCACCCAACGGCTGACCACTCGCAGCATTGTCATTGCGACAGGGGCCAGACCTGTTGTGCCCCCATTACCAGGGTTAGAAGAAGTCGGTTATCTGACCAGCGATACCATGTGGCGTGAATTAGCGAAATTGGATGCGCCACCTGCCCGCCTGGTGATCTTAGGCGGTGGTCCTATCGGTTGCGAGCTTTCACAAAGCTTTGCGCGTCTAGGTTCTCAGGTAACTCAGGTTGAAATGGCTTCCCGTATCATGATCAGGGAAGATGAAGATGTATCCGCTCTGGCCAGAGACGCATTGACCCGCGATGGCGTCCTTGTGCTGACGGAGCACAAGGCATTGCGCTGTGAAAAAGAGGGAGAGCGCAAGTTCATTGTCCTGGAACATAAGAACATTGAACTTCGTATTGAGTTTGATGTGCTTTTATGTGCGGTGGGCCGCGCAGCCCGTTTATCCGGTTATGGTCTGGAAGCGTTAGGCATTGAAACTCAGCGCACCGTGATCACTAACGATTATCTTGAAACACTCTACCCGAATATTTTTGCCGCCGGTGATGTTGCCGGCCCTTATCAGTTTACGCATACCGCCGGTCACCAGGCCTGGTATGCCGCTGTTAATGCGCTGTTCGGCGATTTCAAACGGTTCAAGGTCGATTATTCCGTCGTGCCATGGGCCACCTTCATCGATCCGGAAGTCGCTCGTGTAGGGCTGAATGAGCAGGATGCCAGAGAAAAAGGGATCCCTTACGAAATCACCCGCTTCGGGCTTGCTGATCTGGATCGCGCTATCGCCGACGGCACTACTCATGGTTTTATTAAAGTGCTTACTGTACCGGGTAAAGATCGCATTCTGGGCGTTACCATTGTCGGGGAACATGCCGCTGATTTATTGGCCGAGTTTGTTTTGGCCATGAAGCATCGTCTGGGACTTAACCAGATCCTTGGAACAATCCATACTTACCCAACTTTGTCCGAAGCTAATAAATATGTGGCCGGAGAGTGGAAGCGGCAACATGCGCCTCAGCGGATTCTGAACTGGCTGGCCCGTTACCACTCATGGAAACGCGGTGCGTAGCATGAGCTATAAACAGAGTTCCACGCAGCCATCATGACTGCGTGGAAGGTCTGGTTCGCGGATCAGAGCAGATCAAAGCGATCTGCATTCATGACTTTAGTCCAGGCGGCAACAAAGTCTTTTACAAATTTTTCCTTGTTGTCATCCTGCGCATAGACTTCAGCGTAGGCCCGGAGGACCGAGTTCGAACCAAAGACAAGATCGATCCGGGTTGCTGTCCATTTGACTGCACCGGTCTTACGATCACAGATCTCATACAGGTTGCTACCCGCCGGTTTCCATGTATACGCCATGTCCGTAAGGTTGACGAAAAAGTCATTCGTCAGCGCACCTTCGTGATCGGTGAAAACGCCATGGCGGGTGCCATCGTAATTGGTACCGATCACACGCATACCGCCTACCAGAACCGTCATCTCATTAGCCGTCAGCCCCATGAGCTGGGTCCGATCGAGCATCAGCTCTTCGGCAGTGACCACGTAGTTCTTTTTCAGCCAGTTGCGGTAACCATCAGCCAGCGGTTCGAGCACGTCAAAGGAAGCAACGTCGGTCATTTCCTGAGCGGCATCACCACGACCCGGAGCGAAGGGGACGGTGATATCGAAGCCGGCAGCCTTGGCGGCCTGCTCAATACCGACATTACCGGCCAGAACAATCACATCAGCCACACTGGCGCCGCTTTGGACTGCAATCGGTTCAAGCACCGCCAGCACTTTGGCCAGACGTAACGGCTCATTGCCTTCCCAATCTTTTTGCGGGGCAAGACGGATGCGCGCACCGTTGGCGCCGCCACGTTTGTCCGAACCACGGAAGGTCCGCGCGCTATCCCAGGCGGTGGCGACCATATCACTGATACTGAGGCCGCTGGCCGCAATCTTCGCTTTGACCGCGGCGACGTCATAGCCTTTGTGGCCGGCGGGTACCGGATCCTGCCAAAGCAGATCTTCCTTCGGCACATCAGGGCCGATGTAGCGCGCTTTCGGACCCATGTCCCGGTGGGTCAGCTTGAACCAGGCGCGGGCGAAGATCTCGGAGAAGTAGTCCGGATCTTTGTAGAACCGCTCTGATATTTTCCGGTACTCAGGGTCCATCTTCATGGCCATATCGGCATCGGTCATGATCGGGTTATAGCGGATCGCCGCATCCTCGACATCGACCGGTTTATCTTCTTCCTTGATATTGATGGGTTCCCACTGCCAGGCTCCGGCCGGGCTTTTCTTCAATTCCCACTCATAATTCAGCAGCAGATAAAAATAGCCGTTGTCCCACTGGGTCGGATGGGTGGTCCAGGCACCTTCAAGACCGCTGGACACGGTATTCCGGCCAATCCCCCGGCTGGTTTTATTGAGCCAGCCCAAGCCCTGATCTTCCACCTCTGCGCCTTCGGGGGCAGGGCCCAGCAGTTTAGCGTCGCCGTTACCATGCGCTTTACCCACGGTATGACCGCCTGCGGTCAGGGCTACGGTTTCTTCATCATTCATTGCCATTCGGGCGAAGGTTACGCGTACATCTTTGGCGGTTCTGAGCGGGTCGGGTTTACCATCAACCCCTTCCGGATTGACGTAGATCAGCCCCATCATGACGGCTGCCAAAGGATTTTCCAGATCCCGTTCACCGGAATAACGGCTGTTGGGGTTTTCAGTAGGGGCGAGCCATTCTTTTTCCGATCCCCAATAGATGTCTTTCTCCGGATGCCAGATGTCTTCACGACCAAAACCGAAACCGAAGGTCTTTAGCCCCATCGATTCATAAGCCATATTGCCTGCAAGAATGATCAGGTCAGCCCAGCTGAGCTTGTTGCCGTATTTTCTCTTGATTGGCCAGAGCAGACGCCGCGCTTTGTCCAGGTTCACGTTGTCGGGCCAGGAGTTCAGCGGAGCGAAACGTTGATTTCCTCTGCCGCCACCGCCACGGCCATCAGCGGTACGATAGGTGCCGGCAGAGTGCCAGGCCATGCGGATCATCAGGCCGCCATAGTGTCCCCAGTCTGCAGGCCACCAGTCCTGACTATCGGTCATTAACGCTTTGAGGTCGTTCTTTAGTGCTTCAACATCAAGTTTCTTCACTTCGTCCCGATAATTAAAGACCGTGCCCATCGGATTGGTTTTGGTGTCTTGCTGATGCAGGATGTCGAGATTCAGTGCTTTGGGCCACCAATCTGCGTTTGACATGCTTGCCGATGTGGCACTCCCATGCATGAAAGGACATTTACCGCCAGAACTCGTGTTTTTTGGATCCATATCGCACTCCTTGGCTGCATTTTCAACGGAATGGGATGTATGCCCCAGGACAGTTGACCATAGCAGTATGTCTGAAGATGATCAGAAAACAGCAGTTATGAAAACTATAGCCCTGATGGCAGATTTTGCCGTTAGAGAAGCAATAAATTCGATCATATCTGAAGCGTTTTCATGTGTTTTCTTTCGCGAAAGATATTCGTATGAAGGGGGGAGTTGCCGGAACTGATTAAAATCAAAAAATACCAAGATAGATGGATTCTTCACTGTAATTTGCTGTCGATCAGTCTATATTGCTATTTTATAGACGATCGGTCTATATCTTGATCAAGACAGGATAAATTATGTTTAATGCCATTCTGATTGAAAAAAAAGAAAACCAGTATCAAAGCAGTCTGACTCAACTGGATGATGCTCAGCTGCCCGCAGGTGATGTGACGGTAAGAATTGATTATTCCACGCTGAACTATAAGGATGGCCTGGCCATCAGTGGTCGCTCGCCGGTTGTGCGCCAATTTCCGATGGTGCCCGGTATCGATTTCGCCGGCACGGTTGAGGCAAGCTCGAATCCGGAATTCACCCCGGGTCAGAAAGTTTTCTTAAATGGTTGGGGTGTGGGTGAGAAACATTGGGGCGGACTGGCGCAGAAAGCCTGTGTGTCTGCCGATTGGTTGTTACCGTTGCCTGAAAAATTAAGTACCTATGATGCGATGGCGGTGGGAACGGCCGGTTATACCGCGATGCTGGCGATCATGGCACTGGAAAAACAGGGTGTGATGCCTGACAGCGGACCGGTACTGGTAACCGGAGCCAATGGTGGCGTGGGGAGCTTTGCTGTCGCGTTTCTTGCCCGTCTTGGTTACAAAGTCATTGCATCGACCGGACGCCCTGAAGAAGTTGAGCATTTAACAAAACTGGGTGCCAGCGAGATCATTCACCGCGACACTCTCTCTGCTGCCGGAAAACCGTTAAGTAAAGAACAATGGGCAGGCGCTATTGATTCGGTCGGCAGCCATACGCTGGCTAACGTTTGTGCCGGCACCCGCTATGGCGGCACTGTGGCCGCCTGTGGTCTGGCTCAGGGAATGGACTTTCCTTCTTCCGTTGCGCCTTTTATTCTCCGCGGCGTTACGCTGGCAGGGATCGACAGCGTGATGTGCCCTAAAGCCATTCGTCAGCAAGCCTGGCAGCGAATTGCTGAACTGCTTGATCAAACGCTGGTAGAGGAAGCTACGAAGAAAATCGGCATGTCAGAGGTAATTGCGACCGCGCATGACCTGCTGGATGGCAAGGTAAAAGGAAGAGTGGTCGTTGATGTAAATCAGTGATCCCAATGGCGCACTGATTCACTTCTTAATTGAAGTCGAAAAATAGCACCAGAATTCTTCCAGCGGTTGTGTGCTCTTATAAAGTTTGGCGCGCATAACCGCACCTTCCCACCCGGACCAGAACAGGGCGGCTAATTTGTCATGATCGGCATCTTCAGCGATCTGATGACAGGATTTTGCTTCTGACAAACAACGGCTCACACGCTGCTGCCACTCGCCAAGAATGGTCTGCAAATGGCTTGTGAACGCCTCAGACAGTTGCGGGCTTTCCTGCATCAGGTTACCCACGAGACAACCCCGTTTGAATTGATATCTGGTCATGCCGGCTTTGGCGTCGTTGACGAAATTCTCAATTCTCGTTAACGGAGGAAAGGCGTCATTTGTCAGGTGCTTATCGAGTTTGTGAGCGAAATATTCACCATAAGCGGTGATCACGGCGTAACCAAAATCTTCTTTGTTTTTGAAATAGTGATAAAAAGAACCTTTCGGAACCGCTACATTTTTGACGATCGCATCAATACCTGACGCGATGAATCCATGTTCAGTCAGCAGTACCAGGCCGCTTTTAATCAATTCCGCTTTGGTGTCAGTGAAGTTTCGTTCTGATTTAGGGGGTCTGCCACGTCCGCGTTTCACTGGTGTTTGTTCCGGCGCCACTCGCTTATCCTCAGAACAGCCATATTGCTATGTCAAAATGACCCTATCGATGTGGGTCTAATTTTATGCCAATAAACCGAATGAGTCATATTTTTGTGTTCAGAGGGGCATTCTGTTGATTGTGTGCGCGCCGTCAAAATTTGAATAAGTTTCGGCAACAGCGGTGTTCTGTCCGTTCGAATGTAACCGTTCTGTAACCATGCCTGCATATGCTTAACGGACACAAATCGGTAGAAGTAGGAGAGATTAGCGATGATGGATTCACATTTGACTGAAATTAAGAATGCACATCTGTTTATGGATTATCTCCGGAGCTCAGGAGTGAAATCTCCGGGATCACGCAGTGATAACTGGGAATTTGCTGATAAAGAACGTGTACTGGCCAAGATCAGCAAAGACAAGAATGGTGATACAAAGTTCTTTATCTGCGCCGCCATGCTGGGCCGCAAGTAACAGTAAATAACAGATATATTTATGCGAAAAAGCCCCGGATACAATGACGCATCCGGGGGACACTTCCTAAAAGGCTTTTTTAATCTGCTTTACTTAAATAACTTTTCATATTCGCCATAACCCGCTTCTTTCAGCTTATCCGCTGGAATAAAACGCAGTGCGGCAGAGTTCATACAATAGCGCAAACCGGTCGGGGCTGGTCCATCCGGGAAGACATGTCCCAGATGAGAATTGCCCAGTCTGCTGCGTACTTCCGTGCGGGTCGTAAACAGCGTGTTGTCTTCCACTTCGGTAATGTTGCCCGCCACCAGTGGCCGGGTAAAACTCGGCCAGCCGGTTCCGGAGTCATATTTGTCGGTTGAGCTGAATAACGGTTCGCCGGAGACAATATCAACGTAGATGCCGGGTTTCTTGTTATCCCAATAGATATTATCGAACGGCGGTTCGGTGCCGTTTTCCTGCGTGACCTTGTATTGCAGCGGCGTCAGTTGCGTTTTCAGATCCACTTTGGGCTGCATCCCGGTGGGGTCAAACCAGATGCCATCCCAGGTTTTATGCAGAAAATCATCCCGCCCGGAACGTGAGCGGTAGTATTTATAGCGGATCGGATTTTTCTTGTGATAATCCTGATGGTATTCCTCCGCGCGCCAGAATGCGGGGGCCGCCAGTATTTCGGTCACAATCGGCTGATTGAAAATACCGCTGTTCGCTAACCGTTCTCTGGATTGTTGCGCCAGCTGTTTTTGTTCGTCGTTATAGGCATAAATGGCCGAGATGTATTCATGACCCCGATCCACAAACTGACCATCCGCATCGGTCGGATCGATCTGATGCCAGAAGATATTGAGCAGCTGATTGTAGGTCACGAGTTTCGGGTCATAGGTGATTTGTACCACCTCAGTGTGACCGCCCCGGCCGTAATTTTCATATGTCGGATTTTCAGTGGTGCCGCCGGCATAACCGGATACTACTGAAATAACCCCATTGAGTGTTTCAAACGGGCTGGTCATGCACCAGAAGCAGCCGCCTGCGAACATGGCTTTTTCTGTCATGCTGGCTGGTGTTTTAGTTTGTTCGGCAGCAGCAGAAAAACTCACGACCAACAGCAGCGCCGCTAATCCTCCAAGGTATTTAAGAACGCGTTTCATATGACCTCCAGCCGTCACCGGCATTCACACATCATTGGCTGATGCATTCAAACCAATGAGAATGGTTCTTAAATGATATAAACGTACTGAGATGGGGAATAAGATCACTCGCCGCTGTTTATAAAAGTAAGGCGATATGCGGAACGAAAATGATCAGCGCAATAATCACCGCGCCGATGGCACTGAGCAGGACCGCTCCTGCCGCAACGTCTTTAGACTTTTTGACTAAAGGATGAAAGTCAGGGGAGGCGACATCACATAAAAATTCAAAGGCAGTGTTTAACGCTTCCGAAACCCAGACCGCCATGATCGCCAGAATCAAAAAGCACCATTCAATCGCATTCACTGAAAGAACGGCAGCTGCTAAAACGACGCACACCGTGGCAAATAAATGCACCCAGGCATTATGTTCGCTTTTCAGCATTTCAGTGACGCCCCGGACCGCATGCCGGATGCTTTGTACTCTTTTCGCAACCGAAAAGGTTTCTGACTGATTGGTTAAAGACATGTTTTTGTCTCCTGTGGCCGCTGTCGATAGCCCGGGTTATGGCTATTGCAGTGAAAGCACATACATATAGCCATCACTGAAAAATGGATCGCCTTTAAAGTTGTAGCCGATCTCCGGGTTTCTTATTTGCATTTTCAGACTGGTATTTATTTTATTGGCCAGCAGTAAATCCCGATACAATTGTTCTCTTTCCGCATTTAAATCGGGAGTAATAACCGGAATGATCCCCCATTTAAAGCCTTTGTCTGCACTGACCATGCCGACATAGAGATCTTTTCCATCCTGAGATTTATAATTTGTCTGCCATATTTTAAGATGGTGTGCATCTTTCAGCCAATTCGAGTTGGTTATCTTTCTGAATGCCACATCCTGAATTTTAGCATTCCAGAAAGAGGGATAAATCGGAGCTGATGGATAAGGCTTTTCCGATGTCAGCGATTTAATGGCATTGATGAATGACGGAATATCTGAATTGTCAATTAAATGCCAACCGGCTGCCTGCATTGCTGAAATCAAAGTTTGTTTATCGGATGCCTGAAATATAAAACTGATGGGTTCCTGTCTTTTTCCAATCAGATCTTCAGTATATTGAAGTTGCTCTGTTGTAAATATATCGGTAACTTTTGAGACAGTAATATCACTGGCAACCGGAACAGGGCGTAATGGCGGATGATAATTCAGCGCAAAACTGCCGTAAAAAAGAAACGTACCGAATATCAGCGCTCCGGTGAGGAGGCGTCTTTTGCTGCTCGCCAGCGTCAGTGAACGGGCGGAGCTGGTATGTCTGAGCCATTCAGACAAGGTAATGCCAATAATCAGCCACATCGCGCCAACGAGATAACCACTCCAGACATCACTGATATAATGCACGCCAAGATATACCCGGCTAAAACCAATCAGCAGCGCAAGAATTGCGGTTGCAAAAAACAGATTTACCTTATGCGACCAGTAATGCGTGGAGCGGATGAGCAGATATCCGAGAAAGCCATAAATAGCGACCGCGATAGAGGAATGTCCGCTGGGAAACGAGAAGGAATCTTCCAGATATACGGCGAACTCCGGACGTGCACGCTGAAACGCCAGCTTTCCCAGCCAGGTAAATGAGAGACTCCCGATAGCAGCCACCAAGAACGGATAAATGAAATATTTTTTATGCCATATAAAGAGAATGATTAATGAAGACAATACAACCACAGTAATTATTTCTAATTTTCCAAGTAACGTTATCCAGGTAAAGATATGGGTTAGTGTGTCATTTCTCAGAATATAAAACAGATTCGCGATGCGAATATCTGCGGCAGTAATGGAATCGGAAGTAATAAAGTCTTCAACGATGCCGGCAAATAATGCGACGACATAAAACAAGGCCAGTGCAAAGATAGACAGGGGGCGTCCGGTGAACACTGTATTATCAATTCGTGCTTTCAGAAAGACCACTAAGCGGGGGTGATTTTTAGCCCATACTGCAGCGTATTCATTTTTTATTATTCTGATTTTCAGCATATGCAGAAGCGCATGCAATCCGGATAATAATTGTTCTCCTTTTTTTATCGTTATCCATTTTAAAACCAGAGTGAATAATACAAACGCTAATGCAAGCGGAATAAACAGTCCGGCACGGGATAACCACAATTCTGTCATCATGTGCTGTCCTTACGCTGCCGGTTTGACAGCCATAAAGTTCCTGACAGTAAGCCTAAAAATATCAGCAGATAGACCAATACCACGCCTGCACTGGTGCCATCAATCCAGATCCCATAGAGATAACCTGCCAAGGTGCTGAACAGCGCGACCCAGGCGACGTAAGTCCAGGTTTTCAGGTAGCCGATAATGGCCGCAGTGATGAGAATGCTTTGCAGACTGAGCTCCGGATCGGCCATCAGATAGGCCAGCAGAGGACCGCGGTGCATCCCCAGGCTGAGGAACATCTGCGCTATCGGCACTTCCACCAGCGTTGGGAAGTACATGAAGACACCGAATATCACACCCGCCAGATTACCGGTTAATGTGTTCTGTCCGGCTAAGGCTTCTATCCACTCTGGCTGGATGAGCTCTCTGATCACCCCAACCAGAAATACGCCAATCACCAGCAGCGGAAAAATCTGTTTTACAAATTTCCAGGATTCCCATAACAGCTCACGAACCTGATCTTCCGTGAATCGGGTCTTAAGTATCCAGCCGAGCAACAGCAACGAAATCAAAACGCCAATAGACTTCCCGTTAATCAGAATATCCAGCCCGGTGGCATGGGGTCGCATACCGACAGCGGCAACTAGTAAGGTTATGCTCAGTAAAATCAGCGAAGTCCATGTCCAGCGGTTAAAGCCATCAAAAATTGTTTCAATCCCTTTCCATGATGCAAACCCAATCAGCAGTAACAGCATAATCAGAAAAGCACCTTGTGCGCTGACACCTTCACCGCCTCGTGCCGGATCAAAAGGGATCAGTTGAAACAGATAGTTTTGCAGGCTATCCAGGCCGCTCACCGGTAAGGTGAGGGTCGCGTAAACGTCCGTCAGCAGTGACACCTTGAGTGTGCCGGCCAGCAGCAGGGCGATCAGCAGTAACAGAAAGATCAGTGCACTGGGCGGCATCCGGCCTTGCCCGGCGAACAGGGCATCGGTGGCTTCATCGTGTTCTTTATCGGATTGCCGGAATATCAGCGCCATGATCAGGCCGATGCCGATCCCAAATGTCAGAGAGAGCAGCAATCTGGCAAAAGCGAGGTCCACGCCGATGATGCCGCCGGTATAGATCAGCGCCAGAATATTGGCGGCCGGGGCAAAGAACAGAAAAGTGATGGCAGGCCCGAGACCGGCGCCTTTTTTATATATCCCGGCAAAAAGCGGCACGATAGTACAGGAACATACTGCCAGCACCGAACCGGCCAGTGCCGCCGCCGGGTAGGAGATATATTTAGGGCGATTCCGCCCCAGAAACCGGGTGATGATTTCTTTGGGGATCAGTGCGGTCATTGCGCCGGCAATATAAAAAGCCGGCAGCAGACAAAGCAGAACATGTGCCGCGAGGTAGGAAGCCAGATTGCCGAGGCCGCTGAAAAACAGATGTAAGGAAAAGGATAATATATCCATCTTGCCCTCCTGTTCAGCCAGTTATTTTTGCTGTGCGGCTTTTAATCCGGCCTGAATGATTAACTCCTGCGGTATGGTTTCATACACGATGTTGTCTATTTCCAGCGTCCGGCAGTTTTCATCCTCACAGGCAGCGCAACACAGGCTTTGTCCGCTCTTCGCATCAAGCCATTCCTCCAGCGGTTTATCACCGATCCAGATCCGGTTTGATTCCTGCGGATGGGCCCTGAATTCCCGTATAGAAAGCGTTTTTGTCCGTAATACCGGCTCAATACCTAAGGGTGATAATTGCTCCTTTAGTTTTTCAACTGCCCGGAGCATCTCCATATAGGTGTTACCACAACGTTCGCAGGTTTCACCATCCGCAGTGACGAGGCGCTGCCAGGTAATCGGTAATATTTTCATCACAACGACCTCATCATGTTTAGTGGTTAACTGCAACAGCGCTGATTGGCTGACATTTCAGTGGTTTTCAGATTCCTTATGACTGCATAAACCATTGTTTAATTTTATCTTTTGACGGAATGCCGCCGGAATGCACAACCTTGCCATCCACGATGACACCGGGCGTTGATAAAATGCCGAAGCTGACGATGTCTTTGATGGCCTCTACTTTTTCCAGCTGAATATCTTCGCCATATTCTTTGGCAACTTCTTCAATCAGTTTGGCGGTGGTTCTGCAGTTGGCACATCCTGGGCCCAGTACTTTGATATTTTTCATTTTGTTTTCTCACTCCTGATAAAAATCACAACAATATATTGAAGACATAACCGACCAGCATGATCCCGCTGGCGACAACAGTTATAAACGTGGCGATCAGGCGCATTTTGAGTACTTTCCGCAAGATCACCATTTCCGGTAACGAGAGTGCGATAACACTCATCATGAACGCGAGTACCGTGCCTAATGCCGCGCCCTTAGCCAGCAAAGCCTGAACAATCGGGATCACCCCGGCGGCATTGGTATACATCGGAACACCGATGACGACCGCCAGTGGCACCGACCACCAGGCTTCTCTCCCCATGAACGAGGCCATGAAATCTTCAGGCACATATCCGTGGATACCGGCACCGATGGCGATACCCGCTAAAATGTAAGGCCAGACTTTACCGACAATATTGCGGACCGCGGTGAATCCGCTGCTAATACGGTCAGCCAGCGTTAACGTATCGTCTTCTATACTGAATTGCGTTTTGGGTATTTCCTGTACCCAGTCTTCAAGATATATTTCCATTCTGAGCCGGCCAATCACCCAGCCACTGATAATGGCTACCGTTAATCCTAACCCCATATAAAGCATAGCTGTTTGCCAGCCAAACAAGCCGAATAACAATGTGAGAGCGACCTCATTTACCATCGGGGCTGAAATCAGAAAGGAAAAAGTAACACCGAGCGGCACGCCTGCCTGCACGAAACCAATAAACAGCGGGACAGCCGAACAGGAACAGAAAGGCGTCACGATGCCTAAAGTTGCAGCCATCACATTAGCCACACCATGACTGCGGTTTGCCAGCAAGGCGCGGGTTCGTTCGGGCGTGAAATACGAGTTGATCATACCCATGATGAAGACGATACCGGTCAGCAGCATCAGTACTTTTGGGGTGTCATAAAAGAAAAACTGCAGGGCACCGCCCAGATGACTGTTTCTGTCTACCGGTAATGCCGCAACCAGTGATTCAGAGAGCGGGATCAGGGTCTGATACAGGCCAAACCAGATCGCGCCCGCTATTAGCAAAAAAGGTAACGGTTGTTTTTGTGTAAATGCTTTTGCAGCGACGACAGCATTCATTTATCGGTGCTTCTCTGTTTTTTATCCAATTACAAAGAAGACGGCGGAACTGCAAAAAGATGCAGCCTGTTTTGAAAATATTGGCGGAATTATTTTTTGCGGGGTGTGAAGCAGCAGACCTGCCCCTGAGTATCGAGCACAACCTTGCATGAGAGAAGTAACCCATCGCGCAGGCGTTTTCTGGCTCGCTGGATCCGGGATTTTGTTGCAGATAACGTCAGCTGATGTGCCTCAGCATAAGCCTGCAATGACATGCCTTCAATATCACACCGGCGGATGATGTCACTGTCATCCGGATTTAATTCACTCAGAACGCGGGGCAGGCATTGCGTCAGCTCGTCGACCGCGGCAATCGCTTTTTCATCTGACGCCAAATCATCCGGTAAGGGGATGAGTTTTTTGTTTTTCCGGTATGTATCGATCAGATAATTCCGGGCTACCTGGAATAACCAGGCGCGGGGATTACTGATATTACAAAAGGATTTTCCCTGAGAAATAGCCTTAATAAAGATGTCATGAAGCGAGTCGGCAGCATTGTCGCTGTCTGCCAGTTGATGCAACAACCAGTGACTCAACTCTTCTTCATTGGCATTCCAGGCTTTTAACACGCAATCAGGAATCGCCGGTTTATCTGACATTTTATTAAGGCTCCGGGTAGCAGATGTTTATTTTATCCCTTGTTCATACCAGCCTTTAGACTGATTCACAATTTTTACGACCAATAACATCACAGGAACTTCAATCAGCACGCCAACTACCGTTGCCAGCGCAGCACCGGAATGAAAGCCAAACAGACTGATTGCCGCCGCAACCGCTAATTCAAAGAAGTTCGATGCGCCAATCAGTGCTGACGGGCAGGCGACAGAATGTTTTTCGCCAACCTTGCGGTTCAGCCAGTAGGCGAGGGCAGAGTTGAAAAACACCTGGATCAGAATCGGCACTGCCAGTAGCGCGATGACCAGCGGCTGACTGAGAATCGCATTGCCCTGAAAGGCAAACAGTAACACCAGCGTCAGCAGTAAGGCGGTAATTGACCAGGGCTGAATGGTGTTCATTACAGAATCGAAATGAGCCTGACCTTTGGCCAGTAATGCGCGGCGTAAAATCTGCGCAATGATCACCGGAATAACGATATACAGTACCACCGAGGTAAGCAGCGTGTCCCACGGCACAGTAATGCTGGATACACCGAGCAGCAGGGCGACAATCGGAGCGAATGCGACCACCATGATCAGATCGTTAAGGGCGACCTGAGACAGGGTGAAGTAAGGATCACCATTCGTCAGACGACTCCAGACAAACACCATGGCCGTACAGGGTGCCGCTGCTAGCAGGATCAAACCGGCAATGTAGCTGTCGATTTGTTCTGCCGGTAACAGTGATGAAAAAAGCACACGAATGAACAGCCAGCCCAGAATTGCCATGGAAAATGGTTTAACTAACCAGTTCACAAACAGGGTCACACCAATCCCGCGGAGATGGCTTTTTACCTGATGCAGCGCAGAAAAATCAATTTTCAGCAGCATCGGGATGATCATCACCCAGATCAGCAAACCGACCGGCAGATTCACCTTGGCAATTTCCATCGCGCCGATTGCCTTGAATACCGCAGGGAAACTCTGGCCCAGCGCGATGCCAACGACAATACAGATCCCAACCCAGGCCGTAAGATAACGTTCAAAAAAGCTGATGCCGGCTTCCGGTTCATTTTCCGTACTGATTTCATATTCTAAAGACATGACTTTCTCCTGATTCGTCATCAAATCACTGAATTTGTGTTTTATCTGCTAATTGTTCAATATTACAAGAGAAGTTGAAATGATAAAACCAATAATTACATCTGATCTGCAGCCATGGAATGTTTCCCGGTAAACCTGATTCAATCAGCTTCTTTCGATGAGGAATACTCTGCTGGTAATTCTGCTTCCTGAGGTTCTGGCCGGAATGTTTTCATCCGGACCAGATGGATCGTAACGCTCACCGCGATACCCAGCAAAATCAGCTGCACCCACCACTGTGAAACCACAAACCAGATGGAATAACTCATGGTGAGCCATAGCAGACTGAGCGCGATAACTTTCTGTTTGAGGGGCATGCCCCGGCCTTCCCGGTAGTTACGAATGTATTCGCCAAACCAGCGGTTAGTGATGAGCCAGTGATAAAAACGCGCTGAACTGCGGGAATAACAGAAAGCCGCCAGTAACAGAAAAGGCGTGGTTGGCAGTAAAGGCAGAAAAATGCCGGCAATGCCCAAAATTACGCAAATCGTACCTATTACAATCAGCATTATTTTGACCACACTTTTCATTAATCCATCCCACTGAGGTACTGCAGACTGCTTGTTCAGCGTTGACCGGCGCAACTGTAAGCGCCGGAATCTTTGGCATGTATGATGCTAAGGTATCACTTCCCGGTTGAGCTGAGCCAGTTATAGTTACAGGTGTATTGTTATAGTTTAGTCAGAATTCACCTGCTTTCCAGCCGACAACAGCAAGCGATTATTGAAGAGAAAGTCAAATTCTCAGGCCCTTCACTGGTTATCTGTGGTTACTGAGTCTAAACTTTAAGTGAAACGTAATGTTACATTTAGATATAAAATGGTGTATTTTGGTGCAATAACTAAATAGTCATAGTAATCGGGATGGAGGGTGTGTCATGGATTCACATTTAACAGAAATCAAAAACTCGCATTTGTTTACTGAGTATCTGATGTGTTCCGGAATTAAGTTGCCTCGTTCCCGCAGTGAAAACTGGGAGTTTTTTGACACCGGTAAAGATTGTGTCACGGCCAGGATCAAGAGAGATGAAAAAGGGCATGCCCGTTTTTTCATCTGTGCAGCCCTGCTTGGGCGTAAATGAACGTTTTTTGAACGTTATTGAATAAGCCCTTTTAAAAGAGGGGTTTTATTATTTATCGAATATATGCATGATTTTACTGCGCAATTGAATTAATGAAACGACGGTTCATTTTTGTTTTTTATTTAATTGAGTTTGTAGTATCAGAAATAAACAATTTAGATTTCAATTCGTTTTGTTGTATTTCATGTAACTGTTTACGTTTTATGAAATATATAAATTAAAAATTATATTTGTGACACATATACCGATTCGTAAGCCTTTCCTTTCATTCAAATCACCGCGGTGTGTAGAATGAAACAACCAGGTAACAGCTGGTATAGCTCTGAGAGAGCGTCAGTCCATGGGGGTGTGACTGGTCGGCTCAAGGAGTGTTGCATTCTTTTTGTTCTTTCACTTATTGCTATGGAGTCTCAGATATCATGGATTTACACTTAACAGAAATCAGAAATGCGCATCTTTTTATGGAATATTTAATGAGCTCAGGCATCAAATCTCCGCGTTCACGCAGCGAAGATTGGGAGCTGGTAGACAAAGAGCAGGTAATTGCTCGTATCAAAAAAGATCATACTGGTACTGCGAAGTTCTTTATTTGTGCAGCCATGCTGGGACGTAAGTAATTTTAATTCTCTGAGAGCGAAAGTTTTTAATAAAATTCTCCGCTCTCAGGTTTTTTTGAAATATTTAACTGAATCGATTCATGCTGTTTTTTAAATCTTAATTCTTTCCTTTTTTATTTTTCTCGTCATTATCCTGATAAATTTAATGCCTTAGTCGCTACAGAATTAATCTGCAGCGCTAAGGCATCGTTTTTTTTGCTTCCGCCGTTGGTTACTCTGCCAGATACGCTTTCAGTAGCGTTTCTGTCGGCAGTGCAGTCATAGCGCCTTTGGCTGTGGTAGCCAGCGCACCACAGGCATTAGCCTGACGGATGATTTTCAGCAAGTTGTCGTTGTTATGCCAGTCATCACACGCAACCAGACCGGCCAGCAAACCACCAACAAAAGCATCACCGGCACCTGTCGTATCAACCGGATTTACCGGTTTGCCGGTTACGAGTTGCTGTTCGTTGTGGTGAACGACTAATGCGCCTTTTTTCCCTTGCGTGATCACAACCAGTGGCAGATTGTATTGCTCATTCAGCCAGCTCAGTGCGGTTTGCAGATCGCTTTGATCGGTCAGGAACAGCAGTTCATCGTCAGAGAACTTCACCACATCTGCCAGCGCAACCGCCTGCAGAACGACCGGTTTTAAATCAGCCGGGTTCAGCCACACTTCTTCGCGCAGATTCGGATCAAATGACACATAACCGCCCGCCGCTTTGATCGCTTTCATTGCAGCCAGTGTCGTTGAGCGTGATGGTTCATTCGCCAGCGCAATAGAGCAGACATGCAGCCATTCGCCTTTCTGAAATGCCGGTACATCCTGCGGTTGCAGGAACTGATCAGCACTTGGTTTCACCATAAAGGTAAAACTGCGTTCACCGTGGTCATCTAAATCGACAATCACGGTTGATGTCCGGTGTTCTTCATCCAGCAGCATGTATTGGGTGTCTACACCTTCATCTTTCAGCACCTGCTTCATAAAGCGGCCCAGCGGATCCTGACCTACGCGGCCAAAAAACGCACTGTCTCCGCCCAGGCGGGAAATCGCGACTGCAACGTTGGCAGGAGCGCCACCCGGGCATTTCAGATAGTTGGTTTCGCCATTAGGGATCAAATCAACGACCGCATCACCTGTCACCCATACTCTTGCCATCTAAATTTACTCCATTTGTTATTGATACCGGTTCAGGCTTCCTGAGCACCACAGGTATCGTAAAAAGCAATGTAACAAGACTTTGTTACATGTGTATCCTGAGAAAATTTCAACGCCGGAAATATAAGCCAGAAAAGCAGAGAAACAATAAAGAATTCACAGAACAGTTTTGATTTCTGCAGCGGTACGCAAATTTTTCATCAGCAATGCAGGTTAGATGCCCCTGGTACCAAGGTGATGTCTGTTATCTTAACCTGAGTGTCTCAGATGAAATCTTTCGGGTTTTTCACGATGTGATAGCGGTAGTTTGGGTAACAAATTTTGAGTGTTACCTTTGTTTTCCCTTCTAAAAATAGATTTGTTAACCATTTAATGTGACTTTGATCGTTATTTTTATTGTTACCTCCCCGTATATTGCCGTCAACTTAATGAGCACTAGGTTGTTACATTGAATTTGGAGTGTTGTTTCATTGGTGTGATGGTAAACGGTCCCCATTGATACTCTGTTTTATGGTCACCCGAAGTGACCGGATTATTGTCAGCAAAGGGAAGGGAATAACATGAAAAAATCCTTACTTGGATTATGTGTTGCCAGTGTGTTTGCAACTCAGGCAAGTTATGCGCTGGAATTAAAAGCATGGGTTATCGATGGTGATTCTGAAAAACCATATTTCCAGCAACTGGAAGAAACCTTTAATGCCAAATACAAAGATCAGAACATCACCGTCGATGTGGTTCCTATTCCCGGCTACAACAGCGCAATCCAGGCTGCTGCGCTTTCCGGTGAATTGCCGGATGTGATCATGGTTGATGGTCCGAATATGGCGAACTATGTCTGGACCAAAATGCTGCAACCGATGGATGGGTTGCTGGATAAAGCCATAGTGGCCGATTTGCTGCCATCGGTTAAAGAGCAGAGTATTTATGGACCGGATCAAAAGATTTATATGGTGAGCCCTTATGACTCATCCGTGCTGTTATGGGGCAACAAAAAGTATCTGAAAGAGGCAGGCGTGCGGATTCCGGCCGGCATCAAAGATGCCTGGGATGATAAAGAGTTTGCTGATGCGCTGGCGAAACTGGCCAAAGTGAAAGGGGTGCAGTGGCCACTGGATATGAAACTGAACTATGACGGCGAATGGTACACCTACGGTTTTGCGCCTTTTATTCAGTCCCGTGGTGCTGATCTGATTGATCGCAAGGCATGGAAAGCGGAAGGCACGATTGATTCACAACCTGCGGTGGATGCGTTAACTGAACTGCAGACATGGTCAAAAAGCGGCTGGATCGTACCGGCCACTGCAGGAGATAACCGCTTCTATGGTGACAAAACAGCAGCTCTGGCCTGGGTTGGCAACTGGATGTGGCGAGCTCATAAAACCGGTCTGGGTGATGATCTTGTGCTGATCCCTGCGCCAAAACTGGCTGGTAAATCCGTTTCTCCGAACGGTGGCTGGGGTTGGGCCGTGCCAGCTACAACCCAAAACACAGCGGAAGTGGCCAAGTTCCTGAACTTCGCCTTATCCACCGAACAGGTTGCCAAATACGCTGACATCACTGGCTATATTCCGGCCCGCCAATCCTCGGTCGCATTATCTGAAATCTACCGTCCGGGTGGCGAAGGTGCGCTGTTTGTCGAACAGGCACAAAGCGCGGCGGTAGTGCGTCCGGTGCATCCGGCGTATCCGGTTATTTCCACCTCCTTCGGTAAAGCGGTACAGAACATCCTGCAGGGCGCTGACGTCAAAGGTGAGTTGCAAAAAGCCGCCCGTGCCATTGATGAAGATATCGAAGATAACAGCAGTTATCCCCCGTTTGATAAGTAAGTTGTAAGTCAAAGTCGCGCCTGTGCCTCGTCAGGCGCGCATCTCTCTCGCTTAAACAGATTCATGCAGGAGTTATTATGCGCCGGTTGAAAAACCTGATGCCAGAATTGGCTATGCTGATGCCCGCAATCGTGTTGTTAACGATCTTCGTGGTAGTGCCGTTTTTCATGTCAGGATATTTATCCTTCACCAATGAAAAACTGATTGCCCGTCCGATTGCGACAATATGGGTTGGATGGCGGAATTACGAACGTCTTTTTACTGATCCGGTGTTCTGGCAGGCAGTAAAAAACACGTTTTACTTTGCCTTGCTGGTTACCCCACTCCAGTTGGCAATTTCACTGGGTTCAGCGCTGTTATTAAACAGTAAGCTGCCGCTGCGTACCCTGTTTCGCAGCATCGCGTTATTACCATTATTAACCCCGATCACCGTTATCGTGGCGATCTGGGCTGTGCTTTACAAAATCCCCGACGGACTGTTTAACCATATATATCAGTCTCTGCTTTCCACTTCGCAATACATTGACTGGCTGGGCAATGTAGATATGGCGATACCGGCGATTGTGCTGCTGTCTGCCTGGGCGACCTTCCCATTCCAGATGCTGATCTATCTGGCTGGTCTGCAGGAGATCCCGAAAGATCTGTACGAAGCCGCGGAACTTGATGGTGCAAAACCTTTCAAGCGTTTCCTGCATGTGACCTTACCGTGTCTGCGTAACACCAATATTTTCGTCATCATCGTTACCACCATTGGTGCACTGAAACTGTTTACTCAGGTCAACATTCTGACTCACGGCGGACCAAACGGCGCGACCAATACCATCATTCATTACATGTATGAAAACGGGTTTGTGGCGCAAAAAATTGGCTATGCCTCTGCAGTTTCTGTGGCGTTTTTCTTCACAGTAACGGCGATTGCATTGCTGCAACGTTTCCTGATGAAGAATGAGTAGGAGGCAACATGAAATCAGAAACCGTTCAGTTTGTTCCCGCGATTGATGACGCTGTTGCAGGCAAAGGGAGTCAGGCCATGAAATTCCTGGCTGGTTTAAAAAATGTCCGTGTCTGGTGTGGATTACTGCTGTCGCTGTGCGTTCTGGCACCGCTGATGATGATGGTGACGATCAGTCTTAATCCCGATGAAGAGCAGATCATGATCTCCATGGGAACCATCAAGGCATTCATTCCGCATGTGCTCTCGCTGGAGAATTACCGCGAGATCTGGGGCGATCCGAATCAGCCGTTTGCCCGCTACCTGTTTAATACATTGCTCATCGTCTTTACCACGGTATTTATGTCGATTGTAGTGAACTCCTCGGCAGCCTTTGCGCTGGCGTGGGGGCAGGGTGGGTATCGCAAAATCGTGATTGGTGTCGTGGTCGCACTGCTGGCGATTCCAGGAGAAAGTCTGGCGCTGCCGCAACTGCTGATGGTGAGCAAGATGGGCATCATCGACAGTTATGAAGTGCAGATCCTGCCGTTTATCGGCAATGCCATGTCACTGTTCCTGTTCTATCAGTTCTTCACCAAGATCCCGAAAGATCTGATTGATGCAGCCAAGGTCGATGGCGTCAGCCTGTTCAAAACCTATCTGCATATTGGTTTGCCTCTTTCCAAACCCGTGATTGCAACCGTGGCTATTCTGCAATTCCTCGAGTTCTGGAACAGCTACCTGTGGCCGGTCATGGTTACCCGCGGACCGGAATATCGTCCGCTGTCGGTGGCGATGTCAGCCTACTTCGGCAGTAATCAGGCCTACTGGGGCAACATCATGGCGTTTGCGGTGTCGATGGCGATACCGGTCATTATCTTCTTCTTATTTATTCAGCGGCATTTTGTCCAGAGTATTACTGGCAGTGCGGTGAAAGGTTAAGTCTTTATCAGGAGTTGTTATGTTAGCGGAAAAATATTATCGCCCACTGGTTCACTTTACCCCACCTTTTGGCTGGCTGAATGATCCGAATGGCCTGGTTTACAAAGACGGTGAGTATCACCTGTTTTATCAATATCATCCGACCGATAGCGTCTGGGGTCCGATGCACTGGGGACATGCCGTAAGCCGGGATCTGTTGGCGTGGACGCACCTGCCGATTGCGCTGGCACCTGATGCGCTGGGTGTCTGCTTTTCCGGCACGGCGATGGTGGATAAAGGTGATAAATCCGGGATGTTTGATGGTAAGGATGGCTTGCTGGCGTACTACACCATTACGGCCGATAACGTCCCGTTTAATCAGAGTCAGGGTCTGGCTTACAGTCAGGACAATGGCCGTCACTGGACTAAATACGCGGGCAATCCGGTTGTCGCGAATCCGGGCTTTGAGGATTTTCGTGATCCGAAAGTGTTCTGGCACGAAAAAACGCAAGCCTGGATCATGCTGACCACCGTCGGTCAGCAGATCGCAATTTACCGCTCCGCTGATGCGAAAACCTGGCTGTTCAGTTCTTTCTTTGGCGAAGAACATGGCGCACATGATGAGCGGGCGTGGGAATGCCCGGATCTGTTCGAAATCAGCATCGAGGGCAGCAAGAAAACCCGTTGGGTTCTGATTGTTGGGGTTCAGCGCGGTGCCTACTCCGGTGGCTCTGGCACACAGTATTTTGTCGGCCAGTTTGATGGCGAGCAATTCATCAATGAAAACACCCCTGACACGGTGCTTTGGTTGGATTATGGCCGCGATTTTTACGCCACCCAGACCTGGTCTGATATTCCGGCTGCCGATGGTCGCCGGATCGGAATCAGCTGGATGAGCAACTGGCTTTACGCCAATCAAGTGCCAACCCAAAGCTGGCGTTCAGCGATGAGCATGCCGCAGGAATTAGCCCTGAAAGTAACGCCGGACGGACTCCGGTTGTGTCATGCGTTTATCCGTGAACTAGAAGCGCTTTGTCAGCATCAGGTGACGGCTGCAGATAAAACACAGGCAACACCGGGGGCGGTATTTAATTTTGACTGGTCTGAAGCCCATCGTTTGCAGTTCTCGCTGGAGCTGAAAGATAACAGCACACTGGTTTTACAGCCGATGAATGAACTTGAGTTTACTTTCACGGTGCAGAAAGGGCAGCTGACACTGCGTTGCCAGCGTCACGGACAAATCGGCGTTGCGGAATTTGATGAGCACTTTCCACATGATTTTACTGTCGCATTAGGCGCAAACCGCCCTCTGAGTGCCGATCTGTTGCTGGATCGTTCTTCTGCGGAATTGCTTCTGGATAGCGGACGTTATGCCATCACTAATCTGGTATTCCCGAAAGAAGGGCCGACGCAGCAATGTGTCGCAGCGCTGCGCTCCGGTGAAGTAATTATCCGCGATCTTCACAGACATGATCTGGCTAAAGTGACTGCATAAGGAATTTATAAATGGCTGATTTAAAACTGAATAAAGTCGTTAAGCGTTTTGGCGAAGTACAGACTATCCATGGCGTGGATCTGGATATCAAACATGGTGAGTTTGTGGTGTTCGTCGGCCCGTCCGGCTGTGGTAAATCAACGCTGCTACGCATGATTGCCGGGTTGGAAACCATCTCTGACGGGGAAGTGGTGATTGATGAGCAGACCGTAAATGACGTGTCTCCTTCTGATCGTGGTATCGCCATGGTGTTTCAATCCTATGCGCTCTATCCGCACATGACGGTGCGGGAAAACATGAGTTTTGGTTTGCGTCTGGCGAAGAAAAGCAAAGCCGAGATTGAACAACGCGTGGGCGAAGCATCCCGCATCCTGAAACTGGATCACCTGCTGGATCGTTTGCCGAAGCAGCTTTCCGGTGGTCAGCGTCAGCGTGTTGCAATTGGCCGGACCATTGTGCGTAACCCGAAAGTTTTCCTGTTTGATGAACCGCTGTCGAATCTGGATGCGGAACTGCGTGTGCAGATGCGGGTCGAAATTTCCAAACTGCATGAGCAGCTCGGTAACACCATGGTTTATGTGACACACGATCAGGTCGAGGCGATGACCATGGCCGATAAGATTGTCGTGTTACGTGATGGCCGTGTCGAACAGGTGGGAGCACCGCTGGAGCTGTACCATAATCCACAAAATCAGTTTGTGGCTGGCTTCATCGGTTCCCCGCGTATGAACTTCCTGAATGCCGAAGTGTTGAAGGCCGAAGGGAATACAGCATGGCTGAAACTATCTGGTGGTGAAGAGTTTTGCATGCTGACAGATCGTCCGGTTGTCGCCGGTGATGTGTTGTTGCTTGGTATTCGCCCTGAACATCTGCTGGTAGGGACGTCAGGGGATGTTGATATTTCCCTGAAAGTCGATGTGGTTGAAGCGCTGGGAGGAACCACCTTTGCCTATACCCAATATGCCGATGAAGATCAGGTTGTTGTTGTGACAGACGGCGGGCACATCATCCCACGTGGTAAAACCATGCCGGTCAGCTTCCAGTTGGAGCATGTGCATCTGTTTGATACCAAGACTGGTGTAAGTTTATTACAACAGAAAAAGTCGCCTCAGGTAGAGAAAATGCTGGCAACAATGTGATCCCACAGTACGTAATATGTTGATAAAACGAAGAAACGAGTGACGTTGGTTTGGCATATTACGTACTATCAGATAAAACATCAGTGGCACCGAATTATGACGACGATAAGAGATGTTGCAGAGCTGGCGGGTGTATCTATCGCCACCATTTCCAGAGTTCTGAATAACAAAGGCAAGGTTTCAGAAGAAACGGCAGAACGTGTCCGCGCGATAGTCAAAGAGCTGGGGTATGTTTATGTGCAACAGCCGCTGAAACGTCGTCAGGTTGTTACTAAGCCACAGGGTGTCTTTGCCATTATTCTGCCTACCTTGTCGAATCCTTATTTTGCTGAATTGCTGGATATAGTCGAACAGGAAGTGCAATACCTCGGCCGTTCGTTGCTGGTATATAACTCGCGGGGTGATGTACAACGTGAACTGGGTCTGCTCAATATCTGCAAGCAACAAAAGATCGATGGTCTGTTTATTGTTCCGAGCTCGAATAAACCGGACTATATCGCCACGCTGAATCAGCAGCCATTCCCTGTGGTATCACTGACACAGCTTCATCCTGAACTAACCAGCGTTGCGGTTGATCATGCTGAAGGTGGGGCGCAAGTTGCCGAACATCTGGCCAGCATGGGGCATACCCAAATAGGGTATCTGGGCCCGGCTGATGAAGCTGAACAAAAATTCACGGGTTTCCGTAACAAACTATCCGATTTACGTATCCCGTTACCGGCAGAACGAATTATTGATACGCCGGATGTATCCGCCCCTGAATTATCAGCCCGGTTTAGCACTTATCTCGATCAGCATGCGGTATTACCATTTTCTGCTATTTTCGTTTTTAACGACGTTTCTGCTCAGTTAGTCATTGAGGTATTACAGTCGCGTGGTTATCGCGTGCCGGAAAATGTGCTGGTGGTGGGGTTTGATAACACGCTGATTGCACAGGTCATGAATATCAGCAGTGTGGCGCAGCCAATCCGGGAAATCGGTCGTCTGGGTTTTCAGGAAATGATGCGCTTAACCGGACAGAATGAAACGGATACTGACATCCATCATCTGATTTTGTCGCCGCGTCTGGTTTTGCGCAACAGCTCAGTAAGAGTGATCAAAAAAGTATTATAATACGATGCCAATATCAGGATGTTTTCAGGCTACATCCATCTGTATATAAGGACGTGTACTTTATGAAAGCAAAATTGTTGTTATGGCTGGCAGGTGTTCTCCTGCTCGGCAGTGTTTTACCTGCTCAGGCGAATAGTTGTGGTTCTGATTGTGTTAACCAATGTTCCGGTAGTAGTGGGGGGGAGGAACAGGTGTATCGGGATTGTCTGGACAGCTGTGTAGCGGGTTGTCTGGAAGATGAGCCTGATGTACCGGATGTTCCGCCACCAACACCTGTTGAACCTGATGAATCAACTGAACCAGATGCGTAACCGCATCGCATAAAAGCAATATAACAATAACGCCGGCATATGCCGGCGTTATCAGATCCAGGTCGCAGCGATTATTCTACGATCATCATCTTGCAGGTGTTGGTACCACCGATACTTTCAATTTTGTCACCATAAGTCATCAGAATCAGATCGCCTGATTTCAGATAGCCACGGCTTTTCAGCTCGGAAATCGCATCACGGCAGTTCTGGATAACCGGCTGTGATTCATCTGCATCAAAGTATACCGGAGTAACACCACGGTACAGAGAACACCAGTTCAGCGTCTGTTGATGACGTGACAGTGCGAAAATTGGCAGACCTGAGCTTAAACGGGACATCAGCAGCGGCGTGGTGCCTGACTCAGTCATCGCGATAATGCCTTTTACACCTTGCATGTGGTTAGCTGCATACATGGTGCTCATAGCAACTGTTTCTTCAACAGTATCAAAAGTATGAGTCATACGGTGGTTAGACACGTTCACGCTTGGGTGTTTTTCGGCACCCAGACAAACGTTAGCCATCGCGGTAACAGTTTCAATCGGGAAATCACCGGCAGCAGTTTCAGCTGACAGCATGACCGCATCCGTACCATCCAGAACCGCGTTAGCTACGTCCATAACTTCAGCACGGGTTGGCATCGGTGCTTTGATCATCGATTCCATCATCTGAGTTGCAGTGATAACAACACGGTTCAGTTTACGTGCGGAACGGATCAGTTTTTTCTGAACGCCCATCAGCTCGGAGTCGCCGATTTCAACGCCCAGATCACCACGCGCTACCATCACCACATCAGAAGCCAGAATGATATCTTCCATCGCTTCGTCGGTAGCAACAGTTTCAGCACGTTCTACTTTGGCCACGATTTTGGCGTTGCAGCCGGCTTCACGCGCCAGTTCACGGGCATAGTTCAGGTCAGCACCATTACGCGGGAAAGATACTGCCAGATAATCAACCTGCATCAGCGCTGCAGTTTTGATGTCGGCTTTATCTTTTTCAGTCAGCGCCGGAGCAGACAGACCACCGCCTTTTTTGTTGATACCTTTGTTGTTAGACAGCGGGCCACCAACGGTCACGGTAGTGAAAATTTTGCTGCCTTCAACACTGTCTACTTTCAGCTGCACACGGCCATCGTCCAGTAACAAAATGTCACCGGCAACGACATCTTCAGGTAGTTTTTTATAGTCGATACCGACTTGTTCCTGAGTACCATCACCTTTACCCAAGTTCGCATCCAGCAGAAATTTGTCGCCCACTTTCAACATAATTTTGTTGTCTTTGAACGTAGATACGCGGATTTTCGGGCCTTGCAGGTCACCCAGAATCGCTACTGATTTACCCAGACGGGCAGCCAGTGCGCGGATCTCTTTGGCACGGGCAATATGATCTTCAGCCGTACCGTGAGAGAAGTTCATGCGCACCATGTTGGCACCGGCTTCCAGAATCCCTTCCAGCACGCCTTCGCGGTCAGTTGCCGGACCTAATGTGGTCACGATTTTGGTTCTTCTTAACATCTTCAGCTCCATGAGTTAGTTATAAATATAGTCAATAACAGAAAACGGAAATTAATATGAAAAAAGTGACCTGCAATAAATGTGCGAGAATGTAAGTTGTAGGAACATTACAGGCCAGTTGTGTCATTTCGATGATACGAAACGACACATTTTGATACATGATGAGGGCATGATGCGGGATATAGGAGATGATTTCACTGATGCAGTGATTCAAAGCGGGAATCTTTTATCCCTTCTTTGACCTTCTTCAAATTTTCGCGAAATTTTACGCCTCGGCGTAATGTAAATCCGGTCGCTAAGACATCAATTAATGCCAGTTGTGCGATACGCGAAGCCATTGGCAGATAGACATCAGTGTCTTCCGGCACATCCATTGATAACACCAGATTACATTGGGCGGCTAATGGGGAATCCTGTGCCGTAATACCTATCACCGTTGCATCATTGTGGCGCGCCAGTGCTGCAATTTCGACCAGTGCTTTGGTGCGGCCGGTATGCGAGATCACGACAACGACATCACCGTCACTGCTATTAATACAGCTCATCCGCATCATGACGATGTCATCAAAACAGACAACAGGAATGTTAAAACGGAAGAATTTATTCAAGGCATCATGGGCTACGGCTGATGATGCCCCCAGACCAAAAAACGATATTTTTTTTGCCTGCGTGAGTAAATCAACACACCGGTTAACTGCGGTGGTATCCAGGCTGTTTTTGGCTACTTCCAGACAGGCAATTGTCGATTCAAATATCTTCGCGGTATATTCGTCCGGCGTGTCATGTTCTTCGACATGCAGATTCACATACGGCGTGCCATTAGCGAGGCTCTGTGCCAGATGCAGCTTGAAATCGGGGAAGCCTTTTGTGTCGAGACGACGACAAAACCGGTTAACTGTTGGTTCACTGACATCCGCCATTTTGGCGAGCGTAGCAATGCTGGAATGAATCGCGACTTGAGGCGAATGTAGAATCACTTCGGCGACTTTACGCTCTGATTTACTGAAATGTTCCAGATGTTTAGTGATTTTTTCCAGTGTATTCATGCTTAGTGATCCAGCTCGCAGCGAAGAATGTTGGTTAGTTGTTATTAATGTTAAAGGTAACAGATAACATCAGCATACACAGCAAAATGTAGGAAAAAAACTACATTTATTGATCAAAACCCTGATGCTGTGATCCGTCTGGTGTTTTCCGGGTCTGACAATATGTAGACTAGTGATCATTGAAAGTAATCTATTGTAACTATATCTATATTCCGACATTGGTGATTTTTGGGGAGATTATGATGGCTGAACAAGTTCTGGTGGGCGATGTTGGTGGTACAAATGCTCGTCTGGCGTTGTGTAGTTTGCAGGATGGTAGCTTATCGCACATCAAAAACTATTCCGGTGCGGAATATCCGTCACTTGAGGCGGTGATCCGGGTTTATCTGGAAGAAACGGCTGCTAAAGTTTCCAGTGCATGTATCGCGATTGCCTGCCCGATTACAGGTGACTGGGTGGCGATGACTAACCATACCTGGGCATTCTCTCAAAGCGAAATGCAGCAAAATCTGGGGCTGCAACACCTTTCTATCATCAATGATTTCACCGCTATCTCTATGGCTATCCCGGCGCTGAAAGATGAAGACAAAATTCAGTTCGGTGGTGAGGCTGCACAGGCCGGTAAGCCTATCGCTGTCTACGGTGCCGGTACTGGCCTGGGCGTAGCGCATCTGGTTCATAGCGGAGAAGCCTGGATGAGCTTGCCGGGCGAGGGTGGTCATGTCGATTTTGCACCTAACAGCACTGAAGAAGTCATGGTGCTGGAAGCATTGCGTGAAGAACTGGGCCATGTGTCTGCTGAACGTCTGTTATCGGGTCCGGGTCTGGTCAATATCTATCGTGGCTTGGTTCTGTCAGATGACCGTGTACCGGAAAATCTGCAGCCGAAAGATGTGACTGAGCGTGCACTGGCGGATGAAGATATCGACTGTCGTCGTGCGCTGAGCCTGTTCTGTGTGCTGATGGGCCGTTTCGGCGGTAACCTGGCGCTGAACCTGGGCACCTTCGGTGGTGTCTATATCGCCGGTGGTATCGTACCGCGCTTCCTGGAATTCTTTAAAGCATCCGGCTTCCGCGTTGCGTTTGAAGATAAAGGCCGTTTCCACTCTTATCTGGAACCGATCCCGGTATTTTTGATCACGCATGAACAACCGGGCCTGCTGGGTTCTGGTGCTTACTTACGTCAGAAACTGGGTTACAAACTCTGATTCGGATAAGTAAGCCGCTAATAAAACGCCCCGGTTCCGGGGCGTTCTGCTTTTCAGTCATAACAAATGTGGATCATGCGCTGGCAGCAGGTGTGGTATCGGCATGCGGAAGGTGACAGTCAATATAGCGCTGGCGCTTGTTCTGTTTCATCTTATGTACATCGACCAGTACCAGACCATCAACGCAGTTACCAAAATCAGGATCGATACCGAAATCCAGGAACTGCACGCCACCCGGTTCGCATAATTCGGAATACTGCTTATATAGAGTAGGGATACCGCAACCCAGATTATCCAGCATGGATTTCAGTATGCCTAAATCCTGCTGATAATCCTGTCCGATGAACTGACCTGCAATTTCCAGCGAACCATTCGCATAAGGCTGGCGTGAACGAGCCAGTGGCCAGCGCGGACTGAAATGCAGTTTGTAAAATGCAACCAGCAGATCACGCGCCGGTGCCGGCAGACTGGCAGACATCGATACCGGTCCGAACAGATAACGGTATTGCGGATTTTGCGCCAGGAATGCGCCGATACCCTGCCACAGATAATCCAGACTGCGTTTGCCCCAGTAGCGTGGCTGAATAAAACTGCGTCCGAGTTCAATGCCCTGATCAAGAATATGCGCCATCGCGGTGTCGTAATGAAACAGGCTGTAGCTGTACAACCCACGGTGTCCTTTCCGCTCCAGCTGTTCGCGGGTTGGCATAAAACGATAGGCACCGACAATTTCCAGCTCTTTGTTATCCCAAAGCAACAAATGATAGTAATCATCATCATACCCATCGAGATCCCGGCGCTGTCCGGTACCTTCCCCCACGGCCCGGAAAGCAATTTCCCGCAACCGTCCCAGCTCTTTCAGAATAACCGAGGAAGGTGACTGTTCACGGCGATACAGACAGATATGTTTTCCATCCGGTGTTGTTCCCAAAGGCTGACACTCTTCGACTGCTTTTTTCAGTTTGACCCGGTCTTCAGGTAATGCAATCGGCGCTTCAGTCGTCAGAATGCCGGATTTCCCTTTTCCCAGACGGTAAAGATGTTTTCGGAATAGTTTGGCCAGTGCCTTTCCGGTCACTGGTAATTTAGACCACTCACTGAAAGGGATCCGGGCACCGATACGCACCTTTATATGTCCCTTGCGCTGATACATCATTTCACGTACCAGCAGTAACGTTGACAGCGGCTTGCATACTAAAGATGCACCGTAGAATAGCCATGAGTTATGACCGGAGATATGAATCGGGACAATGGGTGCCCGGTGCTGGGTTGCTAACCGGAGGAATCCATTATTCCACCTGCCGTCGCGGACACCGTGCAGATGCAGCCGTGAAACTTCACCTGCCGGGAATACGATCAACGCTTTGCCTTTACCCAGATGATCATGAATCGCTGCGATCTGCTGACGCTGCGTATTGCCATTCATGTTATCAACCGGCAGTAACAACTCTTCCAGCGGTTTGATTTGATTCAGTAATTGGTTGGCGATGATTTTGACATCACTGCGGACACGGGAAATGATCTGTAATAACGCCAGACCATCCAGCGAACCAATCGGGTGATTAGCAACAATGACTACCGGACCCTGCGCCGGAATATGTTCCAGTTCATCTTCACAGACATCGCAGGCAAAGGATAAGTAGCGCAGCCCCTGTTCGATAAAATCCAGTCCGTGCAAGTTCGGATAACGTTCTCCGAAACGCTGAAACTCTTTCTCACACAGCAGATAGCGCAGGAAGGGCTTGTACCAGCGCGGAACTGGTTTGGAAATGTGGGTCGAGAGTAATTCGTCGACAGTAAACATCAGGCAAACTCCATTTAATCCGGATTACCTCAGTTTTTACCGGCGCAATGAAGCTTCTGTGGCGGTTCCTTGACGTTTTAATGACAGCGGTAATAGCGGACTGAAATTATCTTTTGCCAGTCTCTGTGAAGGTGTTGTGTTATACCGCCGATGCTCTAAGATTTACACGATTTTACCAATCCTGTGTGAGTTCGGGGCTTATATGAAAAAACGATGGGTTTCTGCTGTTGCACTTTGTTTACTGACTGCCTGTGCTGTTTCTCCAACCGGGCGTAAACAATTGTTGTTAATGGGAAATAATGATATTTCGCAAATGGGGCTCTCTTCCTTTCAGCAAATAAAACAAAAAGAAAAAGTCTCGACTGATCCGCGACTAAATCAATATGTGCAATGTGTCGCTCAGGCGGTCACCCGGGTCATTCCGGCACAGTATGCAGCCAATAATCCGGGGCAGTGGGAAGTCGTCGTATTTGATTCTGACGATGTGAACGCATTTGCATTACCTGGCGGGCGCATCGGTGTTTATACCGGCTTGCTGAAAGTGGCAAAAAATCAGGATCAGCTGGCCGCGGTTATCAGCCATGAAGTATCACATGTGCTGGCGCAGCACTCCAACGAACGACTGTCACAAAGTCAGGTCGCTAATATCGGGATGGCTGCCGCCGATCAGGTTCTGCAAAACACGACGACCAGAGCGCCGGCGATGGCGGCATTAGGTCTGGGAGTTCAGTATGGGGTATTAATGCCATACAGCCGGGCACATGAAACCGAGGCGGATGTGCTGGGTATGCAACTGATGGCAATGGCCGGATTTAATCCGCAGGAGTCGGTTAATCTCTGGTACAGCATGGCAGCGAACGGCAAGGGTAAGCAGTCTCTCGAGATATTATCAACGCATCCGTCAGACCAGACCCGTATCAAGCAGCTGAATGCAATACTCCCTCAGGTTCAGCCGGTATATGAGCAGGCAAAAGCGGCCGGAGTTCATCCGCAATGTGCCGGATAGGGTTCAGTAAAAGTAACGGGTCTGTTAACATGCGGGCTTTGTGATAATCGCGGAGTGTTTATGTCTAAGTTTCAAACAACCGAACAGCAAGCCTGTTACGGTATTGGCCGTCAGATCGGTCAGCAATTAACTGAGCAGTCTTTTGATGGCTTCGATCTGTCTGCTGTGCAGCAAGGTATTGAAGATGCAATCAACAATGCACCTTTTGCTGTGGATCATGAGCAGATCGGTGAAGCATTCCGCATTCTGAACGAAAGAATGGCTACTGAAGAAGCTGCACGCGCTGAAACCATGAAAGCGGGTGGTGTTGCTTTCCTGGCTGAAAATGCAAAACGCCCTGAAGTTAAAGTAACTGCATCAGGTCTGCAATACGAAGTACTGGTTGCTGGTTCAGGCAAACAGCCTTCACCTGCTGACAAAGTGCGTGTGCATTACCACGGTACTTTCACCGACGGTAAAGTGTTCGACAGCTCTGTTCAGCGTGGTCAGCCTGCTGAATTCCCGGTTGGCGGCGTGATCGCTGGTTGGGTTGAAGCTCTGCCTATGATGTCAGAAGGCGCGAAATGGAAACTGTTCATTCCGCACGATCTGGCCTATGGCGAACGTGGTGCTGGTTCAATTCCACCGTTCTCAACGCTGGTTTTTGAAGTAGAATTACTGAACGTATTGGCGTAAGCCGGAAAAAGGCCAGTCATCTGGCCTTTTTTGTATCTGAAAAACCATATCTGCTGATAAATAACAGCAGGTCAGAAATAGAATGAGGAACAAGATGACCGCTCCGATTCGTATTGCATTGATGGGCTGTCAGGGCCGTATGGGCAAGGCCTTGCTGGAAGCAATTCGTGCCAATGAACAGGTAACGCTGGGAACGGCATTAGAGCGTCCGGGTTCAACCGTTATTGGTCTGGATGTGGGTGATCTGAATGGTCTGGGCGCCATGAATGTTTTGATCGCCGACGATCTGGAAAAGGTAAAAGATCAGTTTGATGTCATCATCGACTTCACCCGCCCGGAAGTGACGCTGAAAAATCTGGCGTTTGCCGTTGCTAACAACAAACGCATTGTTATCGGTACGACAGGCTTTGATGATGCTGGTAAAGCAGCAATTAATGAAGCTGCAAAGAAAATCGGTATCGTGTTTGCCTCTAACTTCAGTGTTGGCGTGAACCTGGTATTCAAGCTGCTGGAACAGGCGGCGAAAGTAATGGGTGATTACACTGACATCGAAATCATCGAAGGTCATCACCGTCATAAAGTAGACGCGCCATCAGGCACCGCACTCAGTATGGGTGAAGTGGTAGCCAAAACGCTGGGCCGTGATCTGAAACAGTGTGCAGTCTATGGCCGTGAAGGCATCACTGGTGAACGCGATCGCAATACTATCGGTTTTGCGACTATCCGTGCCGGTGATCTGGTGGGTGAACATACCGTGATGTTTGCTGATATCGGCGAGCGTGTTGAGATTACGCACAAGGCATCCAGTCGTCTGACGTTTGCAAATGGAGCTGTTCGTGCTGCAAACTGGTTAAAAGATCAACCTTGTGGTCTTTTCGATATGCAGGATGTATTAAACCTCAAATAAAACCGCCGCCGGCGGTTTTATTTTGCCATTTACTTTGTAAGGTTTGTTTTTATCAAGTCCTTTAATTGCTGGGCTTTTGTTGTATTTTTTCTTTTTATTGGCGTTTAGCTCTATTTTTTCGCTAAGACTCTTATTTTATGACCTCATTTTTTCATAAATGTCGCTGTTTTCATTTTTAGTGATATTTTATGCTTATCGTATGCATTATTTTTCATTCTGTTTTTTCCTGATGTTGGCTTCTCAATTTATTTCAGGTAGAATGCCGTCAATTTGCCTGAGGTTAGTTTGTAAAACGGCGTTTTTAGCCAGACAACGAACCACAGGGAATAAAATCACCCCTTCAGTGTGCAGGAAATATACTGATCGGGGTACAAGCATAAATTTAATGACTTGGAGGTCGTCTTGACTCATTCTGCCCTGTTAGTGTTGGAAGATGGGACGGTGTTTAAGGGTGTGTCGATTGGTGCTGAAGGCTGTTCAGTCGGGGAAGTTGTTTTTAATACTTCAATGACGGGATACCAGGAAATTCTGACCGATCCTTCTTATTGCCGCCAAATAGTAACACTGACTTATCCCCACATTGGTAACACTGGTACCAATTCTGAAGACGAAGAATCCCCCAATATTCATGCTCAAGGCCTCATCATTCGTGATCTGCCATTAGTTGCTTCTAACTTCCGTAATCAGGCTACTCTGTCTGACTATCTGAAAAAGCATAATGTTGTTGGTATAGCCGAAATTGATACTCGTAAACTGACGCGTATCCTGCGTGAAAAAGGCGCACAGGCTGGCTGTATCATCGCTGGTGGTGATCTGGACGAAGCGAAAGCACTGGCAGCAACCAAAGCCTTCCCTGGCCTGAAAGGCATGGATCTGGCGAAAGTGGTTAGCTGTACTGAAGCATACGAATGGACCGAAGGTTCATGGAAGCTGGGTCAGGGTCATACCAAGCCAGCTGAATATCCATTCCATGTCGTTGCTTACGATTTCGGTGTGAAACGTAATATTCTGCGTATGCTGGTGGATCGTGGTTGCCGCGTGACAGTCGTTCCGGCACAGACTCCGGCTGAAACCGTGCTGGCGATGAATCCGGACGGTGTATTCCTGTCAAACGGCCCTGGTGACCCTGAACCATGTGATTACGCAATCAGCGCAATCAAATCCTTCCTGGAAACTGATTTGCCGGTATTTGGTATCTGTTTAGGTCACCAGTTGCTGGCTCTGGCTTCCGGTGCGAAAACCATGAAAATGAAATTCGGCCACCATGGTGCCAACCATCCGGTTAAAGATCTGGATCGTAATGTCGTGATGATCACCAGCCAGAACCACGGTTTTGCAGCAGATGATACCGACATGCCAGCTAACCTGCGTGTGACGCATAAATCACTGTTCGACGGTTCTCTGCAGGGTATCCATCGCACGGACAAACCGGCATTCAGCTTCCAGGGTCACCCTGAAGCGAGCCCTGGTCCGCACGATGCAGCTCCGCTGTTCGACCATTTCATCGACTTGATCAAACAATACCGCGCATAACAGGAATAGGTAAGCGACATGCCAAAACGTACCGACTTAAAAAGTATTCTGATCCTGGGTGCAGGCCCAATTGTGATCGGTCAGGCTTGTGAATTCGACTATTCCGGTGCACAAGCTTGTAAAGCACTGCGTGAAGAGGGTTTCCGCGTCATTCTGGTGAACTCTAACCCTGCCACGATCATGACTGATCCTGAAATGGCCGATGCCACTTATATCGAGCCAATCACCTGGGAAGTAGTGCGTAAAATTATTGAAAAAGAGCGTCCGGATGCTGTTCTGCCTACCATGGGTGGTCAGACTGCACTGAACTGTGCACTGGATCTGGAACGTCACGGCGTACTGGCCGAGTTCGGCGTAGAAATGATCGGTGCGACTGCTGACGCAATTGATAAAGCAGAAGACCGTCGCCGTTTCGATCTGGCGATGCGTTCTATCGGTCTGGAATGTCCTCGTGCCGGTATCGCGCACAACATGGACGAAGCGTGGGACGTTCAGAAGACCGTTGGTTTCCCATGTATTATCCGTCCATCTTTCACCATGGGTGGTTCAGGCGGCGGTATCGCCTACAACCCGGAAGAGTTCGTTGAGATCTGTGAGCGTGGTCTGGATCTGTCTCCGACCAAAGAACTGCTGATCGACGAATCTCTGATCGGTTGGAAAGAGTACGAGATGGAAGTGGTGCGTGATCGTAACGATAACTGCATCATCGTTTGTTCCATCGAAAACTTTGACCCGATGGGTGTGCACACCGGTGACTCAATCACTGTTGCACCAGCTCAGACACTGACTGATAAAGAATATCAGCTGATGCGTAACGCCTCGATGGCGGTACTGCGTGAGATCGGTGTTGAAACCGGTGGTTCAAACGTACAGTTCGGTATCAACCCGGATGATGGCCGCATGGTAATCATCGAGATGAACCCGCGTGTATCCCGTTCATCAGCACTGGCATCTAAAGCGACCGGTTTCCCGATTGCAAAAATTGCTGCCAAGCTGGCGATTGGTTACACCCTGGATGAGCTGATGAACGACATCACTGGTGGTAAAACTCCAGCGTCTTTCGAACCATCTATCGACTACGTAGTAACCAAAGTTCCACGCTTCAACTTCGAGAAGTTTGCCGGTGCTAACGACCGTCTGACTACCCAGATGAAATCTGTGGGTGAAGTAATGGCGATTGGCCGTACCTTCCAGGAATCGCTGCAGAAAGCAATGCGTGGTCTGGAAATCGGCAGAACAGGTTTTGACCCGGTGATCGACGCTGATGCGGATGATGTGAAAGCAACTATCCGTCATGAACTGCAGAATCCGGGTGCGGATCGTCTGTGGTATGTGGCTGACGCATTCCGTGCCGGTATGTCACTGGAAGAGATTTTCAACGATACCAAGATTGATCCATGGTTCCTGATCCAGATTGAAGAACTGCTGAATCTGGAAGCTCAGGTTGCCGCTACCGGTCTGACTGGTATTGATGCAGACTTCATGCGTAAGCTGAAACGTAAAGGTTTCGCTGATGCACGTCTGGCAAAACTGCTGAACGTGAAAGAAGCTCAGGTTCGTGAACTGCGTTATCAGCACAAAGTGCTGCCGGTTTACAAACGTGTGGATACCTGTGCCGCGGAATTCTCGACCAACACTGCCTACATGTACTCTACCTATGAGGAAGAGTGTGAAGCAGCACCAACCAACAAAGACAAAATCATTGTTCTGGGTGGTGGTCCGAACCGTATCGGTCAGGGTATCGAATTCGATTATTGCTGTGTTCATGCGGCACTGGCGCTGCGCGAAGACGGTTATGAAACCATCATGGTTAACTGTAACCCTGAAACTGTTTCTACCGACTATGACACTTCCGATCGTCTGTATTTCGAACCAGTGACACTGGAAGACGTGCTGGAAATCGTACGCATTGAGAAGCCAAAAGGCGTGATCGTGCAGTACGGTGGTCAGACTCCGCTGAAATTGTCCCGTGCACTGGAAGCTGCCGGCGTACCAATCATTGGTACCAGCCCGGATGCGATTGACCGTGCCGAAGACCGTGAGCGTTTCCAGCAGGCGGTTGAACGTCTGGGCCTGAAACAGCCACAGAACACCACTGTGACTGCGATGGAACAAGCGGTTGAGAAAGCGAAAGAAATCGGTTATCCGCTGGTAGTTCGTCCGTCCTATGTACTGGGTGGCCGCGCAATGGAAATCGTTTCTGACGAAATCGACCTGCGTCGTTATTTCAACGAAGCAGTCAGCGTTTCTAACGAATCGCCGGTATTGCTGGATCACTTCCTGGATAACGCAATTGAACTGGACGTAGATGCAATCTGCGACGGCGAAGTTGTCGTGATCGGTGGTGTGATGGAACACATTGAACAATGTGGTATCCACTCCGGTGACTCAGGCTGTTCATTGCCACCTTACTCGCTGAAAGCCGATGTTCTGGCTGAGATCCGCGAACAGGTTCGCAAGCTGGCCATGGAACTGAAAGTCGTTGGTCTGATGAACGTACAGTTCGCAGTTAAAGACGATGTTATTTACCTGATTGAGGTAAATCCGCGTGCTGCACGTACTGTACCGTTCGTATCGAAAGCGACCGGTGCGCCACTGGCGAAGATTGCTGCCCGTGTCATGGCGGGTCAGTCTCTGGCTCAGCAAGGTTTCACTAAAGAAATCATTCCACCTTACTTCTCTGTAAAAGAAGTAGTGCTGCCATTCAACAAGTTCCCGGGTGTTGACCCGCTGCTTGGCCCTGAAATGCGCTCTACCGGTGAAGTAATGGGTGTGGGTGATACTTTCGCTGAAGCGTATGCCAAAGCACAGCTGGGTACTGGTAAAGGCTTGCCGAAATCAGGTCGTGCACTGCTGTCTGTCCGTGGCGGCGACAAGCAACGCGCTGTGGAACTGGCGGCTGCACTGATCAAGGCTGGTTTTGAGCTGGATGCGACATCAGGTACTTCTGATGCGCTGACCGCAGCAGGCATTGTTAACCGTAAGGTAAACAAAGTGTCTGAAGGCCGTCCGCACATTCTGGATCGTATCAAGAATGGCGAATACACCTTTATCGTGAACACTGTTGAAGGTCGTGTGGCGATTGCTGACTCTAAACAACTGCGTCGCGGCGCACTGCAGCACAAAGTGTCTTACACTACGACACTGAACGCCGGTTTTGCTTCTTGTCTGGGTATGGCGATTGATGAAACCGCCAACGTAAGTTCAGTACAAGAGCTGCATAAACGCGTTAAAGAAAGCATGTAATTCTGCTGTAACTGCTTAATAATAGAGGCCCGCACTATGCGGGCTTTTTTTTTAAGGTTTTTTGATGTCTTCCTCGTCTGATCGTTCATCAGTTCTGCTGCCTGTCTTTTTGATCATCATTGCAATGATTTCGGTGCAAAGCGGGGCATCGATGGCAAAAATGCTGTTTCCGCTGGTCGGTGCGGAAGGCGCAACATCGTTACGCTTAATGATTGGGGCGATCGCTCTTGCACTGTTTTATAAACCCTGGCGTACGCGGCTTGTTCCGGGCAATATCGGGCCTCTGCTGATTTATGGCGTTGTGCTGGGCGGCATGAACTATCTGTTCTATCAGTCTATCCGGACATTGCCACTTGGCGTGGCAGTCGCATTTGAATTCACTGGCCCCCTGGCGGTTGCGATCTTTTCATCCCGGCGGGCTGTCGATTTTCTATGGATAGTTTTAGCCATGTCGGGTCTGGCTCTGCTGCTGCCGATCGGTCATTCGATGTCGGATATTGATATTCCCGGTGCGTTATACGCGCTGGCTGCAGGCGGTTGCTGGGCGCTGTATATCATCTTTGGTAAAAAATCAGGGATGAAAAACGGGCCAACCACGGTGGCACTGGGTGTTGGTATTGCCACTGTCTGTTTTGCGCCGATCGGTGTTTGGCAGAATGGAATGGCGTTGCTGTCGCCGGATGTATTACCACTGGCGCTGGGGGTTGGCATCTTATCGACCGCGTTACCGTTTTCACTCGAAATGATGGCGCTGACCAGGATTCCCGCACGTACATTTGGCACGTTGATGAGTCTGGAACCTGCCGTCGGCGCACTCTCTGGCATGATCATTCTTGGTGAGCGGCTGACGTTGTTAGAATGGGGTGCATTGGGTGCGGTTGTGGTTGCGTCGGCAGGGGCGACATTAACCATTAAGACGAACAAATAATAAAGCCTGCGCATGCAGGCTTTATCGTTTATCCGGTTTACTTACAGATTATTCAGATCCTGAATTGCATCAAGTACCAGTCCTGTTCCGACGGCAATCAGCAGTATGTCACTGGCGACCCGGACGTATTTCTGACCTTCCGGCGGGATACCCAGGCTGATAACAACCTGCGGTGGCAAATCATAATAGATCACGTCACTTGGCAGCGGATGGCCGTAACGCCATTTTTTCGCTTGTCCGGGAGGCTGACAGCCATTGTTCTTTTTGGCTAAACCGGGCGGGCAGTGTCCGGAGTGGTAGCTGTCACTATAATATTGCCGGATCACATCGCGGTGATGGTCTCCAAAATAGATACTGATACGGGGATCATAAGTCTGTGACGTTTGCACATGCTTAGTCTGAACATTTTGGGTTTGTACCCTGTGTGTTTCTTTGGCAGGCGATTGTTTTTTGTTCACTTCCTGTGATTGCTTTCTGTTCACTTCCTGCGTTTTTTGTGGCTTACCGCTACCTTGACCATTGCCGTTATCTTTCCATTCCGGCTTTTCAGCAAAGGCCGGATTAGCAACGAAGATCCCGGCGACAAGCATAGAGAGGATCGTTTTTCTATTCAGGGAGTATCGCATCTACTTATCTCCAATCATCAGAATTGTTAGCTATCCTGCGCGTTATTATTCCATCTGAACTCAAAGAGCTGCATGCCGATAATATCGACTGTCACTAATTTAATATAGTTGATTATGAGGTAAACATGGCTACGGCTGATAAGCCCGTAAAAAGACAGTTATTGCCCGTGACACAATGGCGATTAGCTGGCTTTCATCGGGTGGAGCGATGACGCCTAAGGCATACGGTTCAACCAATTCTGCTTCCAGTAACGCTTTCAGATGCATGGCGCAGATCCCGGCATCGCAGGTGCTCAGGTTGTGCTGATCGATTTGTTTCTGGAGATAATTACTTATCAACTCCCAGCCTTTTTTGGGGCCATTTTCATAAAAGTGACGGCCAATATCAGAGCGATCAGCTTCATTAAGGGCCATTTTACGGATGGCCATGATATCTGGCGCGAGAATAGAATGCAGGTAATGCATACCAAAATTAGTCAATGTGGTGCGGATGTCGTCGGAGTCTTCCAGGATTTTGAAGGCATTTGCAATTTTCTCTGTGGCAGAAGACTCCATCACAGCAGCAAAGATCTCTTCTTTGGAACTGAAATAGTTATATAGCGTTGCCTTTGACCCGCCAACCCGGCTGGCTATCTCTGACATGGACGTGTTTTCAAATCCTTGTCTGATAAAAGCATCTTTCGCAACCTCAATAATTGCCTGACGCCGAGCTTCACTTTTTACCCGCATACACATTTACCACTAATGAATTTCCCATTCAGTTTTACTTGACGAAAGACGTCTGTCAAGAGTATAACCGTACTGTACGGTATAGTTATGAGGTTTGAGAGTGAAAATACAACACGCTTCACGATTACTCAGTGTGGAAAGTTGGCGTCAGTTTTCTTTGCTACCCATCAGTGTTCTGGTGTTGAGTGCTTGTGCTCAGGCTCCGGATCAGAATTTAGCAGCACCTAAGCAGGCTGCTGCTTATGCATCCGCCAATTCATTTGACGTGGGCAATAAAGTCAGCTGGCCGGAAAACAAGTGGTGGCTGCGATACAACGATGCTCAGTTAAATGCGTTGGTTGATGAGGCGATTCATGATTCACCTTCCTTAAAAGCGGCGGCGGCCAGATTGAAAAGTGCAGAAGGTCTGGCACAACAAGCGGGCGCGAGTCGTTACATTCAGGCAGGCATGGCACTGTCGGCCTCTGAATCTAAGGTCAGTTATCAGTATCAGGCCTATGCGCCACCTAAGAACTGGAACGATTACGGTTCTGCCACGCTGAACTTCAGTTATGACTTCGATTTCTGGGGTAAAAACAAAGCAGCAGTCGCGGCGGCAACGTCTGACTTCGCTGCGGCACAGGCTGAAAGTGCCACTGCAAATTTAATGATCTCCACTTCGCTGGTTCAGAGCTATGCCGAACTGGCGCGCTTATATGCCAACCGTGATACCGCGGTCACTGCCTTAGATATTCGTAAGAAAACCGTTTCGCTGCTGCAACAGCGTTTCAGCAATGGGCTGGAAACGCAGGGTGCGGTTCGTCAGGCAGAAGCGTTACGTGCCAATGCGGAAGCTGAATTGCTGAGTATTGATGAATCCATCGCGTTACAAAAAAATGCGCTGGCGGCTTTGCTGGGGAAGGGGCCGGATCGCGGTCTGTCGATTGCACGGCCAGGGGTGAAACTTCAGCAGTCGTTTGGTTTACCTAAAGAAGCCGGTGTTGGTTTGCTGGGGCATCGTCCGGATGTGACGGCATCACGCTGGCGCGCTGAGTCTGCAGCAAAACGGATCGGGATCGCCAAAGCGCAGTTTTATCCTGATGTCAGTCTTTCCGCTTTTATTGGTTATCAGGCTTTTGGTCTGGATAACTTAACCAGATCAGGTAACGACGCCGGTAGTATCGGCCCAGCACTCTATTTACCACTCTTTACCGGTGGTCGTCTGCAAGGTCAGCTGACAACCGCTGAAGCCTCTTATGAAGAAGCGGTAGCGAATTACAACAACACGGTGACACAGGCTTTCCATGATGTTGCGGATGTGGTCACCAGCTCTAAAGCCTTGACCGCGCGTTTGCAGAAAACACAGGAAGCGGTCGATGCCGCACAGGATGCGTATCAGATCGCGAACAACCGTTATCGCGGTGGCTTAGCAACCTATCTGGATGTGCTCACTGCCGAAGATGCGTTGCTGGGCAGTCAGCGTGCGCTGGTGAATTTGCAGTCCCGTTCATTCTCACTTGATGTTGCTCTGGTCCACGCTCTTGGCGGTGGTTATCAGGCTCCCCGTTCTTGATTTCAATACAGGATTAGAAAAATGACTCAGATGAATTCAGATATAACCATTGACCAGTTTGATGATGAATTTGATGCGCCCCGGGCAGCAGCTTCCCGCAAGAAAGGCTTTATGGGCCTGGCGGCTGCCATAGTCATAGCGGGCGTTGGTTATGGTTCTTACTGGTATCTTGTCGCATCACGCTATGTCACTACCGATAACGCTTATACCGCAGTCGAACTGGCTGAAGTCACTCCGGCGGTTGGCGGTATTGTTAAAGCAGTGAATGTAGTAGACACCCAGCAGGTCAGGATGGGGGATGTGCTGGTTGTACTGGACGATACCGATGCCCGTCTGGCACTGGCGCAGGCTGAAGCGGATCTGGGGCTGGCGCGACGTCGTGTGCACAGCTATCTGGCCAATGATGAAGGTCTGGCCGCGCAGGTGAAGGCGCGTGAAGCGGATGAAAAACGGGCTCAGGCACAGCTGGCTGCGGCACAGGCCGATCTGGCGCGGGCGCAGGTTGATATGCAACGCCGTCAGGCATTACTGGCTTCTGGTTCGGTTTCCGGTGAGGAGCTGACTAATGCTAAAAATGCACTGGCTCAGGCGGAAGCGAATCTGACTTCGGCAAAAGCAGCCGCAGCACAAAGCGTGGCAAACCGTATGTCTACCATTGGCTCGAAGAAGGCGAATGCAGCATTAACAGTTGATTCTACAGTGGAAACCAACCCTGAAGTGTTACTGGCAAAAGCGCGTTATGAACAGGCAAAAGTCGATCTGGAACGTACCGTTATCAAAGCACCGGTGGATGGCACTATTGCCAAACGTCAGGTACAGGTTGGTCGTCGTGTACAGATTGGCGCACCGTTGCTGAGTGTTGTGCCGACCCAGAATATTCACGTGGATGCCAACTTCAAAGAAGTCGAATTACGTGATGTAAAAATCGGCCAGCCGGTTGAAGTTACCGCCGATATTTATGGCGACAAAGTGGTTTATCGCGGCGTGGTAAGCGGTTTGTCGGGCGGTACCGGCTCTGCGTTTTCGATGATTCCGGCTCAGAATGCCACCGGTAACTGGATCAAGGTGGTTCAGCGTCTGCCGGTGCGTATTACGCTGGATGCAAATGAGATGAAACATCGTCCTCTGCAGGTTGGTCTGTCCATGGAAGCAACGATTGATACTTCGGCTCCGGTGATTCATGAAGCGGTTGCGGAACATGCATCGTATTCTGCTGATCGTCAGGGTTAGGCGGTGAATGATGAGTAGTTCATCATTAAATAATTTTCCGCAGCCTCTTTCCGGCGGAAAACTGGTACTGGGAACAATTTGTCTGGCAATGGCTAACTTTCTGGCCATTCTTGATACGACCATTGCGAACGTATCGGTTTCTAATATTGCCGGAAGTCTGGGTACCTCGACCAGTCAGGGGACGTATGTCATTACCTCGTATGCGGTTGCGGAAGCGATTTCTGTACCGCTTACGGGCTGGCTGGCCTCACGGTTTGGGGCGATACGGGTATTTATTACCTGCCTGATCCTGTTTGGTGTTTTTTCGGCACTGTGTGGTATGGCAACAAGCATGAATATGCTGGTGTTGTTCCGCGTATTTCTGGGATTTGCCGGTGGCCCGTTGATGCCGTTATCGCAGACGCTGATGATCCGTATTTTCCCGAAAGAGAAAAGCCATGCTGCTATCGGTATCTGGAGCATGACCACGCTGGTGGCACCGATCATGGGGCCGATCCTTGGCGGCGTATTATGTGACCAGTTAAGCTGGCCGTATATCTTCTTTGTGAAAACGCCATTTGCGATCATTGCGGGCTTAATGTGCTGGAAGTTACTGCAGCAATTTGAAACCAAAACAGCCAAATCCCGTATCGATGTTGTTGGACTCGGGTTGCTGGTTGTCTGGGTTGCCGCTTTACAGCTTATGTTGGATGAAGGCAAAGATCTTGACTGGTTTGAGTCAAACCATATTGTGATTTTAGGTATTGTGGCCCTGATAGGTTTTGTCGCTTTCCTCATATGGGAACTGACAGCGCGTAATCCGGTGGTTGATCTGAAGGTGTTCCGTCACCGGGGGTACACGACCAGTATGCTGACGCTATCGCTGGGATTTGGTGCCTTCTTCGGTATTACCGTACTGACGCCGCTCTGGCTGCAAATCTACATGGGATATACCGCGACGATTGCTGGTTATTCCACCGCAATGATGGGGGTGCTGGCTATCTTCCTCGCTCCGGCGATTGCGAATCTGGCAACCAAAGTTGATCCAAGACCGCTGGTATTTATCGGTGTGCTCTGGCTGGGTATCTGGACCTTGTATCGCAGTAGCGCCAACATGGACATGACCTTCTGGCAGGTTAGTCTGCCGATGTTATTTCAGGGGATCGGGATGCCGTTGTTCTTTGTGCCGCTAACGGCCATCGCATTAGGATGTGTGTCGGATCGGGAGATGGATTCTGCTGCCGGGCTGATGAACTTCATCCGTACGCTGTCCGGTGCATTTGCAACTTCGATGGTGAATACCTCGTGGGAAAATCAGACGAGGTATGTCAAAGCTGAGCTGGTTGGTCTGACTGATCAATCCGGTGCGGCAGCCGGGGCAATGGCGAATGCCGGAATGGGTGAGGAACAAACCAGAGGCATTATGGATTGGATGCTGCAGGGGCAGAGCGTTATGGTCGCGACCAACCAGATCTTTATGGTAATAGCCGTTATTTTTGCGGTGGCGGCCTTTGTGATCTGGCTGGCACCAAGGCCAACCCGGGCAGTCGATCCGTCTGCGGTACATTAATTTTTCGTCTCATTCGTTTTCCTTGTTGGTGATGGTTTTCCGGCTTCATTCTGAAGCCGGTTTTTTCTTTTCTGCGATTTAATTTCCGTCCGTTTTCTTCCTGAATGCCTTCCTTGGAAATACTGCCATCTGCTGTCGATTTTTGGCCAATAGCTGAAGGTGAATGATCTGCCGCACCGCTAGACTGATTTCATATCCGGAACTGGAATTGACGGACGTAGTTTTGTGAATTCCGGGAAATAAATCAGACACTATGTTGAGGTAGCAGATGAGTAAGGTAGAACTGAATGCCGCCGTTATGGCAGAAATAGAGAAAGTAACCGAAGTTGCTACCTATTTGTGGCAACGGGAATGGGCTGAGCGCAATGGCGGAAATATCTCGGTTGATGTAACGGAAATATTTGGTGAAGTTCCTGCATCAATGGAAGGGTTTCCTCACTGTCCATTAAGCATGGTCGGTGGCAAGGCCGCTTTCCCTGCAGACAGCGCGGGCCATATTTTCTTTGTTAAAGGCACTGGTGAACGTATCCGTGAATTACGTGATCCGGAACTGGCGGGTTGTGTTTTACGTATCGATGATCATGCTGCCGGTTACCACATTCTGTGGGGCGGTCGTGGCAAAGCAGATTACAAACCGACCAGCGAATTTATCTCTCACGTAGAGATCGTGATGGATAAACAACGCGCGGGTTCAAACCACCGTTGTGTGGTGCATACTCATCCGCTGGAACTGATTGCGCTGTCTCATCATCCGAAATATGCCCATGATGAAACCGCCTACACCAATGCTTGCTGGAAAATGCTGCCGGAAGTGCGCGCGTTTGTACCAAAAGGTATCGGTATGGTGCCGTATTGCATGCCAGGCAGCAAAGTTATGGCTGACAGCACGACCGCCAAACTGCGTCAGTTTGATGTCGCGATCTGGGAAAAACACGGTGCAGTCGCTACCGGTTCTGATGCACTGGAAGCGTATGACTTTGTCGATGTAGCCAATAAAGGTGCGAAATTACACCTGATGTGTCTGGCCAGTGGTTTTGAGCCGGAAGGGGTGAGCGACAAGGATATGCAGGAACTGAAAGAGACGTTTAATCTGTAATCGTTTTTCTTACCTTGTTTATCTGTCACAAAAGCCATGATTTTTCATGGCTTTTGTTTGTGTGGTTTTACTGTGAATTGGTTTATTGCGAATGGTTCTGGCAGATCAGTACTACAACCGATCTCGATGCGGTTTTATATTCAGATGAAAGGATTTCTGCATAGTCACACCCTAACGGGGTTATGTCCGCGGGAGGTAATAGCCCGGTATCGCAGACCCGTTTCCAGTGTCCGTGGGGCGAATGTGCGGGCGGAGGTAACGTCACCGTAAGTGGTTCCCACCAGGCGTTAAAGAAAGCGTAAACATCGACATCATGGGTCGGATCATAAGCAGATAAACCCAATACATGTGAATTTTCACTCCAGTCTGGCTGAAAGGGTTGAACGCCATGCCAATCTATCGTCGCATTCTCAAGCGCTTGTTCCAGAGAAAAAAATGACCGGGGTTCTTCTTTTAATACCGCCCGATATCGCAACAGCTCGGTGACAAACCGCAGCATTTCCCGGCCATACAACTCCGGCTGCCAGTTTAACCAGCTGATTGGATTATCCTGACAATACACATTGTTATTCCCTCTTTGCGTTCGCAATGTTTCATCACCCATCTGAATCATGGGGGTTCCGACAGACATCAGATTGATCACAAAGAAATTTTTAGCCTGACGTAAGCGCAGCGCATTGATTTTAGCATCGCCGGTCGGCCCTTCCACGCCGTGGTTCCAGCTGTAATTATCATTGCTGCCATCACGGTTATCCTCGCCATTGGCCTCGTTATGCTTCCGGTTGTAACTGACCAGATCCCACAACGTGAAGCCATCATGACAGGCGATGAAATTGAGACTTTTATACGGATCAGAATATTCAGGATGATAGATATCCGGGCTGCCAATCAGACGGGTAGCAAAGGCGGAAACCATGCCGTTGTCGCCTTTGATGAAGCGGCGTACGTCATCCCGGAACCGGCCATTCCATTCGCGCCAGCGATCGCCCACCATCCGTCCGACTAAATATAACCCGCCGGCATCCCACGCTTCGGCAAACAACTTGGTATCAGCCAGCGAGTAGTCACCATCAATCGTGCGGATTGTGGGCGGATCATTCATGGGCTGACCATAACCATCGCGGGATAAAATCGCGGCCAGATCAAACCGGAAACCATCGACATGCATCTCTTCCCGCCAGAAACGCAGGCTATCCGTGATCATTTTTTTGGTCATCGGATGTGAGGCATCCAGTGTATTACCGCAGCCTGAATAATTGGTGCTGTGATAATTTTCATCCAGCGTATAAAACGCGTCGTTGTCTAACCCGCGGAAACATAAAACCGGGCCATCATCTCCGCCTTCAGCCGTATGGTTGTATACGACATCCAGAATGACCTCGATATTCGCTTTGTGCAGTGCTTTGACCATGTCCCGGAATTCATCCAGTACCCCCAGATGAGAACCGACGCTCGCATATTCTGCATGGGGCGCAAAAAAGCCTATCGGGCTGTATCCCCAATAGTTACTTTTGCCGGGTCTGGCATCCTGCGGGTCAAACTGAAATATCGGCAATAACTCAACGGCGGTAATACCTAATTCCTGCAGATAAGGGATTTTTTCGATCACGCCGGCATAGGTGCCACGCAAATAATCGGGTAAACCGGATGACGGATCTTGAGTGAATCCGCGCACATGCATTTCATAAATCACGGAGCGGGAAAGCGGGTGCCGGGGATAATGGTCGTCTTCCCAGTCATAGTGTCGCAGATCGGTGACCACATTTTTCGCGCAACAATGAAGATTGCTGCCGCTTTTAGCAGATAACTGGCGATCATAATTTTCCGATAAAACAATGCGCCTTCCGTAAGGATCAAGCAGCGCTTTTTCCGGATCAAAATGAGTACCGGGTCGGTTTGAGAGTGCCTCTTTTACTCGCCATGCGTATAACTGGCCGGCATTTACGCCACTCACATGGACATGCCAGTAATAGCCGGAGTGATATTCCTGTTCCTTCAGCAGGATCACCTCAGGATGTTCATCTTTTTCGGAGCTGAACAGTAACAACTCCATGGACTTGGCCAGCCGTCCCCAGATGGCGAAGTTGGTGCCATGGCCTTCAGGTGTTGCACCTAATTGACGACAGTGTCCGGCAGAGAGTTTTCTGGTTGTCATTTTTCTCTCAGAGCAAAGTGACTCTGATAGAAAGTATAGAAGAGGCGCTAGTCAGGCTTGTTTCATTTCTTAATAAAAAACCAGATGGAAAACAACATACCATCTGGTTTCATCAAAATGGTGAGCGACAAATAATAAGGTTATGCCATCAACAACCCCATTTGGGTTTTCAACCGATCCGATTTGGTACCAAAAATAGCCTGCACGCCGGCTCCGGCTATCACCACACCGTTTGCTCCAAGCTGCTTGAGTCTTTCCTTATCGACTAACTGCGGATCTTTGACAGTAATTCGTAAACGGGTAATACAGGCATTCAGATGCACAATATTGTCTTGCCCGCCAAATGCACTAATGAGCTGTGGTGCGAGTTCGTCTTCATTGATTTCCGGTTTGGTTGCCGCAGATGTTTCACTTCGGCCCGGTGTTTTCAGATCTAATGCGACGATCAGCACACGGAATACGCTGAAATAAATCAGGCTATAGAGAATACCGACTACCGGAATCAGCCCGGCTCGTGTGGATTGCGGGAACAGCACCAGATAATCAAATAAGCCTTGCGAAAATGAGGTCGAATGGTGGACACCTAATAATTCCATCACGACATAACCACTTCCGGCCAGCAGTGCGTGCACTGCATAGAGAATGGGCGCGGCAAACAAAAAGGCAAACTCGATAGGCTCAGTAATGCCGGATACAAACGCAGTTACCGCGGCAATTCCCATCGCAGCGCCAACGCGTTTTCGTTGTTGCGGTGCTGCCGTTCGCCAGATCGCGATGGCAGCGCCCGGTAAACCGAACATCTTGAACAGATAACCACCGGCCAGATGCCCGGCGGTTGGGTCGCCAGCCATATAACGGGCGATTTCACCGTGTACAGTAATGCCATCGGCGGTTGTGAATTCGCCAAGTTGCATCATGAACGGTGCGTTCCAGATATGGTGCAAGCCGAAGGGAATGAGTGCCCGTTCGACCAGTCCGTAGACACCAAATGCGATAGCCGAATGATCGTAAATCAGCTGTTCAGTAATGGCTTTGGTCAGATGTTGTAACGCTGGCCAGACAAAGCTGAACATCAGTGCTGCCACGACAGTGACAAACCCGGTTGCTACCGGCACAAAGCGTTTACCGGCAAAAAAGCCGAGATATTCGGGCAGGCTAAAATCTTTAAAGGCGTTAAACATCCACGCGGTAATGAAACCACTGAACAGGCCACAAAGAATGCCAGGATGCGGTGTAGCTGCATTCAACGAACCGAGAGAAATAAACAGCTCGGTGGTTTGTGAGAACAGAAAATAACTGAAAATACCGCAAATAATACCGATCGGGTCATTGTGGGTATATTCCATGGCAATGCCGACGGATACAAACAATGGGATCAGCGACAAAATGAGTTCGGCGGAATGAGTTAATACCGCCAATTGCTGCAGTGGAAACCACGTTACTGATAAATGGCTGATAAACATCAGCAGCGCGGCAAATGGCATCGCGCACAGAGGAACGACCAACGATTTACCAAATCGCTGTAAATGAGGGAATAATGTTTTCATACGTCTAAGCCTGAATCCATAGCCAAAAAAGAGCCATTACTCCGGTGAATAATGGCTCAGAGGGGATTAATACATTTTGTATTTGCGGATGAAGTAAGTCGGGGTGCAGCTCCACGCGTGGCAGTAGCTGTTAATCAAACTGTTGCCATACGGTGAGAAATTTTTGTTTTTCGGATCATAGGCTTCCCAGAAGGTATCGGCGCCATCTTCGATCATTTCTCCCCAGTACTCTTTCATCACTTGTCGTGCGACATCACGCTCGTCCACCATGATGAGTGCGTCGATTAAATGGTGATACATATAGGGCGTCACCGGGCCGATGGCGGGGCGTTCGGTTAACAACATATCGATGAGCTGGCTTGATTTTTCGATGTCGAACACCTCAGCCAGGACCATCCAGACCTGACTGGCCCATGACACCTGACGTTCCGCGCCACTGACAAAGAATTGCTGTTTCTCGTCCCACAGATATTCCACCGCGGCTTTTTTCATCTGTTTGATTTTGTTGTCGAGGAAAGCGGCCCGTTTTTCATCATCGACCGCACGGGCTAATCCCAACGCCCGTTTCATGGCATAAATCAGAATGGCATGCGCGGCGGCCTGTTTATTCAGATCTTTATGCCAGTCAATAAAGGCCCACCAAGCCCCGCTGGTGTCATCCATCACCAGATGATTTTCATTAACCCGTTCCAGCGCCAGTTCGATCTGACGATAGGCGGTTGGCCATAATTCCTTGGCTGTTTCCAGATCTTCCGTGGCCACAAAATAGTCGTAGAGAGTGACTGGAAAAAACGAGGAGTAATCGAACAGATAGGTGTCGTCAGGAATGAGATTGGGTGCGACAAACACGTTGGAGGAGACCTGCCCGTTTTCATCTGTCACGGCGGCGAACAGATATAAACAGCGTTTGACCAGATCGTAATTTTTGAAGGTTTCATAGTTCGCCAAGGCTTGCAGCCGCAGATCACCTAACCATAAACGGCGATCGCGTTTCGGGCCATCTTCAAAAATATCCTGCATACAATCTTGCAAGGTTTTGATGCTGATACGATCCATTTCTGCCAGCAGTGGATCAGCCGTCGTGATTGGGCTGAGTTTTCTAGTGTCAGCAGAGGTCACGGTTTCGCAGTAAATTTCATCAAACGCGACGGCGTATTTCGGCGAGGCATCTAACACTTCAATTTTCAGATAACGGAAGCTGTAACGACGTGGCATCTGTAAGACATGCGGCAGCACATCGATGTGCATGGTTTCCTGCTGCAACCAGGAACTGCTGACCCAGCCGTCATAGGTGGCAAAATCTTCACCCATCTCAATCGGCATTTCGCCGAAGGTTAAACGCAGATGCAGCGGCGCATCTGGCGGGCTGCCGACCGGACGAATCTTCATCACCAGATAACCCACCTGATGATCACCAAAATCCACAATCAGCGATTCGCCTTTGCCATAGGCTTTATCATCCAGACTGTCGATATCAGCAACTTTTTTGCACTTCCAGCCATGCACGGCATTCGGATCAGTTTGAACGGTCACTAAACCTGTCGGTTCTTCTTTTTTTACGATGAGTTTTTTCTTCAGACCTTCAGCCTTCATGACAAAAGCATGATTGGTCATATAAAAATGATTTTCTTTCTTTTGAATTTCCATGTGAAAACCTATCGATATCAATTCAAATTTAAAATAAAGGGGGAGGCCAGGCCTCCCCGTTTTATCAGGCTAAAGACTCAGATACTGGTGCTGGCGTTGCAGCAGACTCAGCTGCTCTTTTCTTAGCCGCCGCGGCGTTGCGTTGATCTAATTCAGCGCGAATTTGAGGGAAGATATAATCAAGTTTGTACATGGTTTTCATGATGAACATGGACAGTATGATCAAGCCAATCGGAATGATGAAGTAGCACATTTTGATAGCTTCTAACGCTTCAGGCGTCTGTTGCTGATCAGGCACATAACCACCTGCTGACAGCAGATAACCTGCGGCGGCACCAGCACCGGCGAAGGCGATTTTGCCGATGAAGCCGTTGACTGCGGATAGCAGACCAGCAGCATTGATACCGGATTTCCATTCACCAAAGTCAATCGGATCAGCTTGCATAGAGAAGTAGATACTTGTACGCAGTCCCATGCCCAGACCCAGAATAATGGCTCCGCTAATCAGGCCGACAGTGCTGTTTCCTACCAGCAACATCATGACAGTGCCGCCCAGAACAATGGTACTTGCAAGCATGAATACATTGATTTTCTTCATGCGTTTGGAAAAGAACGGTGTCGACAAGGTACCAATCATCGGAACAAAGGCACCGATACCGGCAATAACACTGACGAGTTCAGGTCTGGCCAGGTTATAGGTTACGTAGTAAATCAGTGCGCCACCCTGGAAGAACACCGCACCCCACATAACAACAATATTCAGTGCAAACACAAACCATGGTGTGTTGCCTTGCAGCGCTTTAAATGCGGTCAGGAAACCAATTTTTTCCTGCTGGACAAGCACTTTTTCTTCTACGTTTTTGAAGGTGAACAGGAACAGTAATGTAGCAACTACAGCCCAGATAGACATGGTCAAGAAATAGCCATGTGCTTTGTCACCACCACCCAGCTTATCAATCATTGGCATAGCCACAACGCTGATCGCTGTCGCACCAAGGAAGGAGAAAACCATGCGGGTTGTAGCCAGTACGGTGCGTTCATGCGCATCACTGGTTAACGCAGGCAAGATAGAGGCGAGTGGAATATTAACCACGGTATAAAGTAATGAAAGGCCCAGATAAGTGGTATATGCCCAGATCAACTTACCGGTTGGTCCGAAATCAGGAACATAGAAAGTTAATACGGCAAAAATGCCGAATGGTATGGCTCCCCAAAGGAAGTAAGGACGTGATTTACCCCATTTGGTATTGGTGTTGTCGATCAGTATCCCCATCAGAACGTCAGCGACGCCATCCACTAAACGAGTAACCAGGAACATTATCCCAACGTATGTTGCTGGTAATCCCATTACGTCGGTGTAAAAAAACATCAGGTATAGCGTGATCATCTGCCATACCAGGTTACATGCAGTATCGGCTACACCATACCCGATACGCTGTTTCCAGAGACCTGTTGTTGCTGTCATAGATATTCCTTTGATTAGATTTTTGCAGTCCTCAGAATGACTCCTGACTGAACTGACCTGATGGTTCAGTTGGTGTAAATAATAGGAGGAATATATTCATCAGACTTTCGTCTCTATGCCATGGTCATGGCCTGACTGGCGTTTTCAGGGAGATCGGAAAGCAGCAGATCACAAATATGAAAACAGACTCATTTTTGAATATTATGTTGGTTATGCCGAATGAGAATAATTGGTTCGTTCGGTGCTCGGCGTGATACCAAATACGCTTTTATAGGCAGTGGCAAAATGGTTGCTGTTTGAAAACCCGCAATCAAAAGCAATATTGGTAATGGATATATCCGTTTCTCTGATCTTTTTCCGGGCGGAAATTAAACGCAGTCGTTTCAGGTAATTATCCGGCGTCATTCCTGTCTTTTCTTTTAAATGACGAAATAGTGTTCTTAACGGAACCCCGAATTGTTCAGACAAGTCGTGCCAGTTAATATCTGAAAAGCAATCAGTCTGAACGTATTTCAATATCTTGTTGATTTTATGTTCGGTATTGTCACTGTCGGTGTGTTTATATTCAAGAATCAGTGTGATCAGCTGCAGAAACAGAGCTTCCTGTTCCAGTTTGTTTCCACCGGCATCATGATTTTTGCTTTTATGATCAAACAGATGTCTGGCTATCTCTGTTGCTTTCGACAACCCGGCAGAGTCAAGCCAGGCATACTCATCCAGCGAATCGGACGTGAGTTTGCGTAATAAAGGCTCGATGTTTTTTATGAAAAAGAAATCAGCATCCGGATTAATCAGGATATTGATGAGTTTGAGTGTGCCCAGTTCGTCGTAAAAATGATATTCATTGTTTTTAACGTAGAAGACATCACCTGTTTTTATAAAAAGAGGTTGTCCGTTAATAACATGCAGACCATGCCCGCTTTTTACGATCACAAGCTCATCAAACTCATGACAATGTTCTTTATTATTGTCTTCCGGATCACTTGAATAAATAGCGAGCTTATCAGTGATGGCATGGAAATAAGTTTGTGTCTCTAAGCGCATAGTACAACCTGCTCTATTTGTTTAGGCGGGATTGTAAAGCAGAATCAGATATACGTTGTATATTTGCGTACGGTTTTGTGATCAGGCGCATTGACAGGTTAGTGTTTCTGCCAGATTAAAAAAACAGTGGCAGTATCAAAATAGCGTATATAAACAAACAGCGTATTATATAAACCATCTTGTAACTGCCACTATCAGGGATAAGCTGAAAAACTATGCCAGATAAAACACCGATGTTAATTCGAGACTAACCGGGCTGTTATCCGGATTGGACGGCATAATATCTTTCATATATGCCCACCATTCCTTGCAGATTTCAGTGTCTGCGACCGCATTCCAGCGCTCTTCGCTCTCGATTTCAACATAAGCAAATAACTGACTTGTTTCCGGATTCAGGAAAATATTGTAGTTATGCGCTCCGTGTTTTTTCAGTGTGTCTGCCAGCTCAGGCCAGATCTCGTCATGACGGCGTTTGTATTCGGCATGGGCTTCCGGTTTCACTGACATTAAAAATGCTTTACGGATCATGAGTCGCTCCTTTTATCAGGCGTTTGCCATACCCAGGCCAACCAGGTTAGCTGCACCAACGATAACCAGCATACCAATACACAGAATGCGCACCGGACGGGAACCAACACCTTTCCATTCAGCCAGCAGCAGACCGACAACACCACCGCACAGTACATAACCACTCATATGCAGCATCCAGTTTGCAAAAGACAGATGCTCAGGAATGCTGGCTTCGCCCCATGCATAGAAGAAGAACTGCAGATACCACATGATACCGCCCAGTGCTGCCAATGAACCATTGATCAACAGGCCAGTCATCGGTTGTGATAAGTCATTCCGAATTGACAGATCTGGTTTTATGGCCAGACGGATAAAGCAGTAGCTTAAGTTAACCAGCGCACCGCCACCCATGATAATGCCGTAGCTTGGCAACATGGCATACAGTGGATTAATACCCAGAGCCAGAGAGGCGTCTTTAATCGGTGTGGCCGCTTCCAGACCAAAGGCAAAACCGGCTGAGAAAATGCCGCACATTACTGCGAGGAACAGACCCTTTTTCAGGTTAAATTCTTGCGCTGTGGTGCCTAAGGCAATTTCTTTCTGATGTCCGGCATAGGTCACAATCGCGATGCCAGCCAGTGCGACTAAAATACCGCCCATGGTGATCTGGCCGCTGGTGGTAGTGATCAGTGTACCGAATGTGCCGTTAATGATTGGTGGCATCAGCGTGCCTACGACTAGCGTAACCCCGATGGCAATACCAATCCCCAGCGACATACCGAGATAACGCATGGTCAGACCGTAGTTAACGTTACCGACCCCCCACATGGCACCGAACAGAAACATGCCCCAGAAGGCTTTGCTATCGACCACGCTATAAAATGAGGCAAAGTCATCAATCAGAAATGAGGTGACGACCCAGGGTAATAAGATCCAGGAGAACAGACCCGCGAATGCCCAGGTGGTTTCCCATGACCAGCTTTTTACTTTACTGATCGGCGCATAGAAAGAGGCGGCGGATGCGGCACCGACAATATGCCAACCGATACCAGAGATAATTGCAGACATAATTATATTTCCTTCGTGTGTGCTGTTTTATTTACCTCGTGATCGTGTTGTTGTATCACGAGGTTTCCTTTACTGCGGCGAACTAATCCATCGCGGGTGAAGTTACTGTGACCTCATACCGCAGAGTGTCAGTAATGAGTCCGCACCTTCCGGAAAAACCATCAGCCGAACTGTTGATTCTTCCCACAAGCTGCGGCTCACCACTGCCTGAATTATTTCCGGGTTGCTAATACTTCGGTTTCATAGTTTTTAACGGTTGCCAGCCAGTCAGCACCGACAGCAACACCATTGCGGGCACAAACGTAATCCCACACGGCCTGCCATGGCATGCTCTTGGTTTCTTCCATCAGTGCCAGACGGCTGGAGAAATCCCATTTCGCTTCGGCATCACGCAGTGCCTGAGTTGGTTCCAGCAGGGCACGCAGCAGCGCTTTTTTCATGTTGCGGGTACCGATCACCCAGGCTGCAATGCGGTTGATGGAGGCATCAAAGAAGTCCAGACCGATATGCACGCGATCCAGCAGGTCATTGCGGATGATTTCAGTCGCAATAGCCTGAGTTTCGTCATCCAGCAGCACCACGTGGTCGCTGTCCCAGCGAACCGGACGGCTTACGTGCAGCAGCAGGTGTTTGACATACAGAGAAGCCGCAGAGATCTTGTCGCTGATCACTTCAGTCGGGTGGAAGTGACCGGCATCCAGACACAACGCCACGTTACGTGATGCGGCGTAGCCCATGTAGAACTCGTTAGAACCGACGGTGTAGGATTCCGCGCCGATACCGAACAGTTTGCTTTCTACGGCATCAATGTGATGCGCTTCGTCGAATTTCTCGCTGATCACTTCATCCAGTGCGGCCAGCAGACGTTGGCGCGGAGCCAGACGATCAGCAGGCAAATCTTTCATGCCATCCGGGATCCAGATGTTCATGACAGAAGCAGTACCCAGTTCTTTACCGAAGTAAGCAGAGATGCGACGGCTGGCTTTGCAGTGGTCGATCCAGAACTGACGGATTTTGGCATCCGGATGTGACAGCGTCAGACCGTCAGCACTCAGCGGATGAGAGAAGCAGCTTGGGTTAAAATCCAGGCCGATGTTCATTTTTTTCGCCCATTTCACCCAGTTGGCAAAGTGCTCAGGCTGGATTTGATCACGCGCTACCGGCTGTTCAGATTCCAGATAGATCGCATGCAGGTTCAGACGTTTGGCGCCTGGGATCAGCGTCATGGCCAGTTCCAGATCCTGACGTAATTCCTGCGCATTACGCGCTTTGCCCGGGTAGTTACCGGTCGCCTGAATGCCACCGGTCAGTGCACCAGCACTTGCTTCAAAACCAGTAACATCATCACCCTGCCAGCAATGCATGGAGACCGGGATGTTATCCAGCGCAGCAATCGCTGCATCGACATCAACACCTTGTGCGGCATATTGTTGTTTCGCCAGAGCGTAGGCAGTTTCAATATTTGGGTTCATGCTACTTCCTTTGTTTTTTCAGATTGTGGTGATGTTTTTTTAGCGCAGAGCTTTAAAAAACGTTGCCAGTGAACTTCGAGTTGTGGGACGGATTCCGGTGTCAGGTGCTCACCGATAAAGTTGTGTTTGATAATGGCCCGCACGGCTTTTAAATCCGGCAGCACGTTCAGACCTTTCAGTTGGTAGCCGATATTGCCCAGCGCAGACGCTTCGGTCGGACCGGTGACAATTTCACGCTGACAGATATCGGCGCACAGACGGTTGAGCAGCTGGTTTTTAGAGCCACCACCGACGATATGGATAGTTTCAACCGGACGACCGGTAACCTCTTCCAGCTCATCAATCACGACGCGGTAATACAGCGCCAGACTGTCGAGAATGCAGCGGGCCAGTTCGCTGGGCAGAGTAGGGCAGCCCTGTCTGGTTTCTTCGCAATAAGCCTGTATCTCTTTTTGCATTGAAGGCGGATTCAGGAAGCGCTCATCATTCGGATTGATCAGAAACTGGAATGCCGGCGCGTCTTCAGCCAGCGAGGTCAGATCCGCAAAACTCAGATTGCTCAGTTCTTTCTGTAAGCCTTGTAGCAGCCACAGACCCATCACGTTTTTCAGGATGCGGTAAGTGTGTTCCACACCACCTTCATTGGTCAGGTTGGCGGTCAGTGCTTCAACAGAAGTGACCGGGTAATGGCTTTCCATACCAACCAGTGACCAGGTGCCGGAGCTGATATAAGCCGACTTGGAACTGTTCAGCGGTGTAGCAACAATGGCTGAACCCGTGTCATGCGTTGCTGGTGGAATAACTTTTACGGCATGGCCGGACGGGCTGATCCATTCACCGATCACGGTGCCGGGCTGAGTAATCGGTTGCAGCCAGTTCGCTGCGACGCCGATGACTTTTTCTAATTCAGGATCCCAGTCGCAGTTTTTGGCATTCAGAAGCTGGCTGGTGCTGGCGTTGGTATATTCACAACTGAATTTACCGCACAGGCGATAATGTAAATAATCCGGGATCAGCAGTAATTTATCGACTTTCGGTAACCAGGTTGGGTTTTCATTTAAAATAGCTTTAACCTGATACAGGGTATTGAATTTCTGAAATTGAATACCGGTTCTTTTATAAATATCAGTACGGCTTATTTCCCGCATAACCTGTTCAGGAACATTATCAGTACGGCTGTCACGGTAAGCGACAGGTAAACCCAGCATCTTTCCTTGTTTATCTAACAGAACAAAGTCAACACCCCAGGAATCAATTCCGATAGAATCTAACTTAATACCTTCTTCATCGATCTTATTCAGACCAAATTGAATGTTTTCAAAAATTGATTCAATATCCCAGCAATCATGGCCTTCTTTTTTAGTCATGCTGTTTGGGAAGCGGTGAACTTCTTTTAATTTCACCAGACGGGAGCTTTCATTATATTTGGCTAGCATGACGCGGCCACTTGAAGCTCCCAAATCAATAGCTGCAACATTTATTGACATTGTGCTGACTCCGTAAATTTCGATGTTGCAACTTTAGAGTTACGGATGTCGATTAACCTTTTTTCCTATGCCAAAAATTATTAATTCATGGCATAAAAACCAAGAAACCCTGTTTGATGCATGGAATTGTGATAGAGCTCATATTTATTGTTTGAGAGCAGATTGAACCTGTTTTAAAGAACTTAATTCTTTTAGTGAAAACGATCACAGCATTATCTCTGATTTGTTGACATTGGGCACTGGTACGACCAATTTAGCGCCACCATCAGATAGCTGATGTTTGTGTGTCCCGGAGCCATCATGTATAAGCTGAATCACGCCGAGTTTTTTGACAATAACAAGGTAATCAATGTATTGCCCAGATTGCCTCAGGAGCCATTTCCTGAGCATTGTCATGATTTTCATGAGCTTGTACTGGTGAAATCAGGGTGTGGTATTCATGTCTGTGATGGCCGGGCTATTCACGTGAGTCGTGGCAGTGTTATTTATCTGAAAGATGAAGATGTGCACTGCTTTGATCATATGGATAATTTATGTCTGACGAACGTATTATTTATGCCGGATGAGTTTCATTCATCACCGCATTTAACATCATTACTGACTGAAAGTTGTCGTTCTGATTCAGGACAAATGATGGTTTGTCCGCAAATTCAGCAACAGGCTGAGTTATTGCTTACACAGATCCACGATGAAAATGATCGGCAGGATGCTTATTCTTCATTAATGGTGGAGACTTTATTTTCCCAGTTAGCTGTTCTTTTATGGCGTGACCGTCAGCTAAATAAAAAATATCGTTCGGAAGAGCAGGATAATCTGATAAATCTGATTAACTATATCAATGAAAACTATCAGAATGAACTTAACTGGTCTGAACTCTCTGATAGTTTTAATATTCCCCTGCGTACTCTTAATCGTAAGTTGCAGGAACATACCGGATTAACGCCGAATAATTATCTGGGACGGGTCCGGTTATGTCATGCTTCTTATTTACTAAGTCATTCACAAGATGCTGTGACGGATATCGCATTTTCATGCGGATTTAACGATAGTAATTATTTTTCGTCTAAATTCCATCAGGCTTTTAATGTGACGCCGATGCAATATCGTAAACGTTATAGAAATTCTTGAGAAAAATGCCAGTATTTATATTTTATTGGCAGATTAATTAAGGTTTCCTCTCATATAGACAACTAGCATGGCCCTATTAATCACATGGATATAGGATACATGCTATGGCCTTTGCACTTTGTTTACCTCAAATCAGTCTGTCTGGTGAAAACGCGCTGGTTGATTTGGTCGCTCATTTACTGAATAAATCAATTCGTCGCCCGTTAATCGTGACTGAACAGGCGCTGTTAAAAATCGGTCTGCTGGACGGATTTATCAGCTCATTACGCGATGCCGGATTTTCACCGGTGATCTTTGATGGTGTATTAGCCAACCCGACGGATAAAGTTGCCGAAGCGGCATTCAGTGCGTTTCAGACCAGCAAATGTGACTCACTGATTGGTTTTGGTGGTGGCAGTGCGATGGATACCGCCAAAGCGGTACGTGCTATGGCAGCAAACCCGGACAAATCAATCTACTCCTTTGAAGGTATTGGTAAAGTAGGCAAGGTCGGGCCATTTATGGTTTGTGTCAGCACCACCTCTGGTACTGCGGCCGAAGTAACCAGCAACGCTGTAATTACCGACACCAACCGCAAAGTCAAAATGGTAATCATCGACAGCGCGCTGATCCCGGATATTGCTGTGAACGATCCATCCCTGATGGTTGGTCTGCCTGCAGCTGTCACTGCTGCAACAGGTATGGATGCCCTGACACATGCGATTGAAGCGTATGTCTCTGTTGGCGCGCATACCCTGACCGATCACTCTGCACTGGCTGCCATCAAGGTAATTGCTGAATATCTGCCGCAGGCAGTGGCGAACGGTAAAGATCTGAAAGCCCGTGAAATGATGGCCCATGGTCAGTTCCTGGCCGGTATGGCGTTTAACAGTGCCGGATTGGGTTATGTGCATTCACTGGCTCATCAGCCTGGCGCAACACACAATCTGCCGCATGGCGTCTGTAATGCGATCATGTTGCCTGTAGTCTGTGAATTTAACCTGCCGGTTAAAGAAGCGCGTTTTGCGGATGTTGCTGCCGCGATGGGTGTTGATACCCGCAATATGACGACTCAAGCGGCAGCTACCGCAGCAATTAATGCTATCCGCTCTTTGTCAGAACAAGTTGGTATTCCGGCTGGCCTGAGTGCACTGGGTATTAAACAATCTGATTTGGCGGGCTGGGTTGAAGCTGCGCAGGCAGACCCATGTTCAGGCTGTGCACCACGCAAAGCATCAAACGAAGAGTTACTGGCGTTGTATCAGGCGGCATTCTGATATTTGTTCTTGTTGGAGAGCGTTTCCCCATCATGAGCTGAATACCCCCAAGCTGATACTGAGGTAGCCGTACCTGATTATTTGTATAAATTGATGGGAACCAGACAGTCATTTGCTGTCTGGTTTTTTATTTTGCGGATACAGATTACAGAGATAAAAAAGCCCGCAGAGTACATGCTGCGGGCGGGACAAATTTTGTAATTCCGGCTCTTAGATTTCAGGTAAGTTTTCACGCCAGCCGTGAAACTCACTGATGGCATTAGATACCATCTGTTCTTCCCGGATGCCAAACGGATAACCGTTTTGCACGCACATCTTTTTAGTTTCCTGGTAGGGTGAGTTATAGCCCTCGAGGGTTTCGAATACGTGGGATCTGATCCGGGTATAGTCAACTCTTTGCATGGCATAGCTCCTTTGCAGTATGTACCGTTTAGTTAGACAGTACTTACTAGTGGAAAGTTCAAAAAACAAACAGAAAAAACAAGCTCCTGAAGCAGACACTGCCGTTAACAATACAGAGAATGGGGCAGCAGAAGGGAAATGATTGTCTATTTTGTGAGCTAAGCCGCAAGGAATATATTCTGATTTCAGGGGGGAAAGGCAGTGCTCTGATGAACACTGCCTGATGGTTATTACAGCGATGGGAACAGCAATTTTGCGATATCGCGGAAGTGGCTGGCAAAGTGGAAATTCACGCCTTCTTTGACATATTCAGGCAGTTCATCCACATCCCCCCGGTTTGCTTCCGGCACAATGATCTGGTGAATACCAAGACGTTTAGCCGCAATGACCTTTTCCCGTACCCCACCGATGGCCAGGACATGGCCGGTCAGTGTCAGTTCACCGGTCATGGCAAACCCTTTCAGTGGTGCCCGGTTTAATGCCAGCGAGAGCAGGGCACTGGCCATGGTAACCCCCGCACTCGGGCCGTCTTTTGGTGTAGCCCCTTCAGGCACATGCAGATGGACTGCAGCCTTATCATAAAACTCTGCTCTGGCATTTAATTCGTGCAGATGACTGCTGACGAAGCTGTATGCCAGTTCGGCAGACTCTTTCATGACATCACCCAGCTGACCAGTCAGTTTAAAACTGCGGCCCTGCTGGTGTATTACACTGGCTTCTATGGGCAGTGTTGCGCCACCCAGTGATGTCCAGGCAAGCCCGGTGACAATACCCACGCCACTGAGGTTTTTCTCTTTCCGGAATTGCGGGCTGCCCAGATAATGCTCCAGACTGCTGGCCTTGACGGAAATATTTTTATCGCCCTCATTGAGCAGTTCGACCACCGATTTACGCACAATTTTGGCCAGCTGTTTTTCCAGATTACGCACGCCAGCTTCGCGGGCATAGCCTTCAATGATGGTGCGGATGGCGCCGTCGGTGATCTTCAGTTTGTCTTTGGGCACACCGGCCCGCTCCAGCTGTCTTGGCCAGAGATGGTGGCGGGCAATCGCCATTTTTTCATCGGCCAGATAACCGGATAACCGGATCGTATCCATACGGTCTAATAACGGTGCCGGAATGGAATCCAGCGTATTCGCCGTACAGATAAACAGGCATTTGGAGAGATCGAGCCGCAGGTCGAGATAATGATCCAGAAAGTTAATGTTTTGCTCCGGATCGAGCGTTTCCAGCAGAGCGGAAGCGGGGTCCCCCTGATGGCTGATACCGAGTTTGTCGATTTCATCCAGCATGATCACCGGATTCATCACCTGACACTCTTTCAGTGCCTGCACTATTTTGCCGGGCATTGCCCCGATGTAGGTACGGCGATGGCCTTTGATTTCGGCTTCATCGCGCATCCCGCCAACACTGAAGCGGAAGAAGGGGAGATCCAGACTATTTGCGATGGAACGACCAATAGATGTTTTCCCGACACCCGGAGGGCCGACCAGCAGCATAATGGCGCCGCTGATCGCTTTTTTATAAGCACCGACAGCCAGAAACTCAATGATCCTGTCTTTTACATCATCCAGACCATCATGGTCTTTATCCAGAATTTTGCGCGCTCTTTTCAGATCGATACTTTGCTGTTTTTCGACCCCCCACGGCACCTGACTGATCCAGTCCAAATAGTTCCGGGTGACCGCATATTCCGGTGATCCGGTTTCCAGAATGCGCAGTTTTTTTAATTCTTCATTAAAGCGTCCCTGCACAATCTCCGGTACTTTCTTGTCTTTCATCCGGGCCTGAAAACTGTCGACTTCCGCCGTCTTATCATCCTTTTCCATTCCCAGTTCTTTCTGGATCACTTTCAGCTGTTCATGCAGGAAGAACTCACGCTGCCGTTCACTGATTGTCTTATTGACCTCTTCGCGGATCTTCGTTTGCAGCTTGGCAACCTCAATCTCTTTTTTCAGGATCGCCAGTGACTTTTTCATGCGCGGGATCAGTCCGGAAGTATCCAGCACTTCCTGCAGCTCTTCCGGGCTGGCAGAGGTGATCGCCGCCGCCAGATCAGCGAGCGGGGAAGGATCATTCGGGCTGAAACGGTTCATATATTGTTTCAGCTCTTCGCTGTACAGCGGATTGATAGGAAGCAGTTCTTTCAGTGCACCGATCAATGCCATGGCATACGCCTTGAGCTCGGTGTCAGACTCTTCCTTATCGTTTTCCATATATTTTACTTCGACCAGATAGGGCGGTTTGTCGGTCAGCCAGCTTACGATCTCCACCCGCTGCACCCCTTCGGCGACAAACTGGATCTCTCCTTCGCCGCTGCTGGCCTGCAGGATCCGCACCGCACAGCCGGTTTTCGGTACTATGCCTTTCAGAGGGATGGCGTCACTGATGTCATCCGCGATACGGAACAGCGCGACCATTTTATGGGTTGTTCTGGCAACCCGTTCAATGGTTTTTCCCCAGGGATTAGCCTGGATTTGCACGGGCAAAATCTGTGCGGGGAGGAATGGTCTGCCCTGGATCGGGATGATATGAAGCTGAGCCGGCCTCTCCTGACCGGCCAGAATCAGCCCGGTTTTTGCGTTTTCTTCAAAGGTTGAATTTTCTTGCTCATTGCTCATATCACGCACCTGCTTCGGGAAATGATAAATTCAAAATGGGGCCGGGAATGAGGTATTCAAGATAAGCATAGTCAAAAACTGTAACCCCGATACGGAGTTAGCCCAGAGTGTGACGAGAAACAGGCGTTGTTTTTTGTGCAGAGGCGGGAAAATTGAAAAATGCCGTTCGTGGTTTGACTTATTTACCACGAACGGCTTTGGTTCAGACAGTCGCCGGTTTTTTAGAAGTGGCTATCTGAAATACCTGCCCATCGGTGTTTTCCTGCTCCAGCACAACATCAAATTTCCAGATGTGCTGTAAGTGCTTCATGACCTGATGAGTGGTATCAGCCAGCGGGATACGGTTATTGGCGTAATAGCGCAGCGTCAGCGTGCGGTCGCCGCGCAGATCGACGTTATAAACCTGAATGTTAGGTTCATGTTCGCCCAGATTGTATTGCGCAGAAAGTTTCTGCCGTAGCTTGCGGTAACCCTCCTCGTTATGGATAGCAGCGACTTCGATATAGTTTTTCTGATCGTCATCTTCGATTGCAAACAGGTGGAAATCGCGCATTACTTTCGGACTCAAAAACTGACTGATGAAACTCTCATCCTTAAAGTTTTCCATCGCATAATGCAGCGTATCCAGCCAGTTACTACCGGCATAATCCGGAAACCAGGCGCGATCCTCCTCTGTCGGATTTTCACAAATCCGCCGCAGATCCTGAAACATGGCAAACCCCAGCGCATAAGGATTAATGCCGGAGTAGTAGGGGCTGTTATACGGCGGTTGCGCAACCACATTGGTATGGTTGTGCAGAAACTCCATCATAAACCGATCGGTTACTTTCCCTTCGTCATACAGATGATTCAGGATGGTGTAGTGCCAGAAGGTTGCCCAGCCTTCATTCATCACCTGTGTCTGTTTTTGCGGATAAAAATACTGACTTATTTTGCGCACGATACGGATGATTTCGCGTTGCCATAACTCCAGAATCGGGGCGTTCTTCTCCAGAAAATAGAGGATATTCTCCTCCGGTTCGACCGGATAGCGTTGGCCCAGCAGTGCATCATCTTCCTGCTGCCGGCGTTTTGGCAGGGTGCGCCACAGTTCGTTGACCTGACTTTGCAGATACTCTTCGCGCCGTTTCTGCCGGCGCCGCTCTTCAGACAATGACAGTTTTTGCGGACGTTTGTAGCGATCCACCCCGTAATTCATCAGCGCATGACAGGCATCCAGCAAAGACTCCACCTCATCGATGCCGTATTTTTCTTCACAATGCGTAATGTAATGCCGGGCAAACACCAGATAATCGATAATCGAACTGGCATCCGTCCAGGTTTTGAACAGATAGTTATTTTTGAAAAACGAGTTATGCCCGTAACAGGCATGTGCCATCACCAGCGCCTGCATGGTGATGCTGTTTTCTTCCATCAGATAGGAAATACAGGGATCGGAGTTAATAACAATTTCATACGCCAATCCCATCTGACCACGCTTGTAGTGCTGCTCGGTGGAGATGAATTTTTTACCGAACGACCAGTGATGGTAACCAATCGGCATACCAACACTGGAGTAGGCATCCATCATCTGCTCAGCGGTAATGATCTCTATCTGATTCGGATAGGTGCTGAGCCGGTAATGTTTCGCAACCCGTTCGATTTCTTTCTGGTAGACATCCAGTAACTCGAATGTCCAGTCCGGCCCGTCGGGCAGGGCTGTTCTGCTGTCTTCGCTCATGCTCCCTCCTGTCAGGCGGCTTGTTTCTTAAACAGTTCGCGGAATACCGGATAGATATCTTCCTGTTTGCGAATATTCTCCATGGCAAAGTACGGGAACTGTTTCGCCAGCTCTTCATACTGGAACCACAAGCTTTGATGGGCGCGGGTAGTGATTTCTATATAAGAGAAATAACGTACCCACGGCAGGATCTGTTCTTCCAGAATCTTCCGGCAATGCGGTGAATCATCAGCCCAGTTATCGCCGTCAGAGGCCTGTGCTGCATAGATATTCCACTCACTGGCCGGATAACGGCTGTGCATGATCTCACTCATCAGCTCCAGTGCGCTGGACACGATGGTGCCGCCGGTTTCCTGTGAGTAGAAGAAATCGTGTTCGTTGACCTCTTTGGCCTGTGTGTGATGGCGGATAAACACCACCTCCACATTTTTATAGGTACGGGTTAAGAACAGATAGAGCAGGATATAGAAACGTTTTGCCATATCCTTGGTCGGTTGATCCATCGAACCGGAGACATCCATCAGACAAAACATGACGGCCTGACTGGAAGGAACCGGGCGTTTTATAAAGTTATTGAACCGCAAATCAAAGGTGTCGATAAAGGGCACGGCATCAATCCGGCGTTTCAATTCTGCAATCTCTTTTTCCAGTAAGAGTCGCTCACTGGCATTGGCTTCATCATTTCCCAGCGTAACAAGCTGCGCTTCGAGTTCTGCCAGCAGGCGTTTTTTACCACTCTGCAGCACCACGCGGCGCGCCAGCGAATTCTGCAGTGAGCGCACAATATTGATGTTGGTCGGTACCCCGTTGGAGGTGTAACCGGCTCGTACACTCTTGGTTTCCACCAATTTGGCGATCTGGTTCTTTTCCATATTGGGGAGTTCCAGATCATCAAACAGCAGATCGAGATATTCATCTTTGGAAATCTCAAACATGAAATCGTCTGCACCTTCACCGCTGTCACTGGCATCACCACTGCCGCTGCCACCCTGACCACCACCGCCTTCCGGCCGGTCAATGTGCTCACCGGTCACAAAACGGTCATTACCGGGATGTACCATTTCCCGGTGGCCACCTTTCCCCTGATGGAATACCGGTTCGGTAATGTCTTTGGTCGGAATCCGGATGCTTTCGCCGTTTTCGACATCCTGAATACTGCGTTTAGCCACAGCATCGGATACCGCTTTTTTGATCTGCGATTTATAGCGGCGGATGAACCGTTGCCGGTTCACCGCACTTTTGTTTTTACCATTCAATCGTCGATCAATGAAATGGACCATAACTTTGATCTCCTCATCCACTAAGTGGATTTGCGAACTCGCAGATACCACTCGGAGAGCAGGCGAACTTGCTTACGGGTGTAACCTTTCTCCATCATACGTTCGACGAAGTTTTCATGTTTCTTCATCTCATCCGCAGAGGTTTTCGCATTGAAGGAGATCACCGGCAGCAGGTCTTCGGTGTTGGAGAACATTTTCTTCTCGATCACGGTGCGCAGTTTTTCGTAACTGGTCCAGTTCGGGTTACGACCGGCGTTGTTAGCGCGGGCACGCAGCACGAAATTGACGATCTCGTTACGAAAATCTTTCGGATTACTGATCCCCGCCGGTTTCTCGATTTTTTCCAGTTCACTGTTGAGCGAGCTGCGATCAAACAATTGACCGGTTTCAGGATCGCGGTATTCCTGATCCTGAATCCAGAAATCCGCATAGACGACATAGCGATCGAAAATGTTCTGACCATATTCGGAATAAGATTCCAGATAAGCGGTCTGGATCTCTTTACCGATAAATTCCACATAACGTGGTACCAGGAAACCTTTAATGAATTCCAGATAGCGATCATGTAATTCCTGCGGGAATTGTTCACGTTCGATCTGTTGTTCCAGCACATAGAATAAATGCACCGGATTAGCCGCTACCTCGGCGTGGTCAAAGTTGAACACGCGGGAGAGGATCTTAAAGGCAAACCGGGTAGAAAGACCGGACATACCTTCATCGACACCGGCATAATCGCGGTATTCCTGATATGACTTGGCCTTCGGATCAGTATCTTTCAGGCTTTCACCGTTATAGACCCGCATTTTGGAGTAGATACTGGAGTTTTCCGGTTCTTTCAGACGTGACAGCACGCTGAACTGCGCCAGATATTCCAGTGTGCCGGGGGCGCATTTCGCCTGTACCAGTTCACTGTGTGCCAGCAGTTTTTCATAGATATGCATCTCTTCTGAAACGCGCAGGCAATAAGGCACTTTGACAATGTAAACACGGTCGAGGAATGCCTCATTGTTTTTGTTATTGCGGAACTGTTGCCACTCAGATTCGTTAGAGTGCGCCAGAATAATGCCTTCAAACGGCAGGGCAGAGAGACCTTCGGTACCGTTATAGTTCCCTTCCTGCGTCGCAGTCAGCAGCGGATGCAGCACCTTGATTGGTGCCTTGAACATCTCGACGAATTCCATCAGGCCCTGATTGGTCAGGCACAATGAACCGGAATAGGCATAGGCATCCGCATCATTCTGGGCAAAATGTTCCAGCTTCCGGATATCGACTTTACCAACCAGTGCGGAGATATCCTGATTGTTTTCATCGCCGGGTTCAGTCTTGGCAATCGCGATCTGATCCAGAATAGACGGATAAACCTTCTCGACTCTGAATTTACTGATGTCGCCGCCGAATTCATGCAGACGTTTTACCACCCACGGTGACATGATCTTGTGCAGATAACGGGCAGGGATGCCGTATTCCTGCTCCAGAATTTTACCGTCTTCATTCACATCAAACAGGCAAAACGGGTGATCATTCACCGGAGAGCCTTTAATGCGGTAAATCGGTATTTTCTGCATCAGTGATTTGAGTTTTTCTGCCAGTGAGGATTTGCCGCCCCCAACCGGACCCAGCAGATAGAGGATTTGTTTCTTTTCTTCCAGACCCTGTGCGGCATGTTTCAGATAAGCCACGATTTGCTCAATGGCTTCTTCCATACCATAGAAGTCGTCTTTGAAAGCCGGGTAACGAGGCATAATCCGGTTGGAAAAAATCCGGCTAAGGCGTGGTTCCAGAGCCGTATCGATCATTTCTGGTTCACCAATAGCCAGCAGAAGGCGTTCGGATGCAGAGGCATAGCAGGAACGGTCAGTACGGCACATCTCCAGAAACTCCTGAAGTGTGTATTCCTCTTCCCTGGCTGCTTCATAACGGCGCTGGTAATGATCAAAAATACCCATAGCTTTTCCCCCATACTGAGATGAGTCCCTTGCAAACCGGGGCTACATGCATCTGTTTCATTTGTAAGCCTAGACGACATTTCGGCAAAGGTGTCAGAAAGTCTCAATAAATCCAGTAGTTGCTGACACCACTGCCGGGTTATCCGGCGAAAAAAAAATTTTGTTCTCCTATTTTCTATAGCTAATGTTGTGCCACTCAGGAGGATGAATGTCAAAAAATATACAAAAATTTAACGTATCCAATCTATTTACGGAAAATGTCTGCAACTTGCTCAGTAATAGTTATTTTTTTATTCATAAAATAAAAAAAGCCACCGCGGCAGCGATGGCTTTCATCAAAAATGACTAAGTTTGGTGCAGTCAGACAGACTTATGAGATGTCACACTTATCCAGATGCCAGATTTGACGGACATAATCCTGAATCGAGCGGTCAGAGTTAAATTTGCCCACTGATGCAGCATTAATGATCGCCATTTTGGCCCAGCGTGCTTTATCCCGGTACAAACTGTTGATACGTTGATGCGCCTCATCATAAGAAGCAAAATCAGCCAGAGTCAGATAGGTGTCACCATAATCCAGCAGTGATTTTTTGATCGATTGCAGCTCGCCAGGGCGTCCAGGTGTGAAGTAATCGGTATCCAGCCAGTCGAGCGCAGATTTGATCTCGGCATTCGCATAGTAATAATCCCAAGGACTATAACCGCGGGCTTTCAGCTCTTTCACTTCTTCAACGGTCAGACCAAAGATAACGCAATTATCTTCGCCGACTTCTTCCGCAATTTCGATGTTCGCCCCATCAAGAGTACCGATCGTGATCGCACCATTCATCGCCAGCTTCATATTACCGGTACCGGAAGCTTCATAACCGGCAGTAGAAATCTGCTCAGATACATCGGCTGCCGGGATCAGTTTTTCCGCCAGACTGACGCGGTAGTTCGGCATGAACACCACTTTCAGTTTGCCTTTGATGCGTGGGTCATCATTAATGCGTTCGCCGACTTTGTTGATCGCATAAATAATGTCTTTGGCTACGCGGTAACCGGGCGCTGCTTTAGAACCGAAGATAAACACACGCGGGTGGATATCATATTCCGGATTCAGCAACAGACGACGGTAGAGCACCAGAATGTGCAACAGGTTCAGCTGCTGACGTTTGTATTCATGCAACCTCTTGATTTGAATATCAAAAATAGCATCAGCACTGACATCGATACCGGTTTCCGCTTTGATCACTTTCACCAGTTTTTCTTTGTTGTGCAGCTTGATATCCATGAATTTTTTCTGGAATACCGGATCATCCGCATACTTGGCGAGTTCCCGCAGTGCATCCAGATTCAGCGGCCATTCTGTGCCTACTGTTTCAGTGAACAGATCGGCCAGTTCCTGGTTACAGGAAAGCAGCCAGCGACGTGGTGTGACACCGTTGGTGACGTTACAGAACTTATCCGGCCAGAGCTGATTAAACTCGGGGAACAGATCTTCTTTGACCAGTTTAGAGTGAATCTCCGCCACACCGTTTACTTTGTGTGAGGTGATCACGCACAGGTTGGCCATACGTACCCGACGCGGATTACTTTCATCAATGATGGAAAGTTTGCGTTTGATTTCGTTATTTGCCGGCCACTTTGCATCCACTTCATTTTTCAGGAAGTAGGCATTGATTTCATAAATGATCTCAAGATGACGTGGTAAGACCCTTTCAAACAGGTAGACCGGCCAGGTTTCCAGTGCTTCCGGCAACAAGGTGTGGTTGGTGTAAGAGAATACCTGCTTACAAATATTCCACGCCTCTGTCCATTCCAGTCCTTCTTCATCGATCAATTCACGCATCAGTTCAGGAATGGCGATGGTCGGATGTGTGTCGTTCAGCTGAACCGCAATCTGTGCGGCGAACTCTTTGAAATCCGTGTGCGTGCGTTTATAACGACGCATGATGTCTTTCAGTGAACAGGCGCAGAAGAAATATTGCTGAACCAGACGCAGTTCTTTACCTGCTTCAGTTTCATCATTCGGATACAGCACTTTGGAAATGGTTTCCGCTTCTGCTTTCTCTTTCTGTGAGTCGACATAACCACCATGGTTAAACACGTCCCAGTCAAAGAAATTAGATGCCCGTGATTCCCACAACCGCAGAATATTCACGGTTTGTGCACCAAAACCAACGATCGGGATATCCCATGGTACGCCTTTGATGATGCGCCCCGGATGCCATACCTTACGGACCTGGCAATCCTCGCCGAAAACAGTTTCCACATAACCATACAGGGGAATTTCCTGTACCGATTCAGGACGGCAGATTTCCCACGGGTTGCCATATTCACGCCATGAATCAGGACGCTCAACCTGACGGCCATCGCGGATCTCCTGTCGGAACAGGCCGTGTTCATAGTGCAGGCCGTAGCCCAGCGCCGGATAACCCAGTGTGGCTAATGAATCAATGAAGCAGGCAGCCAGACGACCTAAACCACCATTGCCCAGTGCCATATCCGGTTCTTGCTCGCACAGATCTGCCAGTTCCAGGTTCAGATCTTTCAGTGCTTCTTCACAGGTTTTATATAATCCGAGATTGTGCAGGTTGTTGGCGGTCAGTCGTCCCATCAGGAATTCGGCTGAAAAATAATGTACTGCACGGGTGTCTTTTTGCAGGTGAGTTTGCTGGGTGCTGGTCAGGCGTTCGAAGAGCATTTGATTGATTGTGGCACAGGTGGCCATCCACCATGCCTGCTTGCTTGCTTTCTTCTCACTGGTGCCTAATGTTGTACGAAGATGGTGAACGATCTCTTGTTTAAACTCATCCTTGTCAAGTTCGAACAGCGGCTTTTCCATAGGATTCACCATAGCTATTACCTCTTTTAACTATTAAGTCTTGACCACAAAACATCTTGGCCACAAAACATACAAGTAAACTACATTAATCTATTTTTGAGTCATGTTATACGTGTGCGAAACAAGATTCGCACGATGTCGGTCTAATGTCCTGTGATGAATCGTGTCGGATGATTTAGTTGCTAGTCCTGTCACATATGTAATTTTCTGCTGTTGTTACATCCATGCGGGATAGAGTTAACAGAGAAAAATGACTACCGGATGACCAGACACCAGAAGAAAGGGATCATTATGGAGCTGAAACACCCGGCATGTCAGGATGATTTCAGTCCTTTTTTTCAGTGATCTGAGGGGGAGATGACGGGGAGGCGAGCGAGTTGATATCGACGCCGTTTTGTCTGAGCAATACTTCCAGAGCGGGCAGTAACGGGCCCAGTTTTTCTTCAAGCGTGGCTCTGACGGTATCAACCACTACCTGCGTGCCACGTTCAATTTCAACATTCAGTTCTGAACCGGCCTGTTTTGCCTCGAACGTTGTCATGCGGCGTGTTTCCGGGATCAGCCAGACTTCAAACCAGTCTTCTTCTTTACTGACGTCGGAAATAGTCAGGCTGGTGCCGTTCAGTGCAATGTATCCCTTGGGAAAGATGTATTTCATCCACTGATGCGGGACACCAATACGGATACAGTAGTTATTCTCCAGCTGTCTGACGGTAATAACGGTGGCACGGAAATCCACATGACCGGAGAGGGGATGCCCGCCAATCTCGGCACCGTCTTTCGCGGCGCGCTCGGCATTAACCCGATCACCGGTCTGATAGGCGCTCAGCGTGGTGATCAGCAGGCTTTGCAGCATGACATCAAATTTAGCCCGGGTATCGCTGAGTATCTCTGTCACCGTGAGGCAAACGCCATCAATAGCGATGCTGGCGCCAATTTGTAAATCCGCGCAAAACCCGGCCGGAAACTCAATTTCAAAAGTCCGGATACCGTCGGCATCGCTGACAGCCGTAATGGTCGCAATTCCCTGAACAATGCCTGTGAACATCTGCAATTCCTGTTAAATACATACTAAACGAAACTATAACGGTGGCTGGTGGTTGATGCCACATCACTTGTATGGTTTGTTGGTTGGTGAAGGCACTTAAATATCTCGGAAACGCAATTAGCAGGAATACGGTTCTCTCTGAGAGTCTTTAGGGTTTCGATGTTACAATAGGGCCGTCTTAATTTATTGTAAGCGGTGTTTGTTTATGAGTTTTTCCACCCTAGGTCTTCACTCGGATTTATTGGCTGTTATCGATACGCTTGGTTATCAAACGGCAACGCCGATCCAAAAAGCGGCGATCCCAGAAGTTCTTGCCGGTCACGATGTTATGGCGGGGGCACAAACGGGGACGGGGAAAACTGCTGCATTTGCCTTGCCACTGATTCAACGTCACCTCGTTCGAGACACATCTGAAAAAGCCATCCGTGTGTTAGTGCTGACGCCAACGCGGGAACTGGCTCAACAAGTACATCAAAGCTTTGTGAAATACAGCCAAGGTTTGGGTCTCAACTCAGTCGTGGCTTACGGTGGAGCGAGTATCAACCCGCAGATTGATGCGCTCAACAAAGGCTGTGATGTCCTCGTGGCGACACCAGGCCGTTTGTTGGAGCTTGCTTTCAAAGAGTTGATCGACCTCAGCACAGTTGAAACACTGGTTCTTGATGAAGCGGATCGCATGCTGGATATGGGTTTTATTGTCGATATCGAGCGCATCCTAAAACGTCTCCCCGAAACGCGCCAAACCTTGTTCTTCTCCGCAACCTTCAACGATGACGTGTTTTCCTTAAGCAAAACCATTTTAAAGCAGCCAAAACTGATCGAAGTCGCCGAACGAAATGCGATGGCAGCAAAAATTGAACAACGCTTTTACGAAGTCGACAACCAACGCAAAGCGGGTTTAGTGGCGTACCTGATAGGCTCTAAAAATTGGCAACAAGTGCTTATTTTCACTCGTACCAAACAAGCGGTGGATGAGCTTGCTAAAGAGCTTGAAAAAGATGGCATCAGTGCTGCTGCGGTTCATGGCGATAAATCCCAAGGCGCCCGCGATCGCGGCTTGGAAGAGTTTAAAACCGGCCAAGTGCGTGCGCTTGTCGCCACCGATGTGGCCGCGCGCGGGTTGGACATCCAGCAACTGCAATACGTGATCAATTATGAGCTGCCTTACAACGCCGAAGACTATATTCACCGTATTGGTCGAACAGGCCGTGCAGGTCAAGCGGGCTTGGCCGTTTCGTTGGTCTCGAATAAAGAGAAATACCTACTCGAAGACGTAGAAAAACTCACTGGCGAACATTTTATCCTGCAGTGGATGGAAGGCTTTGAGCCGAATCTAACGGCGCAAGAAGAGGCGAGCAGTACTAAGAGTAAATCGTCTAAGAAAACCCTACGCGCTAAAGCGCTTGGGCAAAGCGGTAACAACAAAGCTAAAACAGGCAAACCGCGTCGTCGCTAGGTTTTTGTCGAAGTATTTGGAGAAAAGGGAAGAGCTATGGAACTAGAGATTCAAATAGATGAATGAGGAAAATCTAACTTCTAATTAAACGGCGGCACGTAGTGCCGTTGATGCTCACATTCTAAATTGGTTTGTTAAAGTCAATAAGTTTTGACATTAGAAAAGCAACTTTTATTGAGGGGAAAATAAAGTCGGTATTAACTTTATTGTTCAAATTATCAATTGAATTGTCAATTATTGCTTTAAGTTTTAAATATGCGGTATCTTCATCGATGCCATCAACTTCAATATAAAACCCAAGAGCTGTACTAACAAAAGGTGTAGCGAACTCTTTGGTTTGCGCTTCGAGCTTTTTCACACTACAAAATAAGTTATAAATTATTTTTGCATTTACAGCTAATTGAATAAAGTCATCTTTTGTTGGATTTTGGTGAGCATTAATGAAATTGTTAATGTCTAGGATGCATTGTTCATACAGTGTTAGTATTTTTTGCTCATGTTCTCGTTGTGCTTTGCTTTTAAAGAAATTGAACATATTTGTTTCCTTATAGCTAGAGTTGTTAATATTGTTGTGGTGCATCCTGTGATAAAGAGATTGATAGTATACGAATACTTCCAACTCCTTCGGCACAGAATTTTATAGAATGTTGCATGGCTTGATTCAGAACTAATTGGTCAATCTGAGTGGGCTCGTTATCATTTTCTATCAAAAATGTATCCGTAAATTTTTGATTGTTTGTAATGCATTCATATGTAACATACCATTTCATAATTACCTCCACCATATAGCCGAGACAGGCTAACTTTTACTCAAATGGCGGCACGCAGTGCCGTCCAGTTTCAAGTTTTTGTTAAGCTTCTTTTCTCAAATTTTTATAATGTTCTTGTACTGCTTTCTCTACGGGGGCTCGCATCATGCCATCATAGCTCTCAGGAAATATAATATATTGCCACGCCATGAGATTTAGTGGATCCGTTTTAGTTGAGTGACATTTTTCATCTAAACTATGCTTAGCCATTATTTCAGAATACGTTACATCATTATTGCCAATGCCAATGAATTTATTTGAAAACTCATAAAAGCACTCAATTAAATCAACATATATATCTTGAGCTAGCATAGGAATTTCATATGGATAGCCTAAATAACTGTTCCGAAATGTAGATCACTTGGTGGGAGTAACTCGGTTTTAGTTATGCGATCATATCGTCGCCAAACTAAACAATCGCCCAAAACCGAGTTACCGCTATGTTACCAGTTTTATCTCGCGCCGAACGCAGACGCATCGAAAAAATCATTTATAAAACCAACGATAAAGAACATGCCCGGCGTCTGACTGCTATTCTCATGCTGCATCAGGGGCAGACTGTTTCGATGGTTCATCAACTGACTGCCGCTGCTCGTTCTTCTATTCAACGCTGGCTCAGCTGGTATCAGGAATGTGGTATTTCCGGTCTCGAAAGTAAACAACGCGGACGATTTTGTTCTTTGCCATACCAACAAATTCGACTCATTTTAGAGCTGCTTATTCAGTTCTCGCCAGAAGATTTTGGTTATCAACGTTCACGTTGGAGTTCAGAGCTTTTTGCATCGCTTATTCATCGCATGTGTCCAGAACTCAACATTGCTGCCTCTACCATCCGCCGTTGGTTACCTAAAATGGGCATTGTTTGGCGTAGAGCTGCGCCGACACTCCATATTCGTGACCCACATCGTGATGAGAAAATGGCATTAATAAACAATGCATTACAAAGTCACTCTATTAATGAACCGGTTTTTTATGTCGATGAAGCAGATATCGACCTGAATCCTAAAATTGGTGCGGATTGGATGCGTCGTCATCAACAAAAACGAATACCCACACCAGGGAAAAACGAAAAACACTATGTTGCCGGTGCACTTAATAGTCAGACGGGCAAGGTAATTTACACCACAGGGCTGAGTAAGGATTCAGACCTATTTATTCAACTACTGGAAAAGCTGAAACGGCATTACCGTCGGGCGAAGAAAATTATCCTGGTCCTTGATAATTACGTGATCCACAAAAGCCAAAAGACGCAGGTATGGCTCAAGAACAATCCAAAATTTGAGTTACTGTTTCAACCTGTTTACTCACCGTGGGTCAATCGGATTGAACTACTCTGGCGCTCAATGCACGAGATGGTCACCAGAAACCACCGATGTCGGGCGATGTGGGAATTATTGCGAAAGGTGAAGTATTTTTTAGATCATGTCAGCCCGTTTGCAATAGCAGCACAGAATAAATAGGTGGAGCACAATTAGGATCAGTTATTTAGTTCTAACAAATGATAATAGACAATATGAGGAGGTTTCCAAGAGTTACTTGCTAACAAACGGATTTTATTGATTAAAATTCTAAATTCTGATGGTAAATAAATCGATAATTGCGTAATGCAATCTACCATTTGTCTATCAAGCTCAAGTCGATTTTTCTCAAAATCATCAGGTAATCCAGCTTTGTTAACGATGTATGAAACGTATGTGTTGAACATAAGCCAATGGTTATAAAAGTTCGAATTAAGTTTTTCAAGTGCTGGAAGTATTCTATTCAGCTTTAATATCTCAAATTCTGTTTGTTTCAAAATGAGATTTTTCTGAGTGTCTAAAGAATTAGTTATTTCAATTTTCTTAATTTCTAATCTATTTTTTGACCAATCTTCAAAAACCGACTTTAGAACATATTTCCATAATGTGAATACAGAAATAATGATTAAGGCAAATATTGATGAATATGTCCCAAGTGCTTTAAGTAATTCGAATATTGTCGTCAACATATATTTCTCAAAGAAGCTTAACTATTACTTAAATGGCGGCATATAGTGCCGTTGATGTTCACCCGATAAAATGGACACGCGTTTATTAAGCGGCATGTTCAAACTGTATCGGAGATACATAATTGAGGCTACTGTGCAGCCGCACCTTATTATAAAAATTCCGGATGTATCTGCTGATCTGATCTCTCAGTGCAGATACCGTCGGAAAATAATTTTCGTAAATCAGTTCAGACTTTAACGTCTTAAAAAACGATTCAACTTCAGCGTTATCGGTGCACTGACCTGGCCGGTTCATACTATGTCGGATCCCAAATTTATTGAGCCAGATTTGCATGGCTTGTGCTCTGAACTCAACGCCACGATCTGTATGTAGGATGAGACCCGGTTTTGGTTTCCGTTGTTTCAATGCTTGATATAAAGCAGCAACAGATAATTCAGCATTGAGTTTCTCATGGAGCGCCCAGCCAATAATTTTCCGCGACCAGAGGTCAACAATGACCGCGAGGAAGACATGCCTGTGACCATGTCGGATATAGGTGACATCGCTAGACCACTGTTGATTTGGTCCTGTTGGCTTGGGCGCCTGCAAGCGATGATTTGGCAGCACTTTTAATTCAGCCCGCATCTTACTCAATCGTTTATAAACACGCTCAACGCGAGCTTTTAAGCCATTTTCTCGCATCAATCTGGCCACTCGTTTCTGACTAACGACAACACCTTGAGTCCGAAGTGCCTGATAAACTTTAGGACTGCCGTATCGTTCCGCCGATGCCTTGAAGACACGCTTAATGTGCGTCAGTAACACAGCATCCTGTTGCACATGAACACTGGGAGTGCGCTTTAGCCAGTCATAATAGCCACTACGTGAAACGCCAAGTCGTTGGCAAAGACGTTTCACAGAGAGGTGAGAAGCATGCTTTTTTATGAATTGGAATGCTTCCGTCGTTCCTCGGCCAGAAAGCGTTGCCACTTTTTTAGGATGTCGTTTTCCTCTTCAAGTTCAGCAATACGTTTTCTGAGTTTTTTAAGTTCATCCTGCTCTTTGAGCTGGGCATTGGGCTTAGAAGGTTTGGTTGTGGGCTTCATCGGACCATATTTCCCTTCACGAAATTCTTTACGCCAACGAGACAACATAAAGGGATGAATGTCCAGTGCAGCAGCGACATCCTTTACTGATCGCTGAGGGTCGAAACTCCATTGAACGGCTTTCATTTTGAACTCGTCAGAGTACTTAAAAATACGTTTAGCATTGGTATAAGCGGGCATTGATGACCTCTGGATTAGTTATCAATGCGTGTCCGAAAAAGTGGGTGAAGTCCACGTCCAATTTCAAGTTTTTGTTAGAAAAAATTTTTAATCAGGGTTGGATATTCTTTTTTTAAATGATTTTCTCACTGATACTGATTTATTTAGCTTTTCGTATGAATCAAAAGAAAATTGCGTCGCAGAAACAATATCATCTTGCCTAATAGTTAAGTATATATCCTCATCGACATCATCATATTTAGTATTGAAAACTACTTTTAATGTGTCTTTGTCTCTGTAGCCACTCATAATTGGAATTATAGATATTTCTTGATCTGAGCCCTGAACTTCGTTGGGTTCGCCAAGAGAGATAACTTGACCAACATAAACTTTTCTGTCTTTCAGTGACAACATAAGTGGACTATCATCTTTGTTTATTGATGACTTGAAAAGTAAGTTATCTAAAGGACTATCGGATAAAATATTTGCAATAACGAATAGTTTAGTATCTTTAAAAAACTTTGAGCCTTTGGCGTGGTGTTTAATGCATAGTCGTATGTAGGATAAGAAAGACCAAATTGGCGGAATAAATAATGTTGAAATCGATATAACAATGACCCAAGTTAGAGTGTAAATATCATTGCTATTGTTTTTCTCTGCAGTTGTCGATTTTATCAATTCTTCTATATATAAAGGAATATCTATATTAATTGCATGTGAGGCAATAAAAAATGAGGACGGAAAATACTTATTGATCAACAAGCAACTTGCTGATGCTATAAAAAGACAAGTGATTCCCAGTGTTGCACATTTAAGATATAAATATTGACCTTCATATCTATGTAGTTTGTATTTATATATTGGATGTATGTGACAAAGAAAAAAGCCACTAATCAAAATCGGAAGAGTTAGCAATAAAAACATTTATACTTTTACTTATTTTCTATAACAATGTTGGCTGCTTTTTTGTAAAGCTCTTTGAATTTTGGATCTTGTCTGATTTGTTGTACATCAATCATGACGGTACCTCTACCAACCACCCTTGCTGATTGGGCTCTGTTGGAGCTATTCACTAGCTCAATAATACGTTGTTCATTCTCACTTGGAGCTAAGCCAAGCCATCTAAGCACATTAGTCATGCTGTGAACCTCTCTATTATGAATCTTCTACCTGATGATAGTTTGTTCGAGGCATCTGAGCAAGTTAAGCTTTTTTCTAACAATTTATTATCCCGCCTTATTCCGTATAACCCCCCAAATAAGCCACTTTCCCGGAATGTCTCCGCATTTCCCCTGCATATTTTTCATCAGGGCATAGCTACCGCAGGACCACAAAATGCGATCGGGGGGCCTGATATAACTATCAGGAGATAAATTTATCCTACGCCCGTTCAGGTCTGGTTTCAAATGAGAGTTTTGGTAAAGTTTGCTTCAGCACAGGCAAAGCGTGCAGGGTGTGAATGCAGTAAGCGGGGGAGTCGCAATCTGGCTAAATCCTGCCCGCACGGCGTGTGATACTAGGCGGAGAGCTGGATGACTGATGTTGCGCCCGGTTTAAATCCGTCACCGCCAGCGCAATCACTTTTACGTGTTGCAAACCATGAGCAAGCATTGTCATACAATTTCTCCTGAATGGAGACAGTGGACTATTTAGGTTTGTGCTATCTCATGTTGCTGGCACCAGGATAGACTCAAGCTCTGATAATGATGAAACCTGATAGTGCGGTTTGATACCCGCTGGCTCGGGCTTATTGTCTGCATTGACCCAGCATGTATGCAGTCCGGCATTGAGACCACCCAAGATGTCCGAATCAGGATTATCACCCACCATGAGCACACGCTCGCGCGACGGATGCCCCATAGTAGAAAGCGCATGTTCAAAAATATCAGGATGGGGTTTGGCGACACCCACCTGTTCTGAAATGATCAGTACATCGAAATAGTCCCGGAACCCGGTGCGCTCAAGGCGAACCTGCTGAAGTTCAGTAAAACCATTCGTGATAATGCCGAGTTTTACCTTGCCTCGGAGTGTATTCAGTAAATTGGTGGCACCATCCAGCGGTGCACAGATATCAGCCATCGCTGACAGAAAGGCGCTATTTAATGCTTTCGGCGTTTCATCCAGTCGCTGTGCCCAGGTTTGAAAACGTTGATACTGGAGCTGCGTGGCGGATATTTTTCCATCCTGATACTGAACCCAGAGCGGTTTGTTAACCTGTTGATATTCCGAGAAATCAGCATCAGAAAAATCGACGCCAAAACGCGAAAACATGAGTTTTAAACCACGGAAGGCGTCGAACTCAAAAAGTGTCTCGTCTGCATCGAACAATATCCATTCATAAGATGTCATCTACTACCTCTGTAATCATGTCTTGTGGTTATGTCTGGATGCCACGTCAAAGCAGCATATTGAAACATTGTCAGAAGTCGAAAGCGAATGGATGATGTTATCTTTTTGGTATGCACTTTTGATGAAATTCATCGACTAACTCAATATCTACTATTCAGTAATCGGACAGCTTCATAACGGCTGAACTTTGCTTTGCTGATTTTGTTAAATTTTTCAGTTTAAACGTTCAACAATTGTATGTTGCTGATTTTCTTTTACAAAACTTTCAGCGAAATCAGAATTATCAAATTCTAAAATATATTCCTTTGTGCTGAACTTAGTCTTATGTATTGGAATTTGTTTTCGAAGAAAGCGACTGAATAACACATAAGCGACAAAAATAACTAATATATAAGGAACGGATATATCGGAAAAACTATTATTAATTAGCTGCAACGGCAATGTTATAAGGAAAATGCTGAATAACGTAGTTGCAAAATAGGACACTAGACGTACTAAAGTCATTGTCCCACAGCTATCAACAGACAAGTTAGCCAGAGCCAGCCATTTTGCATGTTTTTCACAGACAAAGTATTCAAGCTGCGGATCAATTTTGGTTATCTTCGTTGTGAGTTTGTTTTCTAACGAGGTTACATTCTTCAGATGCTGAGTATCCCCGCACTTGGCACAGGCATGGGGCCAGGTGATTTCATAAATATTTGCAACTTTGACTTTTTTGCTCATGATTTACAACGACTAGTGAAATTACATCGATTGTATCACTATGTGGAATACATTCGGTTATTGCTCCGCTGGAAAAGTGGCCGTTGTCAAACTCTCACCCAAAACCAGCCAATATTACAATTTATTGCTACTGAAGATAAGCTTTAAACCCAGTAAAGCCATCACGGAACCAGCCGTAGTATCAAAGAAGGCTTTGAACTTCAGATAGGTTTTTCTTGGTGCTTCAGACGACAGAACAAACGCAACAATCACATACCAGCCAGCATCAACGCACCAGTAATTGCTAACAACGACATATAGCTCTGCATGGTTTATTTACCTCATTGAATTATTGAGCAACAAAGATCAAATCCTGTGTGTTAAATCCAGCATCAGCCGCTTTTTGTATTAACTGCTTTTTAACCATATCTGAAAGCGATGGAGTTCGGGATAGGATCCAGAGATATGAATGATTAGGGCCAGATACAACAGCATATTGATAGTTGTCGTGGTCTAGTTCAAAGATCGCGTAGGTGCCATAAAAAGGCCGGAAGAATGAGACCTTGAGTAAACCATTGTTTGGCGAGTCAATGAAATAAGCAACCCCCGTCGCTTCTTGCCACTGTTTATCTTGTTCTGAATAGCCGCGATTGATGACTTTTACGCTGCCATTATCGTTTAATGAGTATTCAGCTGTTACTTTGTTTAAACCTCGTTCAAAAGAATGATCAAGTCGGGCGATTTCATACCATTTACCCAGATAACGGGTTAAATCGAAATTTTCGACTGGCTTCACCTTATCCGGGAGCTGCGTACAGCCAACACAAAGAAGCAACATAGAAATGATTAAATTACGCATAGGGCTTGTTTCCTGATGGCCTGATGTTTAATTAAACGGTAGCACATAGTGCCGTCCAGTGAGCGAATGCGAACGTGTCTGAATTATTTGTCAGATTTCAGAGTGTTTACTTCAGAGGCATACCATTTGTTGTTGAAATCATCGAATTGAGCCTGTAATGACGCATCGGTATCTGTTGTTTGAGAATACGGATTTGCACCATCAAGATTTTGCACGTGAGCGATAAAGCTTTTGATTGTGGCTGATGGGTCACTTGGGTTTGAATTTGTTGCTAGTTTTTGAAAGTAATCACCGGGCAAAATAAACTTTGCATTGCCTTTGTAAGCAAGGATAACTTGCTGATATTTTTTGTCTTTATTTACTATTGCAAAATCAATCAGCACAGAAAAAACGTCTGAAGCACTGGCGTTTTCAACATTCATCACATCAAAAATAACTTTAGATGGAGCAATAAAGTTGTAGTAATACGAGTGAATCTGAATGCCTTGATAAGCTTCATTACGTTCTAAAACTTTGACAAGAGGGCCTTCAAGGTTGATGTAATTGTAGCCATAGATACCGGCCGGAATCAAAATTGCCAAAATCAAAAGTAATAATCTTTGCTTCATACAGAGTCCACGTTAAGTACTAAACCGACAGTCAGAGGTGCATTATAAGTAGAATAGGGCACGATGTTCGAGGCTAAAGACTTAACTTCTGCTGCATGAGGAAGCTCCTATCCGGTGTGCGCGCCCATGGGACGGGAAACAGAACCGTGACACATGCAGTTGAGCAGGCTTGTAAAGCCCGCTCTCACGGCGTGTGACAGTAGCCGGAGAGCAGGATAACTGATGATAAAATTACTTCTCTGTCGGTGAGCAGAACCAGAGCTTATTACCTTCGCTGTCTAAAAAACTGCCGACGTAAAAACCCTCATCAACTTCTTCGACCGGATCGGCAATCGTGACACCGTGTGCTTTTAAAAAGGCTTCGGTATCCGGGGCATAAGCCGTTGCCAGTGTGATCCGGGGGTTAGGATCCGCCGTCGGGGAGCCATACCAGTTCTCTTTTAGCATAAGAACGATATCTCCGATTGAATACCCCCTCAGAACGTTTCCTTCATAAGCAGGAGGAAGACCGAGTATCTCGCCATAAAAATGTTGCGCCCGGTTTAAATCCGTCACCGCCAGCGCAATCACTTTTACGTGTTGCAAACCATGAGCAAGCATTGTCATACAATTTCTCCTGAATGGAGACTGTGGGCTATTTAAGTATAATTCTTATTCGCACTTGCTCTGATGATTTTTCGGGTTTAAAGAGGGGGGTTGCGGATGTAATAACGAAAAGTTGTGCAGGGGCCGGACACCGAACGGGATGTGGTACAATCGCCCATCATTTTTTTCGTGCCGGGATCCGCTGTTGAATAACGATTATTTTGCTGAAAACGGGCTGCTGGCCAAGGCGATCCCCGGATTTGCTCCGCGTCAGGCGCAGGTTCACATGGCGGAGGCAGTCAGTAAGGCAATAGAAACTGCCGGTCGTTTGCTGGTAGAAGCAGGCACTGGTACGGGGAAAACCTTTGCCTATCTGGTTCCGGCACTGGATAGCGGCAAGCGGGTGATCATCAGCACCGGCTCCAAAGCATTGCAGGATCAACTCTACGAACGGGATTTACCGACGCTGCTGCTGGCGATGCAATATGGCAAGCCCGTTGCCCAGCTGAAAGGGCGTTCTAACTATCTTTGTACTTACCGGCTTGCCCTGCTTGAACAGGAGATGCACTTTCTGGCGGCGGATGTGTTTGCCGATTTGCCTAAAGTGCGTCAATTCAAAGCCCGGACGGTCAGCGGTGATGTAGCGGATATTCCGGGTTTACAGGAACAGGCGCCGATCCTGCCATTTGTGACCAGCACCAACGATAATTGCCTGGGGCGCGAATGCCCGGATTATGAAAACTGTTTTCTGGTCAAAGCCCGTCGTAAAGCACTCGATGCGCAGGTGGTGGTGATCAACCATCATCTGTTTTTTGCCGATATGTCAGTAAAAGACACCGGATTTGGCGAGTTGCTGCCGGATGCGGATGTTTATATCTTCGATGAAGCCCACCAGTTACCGGATATTGCCAGTCAGTATTTCGGAGAATCACTTTCCAGCCGTCAGCTGAGTGATGTTGCCGATGAATTGCGGCTGGCTTACCGGCTGGAAGCGAAGGATATGGCGCAACTGGGCAAGGCGGCGGATCGTCTGGTTCAGGATTGTCAGGCGATGCGTTTGGCATTCGGGGTGGATCCCTCCCGCGGTAATCTGCGTGATGTATTGGTGCAGCCCCAGATGCAACGTGAGCTGCAGCGCCTGAAAGAATCGATCAAGTTTTGTTATGACGTCTGCAAACTGGCGTTAGGGCGTGGTGAACAGATCAACAACTGTTTTGAGCGTCTGGCCGGTTTTCTGACCACGGTGGATCATGTCACGGCGATTACCGAAGCCGGGGCCGCATACTGGTATGAAACCACCAAGCGTCATTTCACGCTGAATGTTACCCCGTTGTCGATTGCGGAACGTTTCGCACAGGAAGTGATGCGGGTTGGTTGCAGCTGGATATTTACCTCGGCAACGCTCACGGTCGGTGAAGAGTTTGACTACTTTTCGCAGCGCATGGGCGTCGGTGATGCCGATACCTGCCTGCTGGACAGTCCGTTTGATTACGCCCACCAGTCTTTGCTTTGTGTACCGCGTAATCTGCCGGATACCTCTATCTATCAGCGTGCCACCCAGCTTGCCGAGCGGTTGCTGCCAGTGATTGAACAGGTGCCGGGCGGTTGCTTCTTCCTATGTACCAGCTATAACAGTGTCAATCAGATCGCACAGGTATTGCGCGATAAGCTGGATCGTACTGTGCTGGTGCAGGGGGATGATAACAAGCAGCGGATTCTGGCCGATTTTGTCGCCGACGGACATGCGGTGCTGGTAGCAACGTCATCCTTCTGGGAAGGGGTGGATGTCCGGGGGGCGGCATTGTCCTGTGTCATCATTGATAAGCTGCCATTCACCTCGCCGGATGAACCATTACTGAAAGCCCGCATGGAAGATTGCCGCATGCAGGGCGGCGATCCATTCCAGCAGTTACAATTGCCGGAAGCAGTAATTGTTCTGAAACAAGGAGTAGGGCGCCTGATCCGTGATTATCAGGATCGTGGTATCCTGATCCTCTGTGACCCGCGTCTGGTCAATAAACCGTATGGGGCGGCGTTTTTGAAAAGTTTACCGCCTATTCCGCGTTGCCGGGATATAACCCGTTTAACTGAATTCTGGAAATTGCCGGTCAGTGCACCGGTTATTACACAAGAAGAGCCAATAAGAGAGATTGAAGCGAATGAAAATTCTGGCGATTGATACAGCCACTGAAGGCTGTTCCGCAGCCTTATTATGGAACGATGCTGTATTAACCCGGGAGCAGGTGGCTCCGCAGGCTCATACCCGTTTGATTCTGCCGATGGTAAGTGAATTACTGGCTGAAGCCGGAGCCTCTTTATCCGGACTGGATGCCATTGCATTTGGCCGTGGGCCGGGCTCTTTTACCGGTGTCCGTATCGGTATCGGCGCGGCTCAGGGGCTGGCGTATGGTGCCGGTGTACCGCTGATTGGCGTTTCCACGTTACAGATGCTGGCACAGGGTGCATACCGCCGTCAGCAGGCTGAGAAAGCCGTTGCTGCGATAGATGCCAGAATGAATGAGATCTATATCGGTGCCTTTTTGCTGCGTGATGGTCTGATGCAATCCGTTGTCGATGAAGCCGTGATCCTGCCGGAACAGGCAGGCGAATATCTGAGCCAGTTTGAAGCTCAGCTAGCGAATGGCGTCGCAGTAGGCACTGGGTTTACCAGCTATACTGAACTGGCTGCTCAGTTAGGTTTGCAGCCTGCTGATAATGCACAGGAAGTAAACCTGCCATGGGCGCAGGACATGCTGCCGCAGGCGGTTGCCGCGTTCCGTGCCGGCGATTATTGCGAACCGGCGCTGGCATCACCGGTTTATCTGCGTGACAAGGTGACCTGGAAAAAACTGCCGGGTCGTGAGTAACTAGTGATCACTCTTTAAGCTGAGAACTGAATATGAAGTGGATTGCGTGCTTTCTTGCCCTGTTTCTGACCGCCTGCGCTAATAACAAGACCGGTTACTATGCCGATGATTCTGTGTTGATCCGTCAGCAGTTTGCTCAGATGGCACAACTGAATAATCCGCAGGGCTGGCAGGTAAAATGGAGCGGCGTTATCGCGCAAACCCGCAATCTGGCCTCGGGAACAGAGGTCGAGGTTGTTTATCTGCCGCTGGCTTATAACGGCATACCGCAGCAGGCAGAACAATCCCCCGGTCGTTTTATCGCGGTGTTTCCGCAACTGCTTGATCCGGTTTTATATGCCAAAGGCCGCAGCATAACGGTATCCGGTGCAACAGCACTTTCACGGGAAGGCAAAATTGGCGACATGCCTTACCGTTTTGCCGTGCTGAATGCGACGCAACATAAGCTCTGGCCAGTCGTAAAAGAGGTGGAAGTCCGTTATGAAGATCCGCTGTTTGATGACGGCTTTTATTTCCACCATCACCGCACCATAGTCCCTCGCTGAATTGTACCTCGCTGATTATTGATTTTGTGGCAGCGATCATCAATTGTTATCTGATTGTTGCCATTCTCTTCGCATCGTTCCATACTGCCTTTCACTTGTCGGAGTGCCCTAAGGGCTGAGACCGTTTATTCGGGATCCGTTGAACCTGATCAGGCTAGAACCTGCGAAGGGAAACAAGAGTTGCGCTCAGGAAGCAATTCCTCCTCAGATCACTTAAGATCTTTTGCTGCAAAACTCCCACTCAACGCAACTTCCGGCAAGCCATCCGATTTCTATTTAAGGTGAGCTTGCTATGTCGAAAAATTTAACTGCCCGTGAACGTCGTGATTCAGCGAAAGAGTATCTGTCTACGCTGGCAACCCAAACCTTCCCTAATTCAGATCGTGAATATCTGGAAGGCTCCCGTCCTGATATCCGTGTACCAATGCGTCGCATTCACCTTACCCCATCGCTGGTGGGCGGAACCAAGCAGGCGCCTGTCTATGAAGAAAATGCGCCGGTACTGGTTTATGACACTTCAGGTCCTTACGGCGATCCGGATCAGCAGGTTGATGTAACCCAGGGGCTTTTCCCGTTGCGTCAGAACTGGATCCTGGAACGTAACGACACCGAAGATGTGCTGGAACCAAATTCTGCGTTTACCCGTGCGCAGGCTGAACAGCTGCCGCTGGTGCCAAAAATGGCAGTACAGGCACCCATCCGTAAAGCCAAAGCCGGTCACTGTGTGAGCCAGCTGCACTATGCCCGTAAAGGCCTGATCACTCCTGAAATGGAGTACATCGCGGTCCGTGAAAACCAGCGCCGTCTGCAGGAAGGCGAAAAAGGGATCACCGCTGAATTTGTCCGTCAGGAAGTGGCCGAAGGCCGTGCCATTATTCCGGCCAATATCAACCATCCGGAAAGTGAACCGATGATTATCGGCCGTAATTTCCTGGTGAAGATCAACTCCAATATTGGCAACTCATCCATCAGTTCCAGTATTGAAGAAGAAGTAGAAAAGCTGATTTGGTCAACCCGCTGGGGCGCTGATACCGTTATGGATCTGTCCACCGGTCGTCACATTCATGCGACCCGCGAATGGATCCTGCGTAACAGCCCGGTGCCTATCGGTACTGTGCCTATGTATCAGGCGCTGGAAAAAGTAAACGGTATTGCTGAAGACCTGACCTGGGAAGTGATGCGTGACACGCTGATCGAACAGGCAGAACAGGGCGTGGATTACTTCACCATCCATGCCGGTCTGCTGCTGCGTTATGTGCCGATGACGGCCAAACGTGTGACCGGTATTGTGTCCCGTGGTGGTTCTATCATTGCTAAATGGTGTCTGGCGCATCATCAGGAAAACTTCCTCTACACCCATTTCCGTGAGATCTGCGAGATCTGCGCACAGTACGATGTGGCCTTGTCACTGGGAGATGGTCTGCGTCCGGGCTCGATTGCCGATGCCAACGATGAAGCCCAGTTCTCTGAACTGCGTACACTGGGCGAGCTGACTCAGGTAGCGTGGGAATATGATGTTCAGGTGATTATTGAAGGTCCTGGTCATGTACCAATGCACCTAATCAAAGAAAATATGGATGAGCAGCTCAAACACTGCCATGGCGCCCCTTTCTATACCTTAGGCCCGTTAACGACTGATATCGCACCGGGATATGACCATTTCACCTCCGGTATTGGCGCTGCCATGATCGGCTGGTACGGCTGTGCGATGCTTTGCTATGTCACACCGAAAGAACATTTGGGTCTGCCAAATAAAGAAGATGTCAAACAGGGTCTGATTGCCTACAAGATCGCCGCGCATGCCGCTGATCTGGCAAAAGGATATCCGGGCGCGCAGATCCGCGACAATGCGATGTCTAAAGCGCGTTTTGAATTCCGCTGGGAAGATCAGTTCAATCTGGCCCTGGATCCGGATACCGCGCGTGCTTATCACGATGAAGATTTGCCACAGGAATCCGGCAAAGTAGCGCACTTCTGCTCTATGTGTGGTCCTAAATTCTGCTCAATGAAAATCAGCCAGGAAGTACGTCAGTTAGACAGCGACGGTGCTTTCGATGAGATGAAATCGGGAATGCAGCAACAGGCAGCCGCTTTTCGTGAACATGGCGGTGAACTCTATCTGGCAAAAGAGGTGGAGTAATGAACCCGTCTTTTGCTTTTCCGAAGACCGATCACCAATTAGGGCTTTATCCGGTGGTTGATTCGGTCGATTGGATTGCGCGTCTGCTGGAATGGGGCGTCAAAACGCTGCAACTGCGGATCAAGGATCCGCAGGCTGCCGATCTGGAACAACAGATCATGCAAGCCATTGAACTGGGGCGCCGTTATCAGGCGCGCCTGTTTATCAATGATTACTGGCAGTTAGCCATTAAGCATGGTGCCTACGGTGTGCATCTGGGGCAGGAAGATATTCAGATTGCTGATCTGGACGCACTGCGCAATGCCGGTTTACGCCTAGGTATTTCCACGCATGATCCGGTTGAGCTGGCCGAGGCACTGACCATCCGTCCGTCCTATGTTGCACTGGGACATATCTTCCCGACGCAAACCAAAGACATGCCTTCCCAGCCGCAAGGATTAGCGCGCCTCCGGGAATGTGTCCTGCAGTCAGGCGATTGCCCGACCGTGGCCATCGGAGGCATCTCCGAAGAGCGTGTTCCGCAAGTGCTGGCGACGGGCGTTGGCAGCGTTGCGCTGGTCAGTGCCATTACCAAGGCGGCTGATCCTCAAGCGGCCACTGAACGATTGCTGCGGATGGTTGAAGGAACAACATCAGGAGTAACAGCGTATGCCTGACGAACTCACTGATAATGAATTTCTGCGTTATGGTCGACAGATCCTGCTGCCAGAAATCGGTGAGGCAGGGCAGTTACGGCTGAAAAAGAGCAAGGTACTGATTGTAGGGCTAGGCGGCCTGGGTTCGCCTGCTTCACTCTATCTGGCTGCTGCCGGGGTAGGGCAACTCTGGCTGGCCGATGGTGATACGGTGGATAGCAGTAATCTGCAACGCCAGATCCTCTACCGTACTGCCGATCGGCATCAGGCAAAAACCAGGGTGGCCAGCACAAATCTGACAGCACTGAACCCGGCGGTACAATGCCGGATATTCCCGGCTGTAGATGATGTGCTGCTGGCGGACATAGTGCCGCAGGTGGATGCCGTGCTCGACTGTACTGACAATATGGTTACCCGTCAGCGCGTGAATGCAGCCTGTATCGCCGCGCAGAAACCACTGATCACCGCCGCCGCAACAGGTTGGGAAGGACAGTTGTTACTGACTGAGCCAGCTCAGAAATCTGCCTGTTACCATTGTTTGTTCCCGCTCTCTGATGAGCCCGGACTGAATTGCCGCGAAGCCGGTATCGTCGGCCCGGTGGTGGGGATGCTCGGAACGGCACAGGCGCTGCTCGCGCTTCAGTTGCTCTGCGATCTGCCCCGGCCAACCGGTGTTCTGCAACGGTTTGACGGCCGGACGCTGCAATGGCAACGCCTGAAAACACAGCCAGATCCTGCTTGTCCTGTTTGCCATCCATCTGCCTCATCTTCCTTCCCGCTGGAGTTTCCGACATGCAAATCCGCTTAAACGGCGAGTTGCTGCAGCTCGACTCGTCTTGCAGCCTTGAAGCCCTGTTATCTGCACAAAACCAATTGAAAGCGGGTGTTGCTGTTGCACTTAATCAGCAAGTTATCCCGCGAAGCCAATGGAGCAACACTTTCCTTTCAGAATATGACGACGTGGATCTGTTTCGCGCCATTGCCGGAGGTTAATCATGACTCAACCACTTAAAATTGCTGATAAAACATTTAGTTCCCGTTTGCTGACTGGCACCGGAAAATTCGCCTCTGCGCAGATCATGCAGCAGGCACTCACAGCCAGTACTACCGGAATCGTCACCATGGCTCTGAAACGGGTGCGTCTGGATGAACCGGACCTGCAAATCCTGGAACCACTCCGTCAGATGGGGGTACAGCTGTTACCCAATACCTCTGGTGCCCGTAACGCCAAAGAAGCTATTTTTGCTGCGCAACTGGCCCGTGAAGCACTCGGCACCAACTGGCTGAAACTGGAAATTCATCCTGATCCGCGTTATCTGATGCCCGATCCGATAGAAACCTTTAAAGCCGCAGAAGAATTATGCAAACAAGGGTTTGTCGTATTGCCATATTGCGGTGCTGATCCGCTGCTGTGTAAGCGACTGGAAGAAGTCGGTTGTGCCGCCGTGATGCCTTTAGGCGCAGCCATCGGCTCAAATCAGGGGCTTTCTACCAAGTCTATGCTGGAAATCATCATTGAGCAGGCCAATGTGCCTGTGATTGTGGATGCCGGCATTGGTGCACCGTCACATGCCGCTGCCGCGCTGGAAATGGGCGCTGATGCGGTGCTGGTAAATACCGCGATTGCAGTCGCAGGCGATCCGGTCGCGATGGCGCAAGCCTTCAGAATGGCGGTCACCGCAGGTCGTATGGCTTACGAGAGTGGCCTGGGTGCCGTTAACCAGCAAGCAAGCGCCTCCAGCCCGCTGGCAGCATTTTTGGAGACACTGGCATGAGCTTCTACGATGAATGGGCAAAACTCGACTGGGGAGAACAGCAGCAGTGGGTTTTACAGCAAACTGATGCTGATGTAGAACGGGCTTTAGCCCGGTTAGCCCGCACTGGAAAACGGGAACTGGCCGATTTTGCCGCTTTGATTTCCCCGGCCGCTGAAAAATATCTGTTACCCATGACCGAATTATCGCAAAAGCTGACCCGCCAGCGTTTCGGTAACACCATCAATATGTACCTGCCGCTCTATCTGGCCAATCTCTGCGCCAATGACTGTACCTACTGCGGCTTTTCAATGAGCAATAAGATCAAACGCAAAGTCTTGTCGCTGGAAGAGATTGATCGCGAATGTCAGATCATTCGTCAGATGGGCTTCAAATCGTTGCTGCTGGTGACCGGTGAGCATGAGCGCAAATCGGGCATGGATTACTTCCGTCAGGTTTTCCCTGTGATAAAACCTTATGTCTCTTATCTGATGATGGAAGTTCAGCCGCTCTCCACGGATGATTACCGTGAGCTGGTCAGCATGGGTCTGGATGGCGTGATGGTCTATCAGGAAACCTATCACGAGCCGACATATGACAAACATCATCTGCGCGGTAAGAAGAAAGATTTCCGCTGGCGTCTGGAAACGCCCGATCGCTTGGGTGAAGCGGGTGTAGATAAAATCGGACTGGGGGCTCTGTTAGGGTTAGGTGACTGGCGTACCGACAGTCTGATGGTCGCACGTCATCTGCAACATCTGCGTAAAACGCACTGGCAGAGCCGTTACTCGATCTCGTTCCCGCGTTTACGTCCGTGTACCGGTGGCTTCCAACCGGAAAACCCGATGAGCGATCGTCAGTTGTTACAACTGATTTGTGCTTACCGGTTATTCGATCCGGAAGTGGAATTATCGCTTTCCACCCGAGAGGGGCCGGAGTTCCGTGATTTCCTGATGCAGGTCGGAATAACCACCATGAGTGCGGGCTCTAAAACACAGCCGGGAGGCTATGCCGAAGATCATCCGGAACTGGAACAATTTGCAGTCAGTGATGAACGCAGTCCGGTTCAGGTCGCTTCCGTTATTCAGAAGCAGGGGATGGAAGTGATCTGGCAGGAATCCAGTCCGCAGCATTGGCATAACCATCAGATTTCTCAGTAAAATATTATAAATTGACTGCAAAATGCGAAAAAACCTGAGGGTTTCTTTGCATTTTGCATTTTTTTGTACTGGATATCGGTTTGATTAATGTTTTCTGGTTTTTATTTTATTTAAAATCAATATGTTATGATATTTATCTGAAGTAATGGAAATGTTGGCACTATATCTGTATTCATCCTGAACGAAAGAGATCACTTTCATCACCCGTGATTGGCTTAAACTATTCCGGAGTTCAAGTGCCTGTCATTACTTACACAATGAATCGTACGCTGGTGCTGACGATCGACGGCGAATTAAATAATGCTACGGTTGAAGAGATTCAGCCGATTATTGATTTGTTGATCCGGAAACATACTGATGTTTTAGTGGACATGAGTTCAGCCAGTTTTATCGATTCTGCCGGTATTAATGCCCTGATTTATCTGTATAAACAACTGCAGGCTAATGGCCGGCGTATGCGTTTGATTTGTAAACAGGGGCAACCGCGGGATTTACTTTCTATCCTGCATATCGACCGGACAATTACCTGTTACCCCTGCATTCGTGATTTTCTGGCGGATATTTCCGCAGAACAAGCTGCAGCAGGCTCTTCGTCATATGCGTCGCTGACTATTTAAAGTTCAGTGTATGCTCGCCAGTTATTTCTGTTTTAGTTAAACTACCCACACTGGAATCACCTGATCTCTCCTTATGCTGCTGGCTGCCTGTCGTAATCTCCTGAGTTTTGATGACCTGTCATGGACAAAATGGCTGAAGAAGCTGCTGCTCATTGGGCTGGTCTGGTTCTGCGTCCTGCATTTAAGCATTTTTCTGCGCATTGTCAGCTACATCTGGTATGACCCGTCATCCACCTCATTTATGGAAGAACAACTGGCGACGTTGCAGCTGGAGGATTCGGATATAAAGAAAAAACATGAGTGGGTTCCATACACATCAATATCCAAATCATTAAAGCGGTCGCTGATTGCTGCTGAAGATGCCAAGTTTCTCGATCATGATGGTTTTGACTGGGACGGTATTGAAAATGCCTGGGAAAAGAATCTGGCAAAAGGGAAAATTGTTGCTGGTGGATCAACTATCAGTCAGCAACTGGCTAAAAATCTGTTTCTGAGTTCGGACAAAACACCGTGGCGTAAATTAGATGAAGCGTTAATCACGGTGATGCTGGAAACCATTCTGGATAAACAACGGATATATGAGATATACCTGAATGTTATTGAATGGGGCGAGGGGATTTACGGCGCGGAAGCTGCTGCCCAATACTACTTTGGTACATCAGCAAAACGGCTAAGTGCCTATCAGTCGGCCTATCTCGCGGCGATGGTGACCAATCCACGGTACTATCAGACGCATCGGCGGTCTGCCCATTTGTCACATAAAACCCGCGTGATCCTTAAAAGAATGCGTCAATCGGATATTCCTGACTGATTTAGTTTGACATGGTTAGAAAAAACGCCAGGTTATGCATACCTCCCTCGACTCGTTGAATCTCCACCGCTATAATGGCGCGTCATTTTGTAACCGTCGCAATTTGCGCATTTTATTTAGTGGTGGTTAACCGACCACCAACAATAGCAACAGCACCAGGTGCTGAGTTTTACGAGGTAATGCAATGCAAGTTTCTGTAGAGACGACCCAAGGTCTGGAACGCCGTCTTACCATCACTGTACCAGCTGACAAGATCGAAAAAGAGTATAACAGCCGTTTGAATCAGGTTGCGAAAACCCGTCGCATTGATGGTTTCCGTCCTGGTAAAGCACCAAAAGCGCTGATTCAGAAAATGTACGGTGAATCCATTGTAGCTGATGTAGCTGATGCAGTTATGCAGCGTCATTTTGTTGAAGCACTGGTTGCTGAAAAACTGAACCCTGTTGGCGCGCCAACACTGGAACCAAACCAACTGGTTCCTGGTTCTGATTTCACTTTCACTGTGTCTTTCGAAGTGTACCCTGAATTCAAGGTACAGAACCTGGACGCAATCAAAGTAGAAAAACCAGTTGCTACCGTTTCTGACGCTGACCTGGACAAAATGCTGACTACTCTGCGTAAACAGCACGCTTCCTGGGTTGATGCTGACGAAGCAGCTGCAAACGATCTGCGCGTGAACATGGACTTTGTTGGTTCTGTTGACGGCGAAGAGTTCGAAGGCGGTAAAGCTGAAGGTTTCGCTCTGGTTCTGGGCGCTGGCCGCATGATCCCTGGTTTTGAAGCCGGTATCCTGGGCAAAAAAGCCGGTGAGTCTTTCGATATCGAAGTAACCTTCCCTGAAGATTACCACGCTGAAAACCTGAAAGGTAAAGCAGCTAAATTCGCTATCAAACTGAACAAAGTTGAAAAGCAGGATCTGCCAGAGCTGGATGCTGAATTCATCAAACGTTTCGGCGTAGAAGATGGTTCTGTTGAAAGCCTGAAAGCTGAAATCCGTAAAAACATGGAACGCGAACTGACCCAGGCGCTGAAAGGCCAGGTTAAAGAGCAGATCCTGTCCGGCCTGCTGGAACAGAATCTGATCGACGTACCAAAAGCGGCTGTAACCCGTGAAGTTGAAGCGCTGCGTCAGCAAGCTCTGCAACGTTTCGGCGCTGCTAACAGCAAAAACGTACCACAGCTGCCGGACGAACTGTTCCAGGAACAAGCTGAACGCCGCGTACGCGTTGGTCTGCTGTTAGGTGAAGTTATCCGCGAACAGGACATCAAAGCTGATGACGCTCGTGTGAAAACACTGATCGAATCACTGGCTACTGCTTACGAAGATCCTTCAGAAGTTGTTGATTACTACTTCCAGAACGAACGCCTGCTGAATAACATGCGTGACCTGGCTGTTGAAGATCAGGCTATCGAGTTCCTGCTGAGTCAGGCACAGGTAACTGAAAAAGCAACTTCATTTGATGAAGTGATTAACAAAGCTGGTGCTGCTGCGTAATCAGAAATTGACTGATCACACAATCTAATGCGTATAATGGCCCGAAAGCGAAAGTATTCGGGCCATTTTTTTAGGTATTCTGACTATGACCAATTTGTTCAATGATCAAATCTCATCTCCGTTGAATTCTCTGGTGCCGATTGTTGTAGAACAAACTGCACGGGGTGAGCGTTCTTACGATATTTATTCTCGCCTGTTAAAAGAACGAGTGATTTTTCTGACTGGTCAGGTAGAAGACCAGATGGCAAACCTGATTGTGGCGCAGCTGCTGTTTCTGGAATCAGAAAACCCGGATAAAGATATTTATATCTATATCAACTCTCCGGGTGGTTCAGTAACTGCTGGCATGGCTATCTATGACACGCTGAAATTTATTAAACCGGATGTCAGTACCGTTTGTATGGGACAAGCATGTTCCATGGGTGCATTCCTGCTGTCTGCAGGGACCAAAGGCAAACGTTTCTGTCTGCCAAGTGCCCGTGTCATGATCCATCAGCCGCTAGGTGGTTTCCAGGGACAGGCATCTGATATTCAGATCCACGCCATGGAAATTCTGAAGATTAAAGAACGACTGAACAACCTGTTGGCTGAGCATACCGGCCAGCCGCTGGAACGTATCGAGCGTGATACTGATCGTGACAATTTCATGTCCGCAGATCAGGCTGTAGAATATGGTTTGGTTGACGCAATCCTGAAGAAACGCGCCTGACAGATAGGTCTTTCTGCGCTACATTCAGAGGATGTGTAGTCATGAGCACGGAATCGTAAGTACAAGAGGTTTTGAATGACAGATAAACGCAAAGACGGTGACCATAGCAAACTGTTGTATTGCTCATTTTGCGGCAAGAGTCAGCATGAGGTCCGTAAACTGATCGCTGGTCCGTCAGTTTATATTTGCGATGAGTGCGTCGATCTGTGTAACGATATTATTCGTGAAGAGATCCGTGATATCGGTGGCGCACGTCCTCATATGACGGAATTACCGACACCGCACAAGATCCGGGCGCACCTGGATGATTATGTTATTGGTCAGGATCTGGCTAAAAAAGTGCTGGCAGTAGCGGTATACAACCACTACAAACGTCTGCGCAGCGGTAGCTCAGCGGATGGTGTTGAATTAGGTAAATCCAACATCCTGCTGATTGGTCCTACCGGTAGCGGTAAAACGTTGCTGGCTGAAACACTGGCTCGCTTGCTGGATGTGCCATTTACCATGGCTGATGCGACTACCCTGACCGAAGCCGGTTACGTGGGTGAAGATGTCGAAAACATCATCCAGAAGTTGCTGCAGAAATGTGATTACGATGTGGAAAAAGCACAGCGTGGTATCGTTTATATCGATGAAATCGATAAGATCTCACGTAAGTCTGATAACCCGTCTATCACCCGCGATGTATCCGGTGAAGGTGTTCAGCAGGCATTGCTGAAACTGATCGAAGGGACAATCGCAGCTGTTCCGCCGCAAGGTGGCCGCAAACACCCGCAGCAGGAATTTTTGCAGGTTGATACCTCTAAGATCCTGTTTATCTGTGGTGGTGCATTTGCCGGGCTGGATAAAGTTGTCGAACAACGTACTGCTCAGGGTGCAGGCATCGGTTTCAACGCTGAAGTGAAATCGAAAGATAAAAAAGTAACCCTGTCAGAATCGTTCGCGAAGGTAGAGCCGGAAGATCTGGTTAAATATGGTCTGATCCCGGAATTCATCGGTCGTCTGCCAGTAGTGGCAACCCTGACCGAGCTGGATGAGAATGCACTGATCCAGATCCTGGTTGAGCCTAAAAACGCGCTGACAAAGCAGTACCAGGCTTTGTTTAAGCTGGAAGGGGCTGAGCTGGAATTCCGTGAAGATGCCTTGCGTGCTATTGCCCATAAAGCGATGGAGCGTAAAACCGGTGCCCGTGGCTTGCGGTCGATTGTTGAAGGCGTTCTGCTGGATACAATGTATGACCTGCCATCAGTGGAAAACGTTAGCAAGGTTGTTGTCGATGAGCATGTGATTAATGGCGAAACCCAGCCAATCATGATCTATGACAATCCTGAAAAACAGGCAGCCTCTGCGGATTAATTGTCTGAAAAATGAGCAAAATAAAGGGGCTTAGGCCCCTTTCTTATTTTTTGCCACAAATGAGATTGAATATCAGAGAAATAGCCCCATATACTGATCCTATGCTCAGCTTTCAGGCATAAGCCAAGAGAATAATTCTATGAATTTACAGCGTTCAGATCGCACCGTGCTACCTGTTCTGCCGCTCCGGGATGTAGTGGTATATCCCCACATGGTGATCCCGTTATTTGTCGGCCGTGAAAAATCTATCCGTTGCCTGGAAGTGGCAATGGAGCAGGATAAAAAAATTCTGTTAGTGGCACAGAAAGATGCGTCTACAGATAATCCCGGACAATCAGATCTCTATACCGTTGGTACCATTGCTAACATCCTGCAATTACTGAAATTGCCGGATGGTACCGTCAAAGTACTGGTCGAAGGTGCAGAGCGTGTATTGCTTGAAGAGTTAACAGACGAAGAAACCTATTATGTGGGTATTGTCTGTCCTCTGGAATGCGTTGATATTCCTGAAGCTGAAAGTGATGTGCTGCTCCGTTCCGCTATCACACAGTTTGAAGGCTATATCAAACTGAACAAAAAGATCCCGCCAGAGGTTTTAACCTCTATTGCTGCGATCGATGATCCTGTGCGTCTAGCTGATACCATGGCGGCGCATATGCCTCTGAAACTGGAAGACAAGCAAAAAGTGCTGGAAATCCAGGAAGTTTCAGAGCGCCTGATGTTTTTGATGGCAAAAATGGAGTCCGAAATCGACCTGTTACAGGTGGAGAAACGGATCCGTTCCCGCGTCAAAAAACAGATGGAAAAAAGCCAGCGTGAGTATTATCTGAATGAGCAGATGAAGGCTATTCAGAAAGAGTTGGGTGAGTTGGATGAAAACACACCTGATGAATTCGAAACGCTGCATAAAAAGATCGAAGATGCCGGCATGACTGCAGAGGCAAAAGAAAAAGCACTCGCAGAATTGTCCAAACTGAAGATGATGTCTCCGATGTCAGCTGAAGCGACCGTGGTGCGCAGCTATATTGACTGGCTGATCGCGGTACCATGGAAAGCGCGTACCAAAGTGAAGAGAAATCTGCAGTTGGCAGAAAAAGTGCTGGATGAAGATCACTATGGTTTAGAAAAGGTCAAAGAACGTATTCTTGAGTATCTGGCGGTACAGAGCCGTATCAACCAGTTGAAAGGACCGATTCTTTGTCTGGTAGGACCGCCAGGTGTTGGTAAAACCAGTCTGGGGCAGTCAATTGCCAAAGCCACCGGGCGTAAATATGTCCGTATGGCACTGGGTGGCGTCAGAGATGAAGCGGAAATCCGCGGACATCGCCGTACCTATATCGGCTCTCTGCCGGGTAAGCTGATCCAGAAAATGGCAAAGATCGGGGTGAAAAACCCGTTGTTCCTGCTGGATGAGATCGACAAGATGTCTTCTGATATGCGTGGCGATCCAGCCTCTGCATTACTGGAAGTCCTGGATCCGGAACAGAACAACACGTTCAGCGATCATTATCTGGAAGTGGACTATGACCTGTCAGATGTGATGTTTGTGGCGACTTCTAACTCCATGAACATTCCGGGACCATTACTGGATCGTATGGAAGTTATTCGTCTGTCCGGTTATACCGAAGATGAAAAACTGAATATCGCCAAAAGTCACCTGCTGCAGAAACAGATTGAGCGTAATGGTCTGAAAGCGCATGAGATCACGATCGACGATTCGGCGATTATCGATATTATCCGCTATTACACCCGCGAAGCTGGTGTGCGTAGTCTTGAGCGTGAAATCTCCAAGATTTGCCGTAAAGCGGTGAAAGCGATTCTGCTTAACAAAGAGCTGAAGCACGTTACTGTCGATGCATCAAATCTGAAAGATTATCTGGGCGTACAGCGTTTCGATTTTGGTAAAGCTGTCGAACACAACCAGGTTGGTCAGGTTGTTGGTCTTGCATGGACAGAAGTGGGTGGTGACCTGCTGACGATTGAGGCAACCAATGTACCAGGAAAAGGTAAGCTGACTTTCACTGGTTCGTTAGGCGATGTAATGCAAGAGTCTATTCAGGCAGCCATGACAGTGGTTCGTGCCCGGGCCGACGCTTTACGCATTAATCCTGATTTCTACGAAAAACGTGATATCCACGTTCATGTACCGGAAGGTGCAACACCGAAAGATGGTCCAAGTGCCGGTATCGCTATGTGTACTGCTCTGGTATCCAGCCTGACCGGCAATCCGGTGCGTGCTGATGTTGCCATGACGGGTGAAATTACATTACGCGGTGAAGTGTTACCGATTGGTGGTTTGAAAGAGAAATTGCTGGCGGCGCACCGGGGCGGTATTAAACGTGTTGTAATTCCGTTTGAGAACACGAAAGATCTTGAAGAAATTCCTGATAATGTAAAACATGATCTCGAAATCTATCCGGTTCGCTGGATTGATCAAGTTCTTGAGTTGGCACTGCAAGACCCTGTAGAGCGGGTTAGCATTGCATAATCTGATGTTTTTTACGCGAAAGCGTGAATCCTGACGATTACTGATATAAAGCCGGTTGCAAACCGCAACCGGCTTTTGTATAACCGAGAGCTGTTTTCTAACGGAATAACCAGCCGCAAAAAATCATAAGGGGAAAGAAGTGAATAAATCACAGTTGGTTGATAAAATTTCCGAAAGCGCGGATATCTCCAAAGCTGCAGCAGGTCGCGCTCTGGATGCTTTCATCGAGGCAGTTGGCGAAGCATTGAAAGATGGTGATCAGGTTTCTCTGGTCGGTTTTGGTACCTTTGCTGTGCGTGAACGTGCTTCACGTTCTGGCCGTAACCCACAGACTGGCGCCACCATTGAAATTGCCGCATGCAAACAGCCTGCATTCAAAGCAGGTAAAGCATTAAAGGATTCAGTTAATTAATTTTTCAGCGATGAATTCAATTAATTGTCCTATCGACTGGAATAAGTTTCATCTATTTCAAGCGACCATAGAGCGCATCCTCTGATGCGCTTTTTGTGTTTATATCCACTGCATCAGGAGCATTAGATACATGCTGATGGATAAATTACGTGACGGTGCCCAGGGCCGTGTCGCGAAAATTATTTTTTGGTTAATTATTCTGTCATTCGCATTGGCAGGTGTTGGAAGCTATATCAATAGTCCGGCCAGTAACGATCCTGCGGTAGTTGATGATGAAGTCATCTCTGCTCAGACGTTAGAGCAAAGCTACCAGAATGAACGTGCAAGAATGCAGGCTCAGTATGGTGAAGCTGCCGCGCAATTGCTGGATAATCCGCAATACCTGGCGCAACTGAAAAAATCAGTTCTGGAGCGATTGGTTAATCAATCTCTTTTGAATAACAAAGCATTGAATGCCGGAGTTCGCCTGAGTGACGAGCAAGTAAAAGACGTTATTCGTCAGATGCCGGAGTTTCAGACTGACAATAAATTCGATAATCAGAAATTCACCACTGCGTTATCCCGCGTCGGATATACACCTGAATCATTTGCCAACTCTATGCGTCAGGATCTGATTCGTCAGTATTGGCTGGACGGTATATTGACTACCGAGTTTGCGTTGCCTGCAGAGGTCAGCCGTCTGGATGCTTTATATCAGCAAAAGCGCGATGTGAAGATGATCACCATTCCGGTCGAAACCTTCAGCAAACAGATTACGGTAACGGATCAGGATGTCGACGCGTTTTATAAAGCCCACAGCAATGAATTCATGCAATCAGAACAGGTTAAACTGAATTACATTGTGCTGAATTCAGCAGATCTGGCAAAAACGATCCAGCCAGCTGACAGTGAGCTTAAAGCATATTATCAACAACATGCTGAGCTGTTTACTGAACCTGCGCGCCGTAAAGTTTCACATATCCTGATTACGGATAAAGACGACAACGCGGCACAGAAGAAAGCGGATGAGTTGCTGGCTAAACTGAAATCCGGTACGGACTTCACTCAGTTAGCAAAAACCGAATCTGCTGATACTCTCTCTGCGCGTCAGGGTGGCGAATTAGACTGGTTTGAAAAAGGCGTTATGGATCCTGCTTTCGAAACAGCAGCTTTTGCCTTAAACCAGAAAAATGAACTGTCCGCTGTGGTTAAGTCTGCTTTCGGTTATCACATCATCAAGCTGCTGGATAAACAGGATGCTATCGAAACACCTTATGACAAGGTAGTGACGATTGTCCGTCAGAAGTTTGTTGATGAAAAAGCGAAAGAGCTGTTTGCTGATCAACAGCAAAAACTGTCAGATATTGGCTTTGAAAATCCTGATTCACTGGATGCAGTCGCTGAAGGTTTGAAGCTTCCGCTCCAGAAAACGGATTTTATTGCTGCACAGCAGTTACCGGCTGAGATCAATGTTCCTGCGGTAAAAGAGCAGGCCTTTGCTGAAAAGTTACGTGATGAAAACACTAACTCTGAAGTTATCTCAGTGTCGGATACTGTCGCGGTTATGCTGCACGTGATTGATTATAAACCAAGCAGTGCTAAACCACTGTCTGAAGTGAAAGATCTGGTTGTCGCTAAATTGCGTGCAACGAAAGCGGCAGAAAAAGCACATACTGAAGCGATGGCATTGCTGGAAAAAGTGAAAGCGGGTCAGTCGATTGACGAACAGCTCACTAAGCTCAACGCTAAAGTTGAAGAGAAAAAAGGCTTGGCCCGTTTTGGAACGGATATCCCGGCTCCGCTGGCTCAGGCTGTGTTCAAACTGGCAAAACCGGCTGATAAAGTGGTGAGCGCTGGTCTGTATGCAGATGAAGAGGGTAATCAGTCTGTGCTGGTGTTAGAAAAAGTGATTTCTGCGCCTGAAACAGCTGACGCTCCGTTACAGCAAGGATTGTCTGAGCAATTAGTCAAGCTGAAGCAGGAAGAGACGTATGGCGCGTTGATTGAGGAATTGCGACAGAAAGCAAAAATCAAATATGCCGCTGTAACCCCGGAATCAGCTGACTGATTTGTGACAAAATAAGGCAGAAGATATTTCTTCTGCCTTATTTTTCGATACATAAAAAAATATGTGTAAAACGCGATAAGCATTCGTCAGAATGCGTAAGTGAAAGAAAGCCAGGCGTTGAAAATAGTGTATAAGCACAGTATAACGTTCTTATATTTTATCGTGTCTGCTACTTGAATTACTGATACAACCATCTTGATTAGTTAAGGTCGTAAATGGAAAACAACGAAAAAATCACCAACAGCAAAGAATTGATCGCATATCTTTCAGAACTGTTTCCTGCTTGTTTTATAGCTACAGGTGAAGCCCGTCCGCTGAAAATTGGTATTTTCCAGGATCTGGCTGCCCGAATGGCTGACGACCCAAGAGTTTCCAAAACTTTACTGCGTTCAGCATTGCGTCAATACACCTCGAGCTGGCGTTATCTGCATGGTTTGCGTCCGGGAAATATGCGGGTTGATCTGGATGGTAATCCTGCTGGTGAGCTGACAGAAGAGCATGTCACCCATGCCAAGACGGCACTGAAAGAAAGCAAAGATAAAATCTTTTCTTCCCGCCGTAAAACCCCAGGTAAACCAGCTAAGCCGAAAAGACCAGTTGTTGATATTTCTACTCTGAAAACTGGGCAACAGATTAAAGTGATGCTTGGCAAATCTCCGGTTACAGGTAGTATCAAAGAAGTTACCCGCGATGACGTTCAGGTTGAATTGTCTTCGGGTATGCAGGTGCGCGTTAAAGCGGAACACCTGGTTCCTTAAGGAGCGCTATTTTGAGAGTAAATTTGTTCAAGAGCACTGCAGTTGCACTTGGCGTATTCTATGTGGGGTTATCATATGCGGTGGCCCCACCGATATCTGAAGATTCTTTGCTGCCACTAGCGCAGGAAGAACAACACTCAATTGCCAGTAAACGTATTTCTGCTTTATTCACCTGCAGCCACTACAAGCATTTTGTTCTTGATGACCAGATTTCACAGCGGATTTTTGATCTTTATCTTCAGGCTTTAGATTATAACCGTAGTGTGTTGCTGGCTGCTGATGTTGCCAATTTCGACTCTTTCCGTAATCAGTTCGATGATGCCTTGCAAAGCGGCGATCTTAAAAATGCCTATGCGATGTATAATCTGAGCACAAAGCGTCGTTATGAGCGTTACTCTTATGCACTGTCATTACTCGATCAACCTATGTCATTTGATGTGACAGACAAATATGAGTTTGATCGTAGTAAGAGCGCCTGGGCTAAAGATGAAGCCGAGATGAATGAGATTTGGCGGCAACGAGTCAAATACGATGAGCTGAATCTGAAACTGGCGGGCAAAAAACCGGCAGAAATTAAAGATCTGCTGATCAAGCGCTATAGCAACGCAATCAAACGCCTGAAACAAGATGAAAGTGAAGATGTCTTTCAGGCTGTGATGAATTCTTTTGCGCGTTCTATTGATCCGCATACCAGTTATCTTTCTCCACGTAATGCAGACCGTTTCAATTCTGAAATGAATCTTTCTCTGGAAGGGATTGGTGCTGTATTACAGGCGGATGATGATTTTACTGTTGTCCGTTCACTGATTCCTGGTGGTCCGGCAGATAAAACCAAATTGTTACGGCCGGATGATCGCATTACAGGTGTGGCTCAGGATCGCGGCAAGGTTATTGATGTTATCGGCTGGCGTCTGGATGATGTGGTTGAACTGATCAAAGGCCGTAAAGGCACTAAGGTTCGCCTTGAAATTCAGCGTGGTAAAGGTGCTACGCATCAGACACAGCTGATTGAGTTGACCCGCGATAAGGTTCGTCTGGAAGATCGGGCAGCTAAATCACAGGTCATCAAATCTGAAGGCAAGAAAATAGGCGTTATCGAAGTGCCTAGTTTCTATGTCAATCTGCATCTGGATGTGCAGAAAGAGCTGACTAAGCTCAAGGCACAGAAAATTGATGGCTTACTGATCGATTTGCGGAATGATGGCGGTGGCGCATTAACTGAAGCGACTGAACTCACCGGACTGTTCATGAAACAGGGCCCTGTAGTGCAGATCCGCGACACAATGGGTCGCGTCGCTGTTAACGAAGATACTGACGGCAAGTCATATTATGATGGCCCGATGACAGTATTGATTGATCGTTATAGTGCTTCGGCTTCAGAGATTTTCGCTGCGGCAATGAATGACTATGGTCGTGCTCTGATTATTGGTGAGAATAGTTTTGGCAAAGGCACTGTGCAGCAGCATCGTGCATTAGGCAAAATTTATGACTTCTTCGATAATGAGTTGGGTCATATTCAGTACACAATTGCCAAGTTCTATCGTATTGATGGTGGCAGCACCCAGAATAAAGGGGTGCAACCGGATATCAATTTCCCTCCGCTGACTGATCCGACTGAAACCGGTGAAAGCGTGGAGCTGAATGCATTGCCATGGGACAAGATCGAAGCTGCTCAATACACCAAACTGGGTGATTTCACTGCGTTGCTGCCGAAACTGAAAGAGGCTCATCAGCAACGGGTGAAAAACGATCCTGAGTTTAAATATGCTGAAGAAGATATCGCCTGGTATCAGGCTGAAAAGAGCAAGAAATATATTTCTCTCAATGAAGCTGAACGTATAAAAACCCGGGATGAGCAGGATCATAAGGCATTGCAACGTGCTAATGAGCGTCTGACCCGGATGGGTAAACCAATGGTGAAATCACTGACTGATATCCCGACGGATATGAAATTCCCGGATGGTTATCTCAAAGAAGCAGCAAATATCACTGCTGATTTGGTCAGGCTGAGTAAATCCTGATATTTTCACCAAGGGGATGAGCGATCATCCCCTTTCTTTTTGCGCTATCTTTTCTGCTTCTGGTTGCTCTGTTGTCAGATATTTGTATGATCGGCAGGTCAAACTTCCGTTATTTCACTCAGGGAACAGAGATTATGTCTTTTCTAGGAACTCCATATTCCAATGGCGCTACTCGTGCAATGCTGCTGGGCTCCGGCGAGCTGGGCAAAGAAGTTGCAATTGAATTACAGCGTCTTGGTGTGGAGGTTATTGCGGTCGATCGCTATGCCAATGCTCCGGCAATGCAGGTCGCTCACCGTAGCCATGTGATCTCTATGCTTGATGGAGAGGCACTGAGTCAGTTGGTGCAACAGGAAAAACCACACTTCATCATTCCGGAAATTGAAGCGATTGCGACTGAAACCCTGCAGAAACTGGAGCAGGAAGGTTTTAATGTCGTACCAACCGCTTTAGCTACCCGCCTGACTATGGATCGTGAAGGTATTCGCCGGCTGGCAGCTGAAACGCTGAAGTTGCCAACTTCCCCCTATTTTTTTGCTGAAACAGAAGCTGAATATCAGCAGGCTGTGGAGCAGATTGGCTTTCCATGCGTGATTAAGCCGGTCATGAGTTCTTCCGGCAAAGGTCAGAGTGTTGTCCGTAAGGCTGATCAGGTCGCCGTTGCCTGGCAATATGCTCAGGAAGGCGGCCGAGCAGGTCGTGGTCGTGTCATCGTAGAAGGTTTTGTACCTTTCGATTATGAAATCACACTGCTGACCGTGAGTGCCGTAGATGGTATTCATTTCTGTGCGCCGATCGGTCATCGTCAGGAAGATGGTGATTACCGCGAATCCTGGCAGCCACAGGTGATGAGTGATGCCTTGCTGGAAAAATCTCAGCATGTGGCTCGTGAAGTGGTAAAAGCACTGGGCGGTTATGGTCTGTTCGGTGTTGAGCTGTTTATCAAAGGTGATGAAGTCTACTTCAGTGAAGTTTCTCCTCGTCCGCATGATACCGGCATGGTGACACTGATTTCACAGGATATGTCTGAGTTTGCATTGCATGTACGTGCAATTCTGGGCTTGCCGATCGGTAAGATCACTCAGTATGGTCCGGCGGCATCTGCCGTTGTGCTGCGTGAGGGGAATTCTACTGATATCCGTTATGGTAACTTGCCAGCTGCTCTGGCTCAGATCCCTGGTGCGCAGTTACGCCTGTTCGGTAAACCGGAAATTGCCGGTCGTCGCCGTCTGGGTGTTGCTTTGGTCCGGGCTGAAAATGTTGAACTTGCGATTGAGCAGGCAAAACAGGTTGCAGCTGCCGTAGACGTAAAATTCTGATAGACAGGTAATATGATGATGATTGCAATCTGCTATTTTCAGTCACCGGTCGGTTATTTGCGCTTGCAGGCGGATGATGAGGGATTGCAGTCGTTATTACTGAACAGCTCACCGGTTGATGAGCCGGAGGTTACTGATCCGTTATCTCATCCGGTTCTTGCGCTGGCTTGTCAGCAATTACAGGAATATTTTTCCGGTTCACGGCAGGAATTCTCTGTGCCGCTATCCATGCAGGGGACTGTATTTCAGCTTGCCGCCTGGCAGGCTTTGCAGCGTATCCCTTATGGCTCAACTGTCAGTTATAAATCCATTGCTGAGCAAATTGGCCGGCCTAAAGCGATGCGTGCTGTGGGTATGGCGAATAACCGTAATCCGGTTGCGATCATTGTGCCGTGTCACCGGGTGATTGGTGCCAATGGTAAGCTGGTAGGCTATGGAGGTGGATTGGATATGAAGCAGTGGTTACTGGACCATGAGCACCAGCATGCCGGATGATTTATTACTGAACGAATATTGAAAATATGAAAATAAGAAAGGCCAGCGAAACTGGCCTTTCTTGTATCTGCTCGCTGTTGCTTAGTATTCAGCGTTACGCGGGGTACGTGGGAATGGAATAACATCACGCACGTTACCCATGCCGGTAACGTAAACCACCAGACGTTCAAAGCCCAGACCAAAACCGGAATGTGGCACTGTGCCGTAACGACGTAGGTCGCGATACCACCAGTAGTCTTCTTTGTTCAGACCCATTTCAGCCAGACGGGCATCCAGTACGTCTAAACGTTCTTCACGTTGTGAACCACCGATGATTTCGCCGATGCCTGGTGCGAGAACGTCCATTGCAGCCACGGTTTTGCCGTCATCGTTCAGACGCATGTAGAATGCTTTGATATCTTTCGGGTAGTTTTTAACGACTACCGGTGCTTTGAAATGTTCTTCCGCCAGATAACGCTCATGCTCGGAAGACATGTCGATACCCCATTCCACCGGGAACTCAAAGGTACGACCGCTGTTTTTCAGAATTTCAATCGCATCCGTGTAATCAACCTGTGCAAAATCAGCGCTGACGAATTGTTCCAGACGGGTAATAGCGTCTTTATCCACGCGCTCAGCGAAGAATTCCATATCGTCACGGCGTTCATTCAGAACGGCGCTAAAGACATATTTCAGCAGTTTTTCAGCCATCGCGGCGTTGTCGTTCAGATCGGCAAATGCAATTTCCGGTTCAACCATCCAGAACTCAGCCAGATGACGGCTGGTGTTGGAGTTTTCTGCGCGGAAAGTCGGGCCGAAGGTATACACCTTGGACATGGCACAGGCATACGTTTCCAGGTTCAGCTGACCGGATACTGTCAGGAAGGCTTCTTTACCGAAGAAATCCTGGTTGTAATCGATGCTGCCTTTGTCAGTACGTGGCAGGTTTTCCATATCCAGCGTGGATACACGGAACATTTCACCGGCACCTTCGCAGTCAGAAGCTGTGATCAGCGGAGTAGCGATCCACATAAAGCCTTCATCGTGGAAGAAACGATGGATAGCCTGAGCGATACAGTTACGCACACGGGTCACGGCACCCATCATGTTGGTACGCACACGCAAGTGAGCATGTTCACGCAGGTATTCTACAGAATGGCGTTTTGGTGCCATTGGGTAGGTATCCGGATCTTCAACAAAACCGAGCACAGTTACGCTGTCAGCCAGAATTTCAAATTGCTGGCCAGTACCTGCAGAAGCCTGAATAACACCGGTTACTTCAACGGAGCAGGAGGTAGTCAGACGCAGCACATCGCTTTCGTAATTTGACAGGGTATTTGGTACTACGGCCTGTACAGGCGCAAAACAGGAACCATCATGGATGGCCAGGAACGAAATACCGGCTTTGGAATCACGACGGGTGCGGATCCAGCCTTTTACTGTCAGAGTCGTGCCAACGGCATATTTACCCTGCAGCACGTCAACTACGGGAACGTGAGTCATCTGAATTACTTCTCCATTTAATACTTATATTTGGCTTAGCCAATCTGAAAATGCTCTCATCTTACCTTTGTCGACAAATGTCTCAAGGCTAATATAAGGCTGAATGACCTTTTTATGTCAAAGCGGTGCTTTTTAGTTCAGTAGTCTGTGTTTTTTGCTTCGGATTAACCAGAAACCGCGGATTATTTATTGTCTGAAGACGTTACAGATAAGTGTTCCATCAACTGATTAAAGCTCTCATTGAGCTGATCAATCTCGTCATTGTGGACGATAGGTAAACGGGTAGAAACGTCATCGAAATCGGCAACATCATCAATGGCCTGCCGTAGTTTTTGCAAGCGAAGGACAATGTGTTTGCGGGTTATGGACAGGGTCATCAGTAACACACCGCTAAAAATGGCCGAAAGCATGATCGCAGAGATCAGAATATGCTGTTCTACCTGATCCAGCTGCTTGTCGAGCGAATATTCCAGACGGATTGCTGCAACAGGCTTGGCACCTGCATCAGATGAATCAGGCTGGTAGTAGGGCATGATGGCCACTATTTTGGTCTGACCATTATGACTAATGGTTTGCTGTATCTGCTGCCCCTGCAGTGACAGTTTTTCCTGCTGATCAGCTGGCAGGGTTGCATTGTTTACCGGGCCGAACTTATCGCTGGACTGCGCCTGAATCCATTTTGTTTTCAGAACGTATTTCTGTTTCATCAGGCTTTGCTGATATTGTTCTAAACGTTCTGGCTGATGATCATTCGTTATCAGATCCAGACCATTACTGTAGGTTTGCAGTAGTGATGATACATGCTCAGCACCGAGCTGAAGCACCAGTTCACGTTCACGGAAAGCCTGATTCAGCGTCGTACTGGTTAATACCAGCGAGAAGATGATCAATAGGATAAAGCAGATTTTCCCGGTAATGGAAATACGCATTACAGAATCTCGTTGCCAGAAACCTGTTTAGTCTAGCAGAGCGACCTTTTCTGTTCGACGTTTAATTCGGATCCGCAAAATAAGAAAACCGGGAGCGATCAACACTCCCGGTAAAAAACGCATCCTGCGTTTAACACACACGGGTAACACTCAGAGCACTCACTGGGGAGGACGGCATTGCGCCGTCCCTGGAGGCATTATTTCAGATTGGCTTCGTAGTAAGCCTGGAATTGTGGCATGTATTTGATGTTTTCACGGATGGTTTCATCCAGTGCGGCTTCCAGAACCTTACCGGTTTTAACCAGTGGATTCAGGGTCAGGGCGCGCAGTGCGCTCTGATAATCGCCGTTTACAGCAGCATCAATGGTGAAACGCTCGAAGGTTTTCATTGTTTGCAGCATAGCCAGCGTATCCGGCTCAAAAGGAGCAACGTTCAGCGGCATCGGGCCGGATTTAGTGATAACTGACGTCACCTCGACAGAGCAGTCATCAGGCAGGCCTGCGATGGTGCCGTTATTACGGGTGTTCACATGCATCAGCGTACGTTTGTCGTTGTAGATGGCGCTCATCAGATCACAGGCGGCGTCAGAGTAGTATTGACCACCACGGCCTTCCAGTTCTTTAGGTTTCACATACAGTGACGGGTTGCTGTAGATCTCGAAAAGTTTTTCTTCCAGCGCTTTTACTACTTCGCCACGAGTACCTTCAGTTTCTGCTTCGTGCACTGATTTTTGATAAGTATCATCAGCACTGAAGTAGTAACGCAGGTAAGGGCAAGGGATCTGGTGGCGATTTGCCAGCAACTTACGTGGCCATTTCAGTGAAGGAATATTTTTCGGGTTAAATGCCTGGTTATCGTCGAGGAACTCTTCCAAAACGAAATCCATCTGATCTTTACCCTGATAGTTCACCTGACGGGCAAAAATGAAGTGGTTCAGACCAGCCACTTGTACAAACACGTCTTTTTCTTCTGCATTCAGCACTTGTGCGATACCTTTTTGCATCAGCACTGGCACGTTACACAGGCCAACCACTTTTACTTTGGTATGACGCAACACTGCTTCAGTCACGATACCTGACGGATTAGTGAAGTTCAGTAACCAGGCATCCGGGCTGTATTTTTCGATGTCGCGGCAGATGTCTAAAGTCGCAGGAATAGAACGCTGCGCTTTGGCAAAACCACCCAGACCATTCGTTTCCTGACCGAGCATGCCATGTTTCAGAGAGATGCGTTCATCACGAATACGCGCATCCAGGCAGCCAACACGGAATTGTGAGCAGACGAAATCAACATCGGTTAAGGCTTCTTTGCGATCCTGCGTCAGAATAACTTTTACTGGCAGACCGGCGTGTTCAAACATACGACGGGTCAGAGACAGAATGATTTCTGCTTTATGCCAACCTTCATCGATATCTACCAGACGAACTTCAGTGATAGGCAGTTGGCTGCTACGGGCAATCAAGCCGTCAATCAATTCTGGGGTATAACTTGAACCGGCACCGATGATGGCAATTTTCAGATCTTTTTTCATGACTAGTGTTGTCCTTTGTTGGGTCTATGAAATAAGTGTAACCGGTTTCATTTTGACTAAAAGCGAAATAAATCACATTATGGATTAATTATGCTAATCCATAAAAAGGGGATAGAAAGTGTTAGTTGAACAAAGCATGCTGGCGCTGTTACATACCTTTGAAGTCTCAGCGCGTCATCTGAGCTTTACCAAAGCAGCGGAAGAACTTTATCTGACGCAAGGCGCGATTAGCCAGCGCATTCGTCGTTTGGAAGAGTTACTGCGGTTCAAGCTGTTTATCCGTCTGACCCGTAAGCTGATGTTGACGCCGGAAGGGGAACAACTGTTGCTGGCGTTGACCAGTTCATTGCAGCAAATTAATGAAGTGATTGAAGATATCCGCTTCAATGAGCTGCGCGGGATGTTGTGTATCGGTCTGCCGCCTGCATTCGGGCAATTGTGGCTGATGCCCAGGTTAACAAGTTTTAAGACCACTTACCGGTCGTTAGATTTACTGTTTTATGGTCAGCATGGGTTGCCGAATTTTGAGGCTGAACCGGTCGATATGGCGGTGTATTACGGGAATGCCAGTCTGCCGCATTTGCATTCCTGGACACTGCTGGAAGAATGGCTGGTGCCGGTATGCAGCCCGGAATATGCCGCCAGTCATGGCTTACTCAGCACCGATAAGACCGATTTACGTAAATGTTCGCTGCTGCACTGTACCGAGTCGCTGGAACAGTTTGAGTTTGGTTATGAATGGCAACACTGGAGCCAGTCTACCGGTGTCGTTTTGCCGCACAGTAACCGCAAGTATGTTTTTAACCAGCATGCGATGGCATTAGAAGCGGCTAAACACGGTATGGGTCTGGCGATGGGGCGCTGGTTTTTGGTGATGCCGGCGGTGTTGCGTGGTGAACTGGTGATGCCGGTGGATTATAAGATCCCGTCCGGTATGGGTTATCAGTTGTATTGTTCCCGTGAGCATGTGCAACGCCCGCGTTATCAGGCGTTTGCACAGTGGTTACAACGTACTATTGATGAATGGCTGGAAATAAAAGAAGCATCGTTGTCAGCAGAGCATCCTTTTATTTATTCAGGTCATGGTCATGATCATGGTATTGAGCCCGACGCCGATTGCTTTTGTGAGCAGACTTAATTCGGCAGATGACATCACAAAGGGCGGCATGATGTAGATCAGTCGCCCGAACGGGCGGATCCAGACACCCTGTTCGACAAAGATGGCTTGTAATTCCGCCATGTTCACCGGGGTTTTGGTTTCCACTACACCAATGGCGCCGAGCACGCGCACATCTGCCACCGCCGGATGCTGACGGTAGACCGACAGCTCTTCGTTTAGTTGATGTTCGATCTGGCTGACGCGTTGCTGCCACGGGGAATTCAGCAGCAGATCAAGCGAGGCGTTGGCGACGGCGCAGGCCAGTGGATTACCCATAAAGGTGGGGCCGTGCATCAATACGCCGGCTTTGCCTTCGCAAATCGTGGTAGCCACTTTTTCAGTAGTTAACGTGGCGGATAACGTCATATAACCGCCGGTCAGCGCTTTGCCGATACACATAATATCCGGCGTAATGCCAGCCCATTCACAGGCAAACATTTTGCCGGTGCGGCCGAAACCGGTAGCGATCTCATCGGCAATCAGCAGGATCTGATATTCATCGCAGAGCTCTCTGACCCGGCGCAGATATTGCGGATGATAAAACCGCATGCCGCCAGCACCTTGCACGATGGGTTCCAGAATAACAGCGGCGATTTCATGTTGATGCTCTGCTAACTGGCGAGCGAAATCAGCGATATCCTCTTCCTGCCAGTCATCCTGTGGTTTGCATTGAGGGGCTTCAGCAAACAGATGTTCCGGCAAAAAGCCCTGATACAACTCATGCATGCCACCTTGCGGGTCACAGACACTCATTGCTCCAAAGGTATCACCGTGATAACCCTTACGTATGGTCAGGAAACGATTTCTGGGCGTGCCTTTACTGTGCCAATACTGAATTGCCATTTTCAGTGCGACTTCAACCGCCACTGAGCCGGAATCAGCCAGAAAAACGCGATCTAAACCTTCCGGCGTGATGTCTACCAGCTTACGACACAGATCAATTGCTGGCTGGTGGGTAATGCCGCCGAACATGACATGTGCCATATCCTGCAGCTGATTTTGTGCCGCTGAATTCAGTTCCGGTACGTTATAGCCGTGAATGCAAGCCCACCATGACGACATACCATCCACTAAACGCCGGCCATCTTCCAGTTCCAGAAAGACGCCTTCCGCACGCTTGACGGAATAAACCGGTAATGGACTGGTTAACGAAGTATAGGGATGCCAGATATGCTGACTATCGAATTCAGAATTGTTCATTATTTATCCTGATGTAAATATCAGATTTCATTTTTGATTGACAGTTTAACGGGCAGACATAGACTATCCAAATAATTTTCGTCACAGAGTACAGAGAACCCATGTCAGTCAGCATCCGTCATAACTGGACAGTCTCCGAAGTAGAATCACTGTTTGCTTTACCATTCAACGACCTGTTATTTCAGGCGCAGCTGGTACACCGTGAAAACTTCAACCCGAATGAAGTGCAGGTGAGTACTCTGTTGTCGATCAAAACCGGTGCTTGTCCGGAAGACTGTAAATATTGCCCGCAGAGCGCGCGCTATAACACCGGTCTGGAAAAAGAGACGCTGCTGGAAGTTGAAAAAGTATTACAACGTGCTCAGGAAGCTAAAGAAGCGGGTTCTTCACGCTTCTGTATGGGCGCTGCATGGCGTAATCCGCGTGACCGTGATATGCCTTATATCATCCGCATGATCCAGGAAGTGAAAGGTCTGGGCATGGAAACCTGTATGACGCTGGGTATGCTGACTGAAGAACAGGCGCAGCAACTGGCGGAAGCGGGCTTAGATTATTACAACCACAATCTGGACACTTCACCGGAATTTTATAACGCGATTATTACTACGCGTACTTATCAGGAACGTCTGGATACGCTGCAGCACGTCCGTGATGCCGGCATGAAGATCTGTTCTGGCGGTATCGTCGGCATGGGCGAACAGGTTGAAGATCGTGCCGGTCTGTTGGTGCAGCTGGCGAATTTGCCGGTGCAACCAGAAAGCGTGCCGATCAACATGCTGGTGAAGGTGAAAGGGACGCCGATGGAAAATCAGGCTGATCTCGATCCATTCGATTTTATTCGTACCATCGCGGTTGCGCGTATTTTGATGCCGAAGTCGCATGTTCGTCTGTCTGCTGGTCGTGAAAAAATGAACGATCAGATGCAGGCATTGTGTTTTATGGCCGGTGCAAATTCGATTTTCTACGGCTGCAAACTGCTGACGACCCCGAATGCGGATGCTAACGAAGACATGCAACTTTTTGCCCGCTTAGGGCTGAAGCCGGAAGCGCGTGCCCAGAAGCCGGATATGGTGGAAGAACATGCACTGCTGGAAGCCATTGCCGATCAGGCGGAAGGCGCACTGTTTTACGATGCCAGCAAACCGCGGACACCGGCTAATGCCGTTTGATCTGCAAACCGGGTTAAATGAACGGGCCCGGCAGGGCCTGCTTCGTCAGCGTCAGATCCTGCAATCAGGGCAAGGCCGTCATATTGAACTGAATGGCCGACGTTATATTAACTTTTCCAGTAATGATTATCTGGGATTAGCCGCCCAGCCATTTCTGACTAAAGCCTGGCAGGACGGATTAGCACGTTGGGGGGCAGGCTCCGGCGCTTCGCCGCTGGTCACTGGCTATACCGAAGCGCATGCCGAGCTGGAACAAACCCTAGCTGAGTGGCTGAACGTCGAATCTGTCCTGTTATTTTCTACGGGTTTTTCTGCGAATCAGGCAATAATCAAAGCGTTATTGCAGAAAGAACATATCCAGTATCAGGATCGTCTCAACCACGCTTCGCTGCAGGAAGCAGGGGCGCAATCACCGGCTAAAATGCTGCGTTTTCGTCATAACGACATGGCTCATCTGGCCTCGCTGTTACAACCGCATTCCGGGTTGATTATCAGTGAAGGTGTGTTCAGCATGGATGGTGATCAGGCACCTTGCCAGCAGCTCGCTGATCTGGCGAAACAAAGCGGTAACTGGTTAATGCTGGATGATGCGCATGGCATTGGCGTGTTGGGTGAGCAGGGGCGTGGCACGTTGTCGCATCAGGGCGTTGCATCTGACAGCGTACACATCCGTATGGCGACATTTGGCAAAGCACTGGGCGTTGCCGGAGCGTTCGTTGGCGGCAGCCGACAGCTGACCGATTATCTGCTCAATTTTTCCCGTGATTATGTTTACAGCACCCACATGCCACCGGCGCAGGCTTATGCCATTAGTGCAGCTATCGCCTGGGTGAAACAAGCCGATGAAGAACGTGCACATCTGCAGTCATTGATCCGGCAGTTCCGGGATGGTATTACCGGATTGGGTCTGGCCGCAGCCGAGTCATCTACAGCAATTCAGCCACTCATTATCGGTGATGCAGATAAAGCGGTATCTGTGGCGAATAAATTACGGGAGCGGGGATTGTGGGTCACAGCTATTCGCCCGCCAACGGTGCCTAAAGGTACAGCTCGTTTGCGAATTACACTGACAACGGCACATCAATCATCCGATATATCACTGTTACTCAACGCGTTAAAAGAGTGTGTTACCGATGTTTGAACAGGTCGATAAGCAGGCGTTGGCCAACCGCTTTGGTAAAGCGGCGCAATCGTACGATCAATACGCATTGTTACAGAAAGAGGTTGGGCGTAATCTCTTGAGTCTTATTCCGGATGAAAATTATGGGAATGGACTCGATCTGGGATGTGGCTCCGGCTTTTTTTTGCCTGATCTGCAACAATGGTGTAACTACTTGCTGGCGCTGGATATTTCTACCGGCATGCTGAAACAGGCCGCTTTGCGGGATAACGCACAGGGATATGTCTGTGGTGATGCAGAAGCATTACCTTTGTGCAGCGAATCTCAGGATCTGGTGTTTACCAGTCTGGCATTACAGTGGTGTCATGACCCGGTTCAGGCATTCCGGGAAATAAAAAGAGTATTAACGTCACGAGGTTACGCGCTTTTTGCTACGCTTAGCGAAGGCAGTTTATTTGAGCTACGGGAAGCATGGACCGCTGTGGATGACCATGAACATATCAATCAGTTCATGGCCATACCGGAACTTCGTTCTGTATTACAGAATGCGGAGTTGCAATGTAAAACCTGGCAGACTCGCCGTCATGTTATGCATTACGCCGATGTAAATGCCATTCTGCAGAGTCTGAAACAGATTGGTGCAAGTCAGGTTAACGGGGAGCGGAGTCAGGGGTTGTTGACCCGGCAGAAGCTGTTTCGTCTGCAACAGGCATATGAACGATACCGGTTACCCACGGGATTGCTCCCGGTCACCTATAACGTGTGCTACGGAGTTTTACATCGATGAGCAAAACTTTTTTCGTTACCGGCACTGATACCGATGCAGGAAAAACCACCTGTACGCTGGCTCTGTTGCAGGCAGCTGCGGCAAAAGGATTAAAAGCGGTGGCTTACAAGCCGGTTGCTGCAGGTTGTGAAATGATAGAGAACAAACCCTGTAATCAGGATGTTCTGCTGTTACAAAAGCACAGTGCGCTACCATTACAATACGAACAGGTTGTTGCTTATTCGTTTGATGCTTTCTCGTCACCGCATATCGCCGCAGAAGAGTCGGGTGTCACGATTAAATTAGACGTGTTATCTGAAGGTTTATCCCGTCTGAAGAAAAGCACTGGTGCGGATATTATTTTTGTTGAAGGTGCTGGTGGCTGGCGTGTTCCTATCGGAAATGGTCATTTCCTTTCTGACTGGGTTAAATACGAAAATATGCCAGTGATCATGGTTGTAGGGGCGCGTTTAGGCTGTATCAATCACTCCGTATTAACCTATGAGGCTATTCATCATGATATGCTGCCTCTGGTCGGATGGTGTATGAACCGGATCACCCCGTCGATGAATCATTATCAGCAGAATCTGGAAACACTGAAAAGTCTGTTGCCAGCGCCGTTCATGGGAGAAATCCCTTATATCAATAAACCTGATGAACAAGATCTCGGCAAATATCTGGATATTTCCACATTGTTATAACTCCCCTAGATAACCGAGGTATTTTAATAAATACTTCGGTTATGCCGAGTTCAACTGATTGCATTTCTTACATTTCATTTACTTGAAATTCCTGCTTACGCCCCTATGATCAGGATGTGTGTCTTTGCACACTTAGAGCACGTTTAAAGGAGCTGAAATGAAACGCGTGTTGCTGTTTCTTGCGACAAACCTGGCAGTCATGCTGGTCCTGTCGATTGTACTGAGTGTATTAAGTAGTTTCTTCGGAATCAGTACCCGGGGTTCAGGCGGTCTGTTGCTGATGGCCGCAGTGTTTGGTTTCGGTGGTTCTATAATTTCTCTGCTGATGTCCAAATGGATGGCTAAACGTTCATATGGGGTTCAGGTTATTGAACAACCACGCTCTGAAATAGAATACTGGCTGTTCAACACTGTACAGCGACAAGCTCAGCAGACAGGCATCGGTATGCCTGAAGTGGGTATATATGATTCACCGGACATGAACGCTTTCGCTACCGGCGCTAACCGTAATAAGGCTCTGGTTGCGGTGAGTTCTGGGCTGCTTTACAACATGAGCCGTGATGAAGCTGAAGCGGTACTGGCTCATGAAATCAGCCACGTAGCGAATGGTGACATGGTGACACTGACCCTGATTCAGGGGGTAGTGAATACCTTTGTTATCTACATCTCTCGTGTGCTGGCAGGTATTGTTTCTAACTTTATGCGTTCAGATGACGAAGAAAGTTCAGCGACGGGTGGTATTGCTTACTTTGCGATATCCATGGTGTTTGAACTGATATTTGGCATTCTGGCATCGACAATCGTTATGTGGTTCTCGCGTCAGCGTGAATTCCGTGCTGATGCGGGTTCGGCAAAATTGGTTGGTAAAGACAAAATGATTGCCGCACTGGAGCGTCTGGCGCGTGGTCATGATTCCCAACTGGACGGTTCTATGATGGCATTCGGTATCAATGGTAAAACTGCGATGACTGAATTATTCATGAGCCATCCGCCATTGGAAAAACGTATTCAGGCGCTGCGTGAAATGCGTTAATCCTGAACAGGATAATAAAAAGGCCACTGATTTTTTCAGTGGCCTTTCTGTTTCTGCTCTCTTGCAAACTCAACCCGCTGCTTTGGCGTTCTCGGTCAGGTAAGCAACCAGATCTTCAATGCACAGCACTGGCATATTGTGCTTGTTGGCAAATTCAACAATTCCAGGCAGACGGGCCATCGAACCGTCTTCGTTCTGCACTTCACACAGCACGCCATAAGGTTTTAAACCTGCCAGCTTCATCAGATCGATGGTGGCTTCTGTATGCCCCCGGCGGGTTAACACGCCGCCTGCACGGGCACGCAGCGGGAACACATGCCCCGGACGATTCAGATCAGACGCTACGGCACCATCGGCAATCGCTGTGCGAATGGTAGTGATACGGTCCTGTGCTGAAACCCCAGTAGTTACACCGCGGGCTGCCTCGATAGTCACGGTAAATCCAGTCTGATTTGCGCTGGTATTATGTTCCACCATCATAGGCAGAGCTAATTGACGGATACGTTCTTCAGTCAGGCATAGGCAAACAATACCGGAACATTCCCGGATCATCAGTGCCATTTGTTGCGGTGTCATTTTTTCAGCAGAAAAGATGAGGTCGCCTTCATTTTCACGATCTTCATCATCGACGACTAATACGCCATTACCTTGCTGCAAAGCAGATAATGCCTGTTCTACGCGCTGAAAAGGGTTGCCAAAAGGGGTCAGTAAAGACTGATTCATGGTAATACTCCTGTGTATTGATTTACCAGAATCAGGGCATGGGATAACAGAGCCTCCGCTATACGCGGAGGCTTGTTGTATCCTCTTCCGTCCGGACTATAACCGTCGGCTCCGGAATTACACCGGATCTGCTGACATCAATACGTCATAAAACGCATCAACCGCTCGCGGGCTTTCAGTTGAAGACCTCTTCAGACTGTTTACCGCCGGTGGGGACTTTCACCCCGCCCTGAGAATATGCTCTGCTAGGTTAGTCCCAATTTTTCAAAAAACCAAGTCATAGAACAGAAACAAAGTCATTTTTCTGACTCAGCTGAAGCATAGCTGTGATAGGATTTAGAATGTCACAACGCATTAACAAATCTGGCATTCTGGTATAAAAGAATGAGCGGGGATTCGTTGAAGTATAAAAAATACCGAAATTACCTGATCGCAGTCTGTCTGTTTCTGGGGGGCATATCATCGGCTCTCGCCACCCCTGTGACCTATGATGTTCGCGGTGTAAAAGGTGAATTACTGGATAATGTCAACTATTACCTGGCAGCGCTTCCGGTAATCGATAGTCAGCGGGTTGAAGGTCGAGAAAAGAAGATCACCGAAGCAATCCGGAAATCCCTGCAGGCAGTAGGGTATTACTCTCCGACAATTGATTTTAAGTATCCGGATGAAAAATCTCACACTCTTCAGGTGCAAATCGAGCCCGGTAAACCGGTAAAAGTTCGTCAGATCCAGATTGAGCTCTATGATGATGCGCAAAAGGATGCTGATTTCCTCAAAATTCTCTCTTCGCTGGATTTAGAAACCGGCGCTGTTTTACATCACGGCAAATATGAAAATATCAAACGGCGGCTGAAAACACTGGCGGCGACTCATGGCTATTTTGACGCGAAAATTGTTCGCTCAGATGTTCAGGTTTATCCGCGGGATGAAGTTGCGGATATCAATATTGTATTCAATAGTGGTCATCGTTACCGTTTTGGCGCAATTACCATTGATGGTATTCCGCAAACAAAACTGATCCAGCCGCTGCTTCGCTTCAAACAAGGTGATGCTTTCGATACGCTTAAGCTGGCAGAACTGAGTCAGTCATTATCCCAGACGCGCTATTTTCAGGTGGTGGATGTTCATCCGCAGATCAGCCAGGCTGAGGATTACCAGATCCCGGTGATGGTGCATCTGGAAAAGAAAAAGCCGAATCAGATGGAAACGGGTTTGGGATTTTCTACCGATGAAGGCCCCCGGGTGCAATGGAACTGGGAGCGGCCATGGGTCAATGACTATGGACATCGTTTCTCTTCGCAGATAAAGGTCGCGCAAACCACGCAGACGGTGGATTTCAGTTACCGTATCCCGAATAAAAATCCGATCGACGATTATTATCAGCTGCAGACAACCTATGAAAATGTGGCACAGGATGATACCCGCTCACAGAAAATTGAAGCTGGTCTGCATTACTGGACGACGCTGATGGGGCAATGGCAGCGCGATTATTTCTTTAAAACTGCCTATGAAAAATATGAACAGGGTGAAGACAGCGGTAATAGTCTGCTGTTCATGCCTGGCGCATCTATTACCCGCGTACGCAGTAAAGGGGGCATCGATCCTTACTGGGGGGATCAGCAAATCCTATCTGTTATGTTTTCCGATCCTGTCTGGGCTTCTGATACCCGATTTGTAAAGGTATGGGGCCGGACCAAATGGCTGCGGACTTATGCCAGTAACCATCGTTTTATCTTCCGAGCGGAGCAGGGGGCATTACTCTGGGGAAATCTGAGCGAAATACCGGCCTCACAACGTTTCTTCACCGGGGGGGATCAGACTGTCAGAGGGTTTGCTTATGAAAGCATTTCGCCACTGGATTCTTCCGGTCAGCTTTCCGGTGCCCTGAATACCACCGTGGGCAGTCTGGAATATAATTATCAGATTGCACCGAAATGGCGTATCGCGACGTTTGTCGATGCCGGTACAGCGACGAATGATTATCAGGAACCATGGAAAATTGGTACAGGGATCGGTGGCCGCTGGTTAACGCCGGTCGGACAGTTGCGCTTTGATCTGGCATTCGGCGTATCCGAAGAATCGGTGCCATTCCGGTTACATTTTGCGTTAGGGCCAGAACTATGAGTCTCAGAAGCCGGCGCTGGGTAGCATCTGCTATGTTGCTGGTGGCTTTCCTGGCTACCATGTTCTTTTTTCTGTTGTTTTCTGCCTCCGGCAGTCAGTTAGTCTGGAATCAACTAACCCGTTGGGTGCCTGGATTACAGGGTGAATGGGTTTCCGGTTCTCTTGCTGAAGGCTGGCAGTTACGTGATACCCGGTGGCAGAGCGAATATGTCACGGTCTCGCTGAAGCGAGTACAAACCAGATGGCAGCTTGCTTCTATGTTGTCTGGTCAGGCTGAAATCGATTTGCTGGAAGTGGATGGGTTAACCGTGAGTCGCCGGGATATGCCTGATTCTGCCGATGAGGTGGACGTTGCTCCGGAAGCGCTGCCAACAACTGATCGCTATATTCCGACCCCCGTTCCCATTGCGTTACATCAGCTGAAAGTCTCTGATTTTGTTTATGATGATCCGGTGGTACGGGTAAAAGTCGGGCATCTGGAAACTGCCGCCGACTGGCAGGAACATCAGATTGATATTAAACCGTCTCATTCTGAATCTGTAGACGTCTGGCTAAAACCGGCTGCCGCAGGCAAAAACGTAATTTCTGACAAAAAAAATGCTGCGTCACCTAAAGAAAAACCGGTGGACGCGGAATTGCCGGAAGTATTCGTACCGTTTGATATTCGTCTTTCTGAATTTAGTCTGAAACAAGGCCGTTATCATCAGCAGGCTTTTGATACCGGGTTGATGGATATCAAGCTACAGGCCAGTTTTGATGGCACGGAACTGACAGTTCAGCAACTGCAGGTTCAGCAGGGGAAACGCAGTGCTGGGCTGTCTGGAAAGATGACATTTATTCATAACTATCTGATAGATGCAGATCTCAATGCACAATCTGTGCTTCCGGTTGTGTCCCCGGATGTATCCAGAATAGCAACCCTTTCAGCCAAGGGCGATCTGCAGAAATTAACATTTACGGCGCTGCTGGAAGGCAAAGAAAAAGTGAAACTGCAGGGAGAACTGCAGCCTTTAACCAGTGGTTTACCCTTTGTTCTGATGGGGGACTGGCTGAAGTTACCTTTACCTCCGGCGCTGGAAGGACTTTCTGTCGGTAAAGGAAAGCTGGATCTCCGCGGCTCACTGCGCAGCTATAAACTGGTACTGGAGACAGAAGGCAACTGGCTCGATTTGCCTTCAACCCGGTTGCAGTTGGCCTTAAATGGCACATCAGACAAGCTCGATCTGCAACGATTACAACTGGGTGATGGCGTAAACAAGTTACTTGTTGCTGGTCAGCTGAACTGGCAAAAAGGTCTCCACTGGCAAGGACAAACCGATCTGGAATTACCAGAGGTTAAACGCTGGCTGCCCGACGCAAAGGCTGCAGTTTCCGGCAGTCTGAAACAAGAGATCCATTGGCAGGACGATCGCTGGCAAGGGGATTTATCGGCGATAGATCTGAAAGGCGACTGGAATGGTTTCCCGTTAACGACACAGGGGGCTATTCAGGGGGATGAGCAGGGGAACTGGCACTTCCAGCAACTTGAGATCAAAAACGGTCCGAACTCTCTGGCTGTGAACGGTAATCTGGATAAAGAGTGGTCACTGGCAGGTAAATTACGACTTTCCAAACTATCGCTGATTAATCCGAAGTGGGACGGCAGTATCGATGGCGATTTCCGTCTGAATGGCCCGGCGAAAGCGCCTGTGTTGGCGCTGCGGCTGGCAGCTCCCCGTATTGTTATGCCGGGGCAACTGGTGCGTAAACTTGAGCTGACGGGACATGCCACACTGAATAAAACCCTGCCGGGCCAATTACAGTTAAATGCTGAACGCTGGAATATCAATGGAACCCGCATGCAGAATGTGGTGCTTTCACTCCGTGGTAATGCACAACAACATCAGTTACTGCTGAAAAATGACGGGAAACAGCTCAACAGTAAGCTGAACCTGAGCGGCAGCTGGCAAAACGGGAGCTGGCAAGGGCGCCTGCAGGACAGTCAGATTGGCGGTCTGGCCGGAGAGTGGCAATTGCAGTCGCCTGTCGTGTTGCAATGGAAAGCCAGTACGCTGACCTTTAAGTCGCATTGCTGGCGCTCTGCTCCGGCGCGGCTCTGTTTTGAAAATTCTTCACTCTCGGCGTTGCAGGGCTCGATTCCGTTCACTGTGGCTGATTTTGATACGCAACGTCTCAAACCCTGGTTACTCGATACGCTGAAATGGAGCTCACAACTGCAGGCCAATGGTGTTATCGGCTGGCGGAAAGGCAGCCCTGATCTGCATGTGTCAGTGCGCAGTCAGTATGGTGAGCTGATCACGGAACAGATCCATACGCCTTACCGGGATATGCAGTTAAAGCTGGAAGTGACACCTGTGAAGGCAACAGGCCGGTTTGTGCTGGATTCAGCCATGCTGGGTAATATCAACGTGGATGCAGAAGTCCGGGATCCTCTCAAACGACGGGTATTAAGTGGAACGGTGAATGTCACTAACCTGCAGTTGTATGGCATTGCGCCATTGGTGGATGTTCTGCACAGCACTAAAGGACAGGTTGATGTAAATGGCCGTCTGGCGGGAACGCTGGATGTGCCTTTATTTTATGGTCAGGTAAATCTGAAAGACGGTGAGGTCGATACAGCCACAGAGATGGTGAGCCTGCGGCAAATCAACGGCAAACTGATCATTGAGGGCGATAAGGCCGACCTGAACGCCGATATGCTGGCGGGTAAAGGAAAGGTAACGCTCACCGGTCGTTCCCGCTGGCCGGACGGTAATCTCTCCGGCGAACTGTCATTGCAGGGGCGGGCTGTTGAGCTGGCATTTGCCGGTTATGGCAACGGCAAAGTCGATTCAGATGTGCAATTGCAGTTTGATGCAGAAAAGGTCTCGCTGGAAGGTGATGTTCTGGTGCCATGGGCCCGGGTAGATATTAAAAGTCTGCCGGATAATGGTGTCGAAATATCAGACGATGTACACATAGTGAGGCCATTACAGCAACAGCAAACCACTGTGCCATTCCCGTTCTTTATGGATCTGAGATTAAAACTGGGAACAGATGTTCGTTTCAGCGCCATGGGGTTGAAGACCGCGTTGGCTGGTGGGCTTCGTTTCCGTCAGAAACCGGGACAAGCGTTACTGACACAAGGGGAAATCAGACTGGTGGATGGCCGCTTTAAAGCTTATGGCCAGAATCTGGTAGTCCGTAGTGGCAAGCTGATGTTCAGTGGCGATATTGCCGAACCTTATGTCATGGCTGAGGCTATCCGGGATCCGGCCACGATGGAAGACAGCAGTGTGACAGTCGGGGTAAAAATTAATGCGCCGATCACCGCAATCAGTGCACAGGTGTTCTCCGAACCTGAACTGCCGGATACCGATAAGCTTTCCTATTTGTTACGTGGACGCAGTTCGACGGCCACGACGAACGGCTCTACCGAAGAAGCCATGGCGGCGATGATGATCGGTGTCGGGTTGGGACAGACGAATGGCATTGTTTCAGATGTCGCTTCAACATTTGGCCTGAAAGATGTGGCATTTGATACCAGCGGCAGTGGAACCGATACCCAGGTGAATTTATCGGCTTATCTGCTTAAAGATCTGCAACTGCAGTATGGCGTGGGTGTTTATAGTGCCGTCAGCGAAGTGAAGTTGCGCTATTTTCTGTTACCCCAACTGTATTTGCAGGCGGTAAGCGGTCTCTCTCAGGCCGTCGATATCTTTTATAAGTTTGAATTTTGAGCTGCAGGAGCAGGATTTGAGTCTTCTGACTGAAATGAAATATACTTGCCATCTAAATTAGATGAACCTAAATTAAAGCAATTAATGATCAGGGGAAGCGAAATGACGAAAATTATAATTATTGGTGGTGTAGCCGGTGGCGCATCTGCTGCTGCACGGGCACGCCGTTTGTCAGAAGATGCCGAAATTCTGATGCTGGAGCGTGGTGAGTTTATCTCTTTTGCTAACTGTGGTTTGCCTTATCATATCAGCGGCGATATCACCCAGCGTGAAGCCTTGTTGCTGCAGACACCGCAAAGTTTTAAATCCCGTTTTAATGTAGAAGTCCGCGTTTTTTCTGAAGTGGTTGCCATTGATCGTCAGAAGAAAGTCATCACCGTCAAGAATCTGCTGTCAGGTGAAGAGTATCAGGAATCTTACGACAAATTATTGCTGAGTCCGGGCGCTGCTCCGGTTCGTCCTCCTCTTCCGGGTATCAACTGCGAGAACGTATTTAGTCTGCGTAATATTCCGGACATGGATCGTATTCTGGCGGCCATTATGCTTAACAAACCTAAGCATGCCACCGTAGTTGGTGGCGGGTTTATTGGTCTGGAAATGGTAGAAGCATTACATCAGCAAGGCATTGAAGTGACTTTGCTGGAGCTTTCCGGGCAGGTAATGGCACCAGTGGATCCTGAAATGGCCAATTTTGTTCATCAGGTACTGGTGCAGAATAAAACCGATTTACGCCTGAATACGGGATTAACTGCGATCACCGAAATTCCGGTAACGCCGGCTGAGCCTGATGCGACCGGTGATTTTGCTATTCATCCTGATCTGCCTAATCATCTGGAGTTAACGCTGAACAATGGTGAAAAACTGGTCACCGGACTGGTTGTGTTAGCCATCGGCGTTAAACCGGAAACCATGCTGGCTTCTGCTGCCGGTCTGGAATTAGGTGCGCGTGGTGGCATCAAAGTGGATGAAGGCATGCGTACCAGCGATCCGGATATCTATGCGGTCGGTGATGCGGTGGAAACGCTGGATTTTGTGACTGAGCAGCCGACATTGATCCCGCTGGCCGGCCCGGCTAACCGCCAGGGGCGTATTGCGGCTGATAATATGCTGGGACGTGATGAAAAATATCAGCGTACGCAGGGAACTGCGATCTGCAAGGTGTTTGATTTTGCGATTGCCAGTACCGGACATAGCGAGAAGAGCCTGAAACGTCTGGGTCGCGCTTATGAGAAGGTTTATGTCCATCCGGGCAATCACGCCGGTTACTATCCGGGTGCCTTTCCGGTCAGCTTTAAGCTGATCTTTGATCCGGCTACCGGCCAGATCCTGGGTGGTCAGGCGTTTGGCAAAGAAGGTGTGGACAAGCGTATCGATGTGCTGGCCGTGGCAATGCGTGCCGGTCTGAAAGTACAGGATCTGGAACATCTGGAACTGACCTATGCACCACCTTTCGGTTCCGCCCGTGATGTGATTAATCAGGCCGGGATGGTTGCAACTAACGTGATCAAAGGTGATGAGCGTATTTGCCATACTGCCGATGTATTGAATATTTCAGCGGATCAGTTCCTGCTGGATGTGCGTAATCCTCCTGAGCTGACCAATATCGGTGCTATTCCGGGCGCGGTGAATATTCCGGTCGATCAGTTACGTAATCGTCTGGCGGAATTACCGAAAGACAAAGAAATCCTGATCACCTGTCAGGTCGGCTTACGCGGTCATGTTGCCTACTGTTTATTGGCTAACAACGGCTTCAAGGCACGCAATCTGTCCGGTGGCTTCAAGACCTTTCAGATGGCAACGAAGAAATTTTAAATTTTGTTCTTCAGAATGAAAGAAGGGCGACCAATTGGTCGCCTTTCTTGGCACTGGGTGAGAGAGCTTAAACCAGTTCTTTAATCACACTTTTCAGTAATGCCATACCTTCATCAATGATTTCCATTTCGGTCGTCAATGGTGGCAGGAAACGGATAACGTTAGCGCGGGTGCCGCAGGAGAGCAGGATCAGGCCTTTCTCGGCGGCTTTGGCGCAGATTGTCTTGGTCAGATCGGCATCCGGCTTTTTCATATCGCCGTCTTTGACCAGTTCCAGTGCGATCATCGCGCCCAGATTACGGATATCACCAACGATGGCCGGGAATTCATCCTGAATATCTTTCAGATGATTGACCATACGTTCACCGATGGCTAACGCACGATCACACAGTTTTTCTTCTTCGATGGCATCAAATACCGCCAGACCTGCCGCGCAACCCAGTGGCGAACCAGCGTAAGTACCGCCCAGACCGCCTGGTTGTGGTGCATCCATGATCTCAGCTTTACCTACGACAGCAGAAATCGGATAACCGCCACCCAAGCCTTTTGCCATGGTCACCAGATCCGCTTCGATACCGGCATAGTCATGCGCAAACATACGGCCGGTACGGGCAAAACCGGTCTGAATTTCATCACAGATCAGCATGATGCCTTTCTGATCACACAGTGCACGCAGTTTTTGCAGGAAAGAGGCGGGGGCTTGATAAAATCCGCCTTCGCCCTGTACGCATTCAATGATGATGGCAGCAACACGGTTCGGATCGATATCGCATTTGAACAGCTGGTTCAGCGCTTCAAAGCTGTCATCTTCAGAAACACCCAGTAGTTCATTCGGATAAGCCACATGATAAATTTCAGCAGGGAACGGGCCAAATCCGGCTTTGTATGGCTGCACTTTACCGGTCAGGCCAACGGTCAGCAGGGTACGGCCATGAAAACCACCGTTGAAGGCGATAACACCTGAACGACCGGTATAAGAACGGGCAATTTTGACGGCATTTTCTACAGCTTCGGCACCGGTAGTGACAAACATGGCTTTTTTCGGTGTGTTACCCGGAACGGCTTTCACCAGTTTTTCCGCCAGCTTAACAGCAGATTCATAAGGCGTTACTGTCATGCAGGTATGGCTGAAGTTATCCAGCTGGGCTTTCACTGCAGCAACGACTTTCGGGTGACTGTGCCCTGTGTTAACCACAGCGATACCGCTGCCAAAATCGATGTAGCGGTTACCTTCCACATCCCACAATTCAGCATTTTTTGCTTTTGCGACATAGATACCGTAGGCATTACCTTCACCACGGGCAAACACAGCTTGTTTACGTTGTTGCAGTTCAGAATTATTCATTTGTGACTCCTTAAAATATGCAGCCCAATTCCTTTTGGAACTATTTCAAGCCGCCCATACAGAGGTATTTAATTTCAGTAAATTCTTCCAGACCATATTTGGAACCTTCGCGGCCCAGCCCCGATTCTTTAACGCCACCAAACGGTGCGACTTCGCTGGAGATCCCACCTTCGTTGATTCCGACCATGCCATATTCCAGTGCCTCGGCGACGCGCCAGATGCGGCTGATATCACGGCTGTAGAAGTAAGCTGCCAGTCCGAACGGGGTATCGTTTGCCATGGCAACGGCTTCAGCTTCTGTTGAAAAACGGAACAGCGGAGCGACCGGGCCAAAAATTTCAGAATGGAAAATCTTCATGTCACTGGTGACTTCTTTCAGCACGGTTGGCTGATAGAAATTATCGCCGGCCGGATGAACCGAACCGCCTGTTAATAATTTAGCGCCACGCGTAATAGCATCAGAAACCAAGTGTTGTACTTTGTGCATAGCCGCCTGGTTGATCAGCGGGCCAATGGTAGTGCCAGCATCTGTTCCCAAACCGACTTTGAGTTTTTTCACCTCGGTAACCAGTTTTTCCGCGAAACGATCATAAATGCTGTCCTGCACCAGAATCCGGTTGGCACAGATGCAGGTTTGTCCGGCGTTGCGGTATTTCGACACCATCAAACCAGCGATAGCCGCATCAATATCCGCATCATCAAACACGATGAAAGGAGCATTGCCACCCAGTTCTAAACCGAGTTTTTTCACCGTTGCAGCGCATTGGCTCATCAATTGCTTACCAACAGGTGTTGAACCGGTAAAGGTAAGCTTGCGGACACGGCTGTCGCCGCAGAAAACCTGACCAATTTCGGCCGCTTTACGGCTGATCAAAACCTGGAACACATCTTCCGGAATACCAGCCTGATGGGCCAGTGTGACCAATGCCAGTGCAGAGAGCGGTGTCTCATCAGAGGGCTTCACCACGATAGTGCAGCCAGCACCAAGAGCGGGCGCCACTTTGCGTGTGATCATGGCGTTAGGGAAGTTCCATGGTGTGATTGCTGCAACGACACCAATGCTTTGTTTGATGGTCAGGATACGGCGATCACCGCTGGCGGCCGGAATGATGTCGCCATAGACACGTTTGGTTTCTTCGGCAAACCATTCGATATAAGAGGCTCCGTAAGCAACTTCGCCCTTGGCTTCGGCCAGTGGTTTACCTTGTTCCAGGGTCATCAGCAGTGCCAATGCATCCTGGTTTTTCAGAATAAGGTCAAACCAGCGGCGCAGCAGTAAGGCGCGTTGTTTGGCTGGCAGCGCTTGCCATGCAGGTAATGCGGCACTGGCGCGATCAATGGCTGTCAGTGCATCACCGGCGGTCTGATTCTGCAGGGTTGCTATCACTGCGCCCGTTGCCGGGTTGGTAACGGAGAAAGTAGTGCCAACTTTTGGCGTCATCCACTGCGAGGCTTGCCATTGGCAGAACGGCGCCAGCAACGGATCAATAGATGGATAGCTCATACGGGATCTCCGGTGACAGTGGATGCCCTGATATATCGGGCTGATGTGTTCATACTAACGCGTTATACCGTTGCATAAATGACTGACAATCAACTCTTACATTGAGGAAAATAAAACAATGGTGCAGGTTTCACTGATTGAGTTAGGGCAGGTGGGCGACTATGAAATTCGTCTGTTAAAAGTATTCAAGACGGTTGTGGAATGTGGCGGCTTCTCTGCGGCCGAAACAGTGTTGAATATCAGCCGTTCTACTATCAGTGTGCATATGGCGAATCTGGAGCACCGGCTCAAACTGAAGTTGTGCAGCCGCGGGCGTTCAGGTTTTGCTCTGACAGAAGAAGGAGCCATTATCTATGAATCGGTACGCCGTCTGTTTTCTCAGCTGGAAGATTTCCGCTCCACCGTTAATGCCTTGCATGTACAGCTTTCCGGAGAGCTTAAGCTGGTAGCCAGCGATACCATCAGTCTGGATGAACGTTGTCAGTTTCCGCTGGTGTTAAGCGAGTTTTGCCGGCAGGCACCGGATGTTTTTCTGCAATTTGAAACCGCGCCGATGAGTGATATTGAACGCATGATCCTTAACGGGGAGGCGGATGTGGGCTTTATCCCGTATCACCGCCAACTTGACGGACTGATCTACCATTCTTTGTATGAGGAAACCTGTTATCTCTATTGCAGCGACAGGCATCCGTTATTTGCCGAAACAGAGGATGAGATAATTCGTCAGGGATTAGTGAATGCGCGTTCTGTTCAGGCCGGTATTCAGAGTAACCCTGAAGTGGCAATACAGATGGTGGGGCTGCAGAAGGCGGCAACCGCCTATTACTATGAGACCCGGGCTACCATGATCCTCTCCGGTGCGTATGTCGGCTTCCTGCCGGAACATTATGCTGCCAGAGGCGTGGACGAGGGGAAATTGCGTAAGCTGTTACCGCATGAGCGCTGCTACAAATTAGGTATTGCAGCCATAACTCATCAATTTGGCCGACTGAATAAACCGCGGGATTTCTTCATGCGCCTGCTGCAGAGCAAGGTCACGCGCTGAGGATAAAAAAAGCGCCGCGAAGCGGCGCAACAGGTGGAACTTGCAGAAAGAACTTGTTTAACAGGATCAGAATCAATGCGCCGTGGTGCGCATTTTTTCTGCGCGGCCACGTAACCATTCCAGCGTCAGCAACATAGCTACTGAAATCAGGATCAGGATGGTCGCAGCAGCGGCAATTGCCGGGCTGATGTTTTCGCGGATACCGCTGAACATCACGCGTGGCAGCGTCGCCTGATCCGGTCCGGCCAGATACAGCGTTACTACCACTTCATCAAAGCTGGTGGCAAAAGCGAACAGGGCACCGGAAATCATGCCCGGTCCGATGAGCGGTAATGTCACCTTGAAGAACGTCAGCATCGGATCCGCACCCAAACTGGCAGCTGCGCGACTCAGATTCTTGTTATAGCCCTGCAATGTTGCGGTCACCGTAATGATCACGAACGGAATACCTAACACCGCATGCACCATAATCAGTGAAAAATAGCTGTTAGACAGACCCAGCGGTGCAAAGAACAGGTAAGACGAGACACCTACGATCACCACGGGTACGACCATTGGTGAAATCAGAAGGCTGGTCAGCAACGCTTTGCCTTTAAACTCCGCCCGTGTCAGACCGATGGACGCCAGTGTACCGAAAATCATCGCCACCAGTGTGGCCGCCGGTGATACGATCATGCTGTTAGCCAGTGAACGCATCCATTCCGGTGAGGTGAAAAAGGTTTCGTACCAGCGCAGCGACCAGCCCTGCAGTGGATACACCAGAAACGCCCCGCCATTGAATGACAGCGGGATCATCACCAGCACCGGTAACATCAGGAACAACAATACCAGCCCGCAGAGACTGCGATGTGACCAGTACCAGATCCGTTCAAAATTAGAAGCATAGGGTCTTAACATAATGTCATTCCTTGTCCATTAGCCCAGACGTAAGCGGTTAGCGCCAACCAGCCAGCTATAAATTACATACAGGATCAGCGTTGCCAGCAGTAACAGGCCACCCAGTGCGGTTGCCATACCCCAGTTGATCGTGGTGTTGGTATAGAAGGCAACAAAGTAGCTGACCATCTGATCGGTCGGACTACCCAGCAGTGCAGGGGTGATGTAGTAACCAATCGACAGAATAAAGACCAGCAGACAGCCTGCACCGATGCCGGCATAAGTTTGCGGCAGATAAACCAGCCAGAAGCTGATCATTGGCGGGCAGCCCAGAGAAATCGCAGCACGCTGATAGCTCTGCGGAATGTTTTTCATCACGCTGTACAGCGGCAGGATCATAAACGGCAGCATGATATGCACCATGGCCACATAGACACCGAAACGGTTGAAAACCAGTTGCAGTGGTGAATCAATCAGACCGAGATGTTCCAGAAACGTATTTACCAGCCCGTTGTTCTGCAGCAAGACGATCCAGGCAGCAACCCGGACCAGAACCGAAGTCCAGAACGGCAACAGCACACAAATCATCAGCAGATTCGCACTACGGGCGGGTAACGTTGCCAGCAGATAGGCCAGCGGATAGGCCAGTACCAGACAGACTGCGGTTATCACCAGACTCATCCAGAAAGTCCGGACAAATACACTCTGATAAATCGCCTGATCTTCCGATACCTTAACAATGGCTCCGGCCTGATCTTTTTTCAAATCCAGCGAAGACAGCAGATAGTTAGGGGTATAGGGGGAGCTGTTGCGATACATCGCCTGCCAGTAAGTGGCGTCACCCCAACGTTCATCCAGATCGATAAAGGCTTGTTTATAGGATTCAGGCGCCGGATCAAGCGGCAAACTATCCGCAGTATTATTCAGTAAGCTGCGGTAGCCGGAAATCTCGCTGTTCAGGCGCTTACCCAGATTACCCAGCTCATCGTTGTTATTCGCAGTTTCGATATCTGCAGCTAATGCCTGATAGACGTTTTCCGGCGGCAGATCTTTGCCATCCCAGTCAGCCATTGCAGTTACTGTTGCCGGTAAGTACGCGGCTACTTCCGGGTTATCGACACTTTTTTTCAGCATCACCACCAGTGGCACTAAAAATACGACAATCAGAAAAATGATTAATGGCAGGATTAGTCCGAATGATTTCAAACGGTTAATACGTTCAGCCCGATGTAATTTCGCCTTCAGTGATTCGGTATCCACTGGCTGGGGGATGGTGTCCGTAATGGTAGTTGACAGCATAATTATATTCCTGACAGACGGCTCTCAGGCCTGGATCATTCCGTTGAAATTCAGTGTATGCATCTGCTTCGGGCACAGCAGTCATGCCCGAAGCAGAAGAGCATTACTTCGCGGCCCAGGCGTTGAAGCGACGCTCCAGCTCTTCACCGTGATCCAGCCAGAAGGTTGGATCAACCGCGACGGCCACGCTCAGGTTTTCCGGTGAGGATGGCAGAGTAGAGGCTAAAGCCGGCTCGATTTTGCCTGCAGCACCTTTATTGGTCGGGCCATAAGGGATTTGTTTTGAATATTCGATCTGACTGTCCGCTTTCACGGTTGCAGCAATAAACTGCATGGCCAGATCTTTTTTCGGTGTGCCTTTCGGAACGACCCAGTATTCCAGCTCATACAGACCACCATTCCAGGCGATGCTCAGATCTTTATTACCTTCTTTCTGGGCATTGGAAATACGGCCGTTAAAGGCAGAGGTCATTACCACATCACCGGAAATCAGATATTGCGGTGCCTGTGCACCGGCTTCCCACCACTGGATATTCGGCTTCAGCTCATCCAGCTTTTTAAACGCACGATCAACACCGGCAGGGGTGGCCAGTACGGTATAGACATCTTTCTGCGCTACGCCGTCAGCCAGCAGTGCCGCTTCCAGTGCATATTTCGCGGTTTTACGCAGGCCACGTTTACCCGGGATTTTTTTAACATCCCAGAAGTCAGCCCAGGAGGTTGGTGCGGTTTTCAATTTACCGGCGTCATAAGCGATCACGGTGGAATAGACAAACATACCAACACCACATTTGGTGGCTGCACCCGGAATGAAGTCTTTTTTGGCACCAATCACTTTGTAATCCAGTTTCTCGAAGAAACCTTCATCACAACCACGGGCTACTTCAGAGGATTCTACTTCCACCACATCCCAGGAGACGCTTTTGGTTTCCACCATCGCTTTCAGTTTGGCCATTTCGCCGTTGTATTCACCGGCGACGATCTTGGTACCGGTCGCTTTGGTAAACGGTTCATAATAGGCTTTAACCTGTGCTTCCTTGTTCGCACCACCAAAAGAAATTACAGATAATTCATCCGCTTGTGCCGCAAAACAGGAGCCGGCAGTCAACAGCGCTAATAAAGTACGAGTTGCTTTCATCGATATCATCCTTGTTTAGTTATAGGTGGAGCATTAATCCAGCATATCGAGGGCGCGGACATGATCCTTCTGCCACCCGATAGAAAGCTTGTCGCCAATTTTGATGGAAGGATCGAACTGGCTGACCGGCATTTTCACGATAAAGTCAGAACTGCCGCAGGTATGAATACAGAGGCGGATGTGATCGCCTAAGTAGATAAATTCTTTTACCTGTCCCTGAACGATGTTGTCGCAGTTCTGACTAGCAGCCCCCAGCAGGATCCGTTCAGGACGAATTGACAGCGTGGTCTGTTCTCCGCGTCCGGCGACATTGACACTCAGTGCTTTGATTTGTGAGCCGTCAGGCATCCGTACCAGACAGTGAGCGTTATCAATGCTTTCAACGACACCCTGCAGGCGGTTGTTTTCACCGATAAATTGCGCCACAAAGGCGTTTTTCGGCTCTTCGTACAAGGCTTTCGGGCTGTCAATCTGCTGAATTTCGCCTTTGTGGAATACAGCAACGCGATCTGACATGGTCAGCGCTTCAGACTGGTCATGGGTTACATAAACGATGGTCAGGCCGAACTTCTCATGCAGATGTTTGATTTCCATCTGCATATGCTCACGCAACTGTTTATCCAGTGCGCCCAGCGGTTCGTCCATCAATACCAGTTTCGGTTCAAAGACCAGTGCGCGGGCGAGGGCAACACGCTGTTGCTGACCACCGGAAAGCTGTGCCGGATAACGATGGCCAAAACTGTCCATCTTGATCATGGCCAGTGCTTCCTGCACTTTTTCCTGAATATCGGCTTTCGCCAGGCGACGGACAAACAGTGGGAACGCGACGTTCTCTGCCACTGTCATGTGCGGAAATAACGCGTAGTTCTGAAACACCATGCCAATATCGCGCTTATGCGGCGGCTGGTTGTTCAGTAATTTCCCGCCCAGTGTAATTTCACCGCTGGTGGCTGTTTCAAAGCCTGCCAGCATCATCAGGCTGGTGGTTTTTCCTGAACCACTTGGCCCTAATAAGGTCAGAAATTCACCCCGACGGATATTCAGATTGAGGTCTTTGACTATGAGTGTTTCGCCGTCATAGCTTTTTTGTACGTTGCGAAACTGAACAAATGGCGTTTGTTGTTTCATAAGGTTCTCTTCTCACGTCGTCAGGTTAACGATGCTTCAGCAAGATGCGTGCTGAATATTTAAAAGAACGCTAACTTTTCGGCCGAGACACTAAGTGCCTATCAGTTCCGTTGATGTAGCCAGCAGTCTGGAAACCACTATAGGGGCGGGATTTAGGTGTAAAAACCGTAATCTGTAAATGTTTACATTGAGAAAAATAGAACAAAACGGGAGTTGTATGATGCTTGTCAGATGCAGGGAAATATGGGAAAAAGGAGGATTTTTCAGTAGGGATTCTGAGGCTTGTTTGGTGCTGTTTTATGCCATTACGGGTCATTATACTTTTTTCGCCCCGAAAGGTAGCCCCACAATGGGATCTGTGTGGCAATTTGGTGCTGCAGGTATTCAGGGCAGGTTTTTCTGTTTAAGTTGGTGCAATGGCAATTGCGCGTCAGTCTTCACTGATCTGCTCTATGCTTAAAAGCGTATATGTAAAAATCTTGCTCGATCAGTGTGTTAATCAATGTCAGCGCCATATTTTGCTGGCTTAAAGCGGGGATGAGAGATGACACAATTTAATACACAGCAGATCCAGGTTGGCATCAGTGCCTGTTTGCTGGGACAGCAGGTCCGTTTTGATGGCGGCCATAAACGTTCAGAGTTCGTCGAAAAAGAGTTATCCCGTTATTTTTCCTTTATATCAGTATGCCCTGAACTAGCGATTGGGCTTGGCGTTCCGCGCAAGGCGATCCGGCTGGTAAAACGGGATGATGCTATCCATGTTGAAGCCTCCGATGGCAGTTTTGATGTCACTGAAAAGTTAATGGAATATTCCCATAAAAAAACGGCAGAATTTGACTATCTGGCTGGCTATATCGTTTGTGCCAAATCACCCAGTTGCGGCATGGAACGGGTCAAGGTTTATTCGCCACAAGGTGCGGTGAAAGAGGGGATCGGTGTCTATACCCGGATACTGATGGCGCAAAATCCGCTGTTACCGGTAGAAGAAGATGGTCGTCTGTGTGATCCGGTTCTGCGGGAAAATTTTGTCACCCGCGTATTTGCTTATCATGACTGGCTGAGCTTAAAAGCCAGTGGTATCACCCGGGGCAAATTAATCGCCTTTCATTCCCGCTATAAATATCTGCTGTTTGCTCATCAGCCATCCGCTTATAAAGCACTGGGTAAACTGCTGGGCGATGCGGTTGAGGTGCCACTGGAACAACTCTCTTCACGTTATATTTCCGGTCTGATGCAGGGATTACAGCAGCGCGTCAGCCGTAAAAATCACACGAACGTACTGCAGCATTTGCAGGGGTATTTCAAGAAACAGCTGACGCCGTCTCAAAAAGCGGAATTACAGAATACGATTGATAAATACCGGCGCGGCGTAGTGCCGCTGATGTCACCGATGACGCTGCTTCAGCACTATTTACGGGAATATCCGAATCCTTATTTAGCATCGCAGGTTTATCTCAATCCTCATCCGGAGGATCTGGCGCTGCGTTACAGCTTATAAGGAGAGAAGCATGACATCATTAGTCTGGTTCCGGGACGATCTGCGCGTGCATGACCATCCGGCATTATATGCGGCCAGTTTGCATCCGGAGCCGTTACAGGCCATTTATTTTGTAACACCGGAACAATGGAAAAAACAGGATCTGGCGCCCGTCAGAGCTGATTTGATTGCCCGCCAGCTCAACCAGCTAGGTGAAGCTCTCGCAGCCTTGGGGATCCCGTTCAGCGTGCTCACAGTAGCTGATTATCAGCAAATTCCGGCGCGATTAGCCAGCTACTGCCAGCAGCATGAAGTTTCACAGTTATTCGTCAATCGTGATATTGGTATTTATGAGCTGGCCCGGGATCTTTCGGTGCAGCAGCAGTGTGATGCTACCGGGATCCGTGTGCAGTGGTTCGATGCCCGCTGTGTGTTTGCGCCGGGCTCAGTACTGACCGGCAGCAAAGAGATGTTCAAAGTCTTCACACCTTTCAGTAAAGCCTGGCTGAAAAAACTGGCGGCGGAAGGTTATCAGGTCTGGCCAAAACCCTCGGCAAGGGGTGGGATCTTAAGCTGGTCATCAGTCAGTATCGATTATCCCCGTGTAGACAGCTCCGACTGGCCGGTCGGCGAAGCAGCTGTTTTACAACAGTTGCAGGATTTTTGTGCAGAGAAATTGCGCCAATATGATGAACAACGAGATTTTCCTGCCTGTCCCGGCACCAGCCGGATATCACCTTATCTGACACTGGGCATCATTTCGGTGCGTCAATGTCTGGCGGCAATCGAAGCAGCATTAGGGCAACTGCCTTTTGAGCGGGGAGCTCCCGGGTTTGTCTGGTTAAATGAACTGATTTGGCGCGAATTTTATCAACATCTGTTGGTGGCGTTTCCTCATGTCTCGAAACATAAGGCGTTTAAACCAGAAACGGACCACATTCGCTGGTTGTGGGATGACGCCCGTTTCACTGCCTGGTGTGAAGGTAAAACCGGATATCCTATTGTTGATGCAGCCATGCGGTGCCTGAATCAGACAGGATGGATGCATAACCGCCTGAGAATGATAGTTGCATCATTCCTGACCAAAGATCTGCATATTGACTGGCGGCTCGGTGAGCGTTATTTCATGCAGCACCTGATTGATGGTGAACTGGCAGCAAATAACGGTGGCTGGCAATGGGCGGCGAGTACCGGCGCTGATGCGGCACCTTATTTCCGGATATTTAATCCTACGACACAGGGGCAACGGTTTGACGAACAGGGCCAGTTTATTAAACAGTGGTTACCTGAACTTGAACTGGTGCCGGCGAAATATATTCACACACCACATGACTGGCTGAAAGTTTTTGATCCGCAGGATTCATATCCGGCACCGATAGTCGATCACAGCGAATCACGAACTATTGCTTTGGCACTGTTTCAGCGATAAGGAACAGAACAGACGCTTGTACAGCACAGATGTGCAGGCGTTTTTATAAATAAGGAAATTAATCAGGCTGAAAATGATTTTCTAAGGATTTCTTTGCTATGAACTTTACCCGAACAGGTAAAGAAGATGGCTCCCTCGACTGGACTTGAACCAGTGACATACGGATTAACAGTCCGCCGTTCTACCGACTGAACTACGAGGGAATCGTGGCTCCTCCTGCTGGACTTGAACCAGCGACATACGGATTAACAGTCCGCCGTTCTACCGACTGAACTAAGGAGGAATTACTGTCTGATGTTGGCTCCCTCGACTGGACTCGAACCAGTGACATACGGATTAACAGTCCGCCGTTCTACCGACTGAACTACGAGGGAATCGTCACATCAGGACGGGGCGCATGTTACTGATTGGTATGGTCACTGTCAACCAAGGAAACAGGAAAAAACGGCAGTTCTGGTTCGATTGCTGAATTGATGAACAGTTTCAAACAGGTGTATTTTTATCAACAGCAAGCCAACACCAGTAGTGGCAAGGGCTCGCGTCGTTTACCCACAGAATCTGTGGATAACCCTGTGAGTTGTTTTCTTATATCCTGTGCTAAGCCGCGTGGCTCAAGGCGTACAAAAAACAAGCGTAAATTTATTGCAAAATTAAAATGTAATTAAATCAATGCATTAGTTTTTAAGGGGAAGGGGAGAGATAAGGGGCTATAAATAAAGTCTGAACAAAAATACAGCATTAAAAAATGTGCATTATTTTGGCGCACAGTAGGAAAAAACCGTGGATAAGTGGAAGTTTGCGAAAGGATGTACTAAGAAATCTGGCTCCCTCGACTGGACTCGAACCAGTGACATACGGATTAACAGTCCGCCGTTCTACCGACTGAACTACGAGGGAATGGGCGAGCGATACTACTCAGATGGGGTGGGCTGGTCAAGACATAAATCCGACGCAGATCTCGTTTGATGAAAAAATAGTCTCTGTGGTGACAATATACTCAATACTGCGGGTTAACCGACTTTCGCCGGATGACGAAATAGTGCTACAGCACGGGCTAACATATATTATGAGCCCATGATTTATGGTGTGGTAAAGATATGAGTAAAACCTTTAAGCTGGAAAGTCAGTTCCAGCCAGCGGGCGATCAGCCCGAGGCTATTGCCCGGTTACTGGATGGGATTGATGCTGGTCTGGCTCATCAAACATTGTTAGGGGTGACGGGTTCAGGAAAAACCTTCACCATGGCTAATGTGATCGCGAAACTGAATCGCCCCACCATGATCCTGGCACCCAATAAGACCCTGGCCGCACAGCTTTATGGTGAAATGCGCGAATTCTTCCCGGAAAACGCAGTCGAATATTTTGTTTCTTATTACGACTACTACCAGCCGGAAGCTTATGTTCCCACAACAGATACCTTTATAGAGAAAGACGCTGCGATCAATGAACACATTGAGCAGATGCGTTTGTCTGCCACTAAAGCCTTACTGGAACGACGTGATGTGGTGATCGTTGCTTCGGTCTCCGCTATCTATGGTCTGGGCGATCCGCAGGCTTATCTCAGTATGATGCTGCATCTGCGGCAAGGCGATATTATTAATCAGCGCGATATTCTGCGTCGTCTGGCTGAACTGCAATATACCCGGAATGATGCTGTATTCCAGCGCGCCACATTCCGTGTGCGGGGTGAGGTGATTGATATCTTCCCGGCTGAATCAGACAAACTGGCATTACGGGTCGAGTTGTTTGATGAAGAAATTGAACGGTTGAGTTTGTTTGATCCGCTGACCGGTGCCGTGGAAAAAGTAATCCCCCGATTTACAGTATTTCCGAAAAGTCACTATGTAACGCCCCGGGACACTATTCTTCAGGCCATAGATACCATTAAGGTGGAACTGGCTGAACGGCGTGAACAGCTGTTAAGTGCGAATAAGCTACTGGAAGAACAGCGGCTGACGCAGCGGACATTGTTTGATATTGAGATGATGCAGGAGCTGGGATACTGCTCGGGCATTGAAAACTATTCCCGTTATCTGTCGGGGCGGGCTACCGGCGAACCACCACCAACCTTATTTGACTATCTGCCGGCAGATGGCTTGCTGATTATCGATGAATCTCACGTGACGGTGCCGCAAATCGGTGGCATGTATAAAGGTGATCGTTCCCGCAAAGAGACACTGGTGGAATATGGTTTCCGCTTGCCATCGGCACTGGATAACCGTCCGCTGAAGTTCGACGAGTTTGAAGCTCTGATGCCGCAAACCATTTTTGTCTCGGCAACACCGGCGGCCTATGAATTGGAAAAATCAGGCGGAGATGTTGTACAGCAAGTGGTTCGGCCAACCGGATTGCTGGATCCGGAAATTGAAGTTCGTCCGGTCACGACCCAGGTGGATGATCTGTTGTCAGAAATCCGGCTGCGGGTGAAGCTGAATGAGCGCGTGCTGGTTACGACATTGACCAAGCGCATGTCTGAAGATCTGACTGAATATCTGCATGAGCATGGTGTCAGGGTGCGTTATCTGCATTCTGATATCGATACCGTTGAACGTATGGAGATCATCCGTGATCTGCGTCTGGGCGAGTTTGACGTCCTGGTGGGTATCAACCTCCTGCGCGAAGGTCTGGATATGCCTGAGGTGTCGCTGGTAGCGATTCTGGATGCGGATAAAGAGGGCTTCCTGCGTTCGACCCGTTCTCTGATTCAGACGATTGGTCGTGCCGCCCGTAACCTGAATGGTAAAGCGATCCTGTATGGTGATCGCATCACGAATTCCATGAAAACAGCGATCGATGAAACCCATCGTCGCCGTGCAGTGCAGCAGGCATTTAACCTCGAGCACGGTATTACACCGAAAGGGTTAAATAAAAAGGTCGTGGATGTCATGCAGCTCGGCGGCGTGAGCAGTAAAACGCAGGGGAAAAACGCCAAAAAAGTGGCCGAACCCGGCGCACATTATCAGTGGCTGCATCCGAAAGAGCTGGCAAAAGAGATCAAGCGTTTGGAAAATCAGATGTTTGAACATGCGCGGAATCTGGAATTTGAGCAGGCGGCAACCTTGCGTGATCAGATCCATGAACTGCAGCAACAATTGACGATGGGCTAACGGAAACCACCGCAGCAATGCGGTGGTGACGTCAGATCAGGCGCGGCTGAGGAATTCGTGACGTGTAGCAGCGCTGCTTTTGAATACACCACCCAGAGCGGTGGTGGTGGTTTGACTTGATGCATCCATAACCCCCCGCGATTTAACGCAGTAGTGGGTTGCGGTCACGGTAATAGCGACATTATCGGTACCTAACAGGACCTGCAACGCAACCAGGATCTGTTGTGTCAGCCGTTCCTGCACCTGAGGGCGTTTCGCGAAGAAGTTTACAATCCGGTTGATTTTGGATAATCCGATAATTTTATCTTTCGGAATATAAGCCACCGTCGCTTTTCCATCGATAGTAACGAAATGGTGTTCGCAGGTACTGGTTAAACCAATATCCTGCACTTTTATCATCTCATCAGTACCCATCTTGTTTTCAATCAGGGTAATTTTCGGGAATGAACCGTAATCAAGTCCGGAAAATATCTCATCCACATACATCTTGGCGATCCGATGCGGTGTTTCTGCAAGGCTGTCGTCAGCCAGGTCAAGACCAAGCAGTGTCATAATTGATGTCATATGCTGCTCAATCTGCTGTTTCTTTTCTTGGGCAGAAAGGGATGAATGCTGCATCGGCGTTTCCAGGCCTTTTGCTTCCAGAGCAGAACGAACAATTACGGCTTCTTTGCTTAGGTGAGTCATTATTTCTTTATCTCCTGCGTCGGATAACTACAGGTTATCTTTTCCGACGCATAGTTGCGACTATTGAGTTTATTATACACATCCAACAGGCGTTGGGCTTCAGGGACACTGGTAAACGCAAAGTTAACTGTACGCGCTGCATTCACGGACAGATTGCTTCATCAGGAAAAATTTTTAGCCCAGGCTAAATGTTTATGAGGATATTTATCCTATAATTAAAATATATTTTTGAAGTCGGCTGTTTTTCGCAAAAATGCAATTCTGGTATGGATTCATTTGCAAATTGCAAATACACGCAATTTGCAAAGTGTTTTAAGTTTGTTGTGTTATACTAGGTGGCAGCAAAGAAGACTCTAAAGAGACTGTTTTATAAGCGAAAACTTATAAAAGCGTTTAAGTTATATCTTTACAAAGTTTTTTTACACGTAAATGAAAAGTTGGCACAACTTTTTCATATATAATAGCGTAAACCAGTTTTATCCCGTGCTCTCTTCAGCAAAAGCTGAAGTTCGGTCAACTACTTTGTAGTTGACCTTTTTTTTGCCTGTCATTTACCTTGCAGGTATAAAGCCAGCGCTTTAATGATATTCCATTCACGGGTACCCGGAACTTTCCCTTCCAACAGCGCTTCCAGACGCAGCAAGTAAGGCTCAGCCCGAGAGTTAAGCGCATCAACACAGAATTGCTGCCATTGCTGCTGCTCTCTCGGTGAAAGAGTATGCGGATAGTTCCTTGCCCGGTAACGGAAGAGCAGGGTCGGCAGGCGCGGATCATGAAATTGATACTGACCGGCGGCTAACTGTTCTGCGGATGCCTGCTGTATCAGATCTATCGCGGCCCGGTCGGCTTCCGAGAAAAATCCCTGATAAAGCATATGCTCAGGATCCTGATTTGCCGGCGGGATATATTCATCGCTGAAGAGCCCTGCCAACTTCTCTCTTATCTGTGGATTCTGTCGTAATACCGCGAGATTCTGCATGCAGAGATCACGATTAATGCCTAATTCCTGAGCCCGCTCTTCACTCAGACTGGAGGCTGGTGCAAGTACCGGACACTTATTGATATGGATTAGTTTGACCGGAACCGGTGATCCGTCGGTTATATCGTCTTTTCTGGTGTAAAGACGTTCCCGCAATTCAGTGATATTCAGTTCCAGTAATGGTGACAGGTCTTTATGAAGATCGATCACAATCACGGCATTGTTATTTGTCGGATGCCATGCCATCGGAGCGATCCAGCTTACGCAGCCTTGCACAGCAGAAAACATGCCAGAAACATGTACCAGTGGTTTGATGTTAATAATATCGATCAGATTCTTTAGTTTGTTTTTCCCGCGATGGGTTGATAAATATTCAAACAGACGGGGTTGAGCTTGCTTCAGTGACTTCGCCAGGCCGATGGTGGCATAAACATCAGACATGGCATCGTGCGCATTTTCATGCTGAATGCCATTGGCAACAGAGAGTTTTTCCAGACGGAAAGAGGGTTTACCCTCAGCGTCATATACCCAGTTAATACCTTCTGGTCGCAGGGCATAAAAAGCCCGGGCGACATCCAGCAGATCCCAGCGGGAGTTACCCTGCTGCCAGCTGTAAGCATAGGGATCAAGAAAGTTCCGGTAAAAACCGTAACGGGTGAACTCATCATCAAACCGGATATTGTTATAACCCAGCACACACGTGGCCGGCTGAGAAAACTGCTGATGGATCGTACGGAAAAAATCTGCTTCACAGATACCGTTCTGATTCGCGATCTGCGGGGTAATGCCGGTGATCAGGCAGGCTTCGGGCGCCGGTAGATAGTCAGGCGACATTTGGCAGTAAATCACCACCGGTTCACCACAGATATTAAAGTCAGCATCTGTGCGAATACCTGCAAATTGAGCCGGACGATCACGGGCCGGATCTATGCCAAATGTCTCATAATCGTGAAAGAGAAACGTATTTTCAGTTTTAGCTGTCAAAATAACACCACTTGTGGCTAAAAAGCGTTTGATAAGGCTATTCTGGATGAAATCAGGCAATAAAAAAACCCAGTCAACTGTGATGCTGACTGGGCGAAGACTCAATGTTTAATTGCAGTGGCATTAAGTTAGAGGATATGAAGTGCAAAAAGTTCCGTTAATTTGCACAAAAAGTGTGATTTTCTTTCTGTTACCGATCGTTTGTACAAACTTTCATCGATGAGAAGCCGATCAACGCTGAAAATGGTACTGGTTGTTTCATCATAAATTCCGTTGAAATTCATAGTGCACTAAATTAAATTAGCTGAATCTAATTTAGTTGGGCTTTATTTATGCATAATTTTACACCATGGAGTGCTCTGGGTGGTGGCGTCCTGATTGGCGTTGCCGCACTGGTGCTTTTATTGGGCAAAGGGCGGATCGCGGGTTACAGCGGTATTATTGCGGGTTTTCTGTTCTCTGGTGGTCAACGCTGGCGGGCTTTGTTTCTTGCCGGCACCATCATGGGCGCAGGTTTGGCTACGTATGGCCTGCAACTTCATATTACCAAGCTGGAAATCACCCCTTCATTGTTGCTGGCCGGTCTGCTGGTGGGCGTAGGTTCCCGCCTTGCGAATGGCTGCACCAGCGGTCATGGTATATGCGGTATTGGTCGTTTTTCCATCAGGTCGATTATTGCGACCTTGGCATTTATGTTTTCAGGCATGGTAATCGTTGCTCTGATTCATTGAGAGGTTTGATGTGATCGCGTTAGTAGCAGGTGTACTTTTTGGTTTCGGGCTGGCTTTCTCAGGCATGATGCAGCCGGAAAAAGTAATCGGGTTTCTGGATATTACCGGCAATTGGGATGCATCGTTGATGCTGGTAATGGGGGGCGCTCTGGCTATTTTTACGCCCGGTTATCATTTTCTGGTAAAAGGACGCTCAAAAGCCATAAATGGCGATGCAATTCAGTTGCCGGGGAAGAAATCGCTGGATTCTGAATTAATTATTGGTGCTCTGTTGTTCGGAGCGGGCTGGGGACTGGCGGGTATCTGCCCTGGTCCGGCTATTGCCATGGCGCCGATTGTTGGCTGGCCTGCAGTCGGTTTTATCGCTGCCATGTCTGCCGGTATGTGGTTAGCCGGTTGCTGGATGCAGAAAAAGTCAGCAGCGAGTCAGACGGTTAAACTGGCAACAACTCAGGAATAAGACGTTCAGCCAGACATTCGGTCATAGAGTGTCTGGCTGAAAGCGGGAAATTATGCAGTCACTATATTGCGGATTTCCTGAATAGATAATTTGTACTGACGCGGACATTCACGCCATTCGGCCAGCATGCGCTCATATTTATCATGCATGGCAATTTCAGAATTAAGACCTGCACAACATTTGCCTAAATCCGGGAACCGTTTTTCCACATCCAGCAGATAGCAGACATAATCAGCCAGTTCTTTCTCATAGCCGCGGGCATAACCGATAAAATCAAGGCGGGAAGGGGAGAGCTGAGTCTGATCTTCTGCCGACAGATTTTCATAAGAAACTTTCAATGCATGATGCATTTCCAGTATATCAATTACTTCCCGGCATTCTTCTTCAGTCAGATGACCAAATTCTTTTTCTAACTCCAGCATCTGTAAACAATAACCACGTTCTACAATTGTTTTACAGCGATGGTAATAATCGGCTTTTTCCGGATTCAGCTTACTCAGAATTTCATATTGATTACTGAGGATCAATCGCTGCGCATGGTTCATATTCATAAGTCGTTCCTGCTGTAATAGATGTATTTAGTGTATAGGTAATCATGGATTACAAGCCCGTATCTGTATCTATATCAAAAAGCAGGCGAAAACGTTTGTTAAGAGTGTCAAGTTATCTGAATGGATATATTTTTGTGTGATCAAGCCATCACTCTCTGTTGTTTCTCTGAGTTCTGAATTAGGATTGGCGCAAACAATAATGAGGTCAGCAGCATTATGACTCGCAGTGTTAAATTTCTCTTTATTCTGGCGTTTCTTTCTCTGAGCGCTTTTTACTTATACGTTCTTTATCTTGCTAAACATCCGGATACCTCTATGGCATACCGTATGTATTATCTGGAAAAGAAAACCCGCGTCTGGAACCGCAACCAGAGTCTTGCTTATATCCCCGGTACCGTGATGGATCTTGCTAATGAGCGGGAGCGTTGTGCCTATCTTTCCCGTGAGGGCTGGGATATACCTGCAAAAGATGGTTCTGGTTCTCTGTTCTCCGGTAAGGGTGGTTTGTATTTCACCTTGCACCAGGTACTAGGCTCATTGAAATTTGAAGGCACATTGACGACTAAAACAGCGAACACGGAATTAAGTTTTGCTGTCGGTGATAAATGGTCTGAAACCGTCAAATTTGAAAAAGCAGGCTCCCAGACATTTGAGGTGTCACTTCCGGCTGGTGTATTCATAGCAGATCCGATGGAACCAAACTATCTGTCATTGCAAAGTAATAATTCTATAATGTTCAAAACATTCAAATTATCCCGCGCGGGATGAGGTCAGTATGAGCAAACAATCATTTACTATTTCCCTGGTAGTACCGGTTTATAACGAAGAAGAAAGTATCGATACCTTTATCGAAACAATTGATAAAGAGCTGGCACCATTGCGTGATCAGCTGGAAATTGTTTTCGTTAACGATGGCAGCCGGGATAAAACCCGCGAAGTTGTCGAGAAAGCAATCGAGCGTGATAGTCGCGTTACCTTGATCAATCTGGCCCGTAACTTCGGTAAAGAAGCGGCGATGACTGCTGGCCTAGCGCATGCCCGTGGTGATGCGATTGTTCCAATGGATGTCGATTTGCAGGATCCGCCAGCACTGGTGCTGGAATTCGTACGCATGTGGCAGGAAGAAGGTTATGACACCGTCTATGGTGTGCGTACCGATCGTAATGCTGATACACCTATGAAACGTCTGACCGCAGGCGGTTTCTATCGTTTCTTCAACGCCGTGTCTACAACCACTAAGATCCCGGAAAATGCAGGTGACTTCCGTCTGATGGATCGCCGTGTCGTTGAGGCTATCAATCAGTTGCCAGAACGTAACCGTTTCATGAAAGGTCTGTTTGCATGGGCCGGATTCCGTTCTATTGGTGTTCCTTATGCTCGTCCGGAACGCGCTGCCGGTACCACGAAATTCAATTACTGGAAACTGTGGAACTTCGCTCTGGATGGTTTGTTCAGCTTCTCCAGCTGGCCATTGCGCGTGTGGAGTTACATCGGTGCTGCTGTTGCCGGGATCAGTTTCCTTTACATGATGGTCATCATATTAAAAGTGATTTTCATCGGAGTTGATAGCCCGGGATATGCCTCTCTGATGTGTGTGATTCTGTTTCTCGGCGGTATGCAATTACTGTCTATCGGGATCATGGGGGAATATATTGGTCGTATGTTCCTGGAAGTTAAGCAGCGTCCGGTATTCCTGATTGAGGGTGTATATGGTCAGTATGCTCATCAGAAAACGGCTGAAATCAAAGAAGAAGATAAAAAGGCATGATAGCAAAAGCTGAATTCTGGCGTTTGTTCCGGTTTGGCCTGGTCGGTGGCGGTGCAACAATAGTTGATTTAGGCATAGCAACCCTATGCCTTCATTTATGGCCAGAGATCTCCGAATATCTGGTTACATCGATAGGCTTTTTTGTTGCTTTCTGGTTTTCTTTTTTTGGACACCGATACGTCACGTTCCAGAAACACGGTAAAGTCAGCAAGTTTTTACTGGTAGCGCTCAGTTCTCTGGGCGTCCGCTACGTGTTGTTAACTGGTTTACTGTGGATTGGTCTGTCAGGTCTGCTGCCAATCGTAATAGCGACACTGGCGGTCACGATCCTGACGTATGTTTTATCCCGGATTTGGGTTTTTGCCTGAGTAATGCTGGAGTAGATTGTGCAGACAGATAAGATCAATATTATTTATGCTCCACTGCATATTAGTCGTCAGGACTGGGGAATCATTGCGCTGGCCTTTCTGGTCAGCCGCATTATGTTGTATGCAATTGGCTATTTTGGCGCTATGCACTATAACGTCGAGACGGATCAGATTGGCCGGCTTGACCTTGTCGATTCACTGGAAACTGACGTCTGGAGCGTATTCTGCCAGTTCGACTGTGCCTGGTTTAAGAGTATTGCCGATATTGGCTATGATACGTACCCACATGGATTAACAACCGGACATGCCGCAAACTGGGCCTTTTTCCCGCTGTTTCCTATTCTGGGACACTACATTGCTGACCTGGTGGGGCTGCCATCGTTATACGGTTTTTATGTAATTACCAATATCTCCTCTTTTGCCATGTTGCCGCTTTTCTTTCTTTGTCTGCGTCAACTGGGTCAGGAGCTGGATGTTGCTCGTTTTGGGGTTTGGATGCTGGCATTTTCGCCTTATTCCGTTTATTTCGTCGCCCCTTATACGGAGTCACTGTTTATTGCGCTGACGATGGCTGTGTTCCTTTTTGCATACAGACATGAGTGGTTCTGGGTTGCGGTAGCTGGCGTGGTATTGACGGCAGCGCGGAATCTCGGCGTTATGATCGTTTTTTCCGTTGCTATATTGGCATTACAGGCTTATGGCTGGCGGGAATTCGTCAAATTCGGTGAGCGTAGCTTCCGCGTAATCCTGGCTATCTGGTGTATTCCGCTCGCGATGTTCGGCTATATGCTCTATATGCACTACCATGTAGGTGATGCTTTTGCGTTTAAAAATATACAGTTAGCGTGGGGCCGTATATTTGATAATCCGTTCGAGTATTGGCTTGAAGGCTTTGAAACAGGTGGCCGTAAAATTTATCTGTCCATCATGATCGTGGTTGGATGGGCAATTAATATCTACCTGTTCAAACAGAAACGGTATGCAGAAGCGTTATTTATGCTGATTTGTACATTTGTACCTCTGGTTACCAGTACAAATGCAATTCCGCGCTATTTGTTTGGCTTATATCCAACGTCACTGGCTATCGTCCTGATTGCCCGTAACCGGCCTAATCTGAGACCGGTTATGCTTGCAATGTCAGCGCTACTGTCCAGTTACTTTGTGATTGCCTGGGTTAACGCCAAGTTCTTCACCGTCTAGGACATCAGACTCTCATTAATAAAGCCGGAATACGCATCCGGCTTTATTATTTTCAGAGCGAATCCAGATAATCAATCACAACCTGATGGTGATTACTGGTTTTAAAATCATCAAATACCTGTTCGATCACGCCCTGCTCATTGATCAGAAAACTGATGCGATGGATGCCATCATATTCTTTACCCATAAATTTCTTGGGGCCCCAAACACCGAAAGCATCAGCCACCTGATGATCCTCATCACCCAGCAATGTGAAATTGAGCTCATCCCGGGCTTCAAATTTTTTCAGTTTTTCTGACGCATCAGGACTGATGCCGAGTACTACAACATTCCGTTGATCCAGTTCTGATTTGCTGTCGCGTAAGGCACAGGCCTGCGTGGTACAACCGGGTGTCATCGCTTTCGGATAAAAATAAACCAATACTTTTTTACCCTGAAATGTACTTAACCGGGTCATGACGCCATTTTGATCCGGCAGTTCAAAATCAGGTGCGGTAGTTCCCGCGGTTAATCTATTCATCGCTATATCCTCTCAGGTATTTTCAGCAGCAAAATTATCATAATAACAATACGCTATACGGGATAAGACAGATCAGGATTTTGTTCCCGGATAGGTGTTTTGCCTTGTTTTTGCCTATAGGCCGCCGTACCATTAGCTGCCCTCAAAAAGGAGTCTGTGCTTTTATGTTAACCGGTAGTCTTGTCGCTTTGATTACGCCCATGAACTGTTCTGGTTCCGTTGACTGGCAAGCTTTAGAGCAGTTAATTGAATATCATATTCAGTCTGGAACCAATGCATTGGTCGTTGCCGGCACTACCGGGGAATCAGTCACACTGACAGACGACGAACTGTTTACTCTTCTTGATCGGACACTTGAATATTGTGCAGATCGTATACCGGTTATTGCCGGATGCGGTTCAAATAGCACTGCGCATGCCAAGCAGATCGCGAAACAGATCTGTAAACTTGGTGTGTCCGCAGGTCTTTCTGTCACCCCGTACTATAATAAACCTACGCAGGAAGGGTTATATCAGCACTATGCTGCTATCGGAGAGTACAGCGGATTACCTCAGATTCTCTATAATGTTCCGGGTCGTACAGGTTGTGACTTAAAGCCTGAAACTGTGGCCCGGCTGGCAGGTAACTTTGGTATCTGTGGTATAAAGGAAGCAACCGGCGATTTATCCCGGGTAAGTCAGTTACGGGCGTTGTGCGGAAGTGATTTCGCTCTGTATAGTGGTGACGATGCTTCCTGCCGTGAGTTTATCTTGCAAGGTGGTAACGGTGTTATTTCCGTGACAGCAAACGTGGCCGCCAAGGCAATGAGCCGGATGTGTGCTCTGGCGTTGGCAGGTGAGCGTGAACTGGCGACAGAAATGGATGAATATTTACAGCCACTTCATCGCGAGCTTTTTATTGAATCTAATCCAATTCCTGTAAAATGGGCAGCTGCCAGAATGGGGCTAATAAATCATGCCGATTTACGCCTGCCATTAACATTGCTTTCTACCCCGGCACAAGCAATAGTTGAAGCGGCACTTGTGAAAGCGGAGTTAATCTAGCGTGCAAAATAATAAAATGAAATTGTCCCTGTTGCCTTACAGTATTCTGTGTGTTTGTGTGCTTTCTGCCTGTAGTTCTGATGCCGAAAAAGCACAAGCTAACCGCGATTTTAACTATACTGCTGCCGCTCTGCGTCCGCAGTTGAAGACACCTGCACCATTGCAAAGTCCTTCATTTTCGCAAGAGTATCGTTTACCCGTTGAAACCAGAAAAGGTGTTCTGGCGGAAGAGGTGGATGTTCGTCCTCCTGAACAGATTATGCCTTTTGTTTCAAGCAGCCGTGCAGATAACAACCGGAACGCGCTCGTGTTGTGGTTTTCAGCACGCAGTCTGAGCCAGAATATTGATGACGATCTCTGGGCATGGCTGAATGGCTATATGGCCACAAACAAGATTGCTGTGACTCGTCGTGATGACGTGAATAAGGTGCTTGAAACTGGCCCGGTGTCTGTCACCTTTGAAGGTGAGAAAGAAGACGATATTCCGCCGGCACCGGCGCAGCATTTCCGGTTCCAAGTCAAAAATGACCCTGAAACGCATCGTGCCGGGTTGATGGTGAAATGGCTTAGTACTGCTGACGGGCAGGAAACAGCGCCAACGATTTTTGAGCAACGTCGTTATGCTACCCGTCTGCTTAATAATGTCAGTGAGTATGCAGACTCTCATAGTCGCAGCCTGTATGCACCAGCGGCCAGCAGTCAGATTCAGCTGATGCTTGGTGAAGATAGTGCCGGTTCTCAGGCTATTGTGGCTCAGAATAGTTTTGTGAGCACATGGCAGTGGTTGCTGACGGTGTTACCAAAAGCCGGCTTGCCAATAGAACAAAGTTCGCAGTCCCAAGGGTTGATTGTGTTTAATTATGAAGGCGACTCTTCAGTCAGTATGCTTCAGGTATTGACCTTCTGGGAGCCAGTGCAAGAAACCGATGGTCTGGCATTGTCGGCGGGTAAATACCGTCTGCAGCTGGCTGATCGTGGCCATGAAACATCGATTACCCTGCTGGATGACGGTAACAAGCCTGTCTTAGTGTCTGCTGTCGAGAAACTGTATCAACGTCTGCAGAGATACACCAATGTATCTGCTGCCGTAATTGCTGATACCAGTACGCAGAAAACACAAGTACAAGCTGAAGCTCAACCTGCTGAAGCCATTGAGCAACCAATTCATCTGGTGAAAACGAATGGTGTATGGGTTGCTGATGCCCCGGCAGATCAGGTATTAAGCCGGATGTCGGCAGAGCTGTCTCAACTGGGATGGACAATTAAACAGACGGATACAGCGGCACAGCGTATTAATGTTGAGTACACCGTGCAGGATGGTAGTTTGCTGGATGCTTTTGCAATATGGAAACCGCTGCCACCGAATTATAGTGGTCTGAATCCGGGTTCATATATTTTCCAGCTTAGCCAGATGGCGAAAGGTACACAGATTGAATTGCTGACAGCCTCACAACAAGCTGTACCGGCAGCAACCGCTGAGCAGGTATATCAGGCTCTGGCGAAGAAATTACAGATCAAAAAGTAATTTCACAGGTTATAAAAATGGAAAAGGGGTGGTAACACCCCTTTTTTTATCCACACCAGATAGAACAGTCCGGATATCAATGCCGCAGGCTACTTGTCTTCCTCGTCATCTTCTTTCGGGACTTCTTTGATCTTATCTTTGTATTTCGGTAACTGCTTTTCGAGCTGTTTCATATCCTTGATGGCATTCAGAAACAGCCCCAGTAAAAATAGTAACGGAATACCAATAATTAGCCACAGGCTCATAAGCTGTCTTCCTCGCAAATATTCATAATGAATTGTTCCCGGATTTGCGGAAGTAATTGCAGGATCTGTGTCTGACCTTCCAGGGGATTCTGTATTAATACTTCTTGCAGCATTTCCAGCGTCAGTTGCTGTTGTAACTGCTCCGCTTCGGAATAATAACTCAGATGCCATGGTTCCGGTGCAACACCACCGTTATCTGCGGCATAAGGCCGGAAAAAACCGAACGCATGCATGTGCTCATTCAGCCATGTTGTCAGCGTGCCGAAATAACCGTGTTTCTCATCATATTCATCCGGCGTCAGCTGTAGCTTTTGGCCTTCAGGCAGAAGATCCGGCGCATAAATATCCAGGTCAGTTCCCCAGTGATGACGGCTGGCACCGGGGAGGGCACTCCAGCGCAAGATGGCAAAAATACGCGCTTGTTCAGATAAAGAGAGCCATTCCGTGATTGGCGTTCCTTCACTGTCGAGGACACTACTTTCCCCGCGGAACTTCCGGTTCCAGATCATGGACTGACGCTCAAAAGAGCGGTAACTGGACGCGATTGCTATGTTGATCCCATCAGACAGTGCAGCCTGATACATACGCTGGAATGCGGCGGCTGTTGCAGAAGTCAGAAAATGCCCTGCAGTAACAGGGCATAAAGCGGAATTATCCAGACCAACCAGTTCGGGCTTAATCATGATCAACCAGCAGTTGCTGCATCATGTTGTAATAGATATCGCTGAGTGTTTCGAGGTCAGCAACACGGACACATTCATTCACCTTATGAATGGTGGCATTTACCGGGCCTAATTCTATGACCTGTGCGCCGGTGGGGGCGATAAAGCGGCCGTCAGAAGTACCGCCTGAGGTCGATAGCTCAGTTTCCTGACCTGTAATGGCTTTGATCGCATTCTGTGTTGCTTCAACCAGCTTACCTGAGCCTGTCAGAAAGGGCTGACCACTCAGTGTCCATTTCAATTCATAGCGCAAGCCGTGGTTGTCCAGAATAGCTGCAACCTGCTGCTTGATTTGTGAATCAGTCAGTTCTGTGCTGTAACGGAAATTAAACTGAACCTGCATTTCGCCGGGGATCACATTCGAGGCACCGGTTCCGCTATTAATATTGGCAATCTGAAAACTGGTTGCCGGAAAGAATTCATTACCCTGATCCCACTGCTTTGACGCGAGCTCGTTCAGTGCGGGAATGGCAAGATGTACCGGATTTTCGGCCAGATGCGGGTAAGCAACATGCCCTTGAATGCCATAAATTGTCAGGTCGCCGGTCAATGAACCGCGACGGCCATTTTTAACCACATCACCAACATGGTTGGTTGAGGAGGGTTCGCCAACCAGACACCAGGTGATTTTTTCCTGCCGGGCTTCCAGCGTTTCTATTACTTTCGGCGTGCCATTAATAAACGGGCCTTCTTCATCACTGGTGATCAGAAAAGCAATAGAACCCTGATGTGCCGGATAATCGGTAGTAAAACGTTGAACGGCAGCCATCATTGAGGCAATAGAACCCTTCATATCAGCGGCGCCACGACCATATAACATGCCATCAATGATCGTCGGTTCAAACGGAGGTGTATGCCATTTTTCTGCTGGTCCGGAAGGTACGACATCTGTGTGTCCGGCAAAGCAGAATACAGGTCCGGTTGTTCCTCTTCTGGCCCACAAATTCGTTGTGTCGTGGAAAACCATTGGTTCAATTTCAAAACCTAATGGCGCCAGAAATTCAGCCATCATTTTCTGGCAGCCTTCGTCGATTGGCGTTACTGAAGGACGCGCAATCAGATCCTTGGCCAGAGACAAAACGAGAGAGTCGGTCATGCACAATCCTTATTCATTTACCTGATTAATTTATCAATGAGTTATACGCAGATTCAGAAAATCCGATCATGATGTTTTCTTCTGATACCAGAACCGGACGCTTGATAAGCAATGGGAATTGATGCATCAGTGCGATTGCCTGTTCTTCATCATGAACAACCTTTTGTTCCGGAGGCAATTCCCGGAAGGTTTTACTCTGTTTATTCAGCAGCTTTTCCCATCCGGCTGACTGACACCACTGAGATATCTGTGCTTCGTCTGGTGGTGTTTGCTTAAAGTCGATCAGTTCAAATGCAATGTTATTTTGCTTTAACCAGTTTTGTGCTTTTTTGACGCTATCACAGGTCTTGATACCGTAAATAGTAACTGCCACTGCTTACTCCAGCGTATATTGTAGTGAAAGAACTTGGGCTAATCCTTTGTAAACATTAAATACAGCCGTGGTTTTTGGCGTAGGCAGACCTTGTTCATCAAGGAAATACTCACCTTTAAAGACTAATACACCTGACTTTTCGGTGACGTCTGTTACTGCCATGCCGGCTAAATAATCGTCATGCTCTTGCATGATGTGGTTTGCCAATTCGAGCAAAGAGACTTTATTGATAGGTTGTTTGGTTTCCATATATCACCTCCGGGGATCTGTATATGAAACAAAACCGCACATATAGTGCGGTTTTGTATGCAGGCAATAACTGAGAAAGATTATTTAACAGTAACTTTCTTAGTGCCTTTAACTTCAATGTTTACGCGACGATCAGGTGCCAGGCAAACGATCAGATCTTTCTTGGCTTTGATCGCATTGCAGCTGGCCGGGCTTACTGGATCCGCTTCACCACGACCTACCGCAGTAATACGGGTAGCCGACAGACCTTTAGTGGTCAGGAAGTCAGAAACAGTTTTAGCACGATCCTGAGACAGCTTCAGGTTGTAACCGTCAGAACCGATGCGGTCAGTGTAACCGTACACGACGATATTTTTGTCGTCCATTTCCAGGGTCTGGATCTGATTGTACAGTTGTGACAGTGCGGTTACGCCGGCTGGTTTCAGAGTTGATTTGTTGAAATCAAACAGTACATCTGAAGTCAGAGTGAAGTTTTTGGTTTCTTCAACTGGCTGTGGTGCTGGTGCCGGAGCTGGTTCCGGAGCCGGAGTTACAACTGGAGCCGGAGTGCTGCTACGGGTTGGATAGTAAACAACATCCAGACCAAGGCTTTCGCTATCAGATTCGCCGGTCTTCGCATCACCGACACCATCGATATGACGGTAGCGAACTTGTAAATCAACCGGATCAGATACGCGGTAAGCCAGGCCGATACCAAAAATTGGTGAAACACCAAAATCGCTGACATCAGTGCCTTCATTAGTAGCATCCCAACGCATTGCACCCAATTCACCCAGCAGTGACAGGTCTTCTGTCAGTGGGTAACGTGGTAACAAAGAGATGTTTGCACCATGAGCTTTAAAACGTTCGCCATCTACACGGCCATTGCCCAGCCAGTTATAGCCGGCTTCTGCACCAATGTATTCGTTGAAAGTGTAACCACCGAATACGTGTGCAGCAGGGGTGCTGCTTTTATCCGCTGTACCCACATCACCCAGTTCTGAGTAATTGTTACCGCCAAAGCCGGCACCCAGGAATGCGCCTTCGGCGTCGTTTGCAGATGCTGAAACTGACATTGCAGAAGCAACAAACCCTGCGATTACTGATAATACCACTGCTTTTTTCATGATTGTCTCCAGACTATGCTCAGAAGAATCCACTTTTGTTATACACTTTCATTATCTACCAGCTTGCGAATTATGCAAGAATCCAGGGCGTTGTTTGTCGAAATGTTATCCACCGCACGTTTTTTTATGCACCGATTGCCTGTTCCGAATGTACCAGCTGTTTACGCCGCATTATTTAGTGATTAATATGAGCCTCTTTTTTCTTGCATCGCAGAAATACAGACTATAATAAAAATATAATAAAACGGAGCCGGATAAAGCTGTTTAACACCAAACTAGATTCGTTATTGGTAACAGTGAAATTCGCAAATGCGTGAGGAAACATATGAGTCTCGCTCCTGTGTCTGTTGGTCAAAAAATTCGTCATATTCGTGAAACAATGGGGCTTAGCCGTCCGAAATTTGCGGAGCTGCTGGGTGTACCACCAACTACACTGAAAAACTATGAATTAGGCTATCGTGAAGTTGGCGGTGCTTTTTTGGTGGCATTAGCTCATCAGGAACAGTTGCATAAATTCACCCTATGGCTATTGTCAGACAAAATTGCGCCGGAAATCGGTCAGATCAGCCCTGCTGAATATGTCGTTCAAAAATAAGTCTGATTGAAAAGAGAGCCAGTATTGCACTGGCTCTTTTTTTATGGATTTTTTGCTACTATCGGATGCAAACCAATAGCATTGGAATTTTATGAAACTCCAGCAGTTACGCTATATCGTTGAAGTTGTGAACCATAGCCTGAATGTCTCTGCAACTGCAGAAAGTTTGTATACATCGCAACCAGGTATCAGTAAGCAGGTTCGCATGCTGGAAGATGAACTGGGCATTCAGATTTTTGAGCGTAGTGGCAAACATCTTACTCAAGTCACCACTGCCGGGCATGAAGTCATCAAAATTGCTCAGGAAATTCTGGCTAAAGTAGAGTCTATCCGTTCCGTTGCCGGGCAATATACGAACCCGGATCAGGGTTCATTAAATATTTCAACAACGCATACTCAGGCCAGATATGCGCTACCTGAAGTCATTAAAGGCTTTATCAAACGTTATCCGATGGTGTCGCTGCATATGCACCAGGGCTCTCCTGCACAAATCAGTGAGTCTGTTGCCAAGGGTACATCTGATTTTGCTATTGCGACTGAAGCGCTGCATCTTTATGAAGATTTGGTCACTCTGCCTTGTTATCACTGGAACCGCAGTGTGATCGTGCCGAAAGATCATCCTTTGGCTACCTGCCAGCAACTGACGGTTGAAGAATTATCCAAATATCCGTTGGTGACATATACCTTCGGTTTTACAGGCAGGTCAGAGCTTGATGCGGCTTTCAGCCGGGCCGGATTGATACCGAAGATAGTGTTTACCGCAACGGATGCCGACGTGATTAAAACCTACGTCCGGCTAGGATTGGGGGTAGGGGTGATAGCCACGATGGCGATTGATGCCGAAGCAGACAAAGATCTTGTATTGCTGGATGGCAGTCATTTATTCCAATCCAGTACCACCAAGATTTGCTTCCGGAAGGGGATCTTCCTGCGAAGTTATATGTATGATTTTATAGAACGCTTTGCGCCACACTTAACGCGGGAAATTGTCGATAAAGCGATCGCAATGAAAACTCCATTCGAAGTGGATGCATTGTTTACTAATGTGGAATTGCCGACTTACTAAGTGAGTGCAGAAGAATGAAGCCGGTTGCCGGCCTCATTCATAGAACCTGCGGATGGTTACAATGCGGTATGCAAAATTTCTTCGCAGGTTTTCAGTGTCACAGAGCCATTTTCTCCGATCCCTGTCATGCCATGTTTCAGTAGTTTGGCTGCGATTTCCGGGAAATGTTCCGGACCAATGTTATAGGCGGACAGTTTAGATCCCAGGCCGATGGATCCAAAGAAGGCAATGGTTTTATCAATCGCTTGCTGTATCACTTCATCCGCGTTGTCACCACGGATACCCCAGATCCGGTCAGCATACTGCAGTAATTTTTCTTTTTTCTCTTGCTTGCGAACAATCATGGTTGCCGGCAGCACAATCGCCAATGTCTGAGCGTGATCCAGTCCGAATAACGCCGTCAGCTCGTGGCCGATAGCATGAGTGCTCCAATCTTGCGGGACGCCTGCGCCAATCAGGCCATTCAATGCCATAGTCGCACACCACATCAGATTGGCTCTGCTATCGTAGTCTTCCGGTTGCTGGTAGCTTTTGATCCCATCTTCCAGCAAGGTCAGCAGGATGCTTTCGGCAAATCTGTCCTGCAGGTGGGCATTAACCGGATAGGTTAAATACTGTTCCATGACATGACAAAATGAATCGGCGATACCGTTAGCTATCTGAACTTTAGGCAACGTAAAGGTGACAACCGGATCAAGCACCGCAAATTGTGGAAATACCTTGTGGCTTGAGAATGCGAGTTTTTCACTCTCGATGCTGCTTTGCATCGACATCGCACCGGAATACCCCTGAGATCCACTGGCTGAAGGCAGAGAGATCTGACGGTTTTTGCGACTGATAACTGCATGATGATTCATTTCTGAACCCGTGGCAGGTAATGTCAGAACGCATCCGAAAGGGATCACATTTCTGATCCCTTTGCCCTGATTATTCAGAATTTCCCACGGGTCGCCTAACTCCCAGCAGGAAGCCGCAGAAATAAATTTTGTGCCATCAATGACGGAGCCGCCACCGACTGCCAGCAGATAGTTGATCCGTTCTTCTTTTACAATCGCCACTGCCTGCATTAGCGTCGCATAGTCAGGATTTGGTTCTATGCCGCCAAATTCTGTGATTTTCCGACCAGCCAATGCTTTTCTGACCATATCCATGGTCCCGTTGGCAATAACACTTCCCCCGCCATAAACAATCAATATCCGGGCATCAGAAGGGATTTCATGGCTGATTTTTGCGATTTGTCCTTTCCCAAACAATACCTTGGTTGGATTTTGATATTCAAAATTCAGCATATGGTCCCTCGATAAATGTGTATAAATTCATATCCATTATATACAGTAACATTAACAGCTTAAGATCACCTGATTTTCAGAAATCAGCATGAAAATGGATTTACGCTTACAAAAACAGATTTTGGGCTGTTTGCGTGTCTGACCTGTATATGTTTATGATCCTAACCTTATAATTATGAATCAGTTTTACAGATAAAATAGTTGGAAATGATAATAAACAGTAGCAGAATAAATTAAGTCGGAAGACTCAATTGCCGGTGTAGCTCAGTTGGTAGAGCAGCGCATTCGTAATGCGAAGGTCTGGGGTTCGATTCCCCACTCCGGCACCAATAAAATCAATTTGTTATTCATGTTTATGTCTGGTTGTCTCAACTTTTTCTAAGTTTATGTAACGGTTGGTGTAAGCGATGTGATTCAACACTAATCAACATTATCTTTTTGTCGGGTAGAAGCAGAATAGAACACTGTAGGCCAGAGAACCTGCGTTCACATAACCGTGCTCCTGTTCTATGAATTCCGAGTCATTATTTATTCGTTCCAATACCCTGTAGTGCATTCCCAATCGCAAACTGGATTTGAAAAATCCTTAGTTGTTATTACAGCCAAGGTACATCAATCACCTTCATGTCTATCTTGAATTCTGCTATTTCCGCTATTAATAGCGGAAATAGCAGAATTCATGCACATCGTGTTCTGCGTTACATTACTTAATTAAGCCCTATCGAGTCTCTCTTGCCAGCACTAAGCCAAATATATTCAAACCTATATTACTACTGTGACTGAACGGGAATTGCATCTCCAGTATCCATTTCTTGCTCTTAATTATAGACCTATCACAGGAGGCTCTATGGCTCATTTGGTTGAAACGATGGCGTACGCTGGTAGTACACCATGGCACGGTTTAGGCAATCATCTCACTGAACAACAGCCCATTCAGGTCTGGCTAAAAGAGGCTGGAATGGACTGGACGATTGAACAAAGTGATGTTCTGTTTAATGTCGATAGCAGTGCATTACACATTCGTCCGTATGCTGATTCCAAAGTCTTGTTTCGTTCTGATTCTCTAGCACCACTCTCTGTTGTTTCTAATCGTTATCAAGTTGTTCAGCCGCATGAGGTCTTGAACTTCTATAAGGATTTAGTTTCAGTTGGTGGCTTTGAATTAGAAACTGCGGGTGTTCTGAAAGGAGGAAAGAAACTCTGGGCGTTAGCCAAAACAGGTCAGGAAGCCAAGATGAAGGGCAATGACCGCATCAAAGCGTATCTGTTACTGGCAACCAGTTGCGACGGTACGTTATGCACTACTGCGCAATTTACATCTGTTCGGGTGGTTTGTAATAACACCTTACAGATGGCAACTAAGCAGAACTCAGGTGCGGTTAAAGTACCTCACTCTACGAAGTTTGACCCGAAACAAGTCAAGGAGGCATTAGGTCTTGGTTTCTCATCTTGGGATGCCTTTACGCGGGATTTGAAACAACTCAGTCAGCGATCGGTCTCACCACAAGAAGCGGAAAACTATATTCGTGCGGTGCTGGATGAACCTGTACTTACAGATGATCCTACTACCGATTCTAAAGCCTTTCAGCGCATTTCTGGTCTTTATCAGGGCGAAGGTGTGGGCTCTGAATTGGTGTCTGCCAATGGCACCGCATGGGGCTTGTTGAATGCATTTACAGAATACGTGGATCATCATCGCCGAGCGCGTAATCAGGATAATCGGCTGGATTCAGCCTGGTTTGGTCAGGGCGCGTTGCTGAAACAAAAAGCCTTCAATCAGGCGTTAACACTGCTCCACTGATACTCTCATCAATTCGTATCAAAGAACCCCGGATAGGTTTTCCTGTCCGGGGTTTTCTTTTATGTCCGGAGGATAAAATGAAAACACGTTATCACCACGCGATCCGTCTGGCGTCTACCTCAAATCTCACCCGTGATGCCTGGCTGCAGATCCGGCAACAAGGGATCGGTTCATCGGATGCCGCAGTGGCTATCGGTCTTTCACCGTACAAAAGTCCGTTATCGCTGTGGCTTGAGAAAACTCAGCGTAAAGCAGCGGATGATCTATCGGAAAAAGAGGCGGTGATTTGGGGAACGGTATTAGAACCGGTATTGGCGTCAGTTTATGCTGAGCGAACAGGTAAAAAGGTACGCCGCGTCAATGCGGTGCTACAGCATACGGAATATCCCTTCATGCTGGCGAATCTCGATCGGGAAGTCTTAGACCCGGCAGGGAACGGTGTGCTGGAAATCAAAACGACGGGTTATCACTCTGCACCACAGTGGGAAGAGGGCGTACCGGTCGCTTATCAATGTCAGGTGTTGCATCAATTGGCTGTAACCGGTCATGCCTGGGCGGATGTTGCGGTGCTGATTGGCGGGCAAGATTTCCGGATTTATCGCATTCATCGTGATGATGACAAGATCACTGATCTGATCCGGCGGGAAGCGCAATTCTGGCAGTGTGTCTCTGATGACCGACAACCGGAACCGGATGGTTCAGATGACGCAGGGCAAGCCTTACAGTGGTTGTTTCCCCGTGATGACGGGCAAACCATCGATCTCTCTGAGTCCGCCGAATACAACGAGCTCTTTTCTGAACTGCTTCATTTACGTCAGAGTAAAGAAGAAACCGAACGACAGGAATCACAGGTCAAACAACGGTTACAGGTCGCTTTAGGTTCTGCCACCGCAGCCGTTTTCCAGAATGGTCGCATTACTTGGCGTAAAGCCAAAGATCGGCTGGTCCCTGATTTGGACAAACTCATATTGGAACATCCAGAAATTATTCAGCAATACGGCAAACCGGTTGTGGGTAGTCGCCGTTTCCTGATCCAACCTGAAAGGAGCGCATCATGATCAAAGGACTGGCAATTACACCGCCTGTCATCGGACGGATCTCCATTGGCCGTTTGGTCTGTAAAAACGACAAATGGCTACCCGAGAAAGATGATAGTTTTACTTTAACCACACAGGTGAAAAACAAAGGGGAGTGGTTACTGCATCCGTTGCATCAGAAGTTGGTAGAGTCGGCACCGAATAACAAAATCCGCGCCATTCCGGTTCGGATGTTATTCAACGACACTGACCTGAATCTGAGGGCGGAATACAGCGCGTTTGACCGTAACACTGGCCGTCCGCTTTGTGTTGGGAACGGGGAGAGTGCAAAGCGAGTCAATGAACAGGGTGGCACCGATGAACAAGCGTGTGCGGGTCCGCAGTTTTGTCCATTTGCCCGACAACACGGTTGCAAACTGTATGGCCGACTCAATGTTCAGGTGGACGGGCAAAACGATGAACTGGGTAGCTTTATCTTCCGTACCACCGGCTATAACTCGGTGCGAACACTGGCCGCCCGGCTGCAATACTTCCATGCCATCAGTGGTGGGCTCACTCGTTATCTGCCGCTGTTACTGAGACTGCGCGCCAAAAGCACCACCCTCTCATATCAGACCCCGGTCTATTACGTGGACCTGACCTTAAGAGAAGGGATTGAGCTTGCTTCAGTCATTGCACAGGCGAAAGAGGCTGCTGGATCAGATATTGAGGCTGGCTTAGTTCTGGAGGCACTGGAACAAACCGCCCGTCAGTTATTACAGAACGGCCAGTTCGAAGATTCAGAGGAAGAAATACCACTGGTGATGGAAGAGTTCTATCCGGAAGAAAACCCGTTAGATCCATCAGCTAACCAGTTGGAGCAGCCCGTCTCGGCTCAGTCGGCGACCCGTCGTACCGCAACCAGACCATCCAGACTCACGGACAAGCTGGGTTCGGTAACACAGTAATCACCTTATTTCTTATTCAATCAGCGCCCCGTCATTGGGGCGTTTTTATTTCCGGGATCAGGAGAATTTATATGCAAATCGGCGATCACGTGGTAACCCCCAGAATAGGCTATACCCATCACGGTCTATATCTCGGGAATAAAGAAGTCATTCATTATGAGGGCAGCTCCTTGGGAGATCTGTCAGGTCGGATAACCCAGGTTAGTCTTGAGCAATTTTGTCAGGGGAATGGTTGTACGGTCAGGGAGTATCCCATCCGGATTTATGGCCGGAAGGAAAGTGTACAGCGGGCTTATACGCGGTTAGGGGAGGCACAGTACGACGTGTTGTTGAACAACTGCGAGCAATTCGTGACCTGGTGCATCATGGGGTTTGCTTACAGTGAACAAATTAATGAACTGGTTGCGCTGGGCATAGTGGGAAAGTCGGTGATGAAGTCACTTAGCCATCAGGCAGAGCCGGTCGCTATGGCAGGTTATCTGGCTACGCAATCCGTCAACAATGAGACGGTGCGTCACACTGTACAAGCGGTATTACCTGCGAGCTCGTCGCTGGTTGCTAGTACTGCCGGTGCAAGTGTGGCCCTTTCATCAGGGACCGCCTTAGTGAGCAGTGGTCTGACTATCACATCGGTGACGCCATTGGCTATGCCGATTGTTGCGGGGGTAGTGGTGGGTTACGGCATCAAAAAGGTCATTGATTGGGTATGGGATGAATTATGAGAAATACAAAATTTAAAATCGATGAGACGAACGGAACCTATACGGTGGCCTCACCGGTTACAGAAAAAGACATATTGATCATGGCCCGGCGATTGGCTAAAAATCGCTTGGCGAAAGGCTGTAGCATTGAACGCCCGTCATCGGCATTTATCTATTTGCAAGCACTCATGGGGAATTACGAAAATGAAGTATTCGGCTCGTTGTTTCTGGATAATCAACATCGGATCATTTGTTTTGAAGAACTATTCCGCGGCACACTCAATGTCACGAACATTCATCCGCGGGAGGTTGTAAAGAGGGCATTGGCTGTCAATGCCGCTGCGGTTATTTTCGTCCACAATCACCCATCCGGAGAACCCGAGCCCAGCGAAGCAGACAAAAAAATCACAGTTCAACTACGGGAGACGCTTAATCTGATCGACGTCAGGGTTTTAGATCATATTGTGGTCGGAGCTAAGGCATGCATTTCTATGGCTGAACGAGGACTGGTATGATTTGAGTACAGGTGAGTGATGAAGGCAGGAAAGGGCGAGATTGCAACGAGGCCGGATGTAATGGCCTCTTTTTTTTTGGGGGGGTAAATTGACAGATGATTGACAAACAGAGTTCTCCATAGAGACTTTGCAGTCTGATCTGGGTATCTGGTTAGGCTATTACAATAATCAATCAACACATCAAGGGAAAATGTGTTGCGGTCATACGCAGCTCATATTTGGTGCATGGATTACATGATCAGGTTCTTGCAGGAGTATATTTCGCTATCAAATTTACTTCTGAGCTCTACTGAATCATTTACCAATCCTTTAGATGTAAATTCATGTTCAAGCATGAACTCAATAAATCCATTAATTCTGAGATCCATGCTTGAGAGTAACAATGATTTGCCACGTTCAAGACAGAGTGGAACGATTAGTTGTTCCGTTTCTCGTTTAATGTTTTGTAGTGTACTTACTGGGCCGTCTAAATTAATTCTGGCTGTGCTACCGGCCAAAGTAACTGCATCATCCCATTGTTTAACGATGTCATTGATTCTTTCGTACGATTTTGAAAATTCTGTCCTTTCCTGCTCTCGTTTCTGGGCTATCTTCAGCGCTCTTTCTTCAGCTTCTAGCTGTGCTTTCCTGGCTTGATTCTCTAATTCAATAGCATCTTGCTGCTGTAATCGGACGGCCTCTGCGGCAGAGTCCGCTTTTTGTCTGGCGATCAAAGCTTGAGCTTGAACCTCTTCTTGATTTCGTTTGTGAACATGAAGCCCGATTAAAGCAGCAAGCGAGATTATTAAAACAAGGAGAATATGGAAGAAGGTTATTTTTGATTTTTTCTGATAACCATCAAAATCAAAGTAAGTCATATCGCTAATCCCTTAGCATTTGTAAAGAAACGTAAAGTTATCTTAACCAACCAAAGGGGCGATATGAATCTTATTGTTGATTCATTTAAGTTTTTTTGATCTGGATTACCACAATTTAGACGACCACCACACTCGGCCAAGCATCGTCACGCTGTCCTGGCGGTCTTCTCTGTTAAGAACTTCATCAGGGTAGTTATCTCGGTTGAATGATCTGATTAGCAAACCACCATCTGAACGCTCGATCAGGATTTTTACCCGCAGTAAGTCACCATCGCGAATAGCATATGTATCGCTGTCTATTACCTTTGTCTTGCTGGTATCAATGCCTACAAGGTCGCCGTCTTTAGCTACGGGCTCATGCTGTTCCTATCTGGCTACCTTGGCGCAGGTGGGGCTGACGCCCTGTTTATTCAGCGTGTAGCGGCGGAATGGCTGCTCGTATTTCTCAACGTCAACAATAGAGGGAGCCCCATTCCCGGCAAATAACTCAACACCAATCAACGGCACTGTTACGTACTCATTTTTATCTTGATCCATAGATTTCCACTCAACCGGGGTTAGCTTGCTTTCTAGCGCATTAGGTTCCGGCCCCTCTCCGGTAAGCAACCACTCAGGTTTTACCTGAAACACTTTGGCTAATTTACGGGGCAAAGATATTTTCCACGGGATAAAACATCATGAATTGGAAACAGTTTTGTGAGTTTTACCAGGTGGCAGTGATAACAGGGTCCAGAATAAATGCTGACCCAAAAGAAAAGCCCCGTGCTGCATAACGCCGGGGCTTCAGATTATAAATTGGAGTTTATATTGCATTTTTTCTAACCAAAAAACTGAACCATTAGATCAAGTGAATCCATTCGTGTGTATGTTCCGATGGAGGACATTCAGTCCTATTTAAAAGTAGTTGCTGAAAGCAAAAGGGTCAAATGATGGAAGGAGGGAAAAGCTACATGCATCACAAAAGAAAAGCCCCTGACTAAGAGGGGCGGGGCTCAAGATTGTAAACCGGAATTTATGGTGTTTTTTAACTAACCAAGCGCGTCGTTCCATCGAGCCAAGAAATGCGATCAAGGGCACATTATTTTCCATGTGCCGGACGGGAAGTCCTCATTAAAGGTAGTCGCAGATATATAAGGCTTCAAATAAATAAGGCAAAAAATCCACTCTGTTAACAAGGAAATTTACCATGTGATAAACAGAAATGAGCGAGAACAAACGGCCCCTTCTGTCTCATCATTAGGGCTAAACCGACTTCTCGACACAGGTGTCCGGCTCCGTCACCGCAATTCTTCTCAGGAAAAGGCTAAAATTGTCAGTCAGCCGAGGATGCCCGGCGATTCTGTTTGCTATAACAAGATTAACTGGGTATCGGAGAGCAATAATGATAGTCGGTATTGAGGCATTAACTCGAGAGCTTATTTCTCAGCATGACTGGATTTTCCCTGTTGTTAATGGAAAAAGAATAGGACATGCGATAGACATGGCCTCTGTTTATTCATTACATGGGATCAAAGTACTCATAGTCCATGGAACAAGCATTCTTGAGGTTGAAATTGAAATCGATTCTGTAGAAAACCGAGAAATGCTGCATGAAAAGATCCGAGCTTTACTTGAACAACCGCTTATTTATCCGCCGTATCAACATGGTGATCAGAGCTTAACCGCTAATAGAAGAAAATACCCTAGTCTGGATAAATATAGGGCAATCATGAGTGATAAAACCGGAATGTGAGTGAATCAAAATCAGCAGGCAAGAAAAAGCCCCATACATAGGTCGTCAGAGAGCGCGTATGAGGCTTTATACGTAAACCGGATTTCCAAGCGATGCTACTTTTTATTGTGAGTTCTATTTAACGTTAGACCATACATCAAAATTTGCCAAAGATAGTCATTAACTACTTAGCTAGAATCCAAATTCACCAAGCATGAAAAAAGCCCCGAGCATGGTGTTGCTCGGGGCAAATCGGTTTTACGCATACGGGATAAGCTGCATTATCAGCTATGAGCAGACTACAGATTCAAATGCGATAAGTCTAGTTCTATAAACGACGGAGAGAGGGTGATCATCTGTAGTATTTCGCGCAGCATAATGAGACGTAGAAAATTAGAGCACTAGACTTTGACCTGTCCTGACAATAGTGGAGCTCACATTTCTTAGGGTACCCAGCGTGAAAATGACCTGCAGATTAGGAAAACGGCAGAAGAAATTGACTAATCAGGCAGCGCTTCCTGCAGCAGATGGCGATAATGATCCTGTTGCTCGGGAGAGTAGAGATAGAGCATGGACTGATCCTCATGATCGGGTAATCAATAGAATTATAAAAACATAATCATCACGACAGTTTCATACATGATTTTACATATTTAATGTATTCCTGATGACTTTTATAGATATATTTAATATCCTATTGAATCCATACCTTTGTATCAGGTGAAGATGAAGTTTTTTCTGTTGGGACGTCAGACGTCAAATCCTATTCTGAATCGCTTGCCGGCTATGTCTCATCTCTCTTCATTACCTGATGCAGTTGATGAGCCATCTTGCTTTATCCTCAATCTGGATGATCCGGTGCAGCAGGATCAGTTATTGGTACAGATCAGGAAGCACCCCCGCTGGTTTGCTTTTCCGGTTTTCACCGTTCAGCCAAGTCAGCTGTCTGCGTATTTATCGGATGGCAATATCCCGGATGATCTCCAGATCAGGATAGAACAATTTGCACAGCGATATCAGATATTAAAAGTTGATCCGGAAAAGGGGATCACCGAACGTTTACTGACCTATCTCTGGCTATGGCAGGGACGTTCGCTGAGTGCCAAGCCACACCCGGAGAGTGCCCGGCTGTATGATTATCCGCTGGCTGCGCTCTGGGTTGATCAGGATAACGAACTGTTCCCCTGGCTCCATTCGCTGGAACGTGAAGGACTCATCGAAGGAGCGACGCTGGTTGATCGGGTTCGTTATTGTTCTGTTTGTCACAGCGGCCATCTGAATTATGTCGAATCCTGCCCGGAATGCGGCAGTATTGATGTGGCGGCTGAATCGGCCTTGCATTGTTTTGCTTGCGGGCATGTTGCTACTCAGGCTGATTTTTTACACGCCGGGCATCTTTCCTGTCCTAATTGCCTGAGTCAGTTGCGGCATATTGGTGTGGATTACGATCGTCCGCTGGAAAACTATCGCTGCCATAGTTGTGATGCGTTATTTACAGATGGTGTCGTAAAGGTCCGCTGTCTGGAAAGCGGGCATGAGCAAACACCGGAACAGTTGATTATGCGTGCCATCCGGCATTACAAGCTGACAGACAGTGGTGTGATGTATATGCGTAATGGTGCGCTGCGGGATCTGATCCCGGAATGGGTTGGCGGTCACGTCGCAGAAGAACATTTTTACTGGTTATTGCTCTGGCAAAACAAACTCGCATTACGTCATCAGAACTCACATCTGGTCGTTGCACTTCGTTTTACTGAGTTAGGTGCTGTGATTTATCAATTGGGCGAGGCGGAGGCCATTACCCGTATTGATGCGCTGACTCAGCGTTTGCAGTCGGTAATGCGGCACACCGATGTTTGTTGCCACTACCGGGATGATGTGTTGCTGTTCTTTTTACCCAATACACCCGCGGATCACGAGAGTGTGATTACAAATAAACTCAAATCATTAGGTGAAGAGCAGATAACGCATAATCTGCAGCTTGATTTCAGACTGCGTGCTTTGCCTGATCCACAGTTAGATGATGATGCAGCAATCTGGATCCAGCAGTTACTCGGGGAATTTACTTCGTGAGTGAGCAACTGCTGATCATCAGTTATTTTTTTCTGCAGTTTAAACATACGTTATTATCGGATCTTTCGGCTGTTGCATTATTTCTGCCGATGTTTCTGATATTTGATGTGCCGCTGAGTCTGATGGTGCTATTGGGCATAGGCCACTGGTTCTGGCGTAAACATCATGAGCAGGAAAAACCGTATTACAGTCCGCTGGTTACCTGTGGGATCGCCTGTTACAGCGAAGGTGAGGATATAAAAAAGACCATTCTGACCCTGTGTGAACAGGTATACAGTGGTCATATTGAAATTATTGTTGTGGTTGATGGTGCCAGCATTAATAAAGCCACCTATCAGGCCGCGCTAGAATGCCGGGAGATCGTGGCGCGTTATGCTCGCCGGAAGTTAATCATTTTACCGAAATGGCAGCGTGGGGGACGGGTTTCGTCGTCGAATGCGGCGTTGAATATTGCGAAAGGCGAGTTGTTTTTCGCTTTAGATGCGGACACTTCATTTGATAATAATACGGTCAGTCAGATAGTGCAGGAATTTACCGATCCGAATGTTCCGGCTGTTGGCGGTTCATTACGGGTCAGAAATGACAACGTAAGTCTGGTTTCCCGTATGCAGGCTCTGGAATATATGATTTCATTGCAAGGGGCGAAAACCGGACTGGCAGAATGGAATGTAATCAATAATATTTCAGGTGCTTTTGGTGCATTCCGTACGAAATTTGTTCGGCAAATCGGCGGATGGGATACGCATTCGGGTGAAGATTTGGATATTACGTTACGTATCAAGCAGTATATGGCCAGACACCCCGAGTTAAGAATTCCTTTTGCGGCGCATGCCATGGGCTATACGGATGCGCCAACCACAGCCAAATCTTTGTTTATGCAAAGAATAAGATGGGATGGTGATCTTTGTTTCCTTTATCTCCGAAAACATAAGCAGGGGCTTTCTCCCCGGTTGTTAGGCTGGAAAAATTATATCTCGACTGTGTTATATGGTGTTGTTCAGAATATACTTCTGCCATATCTGGTCGTTTTTTATACCCTGTGGGTTTTCTTTAATTATCCTGCACAGGTCGTGTGTGCCGGATTTGCCATTCAGTATTTATGTTATTTGTTTTTTACTGTATTACATTTTCTGGTTTTTTTGATCGCTGTTTCCAAGCACCCGACAAAAGATATCCATTATTTTAAATGGTTACCGTTTTATCCGATATACGGTTTTATTATGCGCATAGTGAATGCCATTGCTGTATTAAATGAACAAATTCGACGTAGTCATGAAGAAAGTAACATGGCACCGTGGTGGGTGTTGAAAAGAGGAAAACGTTTCTGATATGAAAATTAAATTTCATCTCGATAAGCAAAAAAATCCTGCACAGCATGGCGGTGTAAAAATCAATTATGGTGCGGGAAAACGAATAGCATTTCGTTTGCGCTGGTATCTGATTTTGTTCTTAATTATAAGTCCGGTGCTTATTTTTGTCTGGTATATCACCAAAGACAAAGTAATTGTGGAATCGCCGGGTATTCTGACTACGGAGCCTTTAACTCTTCAAATGAGTCAGGACGCAGTTATATCTGCTGTAAATATCAAACAGGGACAGCATGTTAAGCAGGGGAATTTACTTATTTCTCTGGAAAAGCCAGCATTACAGGCTGAAATTAAACAACTGGAAGAGAACATTCAATCCTTAGATAAAACCTTGTCTGAAGAGTGGAATAAACAAGAGATATTATTAAAGCAAAAAGTGAGTGTTGCTGAGAGAGATCTGAAAGAAAAAAATGATTTATATCGGAAATATATGGGTTTTAATGAGCATGGTCTGCTGCAGCTTGAACAGTGGGCCAATGTAAGCCAGCTGAGAGTCAATGCGGAATTATTGCTGCTGGAAAGTAACCGTAATTTACATGCTTTAAATCAAGATAAAATCAGTGGTGGTGCAGCCCAGTATCTGAATGAACTGAAATTACGTTTACAACTCCTGAAAGCCAGACAAGCCGAATTACAGTTAATGGCGCCCATGGATGGTGAAGTTAAAGATGTGCTGGTACAGCAGGGTATGACTATCCAGAGTGGTGAGCCGCTGATGCTCTATGCTATCCGTTCACAGCCTGTGGTGATGGCTTATCTGACTCCGTCAGAGGTGCAGTTTTCCGGTATCGGACAGCAGGCCACAGTGACATTGCCCGGCGGTGAAACGATAGCGGCGACGGTCAGTGAACCGACTAAAATTACCGAGAAGGTACCGACACAGCTATCCGGCCCGTTTGATAACAACAAATCTGCATTAAAGGTGGTATTAAAACTGGAGCACATGCCGGCACAGGTCATTGAAGGTTTATCGGTATCGGTACGTTTTCATTACACCAAAAGCAATTTGTGGTCGCATATCCGCAATATATTCTGATGAGGTGGCCGGATAATTTCATATTTCACAACAATGTACGGAGACAATGATGCAGATACAAAAAAGATATGGATGGTTATGGCTGTTGGTTGTGTGGTGTTTCATGGGAACTGCGGCAGCTAAAACGCTGACGTTTGCCGGTGAGCAATGGGAAGTGAAAAACGGCATTGCAGCACCGGGACCCAATAACTGGAGTGAAGATAACGCGTGGGTGGATGAGCTCGGGCAGTTACATTTAAAGATCAGTTATCTGAACGGCACCTGGTACAGTGCGGAAGTTTATCAACTGACCAATAAAGGCTTTGGTAATTATGAATGGCATGTCAGTGGTCAGTTAGATCAATTTGATGAAAATGTCATTCTTGGTTTGTTTCATTACCAGGGCCCGGACGGACAGAATGAAATTGATATCGAAATGGCTAAGTGGGGCGATGCGTCCGCACCATTAGGTAATTTTACGGTTTATCCGGCTTCATCAACGCTGCCTCTGGTAACACAGACTTTTAATGTGAATCCGACCGGATTGGATACAATTCAACGTTATAGCTGGCGTAGTAATGCTGTTTGCTTCCAGATGTTTAATGATAACGGCAGTGATGAACCCGCACTCAGTGACAACATTGCCAGCTGGCAATTTGCACCGAAAAACTACAGGAAAGCGATCCCGCAGATAACGATGCCGCTGCATATCAACTTATGGTTACGACAGGGGTTGGCACCGACAAATGGTCAGGAAGTAGAAGTAGTTATTAAGCGGTTTAGTTTTACACCAAGCCAGGATGTACCGACTGACACAGCATCATGGTGCCAGTAGGTTATCGGTTTTAAGCCAGTACTTTCAGTGCTGCGTTGTAGTTTGGTTCGTGAGTAATTTCCATTCACCAGTTCTGCATGCAGCACTTTATCTTCTTCATCCAGCACCACCCCGGCACGGGCAGTCAGGCTAGTCAGAACGTGATTGGAATGAATGGTATTAATTGGTTGATATATATCAGCTGACGGCTTTGTTCCCATTCATAAGCTCGTTTATACAAACCTGAATTTGATTTCGGCCAGATCGCTTTGCCAGATAAAGCGCACTATCGGCTGCATTAATAGCAGAGTCTAAGTTTGAATTTGTTGATGATGTAGCAATACCAATACTAACGGTCACATGGATCTGGTTTCCTTGGGTGATTACTTCTCGGGATTCAATTTGCCGCCTGACTCGTTCCGCCCAGTTTCGCGCCTGCTGTAAATCACAATCGATTAATGCAACCACAAACTCTTCACCACCATAGCGAGTTTGTATGCAGATGGGGTGATTTGGCAATCAGTGTTCACATAGAAGAAATCAGAGATAGCCAGGACGTAAGCTCGGGTTAATCTGTCTACCACAAGGAAGGAAAGATAAATGATTCTGATTATTGAACATAGTTCGACAGATTTTGAGTTCGGGACACAGCGAAATTACCTGCTTCTGCAGGATGAAAGTGAGATCACGACGGAGTTACTTACAAAAGCAGAAATCGTTTTGCTGATCAACCCTGAATTCCGTCAATTGATTGAGGTGCGGCATACCCGATTCAGAATGAAAGATGTGTATGTTGCCCTGAATGAAAATTGTCCGGATGATGTTAGGTACTATGCGGAACGTTACGGGTACTGTCTACTGAGTTTTTCGTCTGCAAATGAAGCATATTTCATTAACTCCATACTGGCCGTTTTTCATGCTCGTATCAGTTTTGGTGCGGATGTAAATGATTTCAGAAAAATGATGGAGGGACCAGGTAGGGTTGAATACCGTCATGTGATGACACCGAGCCTAGAAGAAGAGATTGTACAGATAAAACCTGCACGGCAAACGACATCAATCCTGACGACATTGTTTTATAATGAGTCGTATTCATTTGATGCTATTGATCGGTTGTCTGTGAAGCTGAAAGAGCATTTTTCAACTGTAAACATCGTGTCTGTGTTTACGGAAAGTGAAGATCAGCCTGTGTCTTTAGGGTTGTTTCTGGCGATCGAATAATAAGCTGTTTAGTTGATAGTTACTGGTATCGGATAGGGATATAAAATGCAAGTCATCATTAATTAAGAGAAAATCGATCAAATTAACCGTCTACACGACATTCTGAAATCTGAAGGGTTCAGTGATGTCGTTCAGAAGCACAATGCTAAAAGAAGTAGTGATTGTTATACCTACATTACAAAAGAGCTGTTCAACGGGTTAACGATTATGATTTTTACCAGCCATGGGAATAAGGCTGAATTAAAAGTGGAATTGTCGGTCAGAGGAAAAAATCCAACATCCAAACGTGTTCTGGCGAATATAACGCATAAGGCGAATCAGCTGGTTCAAGAGCAACAGCTATCAGGTTTTGAGGCGCTGATCGTGGACTACATTCAACCGAAAAGTGAACGATATCGTCAGAGTTATGAGATCAATAAGGTTGTTTTTCAATCACCAGCAGGGGCAGTAGAGCCTGTTGGTACAACGCAGCCTTACTCAGGCTATTGCATGCAACTGGCAAAATATAACAAAGGATGCCAGGAGCGAGAGATTCCTTATGTAGTTGCTCAGTTGACGAGACTGCTTGAATTTCTGCGCTGAGTATAGAAGATTAATTTATCTGTCAGCGGGGCTCGTTTTGGTGCGTTCGCTGACAAAGATTGGCATGCACTAGTAAATCATTTCAAAGGACTTGATATAGCCCTCGTGAAACTTTGTTAAATATATGATGTTGGCCTGAGAAAGGATCTTTGTTCTTGTGGTTGTCACAAAAATCGCTTGGGAGAATGCTGCCCTCTGGGATTTCAGGATAATGGCGTTGGACCGTATCGATAATTTCTCTTGTTGATACCTCGCTACCTTTCGAGAATGTTCGAGTTATTGCATCGCGTATTTTATCTTTTCTATCCATTTTCTGGCTTCTCAATAAACATGGTTTGAGCTGCTCACGAATGAACGAAGAGCAGAATCGTAGTGTTAGCTGCTAGCCGTTAGAGTTTGACGAAAAGAATATCCAATTCTACTCAGACAGCACAGCGATTTATCTTCAGATACGAATAGGCTCTGTTTGAAAAAATTCATAACGACAGGATATTTCAAAATATGGTTTTTCCAAGCTTACGATCCACACTCTTCTTCAGAAGCAATTAATCTTCAAACTGCACCATATCCATGATTTTGCACATCGCTCTGGTGTGCAAAGTTTGGTATAACGAAGTAAGTTCTGTTTGGAGACTCAGCAACATATGGCGACTTCTTTAAATTTTGAATTGATCCGTGGTCACAATGAGAAGCTTGCGAACATTGGCATGTTGGCTGAGCAGATTTTATATCTCGATCCGGGAAGTGCGATCACTCGGCTAAGAGGGTTCGCGGAAGAAGTCACCAAAGAGATCTATGAAATCGACTGTTTGCCAAAACCGCCAACAGCCAATTTCATGGATTTATTGAAAAATGATGCCTTTGTGAATATCACGGAAAGCAGACTACGCGATCTGCTTCATTTCTTACGTAAAGAAGGCAACGATACCGCACATGGTGGCGATGGTTCTTTAGATAAAGCGTTTGCTGCGTTAGGTGTTGCTCATCAGTTGGGCCAATATATGGCCATCAACTATTATGGTTTTTTCCAGTCTGATTTATCTGCGCTTAGCTATCCACCTAAGCCGGGTAATTTAAACATTGCACAAAAAGAGCTCGAAAAATTACTGGAAGAGAACCAGGCTAAGCAAGAACAGCTCTCTCATGAGTTAGAAATGGAGCGTAAAGCTCGTCAGCATGCGGAGGCAACTGCTGAGAAACTGCAGGCTGCCAGAGTTCGAAGTCAGCAAACTGCAAACAGCTTGGCGTGGGATGAAAACCAAACCCGCAAGATGTTGATTGATACACAATTGGCAGCGGCAGGTTGGGATCTCTCAGACCCGGAACAAGTCGGCTTAGAAATCGAAGTTCTTCATCAACCAACAACGTCTGGCATTGGCTATGCGGACTATGTTTTATGGGGCGACGATGGTAATCCGTTGGCCGTAATTGAAGCGAAACGCTCACGCGAAACTATGCAAAAGGGGCGGGAACAGGCGCGTTATTACGCGGAAGGGCTGGCTAAACAGTTTAATTGCCCGATGCCTATCGTTTTCTATACCAACGGCTATGAGATCTGCATTTGGGATACCAAACAATACAACGCATATCGGCAGGTATTTGGTTTTTACTCCAAAGACAGCCTGATGTTTTTGCATTACCAGCATCAGCATAAAGAAAAAAATCTGGAAGTGCTAAACCCTGATCCCTCCATTGCGGGCCGCCCATATCAGATTGAAGCAATTAAATCGGTGACAAACCGCTTCCAAAATCAGCGCAGACAAACGCTGATTGTTCAGGCGACAGGCACCGGCAAAACTCGTGTATCAATTGCGCTAGTGGCATTGCTGTTAAAAGCGCGCTGGGTGAAGCGTGTTCTCTTTCTATGTGATCGCAAAGAACTCCGTCGTCAGGCTGATGACGCGTTCAAACTCCATTTAGCGTCAGAGCCACGCTGTGTTGTGGGTGAATCAAATCGGATTGATCAGTCAGCTCGTATATTTGTGGCTACGTATCCCGGCATGATGAACCGGTTCTCTCAGTTGGATGTAGGTTTTTTTGATCTCATCATTGCTGATGAATCGCACCGCAGTATCTACAACAAATACCGCGACATTTTCGATTACTTCGATGCTTTACAGGTGGGGCTTACCGCAACACCAGTGAAGTTTATTGCTCGTAACACCTTTGATCTTTTCGGCTGTGAAAACGGCGACCCGACCTTTAACTTTGATCTGGCGGAAGCAATTGCCCATGAACCGCGTTATCTGAATCCGTTCCGGGTTAAAGAGTTCACTACGGAATTCCTGCGCGATGGCATTCATTATAAAGATCTGACACCAGAACAGCGGGAACAGCTGGAAGAAGATCTGGGTGCAGAAGAAGCTCAGAACGTACACTTCAAAGGCAAAGAGATCGGCAAAAAGATCTTCAGTGCATCAACCGATTGCCAGATATTAGAAAACCTGATGACGAATGGCATCAAAGACGCCACTCAGTCGCTGGTGGGTAAAACTATTATTTTTGCCCAAAGTCAGGAACACGCGGAACATCTGGAATCGATGTTTGTAAAACTCTACCCGCAATATGGCACCAAGGTGTGCAAGGTCATCCATAACAAGGTTGATCGACCTGAAGCGCGAATTGATGAATTCAAGAGTCCGGATAATCCATTCCGCATCGCGATTTCAGTCGATATGTTAGATACCGGAATTGATGTGCCGGAAGTGGTCAATCTTGTCTTCGCTCGTCCGGTGAAGTCATGGGTGAAATTCTGGCAGATGATTGGCCGTGGCACTCGTTTATGTGAAAACTTGTTCGGGCCGGGTAAAGACAAAGAAGAGTTTTTAATTTTTGACCATTACGGAAACTTTAAATATTTTGATGAGGAATATACCGAAGCGGAAGTGGTGGCGAGCCGTTCGCTATTGCAAACGGTATTTGAAGCACGCCTGACGTTGGCTGATACCGCCATGAAGAAAACGTCAGTTAAAGCGTTTGAGTTGGCGGTAGCGTTATTGAAAGCCGATATCTGTGATTTACCCGAAGATGCTATTGCTGTGCGTCGTGAATTGCGGCTGGTGAAATTGCTACAAGAAAGCGACATGCTTAGTAGCATGGAAGCTTCAACACGCCATTCATTAGAGAAAATCATCGCGCCGTTGATGGGTTCTCGTCCGTTGAAAGACATGGATGCCTCGTTATTTGATCGTTTGATCGCTGAATTGCAAACCGCGCATTTACTGGCCAGCAGTGAGCTAGAAAACCTGAAAGCGGAACTGATTGCTGCGGTGCAAAATCTGGCGGTGACTATCAATGACGTGCGCCTGAAAGCCGATGAAATGGAAGCAGTGCAAAGCTACGATTACTGGGCCAATTTATCGGTAGCGCGATTAGAGCAAACCCGGCTTGAGTTGCGAGCTATCATGAAGTTCAAAAAACGTAGCGTTGGGCCGGGTTATACCACACCAGCCACCTCGACATTTGATGATGGGGCGCAAATCAATGAGCGTATTGTGACCCTAAATCCGAACGATGCTTATGTCTATCGGAAACGCCTGAAAGAGATCCTGGATGCCATGCTGGAGAAAAACCCGGTGCTGCAGAAGATCTACAAAAATGTGCCGGTGACAGAAGATGAGCTGACCTCACTGACATCAACGGTGCTAACGCAATATCCGGGTGTTGACCCGCGAGTATTAAACGAGTTTTACGGTCGCTCACCGCAACAATTGAATATTACGTTGTGTCAGTTGGTCGGTTTAGATGCCAAAGAGGTGGATAAATGTTTCACTGACTTTTTGCAAAAAGCACAATTAACCTATCAGCAAACACAATATCTGAATCAGTTAAAAATCTTTATCGGCCGTTATGGGCGTATTCAGTTGGCTGAATTATACGAAGGCCCGTTTAAACATATTTCGAACGGTGATGGCCTTGAGATTTTTGATGAAACGCATATTGAACAACTAACACAGCTCATGCAGCCGTTCCTGTTACCAAATAATCCAGTTATCAGTCCGTTGATGAAAGCCTGAGCGAACGGAGTTTGTAAACTTACGAATTTCGTTTTGCTCGGTATAATCGGCATCATTGCAGCAAGCACTTCATTTAAGAGAACACTATGTTAACTGGCCAACTCCGTAACGATATCGACAGCCTGTGGGAAAAGTTCTGGACGGGTGGTGTCACCAATCCGCTGGTGGTCATCGAGCAAATCAGTTATCTGATGTTTTCGCGCATGCTGGATATTCAAGAAACACAGGCTGAAAAAAAAGCACAACGCACAAACTGCCCATTCCAGCATCTGTTTCCTGATTCGCCGGAAGGCCAGTTATTGCGCTGGCAGAATTACAAAAACATGTCGGGTAAAGAGTTATTACCGCACCTGCGTGACAAGGTGTTTCCGTATTTTGCGAATGTAGAATTAGCCGGTTCTGATATTGCACAGTTTATGGCTACCGCGGATTTACAGATCCGCAGTGAAGCGGTGATCACAGCGGCGGTGGAAATGGTCGATAAGCTGCCGCTTGATAAAAGCGATGTGAAAGGCGATATCTACGAATATCTACTGAGTAAGCTCTCGTCTGCAGGCATCAACGGTCAGTTCAGAACCCCGCGCCATATCATTGATATGATGATTGAAATGATCGACGTGCAACCAACAGAAACGGTCTGCGACCCTGCTTGTGGTACGGCAGGTTTCTTGGCTCGCACGATGGAATATTTAACCCGCAAATACTCCAGCCCTGAATCAATCTATAAAGATGAAGATGGGAACCCGGTTTATTCGGGTGATTTATTGGCTCCATATTCTGAACACATTAATAAAGAGATGTTCTGGGGCTTAGATTTCGACAGCACCATGCTGCGTGTTTCTGCGATGAATATGATGTTGCATGGTGTCAGTAATGCACATATCACCTATCAGGACAGCCTCAACAAATCTTTTGTCGGTAAACCGCAGGAAGAAAACTACTTCGATAAAATTCTGGCCAATCCACCGTTTAAAGGCAGCCTGGATGAAACCTCGGTGAATCCGTATGTGCTGAAAAAGGTGAAAACCAAGAAAACAGAATTGCTGTTTGTGGCGCTGATTTTACGCATGCTGAAACTCGGTGGCCGCAGCGCCACTATCGTGCCTGATGGTGTGTTGTTTGGTAGCTCATCGGCGCATAAAGACCTACGCAAAGAGCTGATTGAAAATAACCAGCTCGAAGCCATGATCTCACTGCCCAGTGGCGTGTTTAAGCCGTATGCCGGTGTTTCAACTGGCATTCTGATTTTCACCAAAGGCGGCAGCACCGATCGCGTGTTTCTATATGACATGAAAGATGATGGCTATTCGCTCGATGATAAACGCATTAAGAAGGATCATGATGGCGATATTCCTGATGTGATTGCTAAGTGGAAACGTTATACCGCGCTGTATGAGAAAAATGATGTTGCCACTATCGAAGCGGAGTTTTCTGACAAAACTAAGCCTGCATTTACGGTGTCAATCGATGAGCTGAAAGCCCAGAACTATGACTTGTCGCTAAACCGTTATAAAGAAGTGGTGTATCAGGAAGAAAGCTACGAAAACCCAAAAGTGATTTTAGGCAAGCTGAAAGCGTTAGAGAATGAAATTCTGGCAGACCTGAATGCGCTGGAGGGGATGCTATGAGTTGGCCAATCGTAAAACTACATGATATTTGTAGACCAAGACAAAGGAAAACAATAGCAGCAAGTAGCTTGCTTGATTCTGGTTATTCTGTTTACGGCGCAAATGGGAAAATTGGATATTATTCTGAGTTCACTCATGAATTCCCTACATTGATGATCACTTGCCGAGGGGCAACCTGTGGTAATGTTCATATTTCAGAGCCGCGATCTTATATCAATGGCAACGCAATGGCTATTGATGATATCGATCCTCTCATTGTTGATCTCAAATATCTATATTACTTTTTTTTGAAGAGAGGATTTGAAGATGTGATTTCAGGTTCTGCACAACCTCAAATTACAGGCCAAGGTCTGACGAAAGTTGAAATCCCTCTTCCCCCATTAGAAGAGCAAAAACGCATTGCCGCGATTCTCGATAAAGCCGATGCCATTCGCCAAAAACGCCAGCAAGCCATTGAGTTGGCAGACGAATTTCTGCGTAGTGTGTTTTTGGATATGTTCGGCGACCCAGTGACGAATCTGAAGGGGTGGGAGGTTGAATCATTATCATCGCTAATTCATGTTCAGGGTGGATATGCATTTAAAAGTGCTGATTTCGGCACAGAAGGTATACCAGTAGTTAAAATTGGAAATGCAAACAAAAAAGGCTTTACTGCTGAAAGTATAGATTTTGTACAGCCAACACACCCTGAAAAACTAAAACAATATGAGCTGTTTTCCGGTGATTTATTAATGAGTTTGACTGGGACAGTCGGGAAAGATGACTATGGAAATATCACGGAAGTAACCGAAGAATATAATAAGTATTATTTGAATCAACGTGTGGCAAAAATATCTATCAAATCCAAGAAAATAAATAAAGAGTATTTAAAATACTGTCTATCTCATCAGGCCATGAAAAATGAGTTAATTAAAAACAACCGAGGAGTCCGACAGGCTAATATTAGTAATTCTGATATATATCAGTTAGTGGTTCCTGTTCCTGAATTAAATGATCAAGATTTTTTTTGTGATATTGTGAAGAACATTGAAAAACAAAAAAACAGATTGGAAGGTTTTTATGTTGAATCAAATGAACTTTTTGCGTCTTTAAGTGCTGAGTTATTTTCATGAATAAAGATTGAAGGTTGTTAAATATGAAAATAAAATCCTTAATCGTTGGTGGATTTAAAGGTGTTCAGGATAAGGTCATAATTCCTCTATCATCGATTACTCTCCTTTTTGGAGCTAATAGCACAGGTAAAAGCACTGTGTTACATGCTTTGTTGTATCTTTATGAAGTGATTGTTGCGAGAAATTTTGACCCTCAATACAGCCAAGTTACCGGTGAAAAACTCTGGCTTGGTGGTTTTCAAAATTTAGTTCATGGGAAGAAAACGAATAACGTTATAACTCTTGGTGCAACATTAGATTTCAGTGATGGTGTTGATGTATGGAATGATTTTTTATCAACAGCCGAAACATGGTTGCTAGAATCACATTTAGGTTTTACTCCTGATGCAACGACTAAAGTTATGTCATTTGAAATTGATATAGAATGGGATAATTTTGCAAAAAAAACTTATATCAGCCGCTTTGAGTGTTTCAGTTGTGATCAGCCATATCTGAGATTTGAATCTCAAGCAGGGAAGCAAGAATCTGTAATCACACACTACTCTCCATTATCTGATTGGCAAGTTAGTGAACCATTTGAAATTAACAATATCTTCGAATCTGGGGAATGGGAAGCCGTTTATATTCCTTCTCGCGATGCATTACCTCCACTAATTAAAAGAATAGATTTATCAAATTGTCCTTTTGATTGGAGTAATGTCTTTCCTGAACACCCACTTGCGGCGCAAGTTTTTGCTGAAGCTGCACTTTCTCAGTCATCTTTAGCTCCCTTAAGGATATTAGGGCGAAAATTATTCAACTTATTACATATTGGGCCATTACGTGTTGTTCCTTGTCGCAATTTTATTTTAGAGGAAACAGCTACACCGGCGCGTTGGTATGATGGTTCAGCTGGCTGGGATCAATTTGCTTATGGTTCAGAATCACTGAGAAAACAGGTTAATGAGTATTTCGGTAAGTCATTTTTAGAATCGAACTACATTTTCGATATTCAAAAAATACCTGATGAAACAATCAAATACCGACAGGTGATATTGAAAGAGACTCAAACATCAACCAATTTAAGACCATCAGATGTTGGAATTGGTGTTTCTCAGGTATTTCCTTTTATTGTTGCATGTAGCATTAATCAAGACGCTATCATCTCTTGTGAACAACCAGAACTGCATATTCATCCCAAATGGCAATTGAGTTTAGCTGACATGATACTTGAATCATGTTATCAAAATTCTGGTCGCATGTTTCTTATTGAAACTCATAGTGAACATATTATGCTACGACTATTAAAGCGTCGGAGGCAAACGGCGGATGAGGTGCTTTCTGTTGATGACCATTTCTCTTGTTTCAAGCATGATGTTCAAATCATTTTTTGTGAGCAGGTTGATGGAAAAACCATATTTCGAACAATAAAAACAACAGATGAAGGTGAGTTTGATAGTTATTGGCCGAATGGTTTTTTTGATGAACGAAGAGAGGAACTATTCTGATGTTGCATCTTGAATTCGCTATTTCTCCATCTGCTGTTAATACTTTATCTGATCTAACTATTATTCAATCTCGATTTGGTTATGCAAAAGGAGCATTGGTTTCTCAATTCCCTAAAGGATGGTTTCGAGAAGTAATTGAAAGGTTAAATTTACAAAATGAAATGCAAAAGAAAAAAGCTGAAGAAAAACTTAGAATTATTAAGGACCAATCGCTGATCTCTCTATCAAGGGTATACAATGGTAAAACATGGTTAGAAGCAGCGGAAAACAGCCATTCAGAAGAACGATTTCACCGAATTATTGATACTTCAGCTGTTGCCAATGAATATATTAAATCAATATTAGATGATCTTGATGATGATGATTTTAAATTTACTACTGAATATCAAAGAAAATCAACATCTTTGGCTTATGCTGCAAAAGCATTGTTGATTAATGCAGAAAAAGTGACTCTTTTCGATCCGTATATATGCTCGACAAATATTGGATCAATGAATGTTTTAAATCAACTGATGTTATATTGTTATAAATCAGATGTTGAGTTTTATATTTTTAGTGATGAAGATAGAAAACCTTCATGGAATGAGCGAAAGGATAAACTTGTAGAAATAGTAAAAACAATGCCAAAGAATATCAAGCTCTATTGGTATTCAGTTAATGATAATGGTTCTGGATTGATGCATAAGCGAGGATTGTTTACATCTAAGGGTGGTCTTATCTATGATCGAGGATTTCAAGAGCCGAGAGATATAGACCAACAAAAATTATTTACAGATATCGCGCCTATGCCACTACAAATGTTCGAGGCAGATTCTCAATTATATAACTCATCAACCAATCATGAAAATTTCAGAATTGTATATCAATGGTGTTCACATTCTTAATAGTCAGTAAACCGTTTGAAGCACTTAGTTTGCACCAAGTGCTTTAATTCTAATAACTAATCCTTTTCGTCGGCACAAACCCATTCCGCCCTTGTAGCCAGCGACGAGCCTCTTCTACCGTAATCAGTACCTGAGCACCTTCTTTTATAAATGACAACGGATCAGTCTTACTGAATTGAGCATTACGAACACTACGAATATTACTCATGCCTGCCAGTAAAGCTAACTCAACGAGTGTTAAGTGCCGTCTATGTGTATCTGGATACCAACCGGCAGATAAAGGAACAAGGCCATTCCGTGCATCAGAATGAGGCAAGGGATCAGGATTATCTTCGGGGCTATAGTCCCCATCAAAATCCCATCGGTAGTTGAGTTTAATTCGAGCAATAAACTTATAAATTACTTTGATAGCTGCTTGGTTCAGCGGTGTTTCATCATATTCAAGTATCGGGTTTGCTGCGGTGATCCATTTTGCTAAATCGCCCAACATATCTGACAAGTGGTATTCAATAACGTCTAATGGTTCGCCTAGTTCGGCAAACAGATACATTGGGTAGATATATTTCCACATCAATGAGTTTTCGAGCAATTTGATTTGCTTGGGCTCACCAAGAAAATCAATGACACCACAGCTCGTATCTGCCTCTCCGTGTCCGTGTGCGCTGTTACATAAGATCTCTAAAACAGAAAGCATTTCATATACAGAATGCTGTAACTGATCTTCAGTAATAGGGAGCAGGTTAGCATTCTTCTTGATGGTTACACCAACTTGCATTGAGTATTTCCTAGCTGAGTTCTTCTGCCGAAAATAATAGCACAAAATATGTAATCTAAAAGTGCATATGTAGTTATTGACTACACATTGGCTTGTGTCCTATTGTAAATATGTACTTTATGAATACATATGGAGTTGCCATGTTTAAGCATGAATCAGTGGCGAAAGCAGAAGTTAAAGGGGCGTTCCGCAAAGCAACCCAACGCTATGACGAGTTTTACAAAAAGCTCAAAACTGGACTCGTGAAGTTCAACTCACGAAAAAATCATCTGCGTTATATTGAAGAATTAGCGCAGTGCCGTGGTGAATTCATGCTCGATCATCGGGTTTGTCACCATCATTCAAGCTGGCATTTCCAGTCAGTGATGACATCGCTTGAGACAGAGTTTCATCATCTAAACAATATCGGCAATATGTGTTGTTTGGTGATTGATGGGTGGGATAGCCGGAAAATGATGAAAGGGGATATTAAAGGTCATCGTCGATTTTTAAGCCGGTTATTTTTACATGAGCATTTCCTGATCCGCATCGTGCAGCGATTAGGGCTGACGGGTATCAAGAATATCGGCAAGGTGCTATTCCCGCTTTTTAGCTACATTTTGCGCGAGAATCTGTCATTTTGTTTATTAGGCAATGACGTACATTTCGTTATGCCCGGTTATGTGCTGGTGGCAGAAAAACTGCCCAATAATTACGGGCTCGTATTCAAAACCATCTTGATGCGTGAGCATTTTAGTGCAGCTCAGCAGGCGCACTATAACCCTGCCTATCAAGTGATGATTAACCAGCAAAGTGACTGTGTGATGTTGAACGGTGATACTGGCCATTTGGTCGCGATGCATTTCGATGAGCCCGGCATCAATACAACATTATTAAACGAATCATTCTGGATGCGCGACGTTTTATCAGAACTGGCACCGTGCGCTTAATCGACCTATTTAGCAGGAGTTTTATATGTTATTCGAACAACACACCGCAAAAATGAAAAATTATCAGTCAACTTCAGACCATCAATTACCAGCCAATTTAAAAATGGCGGATGACGGTAAGCTGTCTGTCTATTACGCACCATTTGATTACATCAACCATGATGCAAAGATAGTGATTTGCGGTATTACACCAGGCTATCAACAAGCCGATTTAGCATTAGCAGAAGCACAAAGACAGCTGGTAGCAGGATGCTCGCAGGAAACAGCTAAGCAGAAGGCAAAAGAGACGGCCAGTTTTGGTGGGCCTATGCGTAGCAACCTGATTGCTTTACTTGATTATATTGGGGTTAATCAGTTACTAACACTTGAATCGTGTGAACAGCTTTTCTCATCGCATGCTCACTATGTGCATTATACATCGGCGTTACGTTATCCGGTGTTTGTCGATGGTCAAAACTACAGCGGCACTCCGGCGATGTTGAGTCGTCCATTACTGAAACAGCAAATCGATCAATATCTGGCAGACGAGGTAGCTTCATTACCTTCAGATTGTCTTTACATTCCACTAGGCCCAAAGGTATCGCAGGTATTCGACTATCTAGTCAAACAAGGCAAAGTCAAAGCAGAGCGTGTGCTAAATGGCTTACCGCATCCGTCTGGCGCTAATGCCGAACGGATCAGCTATTTCCTTGGCCGCAAAGCGAAAGAGAGTCTCTCTGCCAAAACCAATGCAGAGCAAATTGACTCAGTTCGCCAGCAGTTACTGAATCAGATGGCTCAGTTGATCCATACCGCATAATCAAGCACACCATATAGACGTTTAAACTAAGGGATATAACGATGAGTTTTTTACAAATCGAATTAACGCAGGGCAATATCAACCAGGGGCATTTCTATTTACAAGATTGCCATCATTTTTTTCCTGCAGCTTGCTTGGGCGGTAAGAACAAATCATTAGCAGGTGTTTCTGTATCTGTGATGTTCGATGGCACAGGTGAATCGGTGGAAACCGATATTGATGCAACCAAACGTTTATTTCGGGGTGCTAGGGGACAGAGTAAACGCTTCCTCTCGTTTTTCAACTGCAAAGCAGGAGATACGATCTATATTCAGCAGGACGTTTCTGGAAATTATCGAGTTTCAACCAGAAAACCGCAGTGAGTTTAACGAATTATCTCAAACAGACTTGATTTAACTAGGCGTCACCAGAGACTATGGACTCATCAGAAGTGGATGCAATGATTGAGACCGTAATGAAAAATATTCTGGTGGCAGTGACTGGAGCCAGCCCACAGGTATTAACCGAGACGTTATATGCACTCTACACCCAAGGGAAAATCTTTCCCCAAGAGGTGTATGTCATTACCACACAAAATGCGAAAGACATCTTAGTCGAAGGGCTTTTTCACGATGGTCACTGGCAACGCCTGATAACGGATTATCAGATGCCAGCCATCAAGTTTGATGAAAGTCATATCTGGCTGATTGCTGATGATGAGGGCAGGGTGCTTGACGATGCCAAAGCAGAAGCCGATCAGACCATCATGGCCGATTTCATTACCCGGAAAACAGCTGAGTTAACGGCAGATCCAGACTGTTCCGTTCATGCGTCTTTGGCTGGTGGACGTAAAACGATGGCATTTTACATGGGCTATGCCATGTCATTATATGGCAGAGAGCAAGATGCGTTAAGCCATGTGTTTGTGAATGATGAGTTTGAGTTCGTTAAAGATTTTTATTATCCGACCCCATACGACAATGTGATCACTGGCAAAAAACCGGGAGACACGGTGAATACCCGTGATGCGATTGTTACGCTGGCCGAAATTCCGTTTGTGCGTATGCGCCGCCATTTTGAGCAAGATTTACTGACACACATTCAAGATGCCTCGTTTTCTAAAACTGTTGCACTCATGAATGCAGCGCAGCAGGCGGATCATCTGGATGTCGCCATTTCCTATAAAGCCCGAACTGTGAGTGTGCTAGGTGTCGATATCAAATTGTCAGCAAAACTACTGGCGCTTTATTTAATGATCGCTGAACAACCCAATCGCACCATGAAGCTGAGCTCCGCATTTCAAAGCAGCATCGAACCGACTAAGCAATATTTAGCGCATTTCTTTCGTTTGCAAGGTGATGTGCGTGTCTACAACACGTTTGGATTGGAAGATGAAGGTGACTGGCAACATCAGCGTTTTGAAAAGTTGAAACCGCTGACACCGAAATTTATTCAGGAAGTATTGAGTCAGTTACACAAAAAGTTAGCGGAGCATCTCCCTGTAGAAGTGGTTGATAAGATCAAAGTGCATTCTGATGGCGCAAAGGGTGGGAGCACCTATTTCATTAATGGGCAGCTAATCGTGGCGCTAAACAAACCCTAAGCATCGCTGTTTTTGCTTGCTATTTCCGTGATTTGCAAGCTTATGAAAAATTACTATGTCGCAGAGCGAGTATCTTTTGCTAAAGAAAGATACTTATCAAGGCGGCAAAAACACATGATGTTGATCATTGAAAAAGACAGCGTTACCGATATCGTCGGATTAAAAAGACATTACAGCATTTGGACTGATGGCAGCATGGTGCCTGTTAATTTGTTCGAAAAAGTAGAAATGGTGATGTTGATTAGCCCCAATTTTGAGCAGTTGGAGCAAATTAAAAAATCAAACATGACCGCCTGTAATGTCTATGTTGCGTTAACTGCGTCAGCTGATCAGTTAGTTAGATTCAATGCCGAATGCAGTGGCTTCCGCGTGATGACTTATGATGTGGGCGATGAAAATAACCTGATCAAAGCCATGCTGTCAGTCTTCAACGCCAAGCGAAGTTTTGGCGCTGACTTGGCGGATATCAGAAAGCTTTTCAGCAAATCTAGCAATATTCATTACAAGCACGTAAGCAGCCAAATAACGGCTGAATCTATTCAAAACATTCAGCTTGCTGGTAATGCGACCTCTATTGTATCTACTGTCTTTTATGACGCTGCATTTTCGTTTGAGATACTCGAGAACGTATTCACATGGCTGAAAGATCGATTTTCCACTGTCGATATTGTCGCTTCCTATTCCAGTGATGCAGCTGCATCGCTCGGCTTATTCTTAGCGTTGGATTAACACGCACTCTTTTTATGTGGTTACTGATGTTTATCGCAGTTGCCAAAATGAAAACATTCATTTTGGTTCATATGGCGCTGAGACTCATTTAATTGTAAGCTTACGAAAAGTAATGTTTAGGCTACATGGGTGATATTAGGTGTAAGCCAATTCCTCCGATTAATCATCAGCATAAAACTGCTAAGGATGACACTCGTGCCACTACCACCATCACCCGTTGTACTTGAGTGCCCCGCTTGCCATTGGACGAAGCTCGTTGCCCCGCAAAGTGATTGTCTAACAGATCGATCTTACTTGATTGATCAGTGTCCCCAATGTGGGAACGGAGAGATTAGGCGGCGCAAGCCTGACCTAGTAGAAACAATTAATTGTAAATTTAAAGATGTATTTAACCGTTAGTTTAGCTATCGGTATCGTAGTATAGCTTATCCATCAGGTCGTATTTAGTTTTAATGAGAGACTTATAAATTACTGATATTAGATTAAAGGTTGTTAAAAAAATATGAGTCTCTTGGGTTTATGGAGGTTACAAAATAAATCTAACAATCTATTGGTTTCGTGTGGAATTGTTTAATGTTTGATTGTAAACGTGTGTAACGTTATGTTTTAACTGGTTTTGTAGTTGGCTGAAATAGCATTGATGAATAATAGCCCTTGAATAACAACAATATGATAAGGAATGTTAATGAATAATAATTTGAATTACCCTTATTTGCTGGCTGTCCATGCCTTGTGTGTCGATGGTCAATTGCACAAAAATGAACTTCAATTTTTACAGTCGCTAGCAAAAACAATTGGCATTGAACCAGCTACAGAAGCAGCAGCAGAATTAATCTTAGCTCAAACAGATCAGCATCTGAATCAGGATATCATTCTACAGCGAATCGTTCCTGAACAACGATTATTGGCTCTTTCGTTAGTTGCGTTAGCTACGCATTTTGATGGTGTGTTAGACCGAACAGAACAAAGATTGCTGGAGCAATTAAGACAGCGATGGAATATCAGCAATGATGTTTTTGAACAAATACAGAGTCAGGCCTGCAAGGAGGCTCAACGCTTAATTTCAGAACTAAAAACAACTAGCCGTAACGAAGTATCGACTGGTGCCAAAATGCTAAGTGGCTTGGAAACTGTGCTAGGCAAAACTGTCGTTGATCGTGTAGTAGGTGTTTTAGGTTCCGAATCAATGAAGGAGCGTATTGAGGATTACCGCATTGAAGCGCTGTTATCAGGCCCTAAATATGACAAGGCCATCAGTGAGTGTCGGGATGTGGGTTTACGCGATATCGAAATAGCAGATACGTGCTTGCATGCAACAGTCCATGCATTGAAAGAAATAGAGTCAAAGCTAGATGCTCAGATTGCAGAAATTCAGTTACAAATTGGGGATAAACCCGCACAAGCTGCCCGTGAGGCTCTTCGTACAATGAGAGAGGATCGTGCAGAAATTATTAGGGTAATAAACCAAGAGCTACAGGAATTTCAGGAGCTTCAGATCAAGAAACGCCGCGCCATGAACTATTACACGATTGCATTCATGGGCCGCAGCAAGGCTGGTAAAAGTACCTTACATGCAGTAGTTACTGGTGGTGGCTGGGATCAGATCGGTGTTGGCCGTCAGAATACTACACGCTTAAATCGAGTTTATGAATGGAACAACATTCGTATTATTGATACACCAGGTATAGCTACGCCCGGTGGTGAGGAACTAGAATCAGTGGCTGAAAGCATAATTGATGAAGCAGATCTAATCTGTTTTGTGGTCACTAATAACAATCAGCAAACTTCTGAATTCGAATTCCTTAAGCAGTTAAGACGTAAGGGGAAACCACTGCTTATGCTATTGAATGTAAAAGAAGACCTGAGTCATCCAGTACGTCTTAAACGTTTTTTAGAGAAGCCGGAGCAAGCATTTTCGGAGGACAAAGATCGCCTTGGTGGTCATATCGACAGAATTCGTCGTGATGCAGCAGATCACTATGGTACATCTAGTTTTCCAATCATTCCAGTGCAACTTTTGGCTGCGCAGATTGCACAACAACAGCCTGAGCACGAACATGCAAAAACCCTAATGAAATCCAGCCGACTTCAGCACTTTTTGGATTCCGTTAGGTTATCACTGCTTGATGAAGGCCTGTTACGGCGTAGCCAAAATCTGCTGGGCAGTACAGTGACTGATATTGAGCGTCCTTTTCACTATCTAAACGCTCGTTCAGAATTCTATATTAAATTTTCTAATGAAATTTCCGAGAGAGCCAAAGATAGCGTCCAACGGCTTAAAAAGGCACAGGATGATCACGCTCGCCAGCTTGAACAAGATCTTCGTGGCATATTTGCAGCTTTGCAACAGGAAGTTCCTGACTTTGCGGAGGATCACTGGGATGACTCGGAGAGTAGTCTGAATGATGCGTGGTCAGATGCAATTCGTTACTTTGGTATGGAGAAAAAAATTAATGATGCACAAGAGAATTCACTAATAGCATTTTCTAATGATATGAAGGAATTGCTTGACGAAGTAAATCAAGAAATAAATCTACAGAGAAAACTCTCATATTCGTCTAACAAATTGGATGAGCAAGATTCTAGTGTTTGGTTTAGCAAGACTTTGCAATGGGGCAGCGGTCTGGCTGGGCTTGGTATCGCCGTAGTTGCACTAGCAAATTGGTGGAATCCTGCGGGATGGGTGTGGGGTGCAGTGGCAGCAGTTGGTTTTATTGCATCTCTTTTTGAATCTAAGGCATCTAAGCGCCGAAAGGCTGTTGCTAAAATATCTAGCGCACTAGAGTCTCAAATTGAGAAACAGGAAAAACAGATCGTGGAGGATGCTTTGATGCATTTCAGAGAGCAATGCTTCCTAGGCGCAGCCGAAGTGAAAGAGTATTTTCGGCTATCCAGCGATGGTCTAAATTTTGTCGGTAAAACACTTGGAAATGGTGCCGAAAAACTGCAAGAACAAAGCCGTATTCTGAATACGCATTTTGCCGCACGAATTATTGATTTTGCTGGCCATAAACCATCTGAATCCTCCGCACAGGCATTACGGAATCAAATTAACGAAGTTCGCCGTAAGGTAGGAGAGAGCATCAACATTGAAGTGTCCTCTAAAATGAGAGTGCCAAAAAATATGAATATTATCGAGTCTGTGATTCAAGAAAAAATCACCCTTCAAAAAGCCGGAGTTTAGTAATGACGATTACAGCGGCCGTTCACGGCCAGAAATTTGAAAGCATCCTTGCTCGTATGGGCGAATTACTAGCTGCTCCAGTGCTTAAAGAAAGATGTATTGCTACTAAGCTAGAGCAAGATTTGAAGGTGTTCCGTGAGCGTGGATTTTTAACAATTGCGTTTGTCGGGGAATACAGCGCAGGAAAAAGCTCTCTCATTTCTGCTCTCACAGGCAGAAGAGATCTGGCAATCTCGGCAGATATCGCAACAGACCAGTGTCGAGAATATGAATGGAATGGTGTCAAATTGATCGACACTCCTGGTTTATGGACAGAGCGAAAAGACCATGATGCACGCACTTACGAAGCCATCGCAAGAGCAGATCTTTTAGTATATTGCCTAACCTACAGTTTGTTTGACACTACTACCTTAGCTAATTTCAAAGAACTAGCGTTTGAACGTAATTATCAAACAAAAATGCTGTTGCTTGTAAATAAGATGTCCGCTGAAGCTGGCGATGTCGAGCAGCGTATTGAACACTACAATGAATCATTAAGGCTATCTTTTGAGCCACACGATTTATCGCAATTTCCAATTGCATTTTGTGATGCAAGAGATCAACTTGACGGTGAGGACGAGCATGATGAGGAGCTGAAAGCTCTTAGTCGCTTCGATAAACTAACCGCGTTACTCAACAAATTTATCGATGCCAAAGGTGCAATGGCTCGCCTAGATACACCGTTGAGGATCGTGCTGTCATCCTTGGACGAAGTAACGGAATTTTGCACACGCGATGATGGACGTGATGATCAACAAGTTCACTTATTGAAAAAATTGACCGGTGTAGTAACAAGACAGAGACGAGCGCTTTCAATAAAGGTTGAAGGTGAAATATCTAACCTAGCTTACAGTATTCAGAAAATAGGTAGTAGCTTCGCTAAAGATATCGGTATCAATCCTGATCTTCAGTATGAACTAGAGCAATCACAATATAAAATCGAGGCATTGTGTCAACAATCGTCAGATTTGCTTCAGAAAGAAGTTGAAGCAGCTGTTGAATCACTACGTGAGGAAATGGGGGAAGAGTTTGAAAGCCCTTTAATGGCTGACTTTATTGGCTCTGCAAATACTCATACCGATACCAGCGAGCCTCAGACTACAGATCTATCAGGTGGTCTCAAAAAGAACGTCGCAATGTTTAAAAAAATTGCTGATACCTTAGGAGTGAGCACAGGGAAAAGTTTGGTAAGTGCTTCTCAAGCCAGTAAATCTGGGCTAGCTACAGGAATTCGGACAATTGGGAAATGGGTTGGCTTCAAATTCAAACCTTGGCAGGCTGCTAACTGGACAAAAAATTTGACCAATGCAGTACCATATATTGGTGTCGCATTAAGCGTATTATCCTTGGCTTCTGATGTTGCATCCGAAGTAGAGGAAGCAAATAATGAAGCGAAACTCAGAGAAGCCAAAAGGGATTTACTTAACCACTTCAATAACGTTGCAGAGTCTGTGAGTATGGAGATTCGCAAGGCTAGTACTGACGCTATGGATGGGATCTACGGCCAGGTAGAAGCTGTATTGTCAGAAATGAAAGCGACCTATGAAAATGAACTGGGAGCAAACAACGCGACTATTCGGAATGTTGCGATTTTGCGAGCTGATTGTGAGGACTTATTGAAATTGATTTGATGATGGCTGCCATTTTATTAGCTTATGAGGTGTCAGTAGCTAAATTTTTCAATGAAGCTGTATATTATTATTTATTATCAAATTGATGTAAAAGTCAGTAAAAACCGCTTAGTTTAAGGCTTGGCGGTTTTTTTACTTTAGTACACAGGATTGTAGAACAAAAAATAAGCAGCCACATCAAACGTAGTTACAAATAAAAATAATAGTAATTCGTACTTCTATTATTAATGTGCAACCTAGTTCTGGTTGGTTTTATTTTTATTTTCACAAGTTACTGACTGAATCTGATCAGAAAAGCGACTGTTCAGCATTTATTGAATTTTTGCTACAGGCAATAGAAGACAGTTTACAGGAAGCTATCAGCACACAACCAGATGTTGTGTCGGAAAAAACGCGGGTAGAAACGCGGGTAGAAATGCAGGTAAAAACACCGGAACAGATCCTGTTGTTGTTACAGCGAAACCCTCATATGACACTTTCAGAAGTGGCAGACGCTATTGGCAAATCAGTCAGTACTGTCGAGCGAGCCGTAGCTAAATTGAAAAAACAAAACAGGCTGGTTTATCATGGGCCTAAAAAAGGCAGTTATTGGATATGCCAATAGCATTATCTAAGGTTTTGTTCTTTGGGTCACAAATCTATAATGGACGTAGATTTAATGGGCTGCTATTGAACAGCCCACGTTTCTTATCTATTACTGCACCCAAATGACCGATATTGTGGATTTATATTTTTGCTTTTAGCTTTTGCCATATAACTAATTCGATATATAAATCTATCCAGATTTAAATTAAAATCTGGTTTGTTGACATCGAGGTAATAGCAAGGGTTTTCAGGGAGGTGCACTAACTCTCTAGCTAAATCAATATGCAATCCTAATGCACTACTCCAAGCAGACATAATTATGTAAGCCAAATTGTTTATGCCAGTGTATTGCCCTAAAAATGCATACGTATCCTTGTTCAATAAGATAAATGTGTGATAGTGATCTTTATGTTCATTGTTTTGCTCTTTGACCCAAGCATATCTTAGTGTACAAGAATGAACTCTAGTACCTGTACGTTTCCTAGCGTTAATATCAGAAATAATTTTTGCTTCTAAAGAAGAAAAAAATCTAGATATTACTGACGAGTCAGTTTTAGCAAATGATGTTGGCATGTCATGCTCCATTAGAGGAGCATGACACCCTAATCCAGGAAGTCTTAGATCAATCCTGATTGCAAATGTTCTAGGGTGTTCATTTACCCCTTTATTTATTACATCCATCATTCTTGATAAGTATGATGGAGTTAACTCTCCATGATTGAGGTTGATGTTCTTATTCATATGAATAACCTTATTATCAGAGATATACATATTTAAATACTCTGTACTGAGTAATAGATACACATATATATTACCAATCCGACAAATAAATAATGCCATACTCAGGCTAAATCTATTATTTTCAAGGGAAAACTCAATAAAAAATAGTTGAAATAAATTCCACTTAAACAAAAATAACTCTGGAGTTAGTTTGTGATTGTAAATCCAGATTGTATATAGGGTATATTAGGGTTTTGACCTATACCTATATAGTTTGTTTTATGAGCATTCCATAGCCAGATTCTGTTTTGTTGACAAAGAATGTTCAATAAAAAATCAAGTCGTCTCTTTTCTCTAAACCTATTAGGGCCATATTGGAGTAAATGGTTTTTTTTGAAATATGTAATTCTATTGGTCATGCAGAAGTTGTTAATCCAAAGAAATAATTCATTGGACTCTAATTGCATGCTTTGCTCTTCATTTGGTACAGAAAAAACTCTAATATACTCATTTAAGTACCAGCGGCTGAGATGTATTGCACTAGTCATGACTTGTCGTGATATATCACCATCATTACCAATAAAATAGTGAATTAATGCTGCAATCCTTGCTGCGTTATCTGCTACTTTTGACGCATAATCTCTAAAATGATAAAGATATCCATCGGGTAAAAGTTGGGACTCTATTTCATTAAAATAGTCTATCCAGCATTTTTTGGCTTCATGATCGAGGTTAAGCGTTATTGGATCTTTATCTTCATGTAAGATCGATTTCATTCGTTCATGAAATACCTGCAAGTGTTCGGTAGATGTTACGGGGTTAGTAATATACCTAGTGCCTTGTGTACTAGGTGGATAACAGAATAAAAATCTGGCTAAAAAGCCAGAACCTCTAGCATTTTCTCCTTGACGAATTAGATAGGCATTTAAAACGCTACTTTGAACCAAGATCGACATTGTCAATCGTGCACCAGTAATATGATGGCTAGGTATTGTTTTTCTTTCAGTGGAATAATCTGAACCATCCCATAATTTATTGAGAAAAGAAAGGTCATCAACTATCTTGGCATTTAGTATAGTACCTCCTTCATCAGACATTATGCCTATAGACTTATTGTGCTCTCCAAGATAGTGTTTGATTGCTGCTGGTGTGGCATCATTAAATTTCATCTTTTTTCTTTTGGGGATTACTGGTTTTTCTATAAAAAGCTCTTCAAGCTCTTTCGTTAAATGATCATGTTTTTCATTGCTGTTTATTGCTTTTTTTATTTTAGATGCGATTATTTTCTTTTTTTGTTCCCATGCAAATTTTTTTGCATCAAAGATGGCTAATTCCTTTTTATATGCATCTAAGAGCATGTTTTCCATTTCCTGGATCGGCTCCATTAATTTATTTTCTGTGCCGGTTTTTCGTTCTCCTGAATCCCCAACAGACATTACGAATACAGAACATGGGGAGATCAAACCCTCCATGCGGCAAACATTTACTTTGTTTTGGCATACCAATGATACGACACCTATCGCTAAATTTGCTACCATATCTAGTGGCGCTTTTGTCTGATTGGCAGTTTCATAGATAGCATTTGAAAATATCGGAGGTAATCCATTTACCGGACACTCTTTATAAGGGATCATGGGATTCATTTTTGTTACCTCAGGTTAATTAAATAAATTTTTGTTTCGAATTGAGTGTAAATAGTCTTCAACATCATAAACACTCCATACATGTCTATTGCCTAGTTTATTTGGTTTAACTAAGCCAGAGGGTAACCGATCTTTACAAATCCATTTTCGAATGGTTTGTGGTTTGGTGTTTATTATTTCTGCCAAGTCTTTTATGTATATTAAATACTGACCATTGGTTATATAGGGTTGCAAAATAGAAATGTTATTCATTTGGCCATCTCCTCTGCTGAGGTTACGGCAAATAAACTGGGCTGTAGAGGAAATATGGAGAATAGAATGAAAATTAAATCATAGAAGGGATGAAATGAACAATGATTAACTCTGTCTCCGGGACCATCGCTATCGGAGGATTTCGAACCACTCACATCTTTTTTTACAGTTTTCCGGCAGGAACTAGTTCTGCAGTTAGAACCGCTAATATGTAAAATCCGTTTACATATTGTTTTATATGTTAATGATAACACTTTCGATCTAAAACGATTAATTATATTACGGCATTTTGCCTGTGCTTCATTCAGTATGCTGTTTACTTCTTGCATACTTAGATTTCCAGCAGATACATGCTCCTTCTGAGTTGTTGGCTTTGCTGCTGATAAAATATTATCAGCACACAATTCAAGTTCAGTCATATCACTTCCTTCTGAGGGTAGTTAACAGTATTTACAGAAAGCATAGTTAATACTCAATTAAAAAGTCAAGAGGAAAAATGCTAGGTAATCATATATACATCTAAATCAACAGTACGTGTATTTAGTACAAGGTTATAACTTGTTAAATAATGCTCCAAATGGGATTATTTTACTGAGAAGTAAATGAATCCATTCCTGACTGAATCTCAAAATATTAAATTCATTAATATCATTAGGTTAATAGTCATGTATGGTTGCCTGTTCTAATATCCAAGCCTCTATCCTTACATGCCATTTCCTGAGTAAGTCGAGAGGTCTTCTCCGATAATGTTTTTCGGCTAGAGCGCTAGGTTTATGTCCCATAATTTGGGCTACGATACCTGTTGGTACTTCAATCCATTCGGTCAGTGTACCAAAACTTCGTCTCAAACCGTGTAAACTGAGATGAGGTAGTTTTCCGCTTTTTAGGGCTCGATTGTGAGCAATGCGTGGTTCGACAATTTTTCCGCTTGCACTTGCTTTACTAGAAAAAACCCACGGGTTTTGAGTTCCATCAGGGAATGTTGAGTGAGGGAGTTTTTTGAGTAAATGGGCTACATATGGTGTTAGTGGTATGATTCGTTCACCTTCAATTTTGTCTTTGATCCGTAAACTTTCCCAGTCAAAATCCACATCCTGCCAACGTAATGACGCTAGCTCTTCTCTACGAGCACCAGTTAGTAATAGTGCTTGTAAATAAGTTGATTGCACTGGATTGTTCAGTTTTTTTATTTCTGTAAACCAAACATCTAGCTGTTCTTTCTGCAAGCAGTCCCCATCTTTACTAAGTGATCGAGGGACTACTTTTCTGACGTTATCATCTTGAATTTCATCCTGTTTTATAATTCCTCTGTATTTTGGTTGGCAATTAAGCCATCGAATAAAAGCTCGTAGTAATCTGTATGCATGTGCGGTGGTTGTTGGTCTGGTTTGTCGTTCTATGCTTAGCCAATCGGCAATTTTAGAAGCCGTTATATTTGACAGAGGTAAATCAAGAAAAAATGCTAAAGGACCTGGAACTTTTACACCTTCACCCCGTCTTTTTTTGTCTCCTCCTGGATTAGATAGGTTGAGATGATCTTCAATATACCTACTTGAGTAAGGGCGCTTTGTTTTTGAGCTAATGCCGGTTTTCAATTCTGAAATATATTCATCCCAAGCTTCGTGAAACAATACTTTACCTTTACGTTTCTCAATAAAACGAAGATTTGCCTCCGCTAATTTCTGCGCTTTTTCTTCTCGTGGATCAATACCGGTATCAATGAGCGTTTGCAAACGACGAGCTTCCGATCGAGCATCATCAATTCGCCAATCATTAACCTTGCCAATGGTCATTCGAATAGTTTTACGAAGAAATATGCCTTGAAAAATAAAACATTTCATATTTTTCGTTACACGACACGCAAGCATAGGAACATCAGAATCCCAAAGGAATGACTGGTCTTTACCATCAGGCAATGAGAATTTTCTGATGCGATCTGTAGTGAGTTTTTGCCGTGACATTCTACGTCCTCTTAAATATAGTTACATAGTGCCATGTAACAGTATATGTAAGTGAAATTTATCAATAAATGTGATCGTTGGTCAACAAATATCCACATGGATTTTATTATAGTGCATTGAAAATAAACAAATTAAATATAATTTTCATTGTGTTTCAATATGTTGATATTAATTGATTTTCGGATTCGTAATGCGAAGGTCGCAGGTTCAACTCCTGTTACCGGCACCAGTTAAATCAATGAGTTACTGATTGGTTGATTCCTTGTTTCGTGTATTTTTTGCTTCATACCCCTCTCCATACCCCTCTCCATACCCCTCCGATGTCATTCAATGAATACCAGCGTGTTCGTTGCTGATTGCCAATACCGCTGGTGCGAGTGTGGCACTCTCATTAGGTCACCCCAGTGAGCCGTGACCTAGCTAGCACGTTGGTGATGCTGTAATCCCCCTCTAATGCCATTCATTGAATATGCGACTTCCTGATCTAAATGAGGGGCCATATTTGCACTTGTAGAGTCGTTGTAGCTGTTTCTCGTACTTCTTTTCTGATGTAGCAGATTGGTTAGCTATGGCAACTCACTGAATGCGTTACTGAAAAATGAACTTTGAAGTTGTTTCTTACAATGCATGTGATTCACATCACAATTCAATTTCAATATTTTCCAGTCCTTTGGAATCTCTATCGTATCCGATCTGTGTCACAAAATTGGCTCTGCTGTACCACAATAATGATTCCAAGGTAAAAGACAGGAGTCCAGTATGTTGGAATCAAGTAAAGTCCCAGCGCTAACACGAGCTATAGAAATTCTTAATCTGATCGCTCGTATTGGCCCCTGCAGTGCGGCGACCATTATTGCTGAATTAGGCATCCCCAAAAGCACTGCATATTTATTATTGTCTGAATTAAAAATGCATCGGTTTCTTCGGCTTGACTCAAATGATAATTATTGTTTATGGACTAAGTTAGTTGAATTGGCTGGTCATGCACTTAGCAAAATTGACTTGCGCGAAATTGCTCGCAAGCCACTTACTGATTTAATGGAGGATACCGGATTATTGTGTCATCTCGGGATCATCGATAAGGATAACGCTTATTACATCCTGAAAATTGAATCTGCTTCCACCATTAGTGTTCGCTCACATGAAGGTAAAAGTCTCTCTTTATATCGTTCAGGGATCGGTAAATGTCTGTTGGCATGGCAACCCGAGACTTTACGAAACAACATCATTAGTCATTTAACCTTTGAGCTGGCTACTCCTACAACTATATCTACGCCTGAAGCCTTCAACGAAGAGCTGAAACTGATCCGTACTCGCGGCTGGAGTTATGACAACGGCGAAGATTATGCCGATGTTCGTTGTGTCGCTGCACCCATCTTTAATACTGATAACGAATTGATTGCTGCGATTTCAGTGGTGGGGACAAGCCTGCAAATTAATGAAATCAATCGTGAACAATTAGCCGAAAAGGCCATTGTTTGCGCGAAAGATATATCCCGTTTATTAGGATGGAAAAGCATCCCCAACTTAAAAGTTTCCTGAAAATAACAAGGAGAACAACATGGTATTGCCAAAAATTAAAGAAGTTCGAGCTTGGTTTACTGGTGGCGCAACTGCGGAAAAGGGCGCCGGTGGGGCTGATTATCACGATCAGGGTAATCATCATTGGATCGATGATCACATTGCCACGCCGATGAGCAAATATAAGCAGTATGAACAGTCAAGACAGTCCTTCGGTATTAACGTTCTTGGTACGTTAGTTATCGAAGTGGAGGCCGATAATGGGCAGATTGGCTTTGCTGTTTCCACTGCTGGAGAAATGGGCTGTTTTATCGTTGAAAAACATCTAAATCGATTCATCGAAGGGAAATGTGTCAGCGATATTAAATTGATCCATGACCAGATGCTGGGCGCCACAATGTATTATGCCGGATCTGGCGGTTTAGTGATGAATACAATTTCTTGTGTGGATTTGGCTCTCTGGGATTTATTCGGGAAAGTAGTCGGCTTACCCGTTTATAAATTGTTGGGGGGAGCAGTCAGAGATGAAATCCAGTTTTATGCAACAGGTGCCCGACCTGATTTAGCCAAAGAGATGGGATTTATTGGTGGAAAAATGCCAACGCATTGGGGCCCTCATGATGGTGACAAAGGCATTCGAAAAGATGCAGCAATGGTTGCAGAATACCGGGAAAAATGCGGCCCTGATTTCTGGCTGATGCTCGATTGCTGGATGAGCCAGGATGTTAATTACGCGACAAAACTGGCCTATGCTTGTGCGCCATACAATCTGAAATGGATTGAAGAATGTTTACCTCCTCAGCAATACGAAGGTTATCGTGAATTAAAGCGAAATGCCCCTCCTGGCATGATGGTGACCAGTGGCGAACATCACGGCACACTGCAGTCTTTCCAAACTTTGTCAGAAACAGGCATTGATATTATGCAACCTGATGTTGGTTGGTGCGGCGGGTTAACCACTTTAGTTGAAGTGGCTGCGATTGCAAAAGCCAGAGGCCAGCTGGTTGTGCCACATGGTTCATCCGTTTATTCACATCATGCGGTGATCACATTTACTAATACTCCATTTAGTGAGTTTTTGATGACCAGTCCTGACTGTTCAGTATTACGGCCACAATTTGATCCAATTCTTATTAATGAACCGGTTCCAGTGAATGGTCGAATTCACAAATCTGTGCTCGATAAACCCGGTTTTGGTGTGGAACTTAACCGGGATTGTAAGTTGAAACGGCCTTATACCCACTAAAACGAGAAGTCACGGCCTGCAGGCTGGTTTTCAGTGGCCGTGACAGAAAATATATTACTAGAGGATCCTGCTATGATGACCCAATTGGATGTTGTGGTTAAGAAGAATCGCGCCCGTTTGATACCATTTATGCTAGCTCTTTATGTACTGGCATTTCTGGATAGGTCAAATATCGGTTTTGCTAAAGAAGCCTATCAAATAGACACGGGGCTAAGTAATGATGCCTATGCGCTTGGCGCCGGTATCTTTTTCGTCGTATATGCATTTTTGGGTGTTCCGGCCAACTTATTGATGCGCCGTTGGGGAGCAAGGAGATGGATTGGCAGTATCACAGTGATATGGGGATTTTTATCAGCCGGAATGGCTTATGCCGACACTGAAGCCAAATTTCTGATCGTCAGAACATTATTAGGTGCTGCAGAGGCTGGTTTTTTCCCTGGGATGATTTATCTGACTTCGCTCTGGTTTCCACAACAAAACCGAGCCAGCATCATGGGGCTCTTTTATATGGGTGCTCCCTTAGCCCTGACATTAGGTTCCCCTCTTTCTGGTGCATTACTCGAGATGCATGGCTTCATGGGAAATCCTGGATGGTACTGGATGTTTATGATTGAAGGTCTGCTAGCAGTAGTAGCAGGTTTCTTTACCTTCTATTGGCTGGATGATACACCGCAATCTGCTCGCTTCCTGTCTAATGACGAAAAACAAGTTCTTTTAACTCAACTAGCCAGTGAAGAGGAGAAGAAAGTTGCGTCTCATATTAGTGAAGCCATCAGTAATCCACGTATATGGCAGTTGGCGTTAATTTATCTGACGATTCAAATTGCGGTTTATGGCCTGATTTTCTTCTTACCAACTCAAGTAGCAGAGTTGATGGGCACTAAAGTTGGGTTTATGGCCTCAGTAGTTACAGCTATTCCCTGGATCGCTGCATTGTTCGGAACCTGGTATATACCACGTTACTCCGATCGTATAGGTGAAAGACGAAATGTAGCTGCACTGACCCTGCTTGCAGCCGGGATTGGAATTGGCGTCTCAGGTTTGGTGTCACCCTTGCTGGCAATTCTGGCACTCTGTGTTGCAGCGGTCGGATTTATCGCTGTCCAACCCGTATTCTGGACAATGCCAACTCAACTCCTCTCAGGTACAGCTCTGGCTGCTGGTATCGGTTTTGTAAATCTCTTTGGTGCTGTCGGTGGCTTTCTGGCCCCCATCATCCGCGTAAGAGCCGAAGCCTTTTTTAATAACAGTGCGGCAGGTCTTTTGACGTTGGCCGGGATCGCAATCGTGGGTTCATTCATCATCTTCAGTCTTCACGTTGTACGTCCTGAACCTTTAGCTTGTAAAGCTACTCAACATTAAATTCAGATGTGAGACAAATTATGAACGATTTATTAGCAAATCCTTTCAAAGCAGGTTTATTGAAAGGAGAAATCCAGATTGGTCTCTGGTTAAGTTCAACTTCGTCCTATGTGGCAGAAATTGCAGCAACATCCGGATATGACTGGCTATTAATTGACGGAGAACATGCACCTAACTCAATCCAGGATCTTTATCATCAATTGCAGGCTATCGCACCTTATGCCAGTCAACCTGTGATCCGTCCTGTCGAAGGGCGTCGCAGCCTTATCAAGCAAATTCTGGACATTGGAACGCGGACGCTCTTGATCCCGATGGTAGATACACCTGAACAGGCAAAAGAAATTGTGGCGGCGACACGGTATCCACCTGTGGGTACAAGAGGTGTCGGGGCCAGTGTGGCTCGTGCAGCTCGATGGGGACGTATTGATAACTACATGGCAAAAGCCAATGAGGAATTATGTCTTCTGATCCAGGTGGAAAGTAAAACAGCGCTGGATAATTTGGATGCGATATTAGATGTTGAAGGTATTGATGGTGTATTCATTGGCCCGGCCGACCTGTCTGCTTCATTAGGTTATCCGGATGATGCCGGAAATCCGAAGGTCCAGCAAATCATTGAACAAAGTATTCGCCGGATCCGAAAAGCAGGTAAAGCAGCTGGCTTTTTGGCTGTTGATCCTGATATGGCTAAAAAATGTATTGAATGGGGTGCTAATTTTGTTGCTGTAGGAGTAGATACCATGCTTTATACACAAGCATTGGATAATAGGTTGAAAATATTTAAAGGTGAAAATATCAAAGCAACAAAAATAAATAATAGTTATTAATTGCCTCTTTGTGAAATAAAATTAAAAACGTTACTTTGTGGTTATTAAGTTAACAGGCGTTTATACAAATGCCTGTTAACTAATTCAGCGTTAATTTGTTTTTATTTTTCAGATTTGTATATTTTTACGTGTATTTAAGTGATTTATATGCAGCGCAAACATATACACCTTAACCTTATGGAAATAGGATATTGTTATGGCCTTTTCACTATGTTTACCTCAAATCAGTTTATCTGGGAATAATGCACTTCAGGATTTGGTTTCTAGAATGGTAACCAAAGCCATTCAACGCCCGTTAGTAGTAACCGAAAAAGCATTACTCGATATTGGATTACTTGATAGCCTAATGAGTGCGTTGCGTGATGCAGGGATTACGCCTACAGTATTTGATGGTGTATTAGCGAACCCAACCGATAAAGTGGCTGAAGCTGCTTATGCAGCATTTAAAGAAAGTAACGCAGACGCCCTGATTGGTTTTGGCGGTGGCAGTGCGATGGATACTGCAAAAGCTATTCGTGCTATGGCAGCAAATCCAGACAAAACAATTTATGACTTTGAAGGAATCGGCAAAGTTGGGCTAGTTGGTCCGTTTTTGGCTTGTGTCAGCACTACATCCGGGACTGCGGCAGAAGTGACTAGTAATGCAGTGATTACTGATACTCGACGCAAAGTCAAAATGGTGATCATCGATAGCGCTCTAATTCCTGATATCGCGGTGAATGATCCATCACTTATGGTTGGCTTGCCTAAGTCAGTTACTGCAGCAACCGGGATGGACGCATTAACCCATGCGATAGAAGCATACGTATCTATTGGCGCTCACCCGCTGACCGATCATTCTGCATTGGCATCAATCAGTATGATTGCCGAATACTTACCACAAGCAGTCACCAATGGTAAGGACTTAAAAGCTCGTGAAATGATGGCGCATGGCCAATTCCTGGCGGGCATGGCATTTAACAGTGCTGGTTTAGGATATGTGCATTCATTAGCACATCAGCCTGGAGCCACGCACAACCTACCACATGGGATTTGTAACGCCATCATATTACCTGTTGTATGTGAATTTAACCTGCCAGTGAAAGAGGCTCGTTTTGCAGATATTGCAGTTGCGATGGGAGTTGATACATCTGAAATGTCACAAGCTGAAGCAGCCAAAGCCGCAATTCAGGCAATTCGCAGTTTATCAAAAACCGTAGGTATTCCGGCAGGTCTACATGAAATCGGAATTAAGGAAAGTGATCTGGCTGGTTGGGTAGATGCAGCAGAGGCTGATCCGTGCTCTGGGTGTGCGCCTCGTATTGCTACTAAAGCTGAATTGTTGGCAATGTATCAGGCAGCATTCTAAGAAATCTAAAATTCCTTTTATCAAAATGTAGTCATACCACTTAACAGTAGAGGACTTATTAGGTTTTTTGCTGTTAAGTGGTTTATATATTTTTTTATAGCAACAAACACAACTGCACTGCTGCAGGAAGTGAAATCTCTTCAATGACTCAAAAACACATGGATGCAATTTGAACATATCCAGTATGAAAATACTGATATTTCATATTAGACCGAATTTTTTTGGATTTAAATGTAGATTTTGGCCATGCCAACTCATGTCCACCGGAACCTTTCTCTTGTGCTCCCGATCTTAGTTAGCTAATTTAGCTAACTAATCAAATTCCTGATGCTTGTTGGCAAAAATGACAGAACAAGAAATCTACCACCGCATCAAACAAGCCTTGGCGGATGCGCCTCGCAACCAATACACCTCAGAACTTCACCTGCAGATGCTCAAATATGCTGATGAGCTTAAACACATTACGGCGAAAGAGTTTTGCGAAGGGGTTGGTTTGCGCGAGAGCTTGGGCACTGAATTCAGCAAGATGCGTAATCTAACGCAACGACTAAAAGCTGCCGGTTTGAATACCGGTCTGATCTGATTTTTTACTTAGCGGTAATGCAAAGAATTTAAGGAACAACCATGGCGATTAAAAAGACGGAACTCTATTCCTCTCTCTGGGCGAGTTGTGATGAGTTGCGTGGTGGTATGGATGCCAGCCAGTACAAAGATTATGTGCTCACCTTCCTGTTCATGAAATATGTCTCTGACCGTTATAAAGGCGACCCGTATGGCATGATCGTTATTCCGCTGGGAGCCAGCTTTGATGACATGAAAGCGCTGAAAGGTGACAAAGAGATCGGCGATAAGATGAATAAAATCATCAGCGCACTGGCGGAAGAAAACGACCTCAAAGGTGTTATCGACGTGGCTGACTTCAATGATGAAGACAAGCTGGGTAAAGGGAAGGAGATGATCGACCGCCTTTCTAAGCTGATCGGTATTTTTGAAGGGCTCGATTTGTCGGCTAACCGTGCCGATGGCGATGACCTGTTGGGCGATGCGTATGAATATCTGATGCGCCACTTTGCCACCGAATCAGGCAAAAGTAAGGGCCAGTTTTATACCCCGTCGGAAGTCTCGCGCATTCTGTCGAAAGTCATTGGCATTGACGCCAGCACGCCGCAAGATGCCACTGTCTATGACCCGACTTGTGGTTCAGGTTCGTTGTTGCTGAAAGCCAGTGACGAAGCTGAACGTGGTTTGTCGATCTACGGGCAGGAAATGGATAACGCGACCAGTGCATTGGCACGCATGAACATGATCTTGCACAACAACGCGACGGCGAAAATCTGGAAGGGCAACACACTTGTTGATCCACAATGGAAAGAGGCGAATGGTCAGTTAAAAACTTTCGACTTTGCAGTAGCCAACCCGCCATTTTCAAATAAGAACTGGACGAGTGGCCTCAACCCGAATGAAGACCCATTCGACCGTTTCACGTGGGGCATTCCGCCCGAAAAGAATGGCGATTACACCTTCCTGCTGCACATCATTAAAAGCCTGAAAAGCACCGGCAAAGGCGCGGTGATATTGCCGCATGGCGTGCTGTTTCGTGGTAATGCTGAAGCGCGTATTCGTGAAAACCTGCTAAAACAGGGCTACATCAAAGGCATTATTGGCCTGCCTGCTAACCTGTTTTATGGCACGGGTATTCCGGCCTGCATCATCGTGATTGATAAAGCCCAAGCGCACAGCCGTAAAGGCATTTTCATGATCGATGCCAGCAAAGGCTTTATCAAAGACGGCAACAAAAACCGTCTGCGGGCGCAAGACATTCACAAAGTGGTTGATGTGTTTACCAAGCAGTTGGAACAGCCGCGTTACAGCCGCATGGTGCCACTCAGCGAGATCGCGGCGAATGACTATAACCTCAATATCCCACGTTATATTGATGCCAGCGAACCGGAAGATCTGCACGATCTCACTGCACATTTACAGGGCGGCATTCCTGATCGTGATATCAATGCATTAGCACCTTACTGGCAGGTGTTTCCGTCGATGCGTGATGCGCTGTTTGCACCGGTGCGGGCAGGTTACAGCCAGGCACAAATTGAAGCGGGAAAAATCAAAACCACCTTACTGGAATATCCGGAATTCAAAGACTTTGCCCAGCGAGCGATGACACTGCTTACGCAATGGCAGCAACAGATTGCACTGCAGGAACTTAGCGTTGGCGATAACCCGAAAGCATTGATCGATGAAATTTCAGAAGCTTTATTAGCGCAATATGCCGACACCGCATTGCTGAATAACTACGACGTTTACCAGATCTTGATGGATTACTGGAACGACACCATGCAAGACGATGCTTATCTGCTGACGCAAGATGGCTGGTTGGCTGGCAAGGTGTTGCGTGAACTGGTGGCAGAGAAAGGCGAAAAACTCAAAGAAACACCCGATATCGTTATCGACAAAGCCAAGTTCAAAGCTGACTTAATCCCACCATCGCTGATCATTGCCCGTTATTATAAAACCGAACAAAAGAAGCTGGATCAGTTGCAGGCCGATCTCGATAACGCGACCCAAGAGCTGGAAAGTTATCTGGAAGAACACAGCGGTGAAGACGGCTTATTGGCAGAAGCGCTGAATGACAAAGATAAAGTCACCAAAGTAACCATTACGGCGCGCTTAAAAGTGGCAACTGATAAAGAAGAAAAAGCGGCATTAAAACAGGCTAAAGCCTTATTTGATGCGGAAGCTGACAGCAAAAAAGCATTGAAAGAAGCACAAGACCAGCTAGACCGTGCGGTGTTTAAACACTACGCCACCTTGTCGGAAGACGATATCAAAACCCTGATTGTGAATGACAAATGGCACACCACATTACAAAGCCGCATTCAGGCTGAAATCGAGCGCATTATTCAGCAATTGGCTAATCGCGTGAAAGAATTAGAAGAGCGCTATGCCGAAGCATTACCGACCATCAGCCAATCTGTCGATGTGCTTAGCCTGAAAGTCGCGGCACATCTGAAAGCCATGGGGCTGGAAACAATATGAACGACAATACCCCAACACGGCTGAGTTCATTGGCCGATGCGATTGCTACGCAGATTGAGCAGGCCCGAGGGCAATTACGCCAAACTGTGAACAGTGTAATGGTGCAAAGCTACTGGAATATTGGCCGACTGATTGTTGAAGATGAACAACAAGGTGAAAGCCGGGCTGTTTATGGCAAACAACAGTTACAGCAGCTATCCCAGCAATTGACCGAGCGATTAGGGAAGGGGTTTGATGTCGGTAATTTACGGAATATGCGCCAGTTTTATCAGACTTTCTCAATTCGCGACGCAGTGCGTAGTGAATTGAGCTGGACGCATTACCGAACCTTAATGCGAGTCGATAATGTGCAGGCCAGAGATTGGTATTTACGCGAAGCTATCGCTCAGAGCTGGAGTGCCAGAGCGTTAGAGCGGCAAATTGGTACGCTTTATTACGAACGTCTGCTCGCGAGTCAGAATAAAGCGCTCGTTGAACAGGAAGCGCAGATGAATACACAGCCTTTGGCAGAAACCGCGAAAGATTATCTGCGTGATCCTTACATCCTCGATTTTTTAAATCTGCAGGATAAAACCTATCAGGAAAGTGAGCTGGAACAGGCCATTATCAGCAACCTGCAACAGTTTTTGCTGGAACTGGGCAAAGGCTTTGCGTTTGTTGAACGTCAGCAGCGCATTCGCTTTGATGATGACGATTTTTATATCGATCTGGTGTTTTACAACTTTAAACTCAAATGTTTCCTGCTGGTTGATCTGAAACTGGGCAAACTGAAACATCAGGATGTCGGCCAGATGGATACCTATGTGCGTTTGTATGATGAACAGCGCAAAGGCAGCGATGACAACCCGACTATCGGCCTGGTGCTGTGCAGTGAAAAGAGTGAGGCGGTGGTGAAATATTCGGTGCTGGCTGATCAGAAACAGCTGTTTGCCGCTCGCTATTTGCCTTATTTGCCAACCGAAGCAGAGCTGAAACGCGAGCTGGAACGTGAGCGCATGCGGGCAGTGGCGCAGTTACAGCAGAAGGGGCAGGGGGAAGAATAATGACAGAACAAAAGCAAGTAATACCAGAAGGGTATAAGCAAACTGAGGTTGGGGTGATTCCTGAGGATTGGGATATCCAAAGGTTAGGTGTACATGCAACATTTAAGACCGGTCCGTTTGGTAGTGCATTGCATAAATCAGACTACGTTGATGGAGGAATTCCGGTAGTAAATCCCATGCAGATCATTGATGGAAAAGTTAAGCCAACGTCATCTATGGCTATTTCTGACGAAGCTGCGAAAAAGCTATCGGAATACAGGCTGATAGCTGGCGACATTGTCATAGGGCGACGGGGAGACATGGGGCGATGCGCTGTTATTTCTGAAATAGAGAACGGCTGGTTATGTGGCACAGGATCAATGATTGTTCGAGTAAAAGAAAATGCTGATGCTGCGTTCTTACAGAGAGTTTTATCAAATCCCCAAACTATTACTGCAATTGAGAGTGCTTCTGTCGGCACTACGATGATAAATCTCAATCAAGGAACATTGAGGGCGCTGTTAATATTAATTCCTCGTGACAAACAAGAACAAACCGCCATCGCCAATGCGCTCTCTGATGTCGATGCGCTGATCAACGAATTAGAAAAACTCATCGCCAAAAAGCAGGCCATTAAAACCGCCACCATGCAGCAACTGTTGACTGGTAAAACCCGTTTGCCACAATTCGCCCTGCGCGAAGATGGCACGCCAAAAGGCTATAAAGCCAGCGAACTGGGGGAAATACCGGAGGATTGGGAGGTTGTTTCTCTAGCAGAAATTGGGCAAACGATAATAGGATTAACCTATAGTCCTAATGATGTTGCTGAACATGGAACATTGGTACTTAGATCCTCTAATGTTCAAAATAATGTATTAGCTTACGATAATAATGTTTATGTAAATATGGATTTGCCGGAAAGAGTTATAGTCAAAAAAGGCGATATTCTCATTTGTGTTCGTAATGGTAGTCGCCAATTAATAGGCAAATGTGCGCTCATAGACAAAAATGCGGATGGTGCTGCTTTCGGTGCCTTTATGTCTATATTTCGCACCAAGTCATTTGGTTTTGTTTTCTATCAATTCCAATCAGATATTATTCAAAATCAAATTAATGAAATTATGGGAGCGACCATAAACCAGATAACCAATAAAGATATGGCGGGATTTAGAATTCCACTTCCTACATTACAGAAGGAACAAGTAGCCATTACTTCTATCTTGTCTGACATGGATACTGAAATTCAATCCCTACAACAACGACTGACTAAAACCCGCCAAATCAAACAAGGCATGATGCAAGAACTGCTGACCGGTAAAACCCGTTTGGTGAAACCAGAGGGAAGTGTGCATGCATAAGCTGGATAAACAGATTGTGCCAGTCAGGGAACTGTTGGCAGAACCTTCGTTATCAATTCCTGCTTACCAGCGCCCGTATAAATGGACGCAGGAAAACCTCAATGCCATGCTGGGCGATTTAAGGCTTTACCGTGACAAGTCCGCTTATCGGTTGGGTGCCGTAGTTTTTCACCACCACAATGAGAAAGGGCAGGAGCAGCTGGATATTGTGGATGGTCAGCAGCGCACTCTAACCTTGTTTCTGCTGGTAAAAGCGATTATGGATGAACGGGCAAATGGCCTGTTGCGCGAAGACCTAAAAACTCAACTTGGTGATTTAGAGCCTAAAATTAATGAGTTTATGGTCAGGCAGTGTTTTAACAGTGATATTAGCCATCACAATTTGTATCAGAATTTTATGGCGGCAAAACGTGCTGTAGCGCGTGCTGATTTCACCGAAGCTGATATCGACTTTCTGTTAAATAAATGTCAACTAGTCACTTTTGTGCTGTCCAATGTTACTGAGGCGTTTCAGTTTTTTGATTCACAAAATGCTCGTGGCCGCGACCTAGATCCACACGATCTGCTTAAAGCATTTCATTTACGGGAATTTGCAGAAAACGAGATACACCTGAAAGCGCAAACGGTCAGCCATTGGGAAAGTCTGGAAAGTGCTACCTTGGCCAAGCTCTTTGCTAACTATTTATATCGCATCCGCAACTGGGTGCGAGGCAAGTCTGCACAGCATTTCAATAAAACCAGGGTAGGTGTATTCAAGGGCGTCAATCTTGATCAGGTCGGCGTTTACCCCTATGTAGAGTCGCTGCGTATTGCTCACCACTTTGTCGATGACTACAACAGCCAATATCACCGCCGCGTGGATCATCAGACAATGCGCTTTCCATTTCATTTGGATCAGATGGTGATCAATGGCCGTCGTTTTTTTGAGATGACGGGCCACTATCAGCAATTGATCGACAACATTATTGATGATAAGCACCGTGGGAATGGCTGTGCGCCGGTGCACTTACTTAGCATTGAGTTGGATGCAACAGCTAGCACGATTATGCGCACCCTCAATTCTTATCGCTCACGCACTCGTACTGGCGACAGATACATTCGTACCCTGTTTGACTGCGCACTGATTTTTTACATCGATAAATTTGGCACTCAGGGCTTATCGTCTGCTGTTGAAAAACTATTCATTTGGGCTTATAGCTGCCGCTTGAAAATGCAGGTGGTGCAGTTGGCAACCATGGATAATTACGCATTAGATAATAATGTACTTGAACGTATTAAACACGCCATTCAGCCTAATGATTTGCTGAATTGGCCGCTGATGACGGTAAAAGCTTCTGATGTTAAAGGTACTAAAATCGATGATATTACGAATTTATTCAAGGAGTTGAAGTACTATGAGTGACACAGTAATCAGCTTCAATGTTCGCGATTTATTAACCGATGCCAGTCACTATATTATTCCTATGTATCAGCGTAATTACGCCTGGGGTGAGGGAGAGATCAACCAGCTTATTCAGGATGTGTTGGATATTCAGCAGAAGCACAAGACCGATAGCTGCAAGCCTCCATACTACATAGGCACATTGGTCGTATTCGAGCGAACAGACGGCCGATTTGAAGTGATTGATGGCCAACAGAGGTTTACCACACTGACCCTGATGGCGATGTGTTTAAAACGAATGATGAAAACGAAATCACATTCGCTCAATTTGGATTGGTATGAAAAGCCGAACCTTGAGTTTGAAAGCCGCGCTAAGTCGTCACTTACTTTGACAAGTCTGAGTCAGGGAGTGCCGTTGAATAAGTTGCGAAGTGATAACTATAACCTTGATGTAGTGAATGGCTTTGCGTTATTAGAAAAAGGATTGCTGGCGCTGGATACGCATTTAGCCGACTTTTGCAATTACTTGTTTAATCATGTGCAAATCACTCGAGTTCCAGTGCCGAAAGATACAGATCTAAATCATTACTTTGAGGTGATGAACAATCGCGGTGAGCAGTTAGAGAAACATGAGGTGGTTAAGGCTCGCTTGATGTCGGTACTTAATGACATTGAAGATAAGACAACGCGCAATAACAGCCTTAGCACCTTAGCGAAAGTTTGGGACGCTACGGCCAATATGGAGCGCTACGTTCAGTATGGATTTACACCTGAGGAGCGTCACCAAATTTTTGGGAAAGATGATTGGGGGCAGTTTACGCCAGAAAATTTTGACCAGTTGTCTAAATGTTTGTCTGAGCGCAGTGCAGGTTCAGCAGTAGAGACAGGATCATCTCGAAGTCTGCGGGACATTCTTGCTACATCAGCAAAATCGCTTCAAGCGGATGGGGCGTCTATGCTTCCTGAACGTTTTAACAGCGTAATCAATTTTTCTAATTTTTTGTTACATGTGCTGCGAGTTTGGACTGAAAAAGATATTCCGCTGGATGATAAGCAGCTGCTTGAACAGTTTGAATTGCATATTCTTAAATCAAACAGGCCTATAGAAGCAACGCAAAATTTTATATTTGCCCTGTTGAAAGTTAAGTACATCTTTGATCAATTCATTATCAAGCGCGAATTTGCTGAGGGTGCAGATAAGTGGAGTTTAAAACGTCTGCACTTTTATAATAAAGATAGCCAGAGCTACATTAATACCTTTAATAGTGATGAGGACGGTTTTGAGGATATTAACCGACGATTATTGATGTTGTTAAGTGCACTACATGTATCAACACCAACGTTGGTGTATAAGCATTGGTTGAATGGCGCTTTACAAATGCTCTATCAAATGTCTGAGGTTGAAGCCAGTGATTATCTTTTAAAGCTAGAATATTTGGCTCGGCAGTTTGTGTATGGTCGATTCCTGAGTACAGGCGAAGGGGCCAATTATTACGATTTGATTTACAGGAGCTACAGATATTCAGCGGTCGATATCAATCAGCCTGAAATGATTAAGCGCTTGAACTATGGTTTAATTGAAAACAATTTGGTATTCAATTACCTCGATTATTTGCTTTGGTGTCAGGCCATAGAGCAAAAAAACTCTGATGATGTGGTAAAACAATTTGAGTTTACTTTCAGAAGCTCGGTAGAACATTTTTATCCGCAGCATCCAATGGATGGTCATGCTGAATTAGATCCAACAAGTCTGCACCGTTTTGGTAATCTTTGCTTAATAAGTCACAGTAAAAATTCTCGCTTAAGTAATTTTCAGCCAAAAGCCAAACGAGAGCATTTTAAGGCGGCAATTTCCGATAAGGCGATCGACTCTTTAAAGCTTTACGAGATGATCAAGCTCATGGATGTGTCGAATTCATGGAGCGAAACAGAGATTCAACAACACGAGCTGTGCATGCTGAAAATTTTTGAAAATGATTCCAACATGGAGTGAATCGATGAGCAATGTAGGCCAGCGAGAACGCATTACTCAAAACCGGATTGTGAGGTTTTTTCAGAGTGAACTGAATTATGAATATTTAGGTGACTGGCAAGACCGCCCGAATAATAAAAATATTGAAGTAGATATCCTGACTAAGTGGCTTCAGAAACGCGGAGTCAGTGATGCGTTAATTTCTCGGGCTATCCGTCAGCTTGATACTACTGCCGCATTGGGTGAAGGCAAGAAGCTTTATTACGCCAATAAAGACGTTTACCAGCTTTTGCGCTATGGCGTGAAAGACAAAGAAGGGGCGGGTGAGTTAAACCAGACAGTCTGGCTAATCGACTGGCAAAACCCAGAAGCCAACGACTTTGCCATTGCTGAAGAAGTGTCAATCAAAGGCGAGAATAAAAAGCGCCCTGACATTGTGCTTTACGTAAATGGTATCGCGCTGGGGGTGTTAGAGCTGAAGCGCTCATCGGTGAGTGTGAACGAGGGCATTCGGCAAAATCTCGATAACCAAAAGAAAGATTTTATCCGTAATTTCTTCACCACCATGCAACTGGTTATGGCCGGTAACGACACCCAAGGGCTGCGTTACGGCACAGTTGAGACGGCAGAACGATATTATCTGGAATGGAAAGAGGATGTTGCAAATCCATACGAGCATCAGCTCGATTTCCATTTAAGCCGCATCTGTAACAAGCAACGTTTCCTGCAATTGATCCACGATTTCATTGTCTATGATGCCGGTGTGAAGAAAACATGCCGCCATAATCAATTCTTTGGCATTCAGGCTGCTAAAAAACACATTGCCCACCGTGAAGGCGGCATTATCTGGCATACACAAGGGTCAGGGAAAAGTCTGACAATGGTGTGGTTAGCGAAATGGATCAGAGAGAATGTAAAAGATTCACGCGTTTTAATCGTTACCGACCGTACTGAGCTTGATGAGCAAATTGAGAAAGTGTTCTTTGGTGTTGATGAAGAGATCTACCGCACTAAAAGCGGCGCAGATCTGATAGCTACACTGAATACCGCTAACCCATGGTTGATCTGTTCATTAGTACACAAATTCGGGCGACAAAGTGAATCAGACGATGAGGGCGCAGCCGATGAATTTATTGCTGAGCTAAAGAAATCATTGCCGAAAGATTTTCGAGCAAAAGGCGACCTGTTTATTTTTGTCGATGAGTGTCACCGCACGCAATCTGGCAAGTTACACGATGCCATGAAGTCGATCTTGCCAGAGGCGATGTTTGTCGGTTTTACCGGCACGCCATTGATGAAGAAAGACAAAAAGAAATCCATCGAGATCTTTGGTTCCTACATCCATACCTACAAATTTGATGAAGCAGTAGCCGATGGCGTGGTGCTCGATCTGCGTTATGAAGCACGAGATATCGACCAGCATCTAACCTCTGAAAAGAAAGTTGATGAATGGTTTGAAGCTAAAACCCGTGGGCTATCAAAAATTGCGAAAACTCAGTTAAAACAAAAATGGGGCACCATGCAAAAAGTGCTATCCAGCAAGTCACGACAACAGCAGATCGTGAATGACATTCTGCTGGATATGGACACTAAACCGCGTTTGATGGACAGCTATGGTAATGCCATGTTGGTTTGTTCTAGTGTTTATCAGGCATGTAAAGCGTATGAAATGTTCGGCCAAACTGATTTGGCGGGCAAAGTCGCTATTGTTACCAGTTTTCAACCCTCAGCAGCCAGCATCAAAGGGGAAGCGACCGGTGAAGGCTTAACGGAAAAGCTCTTCAAATATGGCACTTACCGGAAGATGTTGGCCGATTATTTTGAGCAAAGCGAAGAAAAGGCGGCAACTCGGGTTGATGAGTTTGAAAAAGAAGTGAAGCAAAGCTTCATTAAAGAGCCGGGGCAAATGCGTCTGCTGATCGTGGTCGATAAACTACTGACCGGCTTTGATGCACCTTCCGCAACCTATCTTTATATCGACAAACAGATGGCCGATCACAATCTATTTCAGGCGATTTGTCGCGTAAATCGGCTGGATGGAGATGACAAAGAATACGGTTACATCATCGATTATAAAGATCTGTTCCGATCACTCGATAAAGCGATCTCAGAATATACCGGCGAAGCCTTCGACGGTTATGACAAAGAGGATGTCGCGGGCTTACTGAAAGATCGTCTGGAGCAAGCTAGGCAAGATCTGGAGAACGCACTGGAAATGGTTCGTTGCTTATGTGAACCGGTGAAAGCGCCGCGTGCCACGCAAGATTATATTCATTTCTTCTGTGGCGAATCGGGTAAAAATCAAGATGAGCTGACAGAAAAAGAAGCGCTACGTCTGACGCTGTATCAGCATGTTGCTAAATTATTGCGTGCTTACGCCAACGTGGCTAACGAAATGCCACAAGCTGGTTTTACACCTAGTGAATCAGAACAAATCAAAAATGAAGTCATCCACTATGAAAAAGTGCGTGATGAAGTGAAGCTTGCCAGCGGTGATTTGCTGGATATGAAGCGTTTCGAACCTGCTATGCGTCATCTGCTGGATATGTATATTCGAGCTGATGACAGTGAGCTATTGATGGATTTTGAAGAGCTGGGCTTGATAGAGTTGATTGTGCAGAAGGGGGCCGATGCGATTGATGCCTTGCCGGAAGATATTCGTAAAAACCCGGAAGCAATGGCTGAGACAATCGAGAATAACGTGCGTAAGACCATCGTTGATGAAAATCCGGTGAATCCGAAATATTACGAACAAATGTCTACGCTGTTAGATGAGCTGATCACATTGCGTCGTCAGCAGGCGATTGATTATCAGGAATATCTTGAGCGTATTCGCGATTTATCTAAAAAGGTCATTCACCCAGAGGAAACCAAGTCAGCATACCCGCCATCGATGGACACCCAAGCTAAACGCGCGTTTTACGATAACTTTGGTCATGATGAAATTCTCGCAACTAAAATTGACAGTGCCATTCGTTATACCAAAAAAGCGGATTGGGTCGGCGATCGCTTCAAAGAGCGTGAAATCGCCAATGCAATCAGGGACGAGTCCGCTGGTTATGATGTTGATATCGCCAGCGTGATGGAATTAGCGAAAGCGCAAAGGGATTATCAATAATGCCGGAAATGGTCATTGGTAATTTAACCTTTCAGCTAAACCGAAAAGAGATCAAAAATCTGCATATCAGTGTGCTGCCGCCTGATGGATTTGTTCGTGTGTCTGCGCCTGAAAAAATGACAGAAACTGCTATTCGCATGGCGGTTATTTCCCGCATTCCTTGGATCAAAAAACAACAACAAGAATTTCTGAAGCAACCACGTCAATCTGATCGCGAAATGGTCAGTGGTGAGTCACATTACCTGTGGGGAAGACGTTACCGGTTAAATTTCAACGAAACCACGGGGCGTAATGAAGTGAAGGTGCAGGGAAGCAATAAGCTGATGCTCTGCATCAAGCCAGACACACCGATAGAGAAGAAAGCTGCATTGTTGAGCTCATTCTATCGTGCAGAACTTAAAGCTCGCACAGAAGCCATTCTGTCATCCTGGCTCCCTGTCATCGGTGTTAGCCCCAGTGATTGGGGTATCCGCAAAATGAAAACTAAGTGGGGTAGTTGTAATACCGCTTCTAAACGGATTAGCTTGAATCTGGAACTTGCTAAAAAACCGCCAGAATGTCTGGAATACATTCTGGTTCATGAACTCGTTCATCTGCTTGAACGGCATCATAACGAACGCTTCCGTAGCTATATGGATCAATTCCTGCCCGATTGGCGGGAAAGACGAGACCTGTTGAATAGCTTACCGCTTGCTTATGATCGGTGGGGGTATTGAACCTAAAAATTTACATAAAAAAAGCGGATAAATAGCCATTTGATGCTTTAAATCTATTTTTCCTTACATTGTTCTAGATATGATTATTCAAATGGCAACTGTCATTAGTCGCAGTTGGTTTCCTCTGTACTGAGTTAGTTACATCCATCGAGCCTTCACTGTTCATGAAGAAGAGCTACATTAAGACCCAAGGAGTAACAGCAAATTGTTTTGTGTTTCGTTCAATATAATCTAAGACGTATGGATACCAGATAGACATTAATCTATGAACCAAATGAATTTGCGCAAGAACTCAGATGTTCCGGTTATTAATACTGAGCCAGTAAAAAGGCTAACATCTCACCCGGCTTATAATTTATGGGGGTTATTGCCGATCAAGATTAGCCAGCTAATTCTGGCGCCGGGACAGCTGTTGTTTGGGAATGAGAAAAAAAAAGTTGTTATCCCGCTTGGTGAAATCCTCAGTTTACAATTAGCTCAAGGCTGGTTTTTTGCTTCGTTAGAAATCAAAACTGAAAATAAACGTTATCAAATCAAGGGGTTGCCGGGGAAGTCGTTAAGTGCTTTTATTATTGAAATACAGCGCATGGCGCTGGAGATACTTCAGCACAGTGACGAATGGCGTAGCCTTATGCAATCAGTTAAACGCTATAAAAGCGGGATGCACTACTTTTCTTCCCATGAGTGGCAAGCCTTGGGCTCCTTGTTACCGCTAAAACATCGGCTAAGAGAACTGGCGATCGATGAGACATTTATTGTCTTGGAAGGGAATAATCCAATTGCTCAATTAGCACTTTCCATATCAACCTGTGAAGTATCTGAATTTGCCCGCAAAGATTACAATCAGCAGGTGGTGCCCAAGCTATTGGGAAAATATGGTTCCTTTTTCGATACGATTGAATCTCAACCACTGAGCCAACCCCAACGACAAGCCTGCGTGACAGAAGAGGATCACACGTTGGTGGTTGCAGGAGCTGGCACTGGTAAGACTTCGACCATTATAGGCAAAGCCGGTTATTTGCTGCATTCTGGTTTGGCAGAACCGGATAATATATTGTTGCTTGCTTTTGGTAACAAAGCTGCTGGAGAGATGACTGAGCGAATTGCATTGCGTTTACCCGAGGCGCATGCCCGCATCAGAGCAACCACTTTTCATGCTTTTGGTAACCAGATTATGGCTGAAATACAGGGTAAAAAACCGACTTTGACGCGCTTTGCTGAACAGAAAGAGGAGTTACGCAAATTCATTGAAACGGTGATGGAACAGCAAATTATAGGAAACACAGATTATAAAACACAACTGATCAAGTACTTCGTTTGTTACAGCACACCCGGTCGCTGTGAGTATGATTTCGAGAACATAGAGGCATACTACGAATTCCTCGAAAGCTGCCGTCTAATCACTCTTAAAGGTGAATTCGTCAAAAGTGTGGGCGAGTTGCGCGTAGCTAATTACCTGCATTTGTATTCGGTACCTTACGAATATGAAGTCTCTTATGCCTTCAATACCGCTACAGTTGAGCGCCGACGATATAAACCAGACTTTTATCTACCAAATAGTCGGTTATATATTGAATATCTGGGACTTGACCGGAAGATGCGTACTGCTCCATTCGTCAATCAGACTGCTTATATAGAAGAATTGACTTGGAAGCGACATATTCATCAGCAATGTGGTACTCGTCTCGCTGAGCTTTACAGTTATCAATTGACTGAAGGGACATTAGAACAGGATTTACTGAGCATATTGGATGCTGCTAACGAACCGCTACAATTACGAGATATGGATATCTTACTGACTGAATTGAGAGAATCCTCTTTGTCACCATGGCAGGGCTTCATTGATTTGCTGCTACGATTTCTGGGGTTGTTTAAGGAAGGGCAGTTTACTTTTGATAATATCAATGAAAAATTCGGACGAGTCGATGTTGGACGTACACAAGCTTTTTTAACGTTGTTTAAACCAATATTTGATGCCTATGAGCAGCACCTGAAAGAACAGAGTGAAATGGATTTCAGCGATATGATCGCTAAAGCCACTCAAGCACTTCAGGATGGAAGATTCCAGCACCATTATAACTATGTATTGGTGGATGAGTTTCAGGATTTATCTGGAGGCCGGGGAAGATTGCTACAGGCCCTGCTTGAGAGCCGTCCTAATATGCGGTTATTTGCTGTGGGGGATGACTGGCAATCAATTTATCGTTTTAACGGTTCGGACCTTCGTTTTTTTACTCGCTTCGACCATAGATTCAAACCAGCTAAAATGCTGCCATTGGACAAAAGTTACCGCTTCAACAATCGTATTCATGAACTCAGTTCCATGTTTGTCACACGTAATCCGGAACAGCTGAAGAAGCAGATTGCTACCCATGTTCAGGTGGAATACCCCGCTGTGAGGTTGCTGGATATTCAAGAAATGAGAGAATCCATTCCGCCATCATTATCGAGAAGAGAACAAAAAGCCGAAGCTTATGCACTTCAGGTTAGGCGTGCTTTGAAATTGTGTAGTACTCGAGAGCAACGTCTGAATAAGAAGTCTAAAGCGTCTGTGATGTTGATTGGTCGCTACCGTGAGGAAAATATGTCCATCATGTCTGGGATAGATCTCAATATGTTGGGCAGAATGTTCCCAAAACTAGATATAAACTACCGGACTGCCCACGCCAGCAAAGGGCTGGAGGCAGACTATGTGATTATTCTAGGCTTAGAAAAAGATGGTTTTCCTTCTACACGCGAAAACGATGAATTGATCGATCTGTTGCTTCCAGAGCCAGAAACTTATGTATTTGCCGAGGAGCGACGACTTCTCTATGTGGCCATTACTCGTGCACGCCATTATGTATTTATGGTTTTTGACAGCCAGAATGCTTCGGAATTTGCTTTTGAGATTTCCAAAATGAGCAGTAAGTTCATTACCATGAGTGATAAAGCAGAAATAGGGCTATGGAATTGCCCAAGCTGTGAAAGTGGCTGGCTGTTGGCAAAAAATAGCCACTATGGCAGGAAGTTTTATATCTGTTCTCTTTCCCCTGCTTGTAACCATACGACCAACTCTTGCAAACAATGTGGTTCACCTTTATTGAATCATCCAGAGGTGTTGCGTATCTGTGCCAATGATGCGTGTCAAGATATCGAAGTCGGTTGTCACCGTTGCGGAATAGGTACAATGGTGTTACGAAAGAACAAAAACGGAGGAACTTTTTATGGTTGCAATCGTTACAGGCAGGAAGCTGCAGACTGTTGTTATGAAAGTATCACCAATGAAGAATATGAACGTAGATTGTTGTTAGCAACGAAGGTTACTGAGGCATGAGAATAAAGAATTAGATTTCTTGCAATTATCCAGAATATGTAAAGTTATAGGTGTGAGTGATCTTCACTTTATCTCTGTTTGAGTATCAAATTTTGTCTACTTCTAAATGCCGGGTGCTGATGGATATTACAAAGAATCCGCATATTAACTAATATGTAAACCCGGTAACTATGTGGCTATTAAACAATAGAAGAACAAGCCATCTGTAAACGTTTCAGGCCTGCTGGTTCAGATTTTCGCATGGATGTGTAAACTACTTGCTATTGTAGCTCTCAAAATTGGTGAGTTATCAGTTTGATGATGTGGCTGTTAAATAATTAATCAAACAACGTCTAAAATGACTCACGAAATTCAATGTGGTAACTTGTTGTTAATTAAAGAAATTATACTTTAATAGTTGCGGCCTCAGTGTTGATACCTTATAGATCATCTCATATGTTTTTAATTATGATGCTAGCACCATAGAGTCCTACTTCTGCTTTACCTATTGAATGTATGTTTGCAGTGAGGTTTTCAATCTTTATAGAGCGTAATTTTGATGCTATATCTCTTGGGATAAAGCCAATGCAGCCATCTCTAGTAATAACTTTGATTGCATTGTTATCGTGTGGGTTGTTTGAGTCTCTAATCAGAGATACATGTGAACTGGTTTTTGTGTGCTGTAGTATTTGTTGTCTAGATGTTCCATCGTCATTTTGGTAGCTTACGCCGTTTATTTTAATTGGTGTTCCAATTAGCTCCTTTGGCAATAAACCCATTATTTCAGTGGAGTCTAATGAAGCAAATGTTTTATTTGTTTCTATTTTTTCTTGCTGTATACGGAATGGTGAAGTAATCCCGTAATTAAAGTAATTTGATAATGCCGGTTTTTTGGTTGAATCAATTAGCGCTTTTAGTGTTTTATTTTCTTCATTAATCTTGTCAAGTTTTTTGTGTAAGCGTTCTTTTTCTTTGTTTTGCTCTTCTGTGTATTTTTTTAGTTCAAATTCGGCGCTATTTTTATCTTTTTTTAGTTGTACTGAGTTTCTCGTTAGATTGTCTATTAATGTCTGTTGCTGATCTAATTTGTGATGAAGGTTAATATAATCAGTAGAATAGTCAAAGTTGTTTTTTTGTTCTAGACATTCAAATTTATCTGAAAAGAAAAGGCTATAGTCTAGCTGTTTTTGCTCTAATTCATTCAATTTATCCATGAGTTTTGTGTTTTTTTTACTTAATGCTTCTTTCTCTGATGCTACAATATTAAATGCGCTTATATATTCATTTCTAATCTTTTTTTGTTTGTCGATATCTTGATTGGCTGATTGATTTAAAGCGTCTAATCCTTTTTTTAGAGTTTCATTTGAACGATTACTTATGCTTAGTTTTATTGTTAATTCGGAAATCTTATTGCTACTTTTAGCGATCGCGGATTCGAGCTCAATTAGTTTTGATTTTAGGATTGTATTTTCTGACTCTAATTCGACTAAATTAGATTTTAGATCTATGTTTTTAGATTCTAAAGTGGTTATTTTTTCCTCATATTTTTTTGACTTAAATAGCAGGAACATACATACCTCTATGTGTTTTTATCTTTTGCTATTGTGCTTTTATTTATATATTGGCTAACAGCATTTAAATGCTGGGTAGCATCCGGTTTATCCAATACAGCCATACCAATCACCTGACGCGCATATAAATTCATAACGACAGACAGATAAATCCAGCATTATGTGATGTCACCATTCCAAACCTAGTTGTATCATTGTCATCTGCATCTGTCATATGACCGGTAGACGACATATGACTCATATCTCATAATTGTTGGTCAGGGAGTAACGTAATTGTCTTATCAGCCACCGTTTCAGCTTACGCATACCATGACCCGCAAGGTTGCCAATATTGGTGAATTAATCGGTATATGGAAAGCTGTGAATCAGCATCAGTTGGTGGTTGAGTTACAGCGAAGTAATCGAATCAAAACCATTCATGCTTCGTTGGCTGTCGAACAAAACGCATTAACTCTGGAACAGGTCACTGCTGTTATTGAAGGTAAAACGGTGCTGGGGTTGCCAAAGGAGATTCAGGAAGTCCGAAATGCTTTCCGGGCATATGAAACTCTGGATCAGTGGAGCCCATATAAACTGGACGATATGCTGGCGGCGCATGCCGTACTTATGTTCGGACTGGTTGATGATGCTGGTCATTGGCGCAGCACGGGGGCGGGGATCTATCGCGGGGATAGGTTAGTGCATATGGCACCACCACAAAGTCAGGTGCCTCGTCTTATGGCTGATTTATTTGATTGGCTCAAAAACAGTGATGCTCATCCGTTGATTGCTTCCGCAGCATTCCATTATGAATTCGAATTTATTCATCCATTTAGTGATGGTAATGGGCGGATAGGGCGTTTATGGCAAACGCTGCTCCTGAGTCATTGGCAACCGATGCTGGCATACCTTCCTGTTGAAACAGTTATCAAGCACAGACAGCAGGATTACTACCAACTACTGACTGAATCTGATCAGAAAAGTGACTGCTCAGCGTTTATTGAATTTCTCCTACAGGCAATAGAAGACAGTTTACTGGAAGCAATCAGCATACAACCAGATGTCGTGTTGGAAAAAACGCGGGTAGAAACGCAGGTAAAAACACCAGAACAGATCCTGTTGTTGTTACAGCAAAACCCTCACATGACACTTTCAGAGATGGCAGTCGTTATTGGCAAATCAGTCAGTACCGTTGAGCGAGCGGTAGCTAAACTGAAAAAACAAAACAGGCTGGCTTATCATGGGCCGAAAAAAGGCGGATATTGGATGTGCCAATAGCATTATCCAAGACCTTGCACTTTGTTTTGTAAATCTCATGGAGCAGGAATAAATTAGCGAACAGTATACGGTGGACTGAAAGATATTTATTTGGTTTGTGTATCTATCTTGACTGCTTTCCTGCAGGTTTTCGCTTCACATAATTTAGCTCGAGCTTTTCTGCTAATCGTCGAGCCTTTGCTTCTCGGTGGAGTACGTATAGATGCGTTTTCCAGTGTTGTAAGCGGGCATTGATGACCTCTGGATTAGTTATCAATGCGTGTCCGAAAAAGTGGGTGAAGTCCATACGCCATCCTTTGAATGCAGCATGGTGCACAAATATCTATCCGAACGTTGTGATAGTGGGATATCGTCCGCACAACCGCCGCGGAATGACAGAAGATGGAATTTCTTGTCAGGCTATAACCACTTGGTTTTTGCCTTCTTCTTTTGCGTGATATAGCGCTTTATCTGCCTCGGATAACAACGATTCTTCATTTTTTATTGATGTGACGTTATCTGTAGTGGATATGCCCATACTCACTGTTACAGAAAACGCCTCATCCCCAGAACCAAGTTTAAGTCTTGATATGGCATGACGAATACGCTCCGCTACAATCATCGCTCCGGTCGCATCGGTATCATCTAAAACGATCAGAAACTCTTTTCCACCGTAACGACCGACGTTGTCATATTTCCGGAGATGATGGACCATTGTTTTAGCAACCTGCTGCAGTACAGCGTCGCTCACAATATGACCGTATATATCACTAATGGCCTTGAAGTTATCTACATCGACCATGATCACGGACACAGGCTTTTTCTTACGAACACCTGCATGTAGATTTTTCCCCAGGAACTCCATGATAGTTCCGCGGTGATAAACACCGGTCAACGAGTCACGACAGGCCTGCTCCCTGAGTAAGGCCGTTGCGTCGGCCAGCCTATGGTTGAGCTCGTATACTTGCTGATAAAGGCGGGCTCTCTCAATAAGAAGCGACACTTGCTGAGCGATATAAACAAATATTTTCTGATGTATATCACGATAGGTGTTCTTTTCCAGGCTGGAGAAGAAAATAAATCCAATGGTTTTTTCGTTAGCAACCAGAGGGCAGGTCAGGCTTGATTGCGCCCCCTCAGCGACCATCAACCTAGTTGAATTTGATTTGGGATGATCAGCCAGATATTCCTCTAAATCATTAAGGATCCTGGGTTGTTGTGTCTGCAGAATGAGTTCCAAACTACTGCCAGCCAGTGGAGCGGAGAACCCTCGGGTGAGTTTGATTCTTTCTTGATAATTAGTTTTTACCCAATGAGTTATGACTTCTTTGCCATCATCGGATATCAGCGCACATCCGATCCGGTCATAAGGTATCACTTCCTGAAAGGCATGATAGATCTGGTCAATAATGTCAGAGAGGAGACTGCCCTTGCTGATCTCAGTGGATATTTCATGAAGCTTATTAATTTCTCGAAACCGTTGATCAATCCACGCGCTAAGCTCTATCAGGTCATTTTCGAAATCACGTAAATGGCTATCAATGGTGGTGTCAGGGAAGGAGATAAAAAAATCACCGTCTTTCATCTTCCTGATTGCGTTTTTGTATAAGGTTAAGCGATCGTCTGGTGGCATCATCTAAAATCCTTTTCATGGCGTTTAGAGTGTAACTCATTGGATTTTTTATGAAAAAATATACCGCATGACGCATTCTATGATGATCGGTGGTAGTAAGACTTGAATGCATCTTAAAGATATAAGGTAGGTGATGGCATGGATAGAGGCAACGAATTTCTCAATTAAGAATGATCAAAGTCAATAATTAACTTCATATCTCCTCTTGGCAAGATAAGTACATATACGCATACACACACAGCAAGGGTTGAAGGAAAAATGAAGAAATTTTTATACTTTCTTTATATCTAACCTCTGTATTTTTATCCAGAATTTACACCTGGTTATCTATCCTTACAGTGACACAACTAATAGCCATGGCGTAAACATCTTACTTTTTAGATGTTATGTCGTTTCTTGTCTGTAAGGAGATTTCTCATGGCCTTTGTATTATGGCTGGCCGGCTTCATGGCTGCGGCTGTATTTGTCTATCTGGTTTATGCATTGATCCGGGCTGAGGAGTTCTGACATGTTCAGTTCAGGCGTAGCGTTACTAACCAGTTATATGCTGGTGTTATTATTGTTGGCGTGGCCATTGGGTATTGCATTAACCCGCTTGGTTGACGACCGTTTGCCGTTATGGCTGATTCGTGTTGAGTCGCACATAAAATTTTTAGAAAACAGTCAGATGAAGTGGCAAACCTATGCTGCTGCCATTCTGGTTTTTAACCTGCTTGGTGCTGCCCTTCTGTTTTTGCTGATGCTGTTCCAGGGCTCTTTACCTTTGAACCCCCTGCATTTGCCTGATGTGTCGCCGCTTCTGGCCATGAATACAGCAATCAGTTTTATTACTAATACTAACTGGCAGGCTTATGCCGGTGAAACAACGTTATCTCCGTTAAGCCAGATGTTGGGCCTGACCGTGCATAATTTTCTTTCTGCCGCCAATGGTATTGCGGTGGCCTTTGTTCTGATGCGGGCATTAACCCGAACAGGATCACAACAGCTAGGCAATGCCTGGGTCGATATCTGGCGCATCACGGTATATCTGTTATTACCTCTGAGTGTAATCTACGCATTATTCCTTGCCCAGCAGGGGGTTGTGCAATCATTGATGGCTCAAATCAGCGTGCCGGGTTTGAGTGGCGTTGAACAGCATATTCCGCTTGGCCCGGTCGCCTCGCAGGAAGCAATAAAAATGCTGGGTACAAACGGGGGTGGGTATTTTAATGCCAACTCCGCCCATCCTTTCGAAAACCCGACCGCATTAACCAATTTTGTTCAGATGGTCTCCATTTTGTTGATCCCTGCTGCATTATGTATCTGCTTTGGCCGGGTTGCTGGCGATAACCGGGTTGGCTCAGCGTTATTGTGGACGATGGGGATCATGCTGTCAGTCGCGGCGCTGTTGATCATGTGGGCGGAAAGCCAGGGGCATCCGGTGCTTGCGAATTTAGCGGTTGATCAGCAAATGTCGGCTATACAAAGCGGCGGCAATATGGAGGGAAAAGAAACCCGGTTTGGTCTCTGGGCATCCTCGTTGTTTGCCACGATCACGACTGCGGCATCGTGCGGTGCTGTCAATGCGATGCATGATTCACTGACCCCGCTGGGTGGTCTTATCCCAATGGTGTTGATGCAATTGGGGGAAGTGGTGTTTGGCGGTGTCGGGAGTGGCTGGTACGGCATGATGTTATTCGTGTTCCTGACCGTCTTCCTGGCAGGTTTGATGATTGGCCGGACGCCAGAATATCTGGGGAAAAAAATAGAAATCTATGAGATGAAGATGGTGACCATCGGGCTTCTCATTCCTCCTGCTCTCGTGCTGTTAGGCACGGCTCTCGCAGTGATATTACCGCAAGGATTAGTCAGCCTGCAGGAGTCTGGTGCACATGGTTTTTCTGAAATGTTGTATGCCTTTTCTTCTGCGGCGAACAACAACGGCAGTGCTTTCGCCGGACTCAATAGTAATACGCCGTTTATGAATATCACATTAGCTGTGCTGATGTTTGTTGGACGTTTTGGCGTCATGCTTCCTGTATTAGCCATTGCGGGTGCTCTCATCGAAAAACGGCACCAACCAGCCAGTGCCGGTAGTCTGGCCTGTCATGGCCCCTTGTTTGTAGGCATGCTGATCGGTGTGGTGTTACTGATTGGTGCTCTGACATTTATTCCTGCGCTGGCATTAGGTCCGATCGTTGAACATCTGACCCTGTGGCAGACTCATTAAGGGATGACTTTTATGTCTCGTAAACAATTTACTCTGTTTGATCCTGTACTGCTGAAACCAGCCCTGTGGAGTGCGGTGCTGAAGTTAGATCCCCGTGCTCAGTGGCATAATCCGGTGATGATGGTGGTCTGGTGTTGCTGTGTTTTGCTCACCATTGTTTGTGGCGTGCAATTTGCCGGTGACTCCTCGTCGGAAGCCGTCTTCAGTTTGGGGGTAACTGCATGGCTGTGGTTTACGCTGTTGTTTGCCAATCTGGCCGAAGCACTGGCAGAAGGTCGCAGCAAAGCGCAGGCCGCCAGTCTGAAGGGGCTCAAGAAAACGGTTGTTGCGCATAAATTAGCAGCGGCAGAGCATGATGCCGTAAGCCAGCCAGTGCCCGCTGATAGTTTGCGCAAAGGCGATTATGTTCTGGTTTCGGCAGGAGAGGTGATCCCCTATGATGGTGAAGTAATTGAAGGGGTTGCCTCTGTCGATGAAAGTGCCATTACTGGTGAATCAGCCCCGGTGATCCGGGAATCCGGTGGTGATTTCTCTGCTGTGACGGGGGGAACTCGTGTGCTGTCAGATTGGCTGGTGATCGGCTGTACGGTTAATCCCGGAGAAACATTTCTTGATCGTATGATCTCTATGGTGGAAGGTGCTAAACGCCGGAAAACACCGAATGAAATTGCGCTTTCTATCCTTCTGGTTGCGTTGACATTGGTCTTTCTGTTAGCGGTTGTCACGCTGATGCCATTTTCGCAATACAGCGTAAACAGCATGGGGCACGGAGAACCTATATCTGTGACGGTTCTGGTCGCACTGCTGGTTTGCCTGATCCCGACCACGATTGGTGGCTTACTTTCAGCAATTGGTGTGGCTGGTATGAGCCGTATGCTGGCGGCCAATGTGATTGCGACTTCGGGACGTGCAGTTGAAGCAGCGGGTGACATTGATGTGCTGCTGCTGGATAAAACCGGCACTATTACGCTGGGAAACCGTCAGGCCGCTGCATTTTTACCCGCACCAGGAATCAGTGAGCAGGAGTTAGCCAGTGCGGCTCAACTGGCATCTCTGGCGGATGAAACACCGGAAGGACGCAGTATTGTTGTATTGGCAAAACAACGCTTCAACTTACGCGAACACGATATTCATGCATTAGGTGCAACGTTTGTTCCGTTCTCAGCTCAAACCCGGATGAGTGGAGTCAACATTCACGATCGGATGATCCGCAAAGGTTCGGTTGATGCACTACGCCGTCATGTCGCGTCTAACCAGGGGCATTTTCCGCCGGAAGTGGAAAAGCAGGTGGAAGATGTTGCGAAAACCGGTGGCACACCTCTAGTGGTCTCGGAAGGTGCCTGCGTGTTAGGGGTTGTGGCGCTGAAAGACATCGTCAAAGGTGGTATCAAAGAACGCTTTGCTGAGTTGCGCCGGATGGGTATTAAAACAGTCATGATCACCGGTGATAACCGCTTAACAGCAGCAGCTATTGCCGCAGAGGCGGGGGTCGATGATTTTCTGGCGGAAGCAACTCCGGAAGCCAAACTAGCGCTGATCCGCCAGTATCAGGCGGAAGGCCGTCTGGTAGCCATGACCGGCGATGGCACCAACGACGCGCCGGCACTGGCACAGGCTGATGTCGCTGTAGCAATGAACAGTGGCACTCAGGCGGCGAAAGAAGCCGGGAATATGGTCGATCTTGACTCGAACCCGACCAAGCTCATTGAGGTCGTGCATATTGGCAAACAGATGCTGATGACCCGGGGTTCTCTGACGACATTCAGTCTGGCGAATGATCTGGCCAAATATTTTGCCATCTTACCGGCAGCATTCATTACGACTTATCCACAATTAGGTGCATTAAATCTAATGCATCTGTCTTCCCCACAATCGGCAATTTTATCTGCGGTTATCTTTAATGCCCTGATTATTATTGGATTGATTCCGTTAGCTTTGCGAGGTGTGCATTATCAGCCTCGCTCTGCTAAATCGCTGTTGCGCCGTAATTTATTTTTCTACGGTCTGGGCGGGGTTGTGTTGCCATTCATTGGGATCAAAGTCATTGATTTGTTTCTGACACTGATGGGTTGGATTTAATATGAAAATTTTTCTAAGTGCGTTGCAAATGCTGGTGTTAATGACACTACTGACTGGGGTTGCTTACCCGCTGCTGGTGACTGGTGTTGCTCAGGTCATTTTTCCTGAACAGGCCAATGGCTCATTGTTATATCGTGATGACAAGCCGGTTGCGTCGGCGATGCTGGCACAAAACCTGACCGATCCGCGCTATTTCTGGCCACGTCCGTCGGCAGGTGATTTTGATGGTATGGCCTCTGGGGGCAGTAATTATGGTCAGAGCAGCCCCGATTTAATGCAGCAATGGCAGTCACGTATTGCGCAATGGCAGCAATCGACCGATCAGAAGAAACCTATTCCGGTTGAACTGATACAGGCTTCTGCGAGTGGTTTAGATCCCCACATCAGTCTGGCCGCGGCTTACTATCAATTGAGCCGGGTGGCACAAAGCCGGGGGCTGACAGAAGATCAGGTCAAACGGGTATTAGCACAATATGTTGATCGCTCTGGCTGGTTCACCGGTGTGCCGATGGTGAATGTGATGATTTTAAACTTAGCTTTAGATCAACAGGGTGTTTCACATGCCGCTCGATAATGATGATCAACGTCCTGATCCCGATGAGTTGCTGGCAGAAGTACGGTCACCTCGCGGACGCCTGAAAATATTTTTTGGTGCTTGTGCTGGCGTAGGGAAAACCTACGCCATGTTACAGGAGGCTAAACGATTACGCGCAGAAGGCTTGGACGTGTTAGTCGGCGTGGTTGAAACACATGGCAGAAGTGAAACGGCGGCTTTGCTTGAAGGGTTAACGCCACTTCCGTTAAAGCAGGTTCATTATCGCAAACATACGTTTCATGAGTTTGATATTGATGGCGCCCTGTCACGGGCGCCCGCGCTGGTTTTGGTCGATGAACTGGCTCATTCCAATATGCCAGGTTCCCGGCATCCCAAACGCTGGCAAGACGTAGAAGAATTGCTGGCGGCAGGTATTGATGTGCTGACGACCCTGAACGTCCAGCATCTGGAAAGTCTGAATGACATAGTAGGCAGTATTACCGGGATCCGAGTCAGGGAAACGGTGCCTGATCGGTTATATGAAGAAGCCGATGAAATTGTATTGGTGGATCTACCACCAGATGATCTGCGCCGCCGTCTTGATGAAGGTAAAGTGTATTTACCTCAGCAGGCTGAACGAGCTATCGAACATTTTTTCCGTAAAGAAAATTTGATTGCGCTGCGTGAATTAGCATTACGTTGTACCGCTGATCGGGTTGATGATCAGATGCAAGCTTACCGCCACAGTGGCGAACCCGTTTGGCACACCAGAGATGCGATTCTGGTTTGTATTGGCCCTGGGAGTGGCAATGAAAAACTGGTTAGAGTGGCAGCGCGCCTTGCGTCTCGTTTGGGGTGTGTATGGCATGCAGTCTACGTTGAAACGCCTCGTTTACATCGACTGCCAGAACAGGAACGCAGAAGTATATTATCGACTTTGCATTTTGCTCAGGAACTCGGCGCAGAAACCTCAACCTTACCTGCACAAGATGAGGCTGATGCCATTCTTTATTACGCCAGAGAACATAATCTTGGCAAAATTCTAATCGGTCGCCATCAGAAAAAACCTTGGTATCGGTGGGGACAGAGTCGTTTCGCCCATCGCTTAGGAACTAAAGGTCCTGATCTCGATTTATTAATTGTATCGCTTACAGATACTGAACATGCCGCTTCGACTCTGCTACCCGCAGATATCCGCCATAAAGATGAGAAATGGCAACGTGAGGCAACAGGCATTGGCGCTGCATTACTGAGTTGTATCGTTATTACATTTCTTTCAACCATTCTCGTCAGTTATTTAGCACCGCTAAATATAGTCATGCTGTATTTACTTGGCGTGGTCTTTGTTGCGCTCCAGTATGGACGAATGAGTGCGAGTATTGCTGCTATTCTTAATGTAGCCAGCTTTGACTTCTTCTTTATCGCCCCTCATTTTTCCTTCGCTGTCAGCGATGTTCAGTATTTACTTACTTTTGCTGTGATGCTGCTAGTTGGATTATTGATCGGCCAACTTACCGCCTGGGCCCGGTATCAGGCTAGAGTTGCCCGTTACCGGGAAGAACGAGCTAGGCATTTATTTGAAATGGCAAAAGAATTGAGTTCTGCGTTAACAGCAGAAGACATAGCCCACATTTCAGCGCATTTTTTAAACCGCAGTTTTCGGGCTAATTCGATGCTATTGCTCCCTGACGATCAAAAAATTCTTCATTGTGTTGGGAAAAAACCGTTACAAGTTGATCACGCTATTGCCCAATGGTGTTTCGACCATAATGCCCATGCAGGTATGGGTACGGATACATTACCAGCGGCTGCTCAACGGTATGTTCCTTTAATCACACCATTACAAACGTTAGGTGTATTGATGTTAGAACCAGCCAATTTAAGGCTGCTCATGATCCCGGAACAACAAAGACTGCTTGATACTTATGCCTTATTAATTTCAGTGGCTTTAGAGCGTCTTAAATTCGCTCGTGTTGCTGAAACTGCAAAATTACAAAGTGAAACAGAGAGACTGCGGAATGCTTTACTGGCCGCTTTATCGCATGATTTACGAACGCCACTAACAGTGTTATTCGCTCAGGCGGAGATACTAATGCAATCCTTGGCACTTGAACAGTCACCTCATATTCAACAAGCCAATGCAATAAGAACTCAAGTCTTAGGAACGACCAGATTAGTAAATAATCTACTTGATATGGCACGACTTGAATCTGAAGGAGTACATCTTCGGAAAGAATGGCAATCGTTGCAGGAAATAGCCGGAAGTGCTCTGGCAACGCTGAATATCCCTCTGACTGGACATCCTTTAAACATCAATATTCCTCCTGATTTACCTTTGTTGCATTGCGATGGTGTATTGATTGAGCGCGTATTGGTCAATCTTTTAGAAAATGGCTGCAAATATGCGGGTGACGGAATAACAATAGGAATTGATGTAACTGAATCCAAAGATTTCCTTCAAGTTACTGTGTGGAATTTAGGACCGGAGTTGCCCGTAGGAAAAGAGAAATTAATCTTTGAAAAATTTGCACGAGGAGAAAAGGAATCCAGTATTCCCGGCATCGGGTTAGGGCTTGCTATTTGCCGGGCTATAGTTGAAACGCACGGAGGAAAAATCTGGGCTGAAAATCGTGTTGGCGGTGGTGTTAACTTCCACTTTACATTACCACTACAGCCTTTACCCGAATTAGAACCTGAGCTGGTGAACAATAATGAATGATTATACGGCCAATATTTTAATCATTGAAGATGAGCAGCAAATTCGTCGATATCTTGGTGCGGCGTTATTGTCGGATGGGTTCAAAGTATTTGAGGCTGATACATTGCAACGAGGACTGATAGAGGCTGCAACACGAAAACCAGATCTCGTTATTCTGGATTTAGGATTGCCTGATGGTGATGGTAATCAATTTATTGAAGAAATCCGGCAGTGGAGCCAAATTCCTATTATTATTCTTTCAGCCCGTAGTGATGAACGCGATAAAGTTAAAGCATTAAATAATGGCGCAGATGATTATCTGGTCAAGCCATTTGGTATTGCCGAACTACTTGCTAGGGTCAGAGCAAATTTACGTCGTAGAAATGCAGATCGAGAAAATGAAACGCCCATAATTTGTTTTGGCAATATTAAAATTGATCGAGTGAATAGACAGGTGTTTCGTAATGGTAATGAGATCCATTTAACAAAACTGGAATATCGTTTATTAATGACGCTGCTCTCTCAACCCGGTCGAGTTTTTACTCACAGACAATTGTTAAATACTGTTTGGGGTGCTGCATATATTGAACAAACTCAGTATATAAGAATTTATATGGGGCATCTGAGGCAAAAATTGGAGCAAGATGCGACGCGTCCTCGTTACTTACAAACAGAAACAGGCATTGGTTATCGATTGGTAATTGATTAAATAGTTTTATTTTTTTAGGGTGGTGAGCTTACTCTATATGGCTATGATTATTGCATCTCAAGCGGTTATTTCCGGTACATTATATAAGATTTTCAATCGTCTGACCGAGGCGTAACTGTTCTCTAACTTTCAGAATGACATCTTCCATCGCCTCCAGCTTGTTTAGATTTGCTTGTTCTCTCGGGTTAGTGTGGATTATTTTTTTGATCCCGCCATTCTGAATAACAATCCGTTGTTTACCGCGCAGAGCGAGTAATGGATCGTGAGTAGAGATAAATACAATTTTATCTTCAGAAACCAGAAGATCTAACGCACGTTTCCGGTCTACGCCGGCATTTTCAATCTCATCGATCAATACAATCGGTGCAGCCCCGAGTAATGAATTCACTGGAGGTTGATTGAACTGCGTAAGGCAGATCCAATACTTTTTTACTACCTAACGGTCCGAGGTTAGCGTTCGTGACGCGATATCCCTGAGCTGCTTTTCCTGTATTAATGGGTTTCTTTTTCTGACCGGTGACCTGAACAGGAGGTAATTCTTTCAGGTTCAGAGTTGAGCTATCCGCTGCTGTTGCCGGTAAACCAATGGCGATGAGTGATGAGCATAAAACTGACAGGCAAAATTCATATTTCATTGATTTCATATGGCAATCCTTTGTCTTTATCTGAACGAACGTGATGAAGCTCACATTACTCATTCCAAAAGATGTGCCATAAAATTAACGTTTTTGTTAACGATTAACATGTTGAAAAATAAGGATAAAATTCAATATATTCCGGTAATGTTCAAAAGGGTAAGAAATAAGCGGTTTTCGTTTTTACATCCGGGAACTAAAAAAGAGTAAAAGTTCCCACCTGAACAATTACTCTTTTTTGTTTATCCCTGGAAACTGCACAACAAGACAGCAGATGCTTTAAATGCTGCGCAGGCATCTTGTCCTTCCTGAAGTTGCATCGTCTGCACACTCTCAGTGGTTACTACGGCACAAACGGTTTTATTACCCGGCAGGCTGATTACGACCTCAGAATTGATAGGTCCGCGGAAAATATTGCTGATAGTTCCCCATAGCTGATTACGGGTAGAGAGTTTGAGTTGACGGTCAGTGACCAGCATTACCGAAGAGGACTTAATGAGTGCATAAAGTTCCTCTCCGGGGAAAATATCTAATCGTTCAGCAGATTCACGCGTGATCACAGCGATCAGTTGTGTGTTTTCATCCAAATCCAGAGTGACCTCAAATTCAACCGGACCAGACCGAACAGCGACGACAGTGCCCATAAACTGATTGCGCGCACTGCTGCGCATTGAGATTCGTCGTAGCAGGCGCCGGAAACGAGGGGCATCATATTGCTCACAACCGCCTTGTGATTCCCCGCAGCAAGGTTTTTCCTTCTGCAATTGTAACTGAATTTGCGATAACGCTTGTCGATATTCAGCTTGTAACGCGCGGTATAAAGCGACCGTTTGTTTACCATAAGGTGTGAGTTGTGTACCGCCACCATTTTTCCCTCCGGTAACACGGATCACCAAAGGCTGCTCAGCCAGATTATTCATATCGTCCAGCGAATCCCAGGCGGAGCGGTAAGAGATAGCGATAGATTTAGCCGCTTGCGTCAGTGAGCCCAGTCGGTCAATTGCTTCCAATAATTGAATCCGGATATCGCCGAGTGAAGGCCCCACCTCTGTACATAATTTTAATTCGCCCAATAAAGAGCCCGTTGTAAAAAGTGCATTTTTGGACATCCGTGACCTCTCGATATGTATATTTCTATACAGCGTAAAGGCAAAAAACATACCAAAACATGCAATAAAAGACTCTTTTGCGGCTTTTTTTTAAAAACCCAGCTTTTCATGGGGTTTATTGAACAGAAACGCTGTTTTTTTGATGCCAAATGAATGTGAGTATTGTCACATTTGTCAGTATTCACGCACTGTTATGCAACAAAACGTACAGCGGTGGCGATGATTTTTCGATTAAAAGAAATAGCACGAAAAACCAATCTTATTCATTATTTATTTTATATTTCAGTTGGTTATGTTTTATTGCTTTTGGTTTTAACTCATTTTTACCCTATTCAAACCGATGTGCTATCCATTCCGGCAGGCTTTGTGCTTATTTATGCATAACGATAAGTGAAATGCGCCAAGGAGTGCCTATGTTGTCATTACGTAAAAATCAGATCACTGTTGCTTTATTGCTGTTAACGCCATACCTCTCTTTTGCTGATGAAGTAAAAGTTGCGGTCGCTGCCAACTTCGCGCAACCACTCGAAGAAATTGGTCAATCATTTCAGAAAGACACCGGTCATACCTTATTGATCTCTTCAGGGGCTACCGGCAAGTTATTTACCCAAATTCAGAATGGTGCGCCATTTGAAGTGATGGTGAGTGCTGACAGCAAAACACCTAAAAAGCTGGTGAAGGCCGAACTGGCGCTGGCAGATACGCAATTCACCTATGCCAAAGGTAAATTGGTGTTGTGGTCTGCCGATGCCAATACCGTTGATAGTAAAGGCGAAGTGCTGAAAACGGATAAATATGCCCATCTGGCTGTCGGTAACCCTAAAACCGCACCTTACGGAACGGCTGCTTATGAAGTGCTGGAAAAACTGGGGTTGATGGCCACTGTGAGTACCAAACTGGTTCAGGGTGAAAACATTACTCAGGTGAAACAATTTGTGGATACCGGTAATGCTGAGCTCGGTTTTGTTGCAACTTCTCAGGTTTACAAAGACGGCAAGCTGGTTAAAGGTTCTGCCTGGGAAGTGCCGCTCGATATGTACAGTCCGCTGACACAAGATGCGGTGTTACTGAAGAAGGGTGAAGATAATCCTGCCGCTGTTGAACTGCTGAATTATCTGAAAGGTGACAAGGCAAAAGCGATTATTCATAGCTACGGCTATATTGACTAATCCCGGCTAATTTCGGGTGGTGTTGAAAGCAAATGAAGCTTTCAACTTTAAAGGATTAAACCAATAACAAGATTAACGAAATCAGGAGATTTCTATGGCTATCAGCGCTCGTAATGTGTTTGCAGGAACAGTAAGTGAAATTCGTGAAGGCGCAGTGAATGCTGAAGTCTCTCTGGCGGTCACTGGTGGTGATGTGATTGTAGCTACCGTGACCTTAGACAGTCTGAAAGCACTGGGTTTAGCGGTTGGTACTGCAGCTACTGCATTTGTGAAAGCCCCATCAATCATGCTGGTCACTGGCAATGATTCTGTTCGTTTCAGTGCGCGTAACCACCTGAAAGGTTCCGTAACTGAAGTGAAAACTGGCGCAGTAAACAGCGAAGTCGTTGTTAAACTGGCTGGTGGCAGTGAAGTCAAAGCCATCGTGACTAATGACGCGGTTACTGATCTGGCTCTGAGCGTTGGTTCAGCAGCGGGTGTATTGTTTAAAGCTGGCAGCGTAATTCTGGGTGTTTCTGCCTAATCGTTCTGCTTATAAACCATCTGTCATCAGACAGGTGGTTTTTCCCGATATGACTCACCAAAGTGTACCTTTCTGTCACATTTCCGTGAAAAAACGTACATTCCTGACAAGATCTATCCGGCAAAAAGACAATAAATACATATAAATCAATTTGTTGGATAATAATTGATTCGCTGTGCTATGGGCCTGTTTCTTGCGTTAACCGTTGTGCATATATTTATACAGGGGTTAACTATGACAGAGCACACTTTGCCAAAAAAAGAACAACTATTTCCAACCCCGGAATATCAGAAACAACAAAAAGCACAGGCATGTAAATCACGTAAAGCGCATTCTCATCATACAGTCAGCCATATTATTACCGACTCATCCGCGATGAAGCGTTTAATGGAAATGGTACATCAGATTGCACCCACTCGTTCAGCCGTGTTACTGCGTGGTGAGCCGGGCAGTGGTAAAGACGTGATAGCCCGTGCCATTCATGCTTTTTCTCAAAACAGTCATGGTCCATTCGTTAAGGTTTGCTGTGAACACATCAGTGATGAACAACTGATGCTTGATCTGTTTGGCTGTGATGCTGATTTTGTGGCCGGGTCCTCTCAGCCTCGTGCCGGCCGGATCGCGCAAGCAGCAACAGGTACGCTATTTTTAAGCGAAATAGGTCATTTTTCTCTAACCATGCAAGCGCGTTTATTACGGATTTTGCAGGAACAAAAATATGAACCTCTGGGCGGCGGCGTCACACAATCCAGCAATATCCGGGTGGTGTGTGCCTCGGAGAAAGATCTTGAAGAATTAGTCCTGCAAGGGAATTTTCTGCCAGAACTCTATTACCGGATCCATATCGCTTCTATTGCTTTACCTGCACTTCGTGATCGTAAAGAAGATCTTCCGGCTCTGGTTGCTTATTTTTTTGAACGTTATCAACGCGAAAACGGTCGCTCAATTTCAATATCAAATGATGCCATGCAACATCTCTACACCTGTGACTGGCCCGGAAATGTGCGGGATCTGGAAAACTGTCTGGAACATGCCGCTATTCTGACTAAATCCGATGTTATTCAACAATTGCCTTGTGCAAACGGGTTATGCGTTCGCAAGCAGCTCAGACAGAAGATGCAAAAAACGCATGATCTGATGAAAGAGGGGATTATCACCGTTGGCCCTGTATTAGGTGAGCAGGCAAAAGACTCGGAACGTAGCCGTCTGGTCATGGCACTGGAGAAATGTGGCTGGGTAAAAGCCAAAGCTGCCCGACATCTGGGGATTACGCCCCGGCAGTTAGGTTATGCTCTTCAGAAATTACAAATTGAAGTGAAGAAATATTGATCCCGCTTGCTTACTAATTTGGTATTTCCCCTGTCCAGCAATGAACAGGGGAATCTTTATACCCGGGATGGCTTACAGGGTTATTGTCTGCCGCCACCGCCTTTGGTGGACAAAGTGAGTGTAGCAATCGAGCGTCGCCGGTCGTGAATGGTGAACGGCTCAGGTTCAGAGGTTAAATCAGAGGGAGAAGATCACTATCTGAAACTCAATATTAATATTGCATATGCCAATAAATGCTATATATATAGCATATGCTAATTAATAGTGGAGGTTAATTATGATAGTCTGGTTGCGCAGTATTACCCAAGCTCGTCTTGCCTGGGTTCTGCTTGGGGTGTCTGCCGTATTTCTGGAAGTATGTGCCTTATTGTTTCAGCATGGCCTGGGGTTACGCCCTTGTCTGATGTGTATTTATGAACGTATTGCCGTAATCGGTCTTATCGTGTCTTCGGTGGTTGCCTTGATAGATCCCAGCAAAAGAATATGGCGCTGGAGCGGGTTAATCATGTGGGGACTCTGTATTTACCGTGGTTTGCAGCTTTCTTTAAGGCATGTTGATTATCTTTTGCATCCATCTCCATTTAACACCTGTTCATTATTTCCTGATTTTCCCTCCTGGTTGCCTTTGGATGTCTGGTTTCCCTGGTGGTTTAAGCCATTAGCTGAATGTTCAGAAAGACAATGGAGTATGCTGGGTTGGGAGTTACCACAATGGTTAGTATTGATTTTCAGTCTTTACCTGCTCGTCTGGCTCATGGTTATTACAGCTAATTTGCTGACACACAGATATCTGACTGATTGAACTATGCTTGTTTTGAACTGTGGTTTCCTGTTCAATATCGGCAAATAATTTTATTGCATATGCTATTTATATGGATTATATATAGCATATGCCACATAGGAGATATCATGGGACGTCCTAAGATCCCTCGTAATATTTGTGGTAAACCAGCAGATAGCTGTTTTAAACCGAATGGTATTCCAATGAGTGAACTGGAGCGGGTTGAATTGGCTCCTGACGAATTTGAGGCATTACGGTTAGTCGATTTGCAGGGAATGTTGCAACAGGATGCTGCCGTTGTAATGGGCGTATCACGCCAGACATTGGCCAATCTTGTTAAAGCAGCCCGGTGTAAAGTGGTTGATTGTTTAGCGCATGGCAAGGCATTGATGATGCATTATTCGGATTAGATGTCTTGTCATATCTGCGCTTTTGGAATTTCGTATGACTATCAATAAATTGAAAAGCGCAGGGCTCAAAATTACGAATCAAAGAGTGATTGTTCTTAATTATCTGTTCAACACTCAAGAGCGTCACCTTAGTGCGGAAGATATATTCAGAGATCTTCGACTGAATGGCGAAGATGTAGGGCAAGCTACGGTTTATCGTGTACTGAATCAACTTGAAGAAGCAGGGATGCTCGAGCGACACTACTTTGATGGTAGTAAAGCCTATTATGAGTTGAGTTCAAATTCTCATCATGATCATCTGGTTTGTTTACACTGCGGTAAAATTATTGAATTTTTTGATCCATTCATCGAGCAAAGACAACAGGAAATTGCTGAACAGTACGACATGAAATTAAGTCATCATAACCTTTACATGTTTGGATACTGTTTGAATCCGGATTGTCATCGGGATATATAAGACATCCCAACCCTTCATGTTATAACCTATTGTTTCATATAGATTTAATCTATTGTTGCCATGTCGTTTTTCTTACGCGCGCAGAGTTTTTATATCAGTAAATATCTTCACATTTCTCAATTTTAAATATTGCATATGCCAATTATTAGTACTATATTTTGCATATGCCAATTATTGCTGCTCCTGATTTTTGGATGTGAATGTTTTGAAAGGCAATGTCGCGTCAGGGAATAGCAGTAATTGGCTACATCAGGTCAGAACTCGTCACGGAAAATTGCAGGAATTTGCCAGGTTCGGGAAAGACCATTCAGTCGTATTAATAAAGGAGTCATGTCCGATGATTACTGCCATTCCAATGAAAGAAGATCGTGTTGCCAGTCATTTCACTAAAGCTGATAGTTTTATCTTTATCAATGAAAACGGCGATGTGATGTCTCGTCAAGCTAACCCGGCATTGAATGCAAATTGTTCTGGTAAAAGCGAATTACTGGCTCTGCTACAAGCGGAAAATGTGCAGCGAGTGATCGTGCGCAATATTGGTGAACGAATTCTTGGCAAATTACTGGATAGTCAGTTTGCTGTATATCAGACCAGTTGTGGCCGTCAGGATGCTAAAGAATTGGTGAGTGAACAGGCGAATAAGCTGACGCAATTAACCTGTGCCTCACAGGGTCGTAAGTCATTGAACCATGAAGCCAAACAGGCAGATGGCGGTTGTGGCTGTAACCATGACGAACATGATCATCATGGTCAATGTTGCGGAGAAAACAAAACATCAGATCAGGAGCATCATCACGGTGAAGGTCGTTGCTGCAAGAGCCGTCACGAGGGACAAATGGCTCATCATGGACAAGGTCGGGGCCGCTGCTGCCATTAATCCCCATAAGATCAATTACGTCAGTTGTTGAGAAAGTTTCAGCCGAATAATTTATCTGTGATCAGGAAGGTTCATTCCTTCCTGATCTAAAGCAGGAAGAACATGAAAACTTATCAGGCATGTCTGCAAAGCCATGCAAATTGTGTTGTATGTAGCGATGGCGATCAAAATCCACATTCACTGCAACTCAGGTTTACCCATGTGACAGAAAATGAAGTTGCCGCTGATTATCGGGTAAATAAAAAGCATCAGGGATATATCAACTTATTACACGGCGGCATTGCCAGCACCTTGCTGGACGCGGCGATGACGCATTGTCTGTTAGCCAAAGGGATTGAAGCGCTGACTGCGGAACTGAATGTGCGTTTTCATACGCCGGTTTTAGTTGGTGATTCGGTGCAGATCATGGGTCGTTTAATTAGTCAGCGACGCGGTATTTATTTACTGGAGGCCACCCTGTCAGTGGCAAAGCAAGTTTGTGTGAAAGCGACAGGTAAGTTCATTCAACCCAAAGGGGGAGTGATCCATCGTGAGTTGTCTGTTTGAGTTGACTGTTATCTGCGATAACCATGCAGCAGAGGGGTTACTCCCTGAACATGGTCTGGCATTTGTGCTTCGTGCGGATGAAAACAAAATTCTGTTTGATACCGGCAGCGGCGAAACATTGATCCACAATGCGACTAAGCTGGGTATTGATCTGGCTGATATCACTTATCTGGTACTGAGCCATGGTCACTATGATCATACTGGTGGGATCGCCCAGGTGCTGCACTTGAATGAACACTGCCCGCTCATTGCACATCCCTTTGTCTTATCTGAACGATACAGCCGTCATCCCGATCGGCCTGTAAGACGTATCAGCATGCCATTCAGTGTTCAGGCCGCGTTACAGCAATTATCTCCGATACGGCTACGCTGTCAGTCAGTATCTTCTATGCTGAGCAACAACGTAGGTGTTACCGGCAAAATCCCGCGAACCAGTTTATTTGAAGACACAGGCGGGCCATTTTATATTGATGAAGCAGGCCAGTTTAATGACGCCATCCCGGATGATCAGGCCTTATGGATTAATACACCGCAGGGTCTGGTGATTATTCTGGGCTGTTGTCATGCCGGTGTCGTGAATACGATCGAATATATCCGTCATCTTGCCGGGGAGTCTCGTGTTGCGGGCATCATTGGCGGACTCCATCTGCTCCATGCATCTCCTGAACGGATTGAACAGACCCTTATTTATTTAAAAAAACTCAAGCCTGATTTCATCTATGCCGGACATTGTACAGGTGATGATGTCATTGTGACGATGCGTGAAAATCTGCGGGACACCGCGGTATGTCAGCTATACGCCGGTATAGATATAGGAACTGTGAGGAGCTGAAGATGAACAGCGAAATCAATACTGATGTCGTGATTGTGGGAGCTGGTAGTGCTGGTTTATATGCACTGAGAGAAGTTCGCCGCGCCCGGAAATCTTTTATTCTGATCGATACCGGCCCGTTAGGGACAACCTGCGCCCGGGTTGGCTGCATGCCGTCAAAAGTGGCTTTGCATGCGGCTAAATTATGGGCGGGGTGTAATAAATTAAGTCAAATAGGTGTGACAGGTACAGATGTTTTATCGATAGATCTGTCTGCGACCTGGAGTGCACTCCGCGCACAGCGTGATAAATTCAGTCACAGTGCAGCAACGAAAGCCCGGAATGCTGCAGGTGAGCATCTGATCATAGGTGCTGCCCGGTTTCTGGAACCTACGTTGATAGAGGTGGATTCCATCAACGGTAAACAAACCATTCGTGCATCCTCAGTTGTCATCGCGACAGGATCTCGCCCGGTTGTACCTGCCTGGCTGGAACCCGTAAAAAATCGAATGGTCACGACAGATGATTTTTTTGAGTTGTCGGCACTACCTGAACGAGTCGGGATCCTTGGGCTGGGGGCGATTGGTCTGGAGATGGGCGCTGCTTTATCTCGTCTCGGCGTAGAGGTGATTGGGGCCGATCTCGCGTCAACAGTGGCCGGAATTACTGATCCGGTCATAGCCAAACAAGCAACAGCATATTTTGGTTCAGAAATGACGCTGTGGTTAGGTGCTCCCGTTAGTGTAGAGCGGACAGAAAAAGGCGTACTAGTTCGTAGCGGTGATAATCAGGCTGAAGTAGATCTTATTCTGAGCGCATTAGGCCGCCGCCCGAATGTAGATATGCTTGGATTGGCAGAAGCCGGATTTCCAATCGGTGAACGGGGTATGCCAGTATTTGATACCCGGACATTACAAATCGGTCATTTACCGGTATTTATTGCCGGCGATGCAAATGGCTTTCGGCCTCTGATGCATGAGGCAGCCGATGAAGGTGCTATCGCTGGTTTTAATGCAGTTCAAGAAACTGTCACCCGGTTTCGTCGGAAGGTCGCTGTCGGTATCGCATTTACGGATCCTGACATCTGTTCTGTAGGAGCCCGGTTTGATGAGTTACACCTTGAGCATGTTGTGATTGGCAGCGCCAGTGGTGAAGCAAATGGGCGGGCTAAGATTTTAGGTGCGGAAAGTAGTTTATTGCGGGTTTATGCCGATGCCCGGGATGGTCAGTTGCTTGGTGCATCAATTCTGGCAGATGGCGGTGAACATCTGGCACATTTGCTGGCGTGGGCGATACAGCGAGGAGAAACTGCAACCAGTTTACTTGAATTGCCTTTTTATCACCCGGTAATGGAAGAGATGCTGCAGACTGCATTACAGGAAATAGCCAAAAAAGTCACTATGCCGGGAGGCGTTCCGCTTGGGCTGGTTGCTGATGAATTTAGCTAAAATTATCGCCGGATACCGTCTCCGGCGATTTTTAACCCAGAACCGCCACGCTCTTAATTTGTGCCCACACGGACATCTGTTTTTTTAGTGTCAGTGCATGACATGATCGCTTCGTGATCAATGCAAGTAATATCGTCCCGTTTGTATTTAACCGGATAAGTACATTTCCGGGGGAAGTAGTTTCTGTAATGCTGACTACCCGGACCGGGATCAGATTCAGGATGCTGGTATCCGGATGTTTTTCTGACACCAGACTCACATCTCGGGCCAGAATCCGGCATCGTAAAGGACCGTTTTTACCCAATATCATTAGCAGTGCATAACCAGTAGCTACAGGAGGAAAAACAAGTGGCAGAGTGACTAGCAGGTCAATAATCACGCGTCCCGGAAAACTTTTTTTGCTGAGACAATAACCCAGTAACAGGCTGGCGATCAGATGCAGTAATAGTGTTATTAGTACAACCTGACCCGTCAGAGAAAGAGAGAACCGGGTTTCCGGTTCCCTCAACAAAGCTGGAATACTGACAAGCCAATCAATCATAACCCTGCACCCTGTAACGCTTTATGGGCGGCATCAGAATTTAGATAGTTTTGAAACGCTTTTATCGCAGCGTTATTTTCATGGCCTTTTACCACGGCAGCAGCAATATAGATTGGCGAATAAGTTTGATGGTCGATTTCAATATAACCACCAATTTTATCCTGAATAGCCAATGCTTCTGTCATATTGATAAAGCCGGCATCGACTTCGCCACTGATCAGATAACTGGAAACCTGCGGAACCGAGCTGACTTCCATCAATTTATTTTTCAGCTTTTTATCCAATTCGCCGACAGATAAAAATTCATGAGCGGCTATACCATAAACCGCCTTTTTAGTATCTGGTAACGCAATCCGGGTAAATTTTTCACTTAGCAGTTGTTGAGGAGAATCCAACGATTTTCCCTTTGCATATGCCAGCACAAGTGTGCCATCACCCAGCGGAATGAAATGACTAAACGAGACTTTTTTTGCCTGCTTGAGAAATGACAAATCACCAATAACCAGTGATACATCGTCAGATTGACTGGTTTGCGCCAGTACCTGAGCCATGTTGCCATAGAACAAGTCGACTTTATTGTTAGTCACCTTTTCGAATTGCTGACTGAGTTCACTGACCGGGCGTTTATAGCCGGCAAAACCAGCGACCAGCAGTGTTTCTGCATGTAAAAAAGGAGATACACAAAACAGGATGAACAGAGCATATTTTTTCATAACCAACCTCAATATCAGATCAACAGATATGAGGGTTTATCAACATTCATGCCATTCAAAACGCCATATATTTATTTATATAGCGATGGTTTCATTACAATCAAAATAATAAATGTCTTTTTTGTCAGGTTACAAACATGCAGCGTTGTGATCATTACAGTCTTGTTTTTTAAGGTTAAGCCGGGCTGCCACATTATGTGCATGCAGACTGTCTTCATGAATCACTTCAATGCTAAAGGCTATATAGTGATTGGTATAGCGTAATGCACTATAGACGCATCGGGCTGCATCTGATGATGCTGGCACCTTTCTTGATATTACTTTCAGGGTGGTCTTCTTTATCAAAAGGATTTTGTGATGCGCTGTGTGCTTACCGATGAGCAATTATTGAAGTTATTACACGACGATGTGCCATTTGGAGACTTGACTACCGAACTGCTGCTTACAGTAGATAAACCGGTTCAGATCACTTTTGCCGCGCGACAGGACATGACCGTCTGTTGTGTCGAAGAAGCGGCCCGGCTGTTTGAATTGTGTGGTGCAACGAGCGAACTGCTGGTTTCATCGGGTCATTCGGTAACGAAAGGTTCTGTGTTGCTGAAAGCGACAGGCCATACCGATGCGTTATTTGCAGTCTGGAAAGTGACACAGATACTGGTGGAATGGGCGAGTGGGGTTGCCAGTGCAACTCGTGCTCTGGTTGACGCCGCTGGTTCTGTTCCGGTTGCCTGTACCCGAAAACAGACTCCGGGTACGAAAGCGCTATCGGTCAAAGCGGTGAAAGCGGGTGGCGGTGTCATTCATCGGCTGGGCTTATCAGAAAGCATTTTGCTGTTTGCGGAGCACCGGCAATTTCTGACAGAGACACCAGCCGCTATTTTGCAGCGATTGAAAATCCAGGCACCGGAACATCGTCGTGTTGTCGAAGTGCATGATCTGGACGATGCCAGACTGTGGGCCAACGCGGGTGCAGAAGTTTTGCAAATGGATAAATTCTCGTTGGAAGATGTGCGCGCCTGCGCTGCATTCTGCCGGGAAAATAATCTGCCAGTGATTCTTGCTGCTGCAGGGGGCGTTAATGCAAAAAATGCAGCGGACTATGTCGCCGCAGGTGCGGGCTTACTGGTGACATCCGCGCCGTATCATGCAGAACCGAAAGACGTGCAGGTCACCTTTATTTCCGGTGGTTAAGAATCAGTAATCCGTATTTGACCGGTGGTGCGTTATATCACGATAATATAAAAACGCTCTCCCGGTGAGAGATCATGCAGAAGATGCCGGATGGGGATAGATGATCCATCGATTGTCTGTCATTCGTGATTATTCTCTTGGTTACATAGGAACAAGCATGTTGCTCAGAACATTCTTACTGGTTACAGCATTAATCTTCAGCTTTACAGTCAAAGCGAAAGACTGGTTAATTGATGTCAGAACAGCAAATGAATACAGCATTGATCATGCTGATGGTGCCGCCAACATCGAGTATCAACAAATAGTGCTTGGGGCGCAGCATCTGGGAATTCAGAAACAGGATACAGTCCGTTTGTATTGCAGGTCAGGTCGTCGGGCAGAGATTGCACGAGAGTCTTTGCTACATGCAGGCTATCAGAAAGTTGAAAACCTGGGGTCACTACAAGAAGCGGAAAGCTGGACTCAAACATCGCGTATTGCTGCTGTTCAGCAATAATTGGAACGGTTACATTGCATAATCAAGAATTGACTATTAACATTAATTCAACAAGGGGAGTAACTTAATACCGATGGGTCGTCATCACAGTGCATGCACTCGGCCGTTGGGCAGTTGTTGAAATAACTGTAAGTGAGACTTTGCCATTGCAGGCAAGGTCTGTTCTCTAACTAAGAAAGCCTGTGCCTGAATGACACAGGCTTTTTATTTAGGGGTTCTGTATGGAACGACTTGATGCCTGGTGGATGTGGAGTGGTTTCGCTGTACTGGTTATCCTCATCTTTTTGATCGATCTGTTTGTCGGTGGCGGCAAGCAGCACAGAGTTTCATTCAGAGAAGCGGCAATCTGGTCAGTGATCTGGGTTTGTGTGGCGTGTGTTTTTAATGGTGGGATCTGGTTATATCTCGATAACACGGTAAGCCGGGAACTGGCGAATGAAAAAGCACTGGAGTTTTTTACCGGCTATCTGATTGAAAAAGCACTCGCAATTGATAATTTTTTCGTCTGGCTGATGTTGTTTAATTACTTTGCTATTCCGGCAGAACTGCAACGCCGGGTTTTGATATATGGCGTTCTGGGTGCCATTGTGATGCGGACCGGAATGATATTTGCCGGCGCCTGGCTGATATCGCATTTCCACTGGATCCTTTATGTTTTCGGCGGATTCCTGGTCATGACGGCCATCAAAATGATCTGGGCTGCCGATAAAGAGCCGGACTGGGCGAATAATCCATTGATATTATGGCTACACCATCATTTAAAAATAACCCATAAATTACATGATGAAAAATTCATCGTAATTCAAAAAGGTGTGCGTTATGTAACCCCGTTGTTCCTGGTTCTGGTGCTGGTTGAAATCAGTGATCTTATTTTTGCCGTTGATAGTATTCCGGCTATTTTTGCTATTACGACCGATCCATTTATTGTTCTTACATCGAATATATTTGCAATCATGGGGTTACGGGCAATGTATTTCCTGCTGGTTGGTTTTGCTGACCGGTTTGTATTTCTTAAATACGGTCTGGCTGCGATTCTGTTGTTTATTGGCAGTAAAATGTTGCTGATGAATATAATTAAAATCCCGATCCTGTTATCACTGGGGGTGGTGGCTGTGATTCTGGCTATCAGCGTGATTGCCAGTCTTGTGCATAATCGCCGTCACAGGATCACTAAATAATGCTGATATCCCTTGTCATCAGTATCCATTCACCGCCATGCATGCAGCCCTCATATAAAATGACCGGCAATGCACTGACTTTGATAAAACCCAGTTGTTCATATAGTTTTACTGCGTTGATGTACCAGGTGCCGGCCACCCGGGCATTTTCAATGCAGACTTTCGCATTTTTATAGCTGAAATTGCCTTCATCCCGCATTGCTCTGTTCGCACCGACGGCCAGCGGCGATTCGCCTTCGGCTGCCATCGTTTTCCAGAAATATTCAGGTATGCCTTCCCCGGCTAGATTGATCAGATAGGCCAGTGCCTCGGCATCTTCTTTGGTTGCATTTCTGATGTTCATCATTCTTGTCCGGTTCGCTGATTTTAATGCCGCATATTGATATATCTATTATATGTCTTATTGGGGGGTATTCAGGAAGTGTTCCCCAAAAATGTGTCTGGCGTAATGTCAATAGCTTCGAATGAGAGTGAATGTGAGACCTACCGCATTTTTATATATTTATTTGAAAACCATCTTCAGGCGTTCACCTGGCTGCTATCCTTATTAATAGTAGGGATATTGGATAGGCCGCTGTCAGCTTTCTTGTTGATGGCCTTTCCGTTACTTCATCCAGGGGAGGATGACATGATGAACGATCGCAATAGATGGAAAAAGATCGTCATGCTTGCCGGTGCATTATTTACCGCACTGATGCTTGCTGTGACGGTGGTAGTCATTGACGGAGGCAGTGCCTCATTCAGTTTAATTCCGACCGCAGAAGCTGCCGGCCCTGGTGGTGGCGGAAATGGTGGAGGAGGAAACGGCGGAGGAGGAAGTGGTGGTGGCGGTGGTAGTGGTGGAAGCACGAAAGGGGATTTGTACGGTGATATGTATATTCTGCTCCGATACCCTAATGGTGAACCAATCATAATTGCAGGTAACGAACAAGTCGTCGCGTTTGTTTATGATGAAAATGCTGTGCTGGTACCGTTGCTGAATACAGACGGAGACAGGGTTGCCATTCCGTATACTGTAGATGGTGATCTTGCCACCACGATGACTCTTGATTCCGTAGTTTATAATGTTTATCCGGGTGAAGTTGAGTTCGGACGCCTTAGTGTCGCCCGTTCACCAACCAAGGTGCTGACACATGCTCTGGACGAAGCGCTGGCTAAACTAACTTCTGGCGGTATTGTTGCCGTAGATGCAACCGGCAGGCTGACCGTGGACGGAGTGGCTATTGATTCACCGCTGGAAAATATCGCGCTGTATGACGCCTATATGAGCAACAATAACTCGATAGAAGGCGTAACTCTGCCTGCGGGCTTCGCTCCGGAAGCGTTACTTGCCGCAGCAGCAGATAAAACAGGTACCATCATAGTCGATACGGTTGTCTATATTAATTCCGTGCTGGGTATTAACACCGGTGAGAATTATTACGACTTTTCAGACTACGATTATGATCGTGCTACAACCTGGGGCAACGTGAAGGTTTGGGTTCTGGTTCAGACCTCGGATACTACTTATGAGGCTCGGGAGGTTAATGTATTTGAAACTGTATTTGATTCTGAAAACTGGAACAATTCTACTGACCCTACCTTTGACAATGGTGTGGATGCAGGCGGTGCGGATGACTTCGCCCAGAAAAGCGATGACTTCCTGAAAGTAATTTCATTTGTTCACGACAATGCTGTGCGTTGATTTAGTCTTTGGCTGAGCTGCGATACCGCTCAGCCCTTTATATTCCGTCAGCACCACAAAATGAAGAGTGTGAGCTGACGGCCTACCGTTTAAATGCATTTTGCCGGTTTGGGCAGGCCGGCAATTTTGGTGGCCTGCTTGGCCGGACCGTCCGGGAACAGACGGTAGAGATAACGGCTGTTTCCCTTATCTTCCCCCAGTTTCAGCGCCATGGCTTTAACCAGTGCGCGAATAGCGGGGGAGGTTTTATATTCAGCATAGAAATCGCGGACAAAATGGATCACTTCCCAATGCGGTTCGCTCAGCGTGATCTGCTCGCCGGCGGCAATCAGTTCTGCCAGTTCGGGTGTCCAGTCACTCATGTTTTTCAGATAACCATGAGCATCAGTCTCAATTTCTTTGTTGCCAATAACCAGCATCTATTTACTCCGGAAAAATGATTTATCTGCGCTGTGACCTTGTATCAGCGGCTTTAACAATCGGGATAGTTTTAATATTTCAGTAGTCATGATACCGATATGATTCATTTCCTGCCGAATCAATTCTGCTTTCTGATCGGTATCCTGAGCCGTATCTGAGTAGGGGCTGGCCGATAAGGATGCCAGTGCAATCGGGGCATCGTTGTTGTTCCCTGATAAAGCAGTGACTGACTCATCCAATGCCGCAAACAGAGATTCAGCGTATTTGATCAGTTGTGGTTCAAACAGTGAACCGTGCAATTCCTGATGAATGCCAAGTGCAGAGACATAAGACAACAGACTGTGGTTGCGGTAAATCAGGGCCGCACACAAGCTGGTGTAACGCCGCTGTTGCTTGGGATCGGTCTGCATATTGATCCACGCCTGAGCCAGTGCACTATCTGCGTGGTGGGCCGCAATCCGCTTCTGGTTGAATTTTTCATCCCGGTCTGAAGTCTGTAACGCCGATATGATCGATTTCAGATATTCATAGTTGCAGCGGGTGGCATTAGTCAGTAATTCAGGAATCCGCTGATATTGCCATTCCGGCCACAGCACCGTGACTGCACCGAAAGAGAGTATGCTGCCGAGCAGGGTATCGACAAAACGCGGCAGTATGATGCTTTTTTCTTCTATACCCAGCAGGCCGAATGCGGTCATTGCGTACAGGGTAATAAAAATGACCGCAACGCTGTAATTGTTTCTCAACTGGGCAAAAAACAGCACTGCTGCAACGGCCATCAGAATAAGCTGAATACCCGGTTCCGGTGAAAACCAGAGTAGCGGCAGGCTCAGCATCAAACCACTGCAAGTGCCGGCAATACGCTGGAACAGACGTCGCCGGGTTGCCGTATAACTGGACTGGCAAACAAACAGACACGTCAGCAATACCCAGAAACCCTGTTTAATATTAAACAGTTGCAGCAAGCCATAAGCCGCAACCAGACACAGACTCATGCGGCAGGCGTGACGGAACAGCGGCGATTTAAAACTGAAGTGAGACCTGATTTGTTGCAGCGCTGACATCGCGGATGCTGTTGTAGCCGCTTTTTTCTCCGTAGGTAATGAGTTTGCAGTGGTGAGCAATTTATCAACCGAATTCAGCAGCAGTACAATTTCGAGCAGGTTTTTTTGTAAAAACCGCAGAGCATTGACGGTGTGAGCCGAAAACGGTGTTTTCTCATGGCTGAATTGCAGCTGATCACCCAGCGCCTGAATGCCCCAGAGTAATCCTGGTGAAACCTGAAAGGGATTATTCATCAGAGTTGCATAGCCCAGTTGCTGCACAGTACTGCCGAGTTGCCGGAGCAGCTCACGGAATCCATCCAGCAGCAGATTACTGTGCACGTCTTCCTTCAGCCGGTTATAGAGATAGTGGCTGGACGTGATCCGTTCATGGATCTGTTCGGTAATGGCTTGCAGCGCTTTTAACTGTCGCAATTCCTGATCAAAGGGATCAGTCCGGCGTGCGATCATCTCCTGGCACAGATTAATGGATGCCATGCAATCCACATTCAGAATGGCCAATTTCTGATGAATGGTCGGCTGCTCATCCGCATTACTTGGAAACAACCAGGCTTTCTGGGTGCAATACCGGGCCAGAGAAAAGCAGCTTTGCGCAAGCTGCTCCCGCAATGGTTTATTCGGGGTGATCCATAACCAGCATAAAGAAATAAAGCCATACCACAATGCGCCGGTACATAACCAGACCGGCTGGAACCAGATCGTCGGCGCCTGAGCGGCACCCATCATGGAATACACGGCAACCAGCAGACTGCCAAAGCTGATACTGCTGTAACGTTTGCCTAATCCGCCGAGCATAATAAAAGAGAAGGCGGAAACGAAAAGCCCTCCGGCGAACAGCCAGGGGTAGGGGTATAGCAGCTGCACTGACAGGGTGGCGATCCAGAAACACGCCAGTGTCAGCAGTAACGACTTGACCCGTCCGGCCGGAGAGTCGTCCGGTTCGGCAATGGCACCGGCCACAATACCCAGCGACATTGCTACCGTTTCATGAGTCATGTCCAGATATAGTCCGGGCAGAAGCACACCGGCCAGAGCGCACGATACTTTTAAGGCGAAAAAGACATGCGTATCCGTAATAAACCGCTGCAAAAATCGGGTGAAAGCAAGCATGCAGGCTAAAGACCATTAAACAAGTATGTTATTTATAGTAATGAAAACAGAACCGGCGGTAAAACAACAGTTTTAAATGAGAATCAGGGATGAATCAGCCTAATAACTGTTCAGTCAGTTAAAGCAACCTAGCTTTCATGTTTACAACTTTTCTCAGCTTTAGTACTATGCGCCGCAACCACGGAGAGATGGCAGAGTGGTTAAATGCACCGGTCTTGAAAACCGGCAAGGGTTTGTAGCCCTTCTAGGGTTCGAATCCCTATCTCTCCGCCAATTTAAAATGAAACTAAGCCGTTGAATATCAACGGCTTTTTTCTTTTCTGGGGGTGCTAAGTCAAACCAAAAGGATTGACTGAGACAATGTACCTTTTCAAAGCCCCCAACTACACCTACTACACCCGCATTTGTCTGCCCAAAAATCTTCGTGATCGTGGCTTTCCATATCAAGCTCTCGATAAGGATTAAAGTCCACATATCGCATCATGAATTACTTCACACAATCCAATGAAAACAGGCTGATTTCAGAGTATTATTTTCTGACTCAATCGTGACAATAGCAGCCAGAAATGAACGAACTAGAACAGCAATTTTTAAAAGATTTAGAGAAGAAGCTGTGGAATGCCGCAGATAAGCTCAGAGCAACGTTAGACGCAGCACAATACAAACACGCCGTGCTGGGTCTTATCTTCGTGAAATATGTTTCTGATGCTTTTTCTATTCGTCAGGATGAAATCAAAGCCGATCTTGCCAACCCAGAGCATGAATATTACCTAGACCCGGACGATTTCACGCCAGAAGAGCTGGCAGAAGAAATCGCGATTGAACTTGAACAACGCGATTACTACACCGAGAAAAACGTATTCTGGCTGCCCACAGAATCTCGCTGGAAGTTTCTGCAAGACAATGGCCCACTTGTGATTGGTGGTGCTGATTTAGTCATTGATAGCAAACCCAAGAAAATCACCTCGGTGGGTCATCTGATTGATAATGCACTGGAAGGGATCGAACGCGATAACCCGAAACTGAAAGGCGTGCTCAACAAGCACTATGCTGCGCTTAAAATCGACCAAGCGAAACTGAATGAACTCATCAATCTGATTGCCACCATTCCGTTCACTCATAAATCACTCAACAGCAAAGATATTCTCGGTCATATCTACGAATATTTCTTAGGCGAATTTGCTTTGGCTGAGGGTAAGAAAGGCGGTCAGTTTTATACGCCAGCCTCAATTGTGACTCTGATTGTTGAAATGATTGAGCCATTTGAAGGCCGCGTCTATGACCCTGCAATGGGTTCGGGTGGCTTCTTCGTTCAGTCTGAAAAATTTATTGAGCGTTATGCCGGTAAAAACAACATTGACCCACTCACGCAAAAACAGAAGATCTCGATCTACGGTCAGGAATACAACTACACCACCTGGCAGTTGGCAGCAATGAACATGGCGATCCGAGGTCTCGATTATGATTTCGGTAAAGAACCTGCCAGCACCTACACCAACGACCAACACCCAGATCTACGGGCTGACTTCATCATGGCTAACCCACCTTTTAATATGAAGGAATGGGATGCTGGGGTTGATGATAACGACCCGCGTTGGAAATATGGCAAACCACCATCAGGCAATGCGAACTTTGCGTGGTTACAGCATATGCTTTACCACCTTGCACCGAATGGCTCGCAAGCACTTCTCCTTGCCAACGGCTCCATGAGTTCAACCACCAACAACGAAGGTGAGATCCGCAAGAATTTAGTCACCAACGATTTGATTGAATGTATGGTTGCACTGCCCGGTCAACTGTTTACCAACACGCAGATCCCAGCCTGTATCTGGTTTTTAACCAATAACAAAGGCGAACGCACCGATAAAGCCGGTCGTAAATTGCGTAACCGCAAAGGTGAAGTACTGTTTATCGATGCGCGTCAGCTTGGTTATATGAAAGACCGTGTGCTGCGTGATTTCACCATGGATGATATTCAAAAAGTCGCTGACATTTTCCATGCTTGGAAAATGGGCGAAGCTGTGAATGGCGTGGCTTACGAAGATCAGGCAGGTTTCTGTAAATCAGCCTCCTTGGAAGAAATAACAAAACATGATTTTGTGCTGACACCGGGACGATATGTGGGTGCAGCCGTTGAAGAAGATGATGGCATTCCTTTTACCGAGAAAATGGCAACGTTAACTGAAAAACTGAGTGAGCAATTTGCTGAATCAGCCAAATTAGAAGCAGAAATTAAACAGAAATTGGTGGGGCTTGGTTATGAGCTGTAATTGGCCTGAATACTACATAGATGAATTAAAAGCACCAGCCAAAGGTGCTATAGCTATGGGGCCGTTCGGTTCTCGCATCAAGGCTGAAAATTTTGTTTCATCTGGTGTTCCAGTTTTGAAAGGAGGCAATTTACATGGCGCGTATGTGGATGATTCAGATTGTGATTTTCTTACAGAAGAAAAAGCTGATGAGTTGAAATCCTCTATTGCTTTTGAAGGTGATATTGTCATCACTCATAGAGGTACTATTGGGCAAGTCAGCATAATTTCTGAAGATGCAAAATATCCACGATATGTTGTTTCTCAAAGCCAACTAAAAATATCGTTAGATAGGAAAAAAGTTAATCCATATTACGTTAATTACTACTTAAGAAGTCACTTAGGTCAGCATCAACTTTTGTCATTTGCTTCACAGGTAGGTGTGCCCGCCATTGCGCAAGCATCTACTTCTGTAAAACAAATTCGAGTCCCATGTCCCCCATTAGATATTCAGAATAAGATAGTCGAATTCATTCGGTCTGTTGATAAGAAAATTGCAAATAACACCCAAACCAACCAAACCTTAGAACAAATGGCGCAAGCCATCTTCAAATCTTGGTTTGTCGATTTCGATCCAGTCAAAGCCAAAATGAACGGCGAACAACCGGAAGGCATGGATGAAGCCACTGCCGCGCTTTTCCCAGATAAGCTAGTTGAAAGCGAGTTGGGGTTGATACCGGAAGGGTGGAATATTCAACCGTTGAGTGATGTATCAAGAGTAATAAATGGTCGTGCGTACAAAAATTCAGAATTTAGAGAAAAAGGAACTCCTATAGTTCGAATTCAGAATCTTACTGGCGCAGGAAAGACCGTATATTCTGACATCGATTTACCTCAAGATAAGCTTATTGACCACGGAGACTTAATTTTTGCTTGGTCGGCAACCTTCGGGCCTTATCTATGGCGAGGGCCAAAATCAATCTACCACTATCATATTTGGAAGATGGAAGTAGATGAGAATAAGTTTGGCAAATACTTATTATTTATGCATCTAGCTAGGTTAACAGAGTATCTAAAAAACCAAGGTACAGGCTCTATCTTTACTCACTTAACAAAAGGCATCATGGAAAGTCAAAAATTGGTTGTACCGTTTGAGGGAGTGGTTCAGGCATTTGCGAAAGTTGTAACACCACTATTTGTCCAAATTGATGCTCTTCACAAACAAAATAAAACCTTAGAAAGCCTTCGTGAAATACTGTTGCCTAAATTGCTTTCCGGCGAACTCGAGTTAGAACAAACCGAAGAACTGGCTGAGGTTAGCTAATGACGACCCGAGTAGAAATGATTATCGAAACGCTCAAAGCGAATCCCGAGAGAAAGTTTACTGCTCGGGATTTAGCACAAGAATTCGTCCTTCGTTACCCAGCAGAGATTGCCGAAAAACAAACCAACCCTCGTTACGATACAGAAGAAAAATTAATTGCCCAATTAGCTGCTGAAATTGGTGGGGAGCGCACTCGTGCCGCTCAAAAAGCATGTGTAAATGTGGCAACCCGAGATAATCCTCGCCCAAGGATTTACTACTGGAATGACCATCTGGCTGCACCTACCTTCGATGACAATCACGATGAGGCTGATGAGCCTGAGGTTGATACACCTCTGGTTTCACAAAGTTTCAGTGAACATGATTTATATCCAATGCTGATTGAATTTCTCAGCAAAGATCTCGGTTTATATTGCCAACGCATTGATGAGAAAAAATCGAAAAATACCCATGGTAGTGGCGGTAATCACTGGTTACATCCAGATATCGTAGCTCTGGAGCCGCTTGATCAAGGCTGGGATGAAATTGTGCGGAGTTGTGTCCGCAGTGGTAACCATAGCTCTGTTCGTCTTTGGTCGTTTGAAGTGAAAAAACAGCTCACCAGAGGCAATGTGCGTAAATACTTCTTTCAGGCCGTGTCTAACTCCAGCTGGGCTAACTTTGGTTATCTGGTCGCAACGGGTTTAAATAGCGATGTGGAAGCTGAACTGCAAATGCTGTCGAGTCTGCACGGGATTGGTGTGTTAATACTAGATACAGGCTCCCTGTTCGATAGCCAGATCCTCATTCCCGCTCAAGAACGAACGAATGTCGATTGGCAATCAGCGAATCGTATCGTCACCGAAAATAGTGATTTCCATCATTACATCGAACAAGTTGGTATCTATAACCAAACTGGGAAATTGATCCAGAGCGCATGGAATAAATAACAAGGATAAAGGCTGAATGATCACTGAAGACCAACTAGAACAGCAGTGCCTTGATTGGTTTAAAGAGCTGGGTTATCAATATCAAAACGGTTATGACATTGCGCCTGATGGCGATACGCCTGAACGCGACGATTATCATCAAGTCATCTTGCACCAGCGTTTAGTTGATCAGCTCGGTACGTTAAACCCAAACCTGCCTCATGACACACGGATCGAGCTAGCCAAAACTGTTGCCACCACACAAACACCCATTCTGATTAAAAATAACCGCGCCTTTCATAAATACCTGATTGAAGGCGTGCCTGTTGAATATTCGGTGATCGAAGATGGACAATCGGTCACGAAAAATACCCACGCTCGCTTGATTGATTTTGAGAAGGTCGAAAACAACGAGTTTTTAGTCGTGAACCAGTTCACCATTACTGGCACCAAAGGCAATCGTCGCCCTGATGTCGTGGTGTTTATCAACGGCCTGCCCATGGGCGTGATTGAGCTAAAAAATCCTGCTGACGACCATGCAGACATCTGGAATGCCTACAATCAGCTCCAGACCTACAAAGAAGAAATCGCCGATCTGTTTGCATTAAACGAGGCGTTAGTCATCAGTGATGGCTGGACAGCCCGAGTGGGGTCACTCACTGCGAATAAAGAACGTTTTCTACCATGGAAAACCATTGAAAGTGAAGAAGATAAGCCGCTGCTCGAATTTCAACTCGAAACCATGGTACGAGGTTTCTTTAAACCCGAGTTACTGCTTGATTACATTCGCTACTTTGTTCTGTTCGAAAATGATAACGACAAGATCATTAAGAAAATAGCCGGTTATCACCAGTTTCATGCGGTGCGTGCCGCAGTCAAAGCAACGGTCATTGCCGCCGCATGTAGTGATGGAGTTCGAGATCCAAGAGCGAATTACGCCAATCAAGTGATTTCCGGCAGCAAAAAAGCGGGGGTTGTCTGGCATACTCAAGGGAGTGGAAAGAGCATTTCCATGGTCTGCTATGCCAGCAAATTGTTGCAACAGCCCGAGATGAACAACCCGACTTTGGTGGTGGTCACTGACCGGAATGATTTAGATGGGCAATTGTTTAACACCTTCACCATGGCGCAGGAAACTCTGAAACAAATTCCGCAACAAGCTGAAGATCGTGACTCGTTACGAGAACTGTTACTGAATCGTCAATCTGGCGGCATCATTTTTACGACAGTTCAGAAGTTCGCACTGCTCGATAATGAACTGGAACATCCGATCCTTTCCGAACGTTCTAATATCGTTGTCGTGTCTGATGAAGCACATCGTAGCCAATATGGAAATAAAGCTCGTCTCACAGATGTGAAAGATGAAAACGGGAATGTCACTGGTCAACGCTATGTTTATGGTTATTCCAAATACATGCGTGATGCCCTGCCAAATGCTTCATTCATTGGTTTTACTGGTACGCCAATCTCGATGGATGACAAAGACACCCGTGGTGTTTTTGGTGATTATGTCTCTATTTATGACATTCAGGATGCGGTAGATGATGGCGCAACCGTGCCAATTTATTATGAGTCTCGCCTTGCCAAGCTCGATATTAACCAAGAAGAAATCGAAGCTTTAAATGACCAGGTAGAAGACGAGATTGGTGAAGACGAAGAGACATCTGCACGCGAAAAAATCAAATCCCAATGGTCAGCTTTGGAAAAATTGGTTGGCGCTGAACCTCGTATTCAACAAGTCGCCAAAGATTTAGTGGAACATTTTACGACGCGCACCGAGACCTTCCCCGGCAAAGCCATGATTGTGGCAATGAGCCGTGAAATTTGTGTGGATCTCTATAACGCTATCGTCGCAATCAAACCCGATTGGCACAGTGATGACCCGCATAAAGGGGCAATCAAAGTCGTGATGACCGGCAGTGCATCTGACATTGATAAGATGCAGCCACATATTTACGATAAGAAAACTAAAAAGCTATTCGAAAAACGCTATAAAGACACCGATGACGAACTTCAGTTGGTGATTGTGCGTGATATGTGGCTCACCGGTTTCGATGCGCCATGCTGCCATACCATGTATATCGACAAACCGATGAAAGGCCACAACCTGATGCAGGCGATTGCTCGCGTGAACCGGGTGTTTAAAGATAAGCCGGGCGGTTTAGTGGTCGATTATATCGGCATTGCCAATGAATTAAAAAATGCACTAAAAACCTATACCAACAGCCAAGGGAAAGGTAAACCAACGGTTGATACGGCGGAAGCATTTGCGATCCTGATGGAAAAAATCGACATCGTTCGGGGTATGTTTGCTACCCCCGTGGATGGCGCAGTTTTTAATTACCGACCTGATTTTGAAACTAAACCATTGCAACTATTACCGGGCGCGGTAAACCATATCTCTGGTTTGAGCCACAAGAACAACAAAGGTGACGATGTTCGTGATGGTAAACGCCGTTTCCTCGATGTCATGGCTGCTTTGATGAAAGCTTTTTCATTGTGTAACACGATGGATGAAGTGAATGGCTACAAGAACGAAATAGCCTTCTATGGTGCGATTAAAACTGCATTCTTAAAACATTCAACCGTGGATAAAAAATGCAGTGACGAGCTGCGTAACTCAGCACTCCGTCAAATCCTGAATAATGCGGTTGTTGCAGACGGTGTTGATGATATTTTCAAAATGGTCGGGTTAGACAAGCCGAATATTGGCTTACTCTCTGAAGAGTTTCTCGAAGATGTGAAGAACATGAAAGAGAGAAACCTTGCGGTAGAACTGCTTGAAAAACTGCTGCGTGACGAAGTCAAAGCGCGAATGAAGAATGATGTGGTTCAGGAAAAGAAATACTCTGAACGCATCATGGCAACGTTGCAGAAATACCATAACCGGAATATCGAAACCGCCCAAGTCATTGAAGAACTGATCCAATGGGCCAAAGAGATGCAGGCTGATGCCGAAATGACGGATAAGCTAAATCTCTCAGTCGATGAAATTGCATTTTATCGAGCATTGGTCACCAATGAAGCTTCTGTGCGTGTTTTGGGTGATGATAGCCTGCGTCAGTTAGCAATCGAACTGACCCAGCAATTGCGTAAATCAGCCACAGTTGACTGGCAAAAACGAGAAAGCGTTCGTGCGCGTATGCGAAATCTGGTGCGTAGGTTGTTACGTCGCTGGAAATACCCACCTGACGCCGCAGAAGAGGCAATCAAGCTAGTTCTTGAACAAGCTGAAGTACTGGCTGACGGGTGGTATGCATAGAGTAAAAACAGGAAAGGCATGGTGAATCGCTATGCCTTTTATACTCATTCATTTTGAATAAATAATGAATGAACCCAATGGGTCTATGACAGACCTCAGTAATCAGTCGATCGGTGAATTTATCGCACTCAGCACAGTAGTTGTTGACTCGTAAACCCTGATTGTTATTAAGGGCAGTCCAAATTTCATTTAGCGCAGTTGAACCATTGCAGAAAAAAGCGCAAAGTCAATTGTAAACATCAATTGATCATTAGCGCTTAGCATTCCTTTAGTAACAAATTGATATTAAACGATTAATTGTAAGGCCCGGTGATGACGGCTGTTGATAGTAGACGCGTGTTCTGACTGATTTAAGTGTCCACTAAAAATTAAGTGGACACTTAGCCTAAGCAGAAATCATTGAAAATTAAAACCTGCCATCGCCGGACGGTTACATACAGACTCCCCGGCAGTATCTTGCTGAATAGAGGTCCTCATCGCTTGCAGGCAGGTAAAGAAAGTCACCTGTTTGAGTGAGGCCCGTTAGAATCTGGCTGGGTTAGCATCCAAAACCTGCAAATCATCGGTATTTATAATCACTAATGTATATACAATTAGTAATGATTAATCAGTATTTCTTCTGTTTGCTATAACAAGATTAATTGGGTATCGGAGAGTAATAATGAGAGTCGGTATTGAGGCATTAACTCGTGAGCTTATTTCTCAGCATGACTGGATTTTCCCTGTCGTTAATGGGGAAAGAATAGGACACGAGATAGACATAGCCTCTGTTTATTTATTACATGGAATCAAAGCGCTAATAGTCCATGGAACAAGCATTCTTGAGGTTGAAATTGAAATCAACTCTGTAGAAAACCGGGAAATGTTGCATGAAAAAATCCGGACTTTACTTGAGCAACCGCTTATTTATCCGCCGCATAAACACAGTGATTAAAGCCTGACAGCTAATGGAGAAAAATGCCCTAATCCAGATAAATACAAGGCAAGAAAAAGCCCCATACATAAGTCGTGAGAGAGCGTGTATGAGGCTTTATTCGTAAACCGGATTCCAGGGAGATGTTATTTTTTATCGCGAGTTCTATTTCACACTGTATTTCCCAATATATTCAGCGGCAAGGATCTGTGCTTCGATCAGTTCATCAGGGGATAGCTGTGCTGCGACAGAGTCCCGCGGTTTTATGGCTTCCTCATTATGTGTCGCTGCGACTGAGAGCCAGGCATAGGCTTGTTTATTGTCTTTTACAACACCTTTCCCTTCGTAATACATTCCGCCTAAAAATGCCTGAGCATTAAAATTTCCCTGTTCTGCTGATTTTTGATACCAGTACGCGGCCTGCACGAAATCCTGCGGGATTTGTCCGCCGTAATACATCGTTCCAAGACGGAACTGAGCATTACTATCGCCTTGCTCCGCTGCCATCTGATACCAGTAGGCGGCTTGTTCGTTGTTCTGTCCAACCCATTGACCGGAAAGGTATATATCACCCACGACTACCATCGGATTAAGATTGACCTGCCTTGCGACTTTCTGAAACCAGTCAGATGCTTGGGCATTATTTTGCGGAACACCTTTTCCCTGGGAATACATCGAACCGACAATGGCCTGAGCGTTAACATCCCCTTGTTTCGCGACTTTCTGAAACCAGTAGGCGGCCTGTTCGTAACTCTGTGGTGTACCTTTGCCCCGGAAATACATTGAGCCTATGAGTGTCTGAGCATAAATATTGTCATTCTCCGCCGATGCTTTGCAGTATGGAAACGCACTGTCATAGTTGCCCGCGGTATCTAGAGAAACACATTTCTGGGATGCCGTAATGGGGTCGATCTTCATTTTATCCGGTTGAACCGTCTTATCCGACGGGCCGGATGTACATCCGAAAAGAAAGAGCGCGATAAAAAGAGGAAGGCTTTTTGGGGCGAGAGACATAAGACAATCCTTATTCCTCAGAACCGGAAAAATTAGCGGTAATTACTTTGAGTCTATACGCCCCCGGCAGAACTGCAAAAACATCATCCAATTCCCTGAGTAATTTCCCCGGAACCTGCATTGCTGGCCCTGTCAGGTGCGACCTGCGATAATAGCGCCGGCACGTCACCAGAGGCATAAATCCCGGTGACGGTCAGATAGCCTGCAATTTATAAGAGTCGTTAATATGTCTGAAATGCATACCGGATTTACTGTCGTTTTCGATCAGCCTGATTTTCTTGTCGTCAATAAAATGACCGGGATTGATATGCATGATGATGCGGGTGTTCCCGGGCTGGTTTCCCGGGTGTCGGCCTTTCTCGGTCAGAATGTTTATCCGGTACACCGGTTGGATAAAGTGACATCAGGTCTGGTCTTGCTGGCAAAAAACAAAGAAGCAACCCGTTTGCTCAGTCAGGCGTTTGCCGACAGACTGGTTAAGAAGACGTATCTGGCTATCAGCGATCGCGCACCCAAAAAGAAACAGGGATGGATCAAAGGCGATATGGCCAAAGGAAGAAATGGCAGCTGGAAATTGCTGCATTCATCCGATAACCCTGCCGTCACCCGATTTCAGAGTGTGTCGCTAACGCTTCCTCGTCACCGCTTATATATTGTTTCTCCGCATACGGGGAAAACACATCAAATCCGTGTTGCGCTGAAAAGCATCGGTGCACCTATTCTGGGTGATGAACGCTACGGTGGTTCAGCTGCAGACCGAACTTATTTACACGCCTGGCAACTGCATTTCACCTATGCCGGAGCAGAATATACTGTAGAAGCTCCGCATGACTGGGATGAAAAAATAGGTGAAGCCCTTTGATTATTTTTTAGCTAATTACTCTGCGAAAGTTAGCTTGTTGTGAGCTTTACTTCTAAGGTTGAGGCTAACTGTCGGAACATAAACCAGAAATGTTACAGAAATCTTGATTTTCGACTGTGTGCACTGTTTTGGCGTTCCTAGTTGGTGCTGTAAATGAAGACTATCCTTTAATTCACGGTATTTTACAGATTTTTGTTGTTCTGTGATCTGGCCTGATAGTTGCTTTTATTGATGTCAGGTGCTGCCAAACATAGTCAGCATTTGTCTAATAATGTGTTTACTCAACCTCGCAGGGAAGAAATATGTCAAAACTAAAATATTTAACAGGCGTTGCATCTGCAGTTGCTTTATTGGTTGCCGGAAATGCTCAGGCAGCATCAGGTGACACTCTGGCGAATGTTAAGAAGAAAGGCTATGTACAATGTGGCGTGAATGATGGCTTACCTGGTTTTTCCAGCCCGAACGCGAAAGGCGCATGGGAAGGTATGGACGTTGACGTATGCCGCGCTGTCGCTGCTGCTGTTTTTGCCGATGCAAGCAAAGTGAAATATATCCCGCTGGGTGGTAAAGAACGTTTTACTGCACTGCAATCAGGTGAGGTTGACATCCTGTCCCGCAACACTACATGGACAATGACCCGTGATGCCACTCTGGGCCTGAAATCAACTGCGACTACTTATTATGATGGTCAGGGTTTCATGGTTAACAAATCTCTGGGTGTGAAGAGCGCGAAAGAATTAGATGGCGCGACTATCTGTACCGAAGGTGGCACGACTACTGAGATGAACATGGCTGACTACTTCAATGCCAACAAAATGAAATACACGCCGGTTGTGTTCGATAACTCTGATCAGACTGTAAAAGGTTTTGAATCCGGTCGTTGTGACGTGCTGACTTCTGACAAATCACAGTTGTTTGCTGTACGCGTGAAACTGGCTAAGCCAGATGATGTTGCTGTATTGCCGGAAATCATCTCTAAAGAGCCTTTAGGCCCAATGGTTCGTCAGGGTGATGAATCATGGGAACTGCTGGTTAAATGGACCGTGTTTGCCATGATTAACGCAGAAGAGCTGGGTGTAAGCAGCAAAAACGTTGACGAAATGGCTAAATCCGGCAGCCCTGATGTTAAACGTATGCTGGGTTATGACGCGCCGGATGGAACTACTCTGGGTGCAGTGAAAGACTGGGGCTATCAGATCGTGAAACAAGTCGGTAATTACGCTGAAGTTTTCGATCGTAACGTGGGTAAAGATTCACCACTGAAAATTGTTCGTACTGAGAACAATCTGTGGAACAAAGGCGGCTTCCTGTACGCGCCACCTGTACGTTAATTGCATCAGTATTGGGCGGGATTTCCCCGCCCTTTTAAGTTAAGCGTTCTACTGGAGTTAAATTTAGCATGCCCGCTGAAAACTCAAATAATTGCAAAAATGCACCAGCCACCCGCTGGATTTATGATCCTAAAGTACGCGGGATCATATTTCAGTCGATTGCTGTTGCGTGTGTGGCATGGATGTTGTTCTATTTTATCAGCAACGCCCTGCACAACATGGAATCCCGTGGTATCGCTACCGGCTTTTCATTTCTGGATAACCGGGCCAGCTTTGGTATTGCTCAGTCGCTCATTTCCTATTCAGAAAATGACACCTATGGCCGGGCATTTATCATTGGTTTATTGAATACGCTGCTGGTTTCCGGAATCGGTATTATTTTTGCCACTGTATTCGGTTTCCTGATTGGTATCGCGCGTTTATCAAATAACTGGTTACTCAGCCGTGCTGCCGCTGTTTACATTGAGACGTTCCGCAATATTCCATTATTGCTGCAGATCTTCTTCTGGTACTTCTGTGTTCTGCGTGCATTGCCCGGACCTCGTGACAGTATCAATTTGCTGGATGCGTTCTTCCTGAACGTACGTGGTTTATATGTTCCGGCACCGGTGACTGAAAGCGGTTTTACTGCTGTTACTGTTGCTTTTATTCTTGCGATTGTGGCCTGCGTATTTCTTAAAAAGTGGGCTAAAAATCGTCAGAATCTGACTGGCCAGCCCTTCCCGGTGTTCTTCAGCAGCCTGGGGTTACTCTTCGGATTACCGCTGGTCGTCTTTTTAATCGCCGGTATGCCAATGCATTGGGAACTGCCTGCGCTGAAAGGCTTTAACTTCCGTGGTGGTTTAACGGTTATCCCGGAATTGTTTTCCATGGTTGTGGCGTTGACGATTTTTACTGCAGCATCCATTGCTGAAATCGTCCGTTCAGGGATCATGGCTGTATCAAAAGGTCAGGTTGAAGCGGCAGATGCGTTGGGCCTGAAGAATGGTCTGACATTACGTTTCATTATCATCCCTCAGGCAATGCGGGTCATCATTCCGCCATTGACCAGCCAGTATCTGAACCTGGTTAAAAACTCTTCACTCGCTACAGCGGTGGGTTATCCGGATCTGGTGTCTGTCTTCATGGGCAGTACGCTGAACCAAACCGGTCAGGCGGTTGAAATTATTGCCATGACAATGGCGGTCTATCTGACAATCAGCTTAATCACCTCTGTGTTAATGAATATTTATAACGCGAAAAAAGCGTTAGTGGAGCGTTAATATGGTTGTATACCGCGAACAACCCACTTTACCGGCACCAGCCAGTCAAACCAGTTTTGTCGGATGGATGCATAAAAATCTGTTCTCAAACTGGGTCAACAGCATCATCACGTTAGCGTTACTCTATTTTTTAGTACCGCAACTGTGGAGCCTGATTCAGTGGGCTTTCCTGAAATCCGACTGGGTTGGTGATAACCGGAGCCAATGTGTGTCTGGCGGCGCATGCTGGGTCTTTATTACTAATCGTCTGAATCTGTTTATCTACGGTTTCTATCCGGAAAGTGAACACTGGCGTGTGAATTGGATATATGCACTGACCGCACTTCAGGTTGCCGCACTGCTTTATCCGAAAACACCGCACAAATCGATTCTGACTGGCATTTTCTTTGTCGTTTATCCATTTGTGGTGTTCTTCCTGCTTTATGGTGGAGTATTTGGGCTTGATGTCGTAGAAACCCATAAATGGGGCGGTCTGATGCTGACCCTGTTGCTGGGTATCATTGGCACAGTGGCTGCGCTGCCTATCGGTATTCTGCTGGCATTAGGGCGCCGTTCAGAAATGCCAATCATCCGGTCTCTGAGCATCGTCTTTATTGAGTTCTGGCGTGCCGTACCGCTGATCACCGTACTTTTCATGGCATCAGTAATGTTACCGCTCTTTTTATCCGGCGAAGTGAGTATGGATAAATTGTTGCGTGCTATGATTGGCATCATTTTGTTTGAATCGGCATATGTCGCGGAAGTTATCCGTGGTGGTCTGCAGGCGATTCCGAAAGGGCAGTATGAAGCGGCGAAAGCGTTAGGGCTGAACTACTGGAAATCGATGGGCTTGATTATTATGCCGCAGGCATTAAAACTCACGATCCCTTCATTGGTTAATACGTTTATTGAGTTATTTAAAGATACCAGTCTGGTTACAATTATCGGTCTTTTCGATCTGCTTGCAGTGGCAAAAGCTGGTCTTTCCGACCCGGCATGGTTAGGTTTTTCTACTGAAGCGTATACGTTTGTTGCTTTAGTATTCTGGGTTTTCTGTTTTGGTATGTCTCGTTACTCTATGTATTTAGAGAACTTGCTGCATACAGGTCATAAGCGCTGAGGACATGTTGATGAGCATCGACAAAAATGAAATCGTAGTTGAAATGAATGATGTGAATAAATGGTACGGCGAGTTCCATGTTCTCAAAAACGTTTGTCTGCGTGTTAAGAAAGGGGAAAAAATCGTTGTGTGCGGCCCGTCAGGGTCAGGCAAATCAACGATGATCCGTTGCATCAACCGTCTGGAAGAACACCAGCAAGGTGACATCATTGTTAAAGGCACGCCGTTAACGAATGATCTGAAAAACATTGAAAGTGTGCGTCGTGAAGTCGGTATGGTGTTCCAGCACTTTAACCTGTTCCCGCATCTGACTGTTTTAGAGAACTGCTGTCTGGCACCAATGTGGGTTCGTAAGATCCCGCGTAAAGAAGCCGAAGCAGCCGCGATGAAATATCTGGAACGTGTGCATATTCCTGATCAGGCGCTGAAATATCCAGGTCAGCTTTCCGGTGGTCAGCAGCAGCGTGTGGCGATTGCCCGCAGTCTGTGTATGAACCCGGAAATCATGCTGTTCGACGAACCCACTTCGGCACTGGACCCTGAAATGGTCAGTGAAGTGCTGGATGTAATGATCGAACTGGCAAAAGAAGGGATGACCATGTTGTGTGTTACCCACGAAATGGGTTTTGCGCGCAAAGTGGCTGATCGCGTGATCTTTATGGATAAAGGTCAGATTGTTGAAGAAAATACGCCGGAAGAGTTCTTTAATAATCCGCAGTCGGAACGTGGCCGTTTGTTCCTGAGTCAGATCCTGCAGCACTGATTTTTTTGTATTAAATGAAAAAGCCGCTCAAATTGAGCGGCTTTTTTACGGGCGCGATCAACTCACTCGATAGACCCGCACTTCATAAGGCTGTAACAACAGCTGGCTGGTGGCGGAGTGGGGCAATACCGCGCAGTTATTCAGCCACAGATGGTCATGATAGAGTTTAAAGTCTTCATGATGGTACATCGCATCGTGATCGCTCATGTTGCAGATGATGACGACTTTCTGTGTGTCCAGCGTGCGGGTATAGGCATAGATCTGCTGATCATCTGCCATCAGCAATTCATAACTGCCATAGACCAGTACCGACTCTGCTTTACGCAGACGTATCATCTGGCGATAGAAGTTCAGCACGGAGTCCGGCTGTACTTCCTGTTGCTGCACGTTAATGGTGGTGTAGTTCGGGTTTACTTTCAGCCATGGTTTTGCAGCACTGAAACCGGCGTTTGCCGTGGCATCCCATTGCATCGGGGTACGCGCATTGTCACGGGAAGTCAGCGACAACCAGCCCAGAATCGCTTCGTCGGTCATGCCGTCTTTTTTCATGCTGTGATAACGGTTTATTGACCAGACATCATCAAAATCCTCAATCGATGAGAATTTGGTGTTGGTCATACCGATTTCCTGACCCTGATAGATATAAGGGGTCCCTTGCATCAGGAAATACATCGCAGCGATCGCGGTGGCACTTTCACGCCAGTAGCGATCCGTATTACCCCATTTAGAGATAACACGCGGGATGTCGTGGTTTTCGACATACAGTGCATTCCAGCCTTTGCCGTGAAGCTCCTGCTGCCAGCGGGTGAAGATTTTCTTCAGTTCGCAGAGGTTAAGCGGGCTGGTCGGATCACCTTCCCATAGCTTCACATGTTCAAACTGGAAAATCATATTCAAGCGGTTGTGGCGTTCAGCAACCCATTCATCTGACTGGGGCGCCGATACACCATTGGCTTCACCCACGGTCATGATGTCGTAATGCGCGAAGGTGTTTTTGCACATATCGTCGAGATAATCGAGCACCCCGTCGGCATTCAGATGCTTGTCAAAAGAGGGCACATATTCCAGACCATCCGGGTTGGGCATATCGGTCAGGCCGTCCTCTTTTTTCATATGGCTGATGGCATCAATACGGAAGCCATCAATGCCTTTATTCAGCCACCAGTGCATCATGTCATACACGGCTTTACGCACATCCATGTTGTCCCAGTTCAGATCCGGCTGGCGGCTGGAGAACAGATGCATAAAGTATTGATCGGTCTGTTCATCTTTCTTCCAGGCCGATCCTTTGAAGATACTTTCCCAGTTGTTCGGCTCTTTACCATTCTTACCATCACGCCAGATATACCAGTCACGTTTTGGATTATCGATGGAAGAACGGGACTCCAAAAACCAGGGGTGATCATCACTGGTGTGATTCACCACCAGATCGAGGATCAGGCGCATACCACGGCTATGCACTTCGCTCAGCAGACGGTCGAAATCGGCCATGGTGCCGAATTCATCCATGATGTCCTGATAATCACTGATGTCGTAACCGTTATCATCGTTTGGTGATTTGTACATCGGACAAATCCAGATGACATCAATGCCCAGATTTTTCAGATAATCCAGCTTACTGGTGATCCCATTCAGATCGCCGATGCCATCACCGTTGGAATCCATAAAGCTGCGCGGATAAATCTGATAAGCGACAGCTTCTTTCCACCAGCGTTGAGTAACTTGTTTGCTCATAACATTAATCCTTTAATTGCCGAATTCATGCCACTGGTTGCTTATAGGCAACAGCAAAAGATTCATAGGGTTGTAGGATGATTTCATCAGCCAGACTGTGGTGTGGCTGATAGTTGCTGATCAGGCATTGGCCTTGGATGTTCTGAACTTCAGCGGGCAGTGACACCGTTACTTTCTTCTTGCTGAAGTTATTGATTACGATGACCCGCGCATCATCCTGAGCACGTAAGTAAGCAAAGACATCAGGATGATCTTCCAGCAACGGGATATATTGCCCGTAGGTCATGATCGGCTGTTCTTTACGCAGTTTGATCAGTTTCTGATAGTGGAAGAAAACTGAATCTGGTTCATTCAATGCTGCTTGCACATTGATTTCGGTGTAATTAGGGTTCACCTTCAGCCATGGTTTTGCGGTGCTGAAACCGGCATTGATATCGTTGTTCCATTGCATCGGCGTGCGGGCATTATCACGGCCGTTCTCGTAGATCCCTTCCATCATTTTTTCATGTGGCACGCCGGCGGCGGTACGTTCGTAATAGAGATTCAGTGATTCGATATCCTGATAATCATCGATGGAATCGAAACGTACGTTGGTCATGCCGATCTCTTCGCCCTGATAGACATAAGGCGTGCCTTTGAGGAAGTGCAGGGCAGTCGCCAGCATTTTGGCGGATGCAACACGGAATTCACCGGTATCACCATATTTGGAAACCGCGCGCGGCAGATCGTGGTTATCCCAGAACAGCGAGTTCCAGCCACTGTCAGCCAGCTCGGTTTGCCATTTGGTGAAGACCTTTTTCAGCTTGATCAGATCAAAGGCTTGCGGCTCCCATTTGCCATTCTGCGGATGCCAGCCGATGGTGATATGTTCAAACTGGAATACCATCGACAGTTCGTTACGCGCCGGATCAGAATACAGCTTGGCGATTTCCGGTGTGGCGCTCCAGGCTTCACCTACAGTCAGTACATCGCGATCGCCGAAGGTAGCCTTGTTCATTTCCTGCAATAGCGGATGCAGTTTTGCACCGTTCGTCATGATCTTCTTGTCGACTTCTTTGCCGATCAGATCGATAACGTCCATGCGGAAGCCGCCGATGCCTTTATCCAGCCACCAGTTCATCATCTTGTGCACTTCTTCCTGCACTTTCGGATTTTCCCAGTTCAGATCCGGCTGACGTTTGGAGAACTGGTGGAAATAGTATTCCCCGGTAGTGGCATCAAATTCCCAGCCGCTGCCACCGAAGTAGGAGTGAAAATCGTTTGGTACGGAGCCATCCGCCTGTGGTTGGCGCCAGATGTAATAATCACGGTAGGGGTTATCTTTGGATTTCTTCGCTTCGATAAACCACGGGTGTTCATCGGAAGTATGGTTAACCACCAGATCCATCACGATCTGAATATCGCGTTTTTTGGCTTCCGCGATCAGGTTTTCCATCTCTGCCAGCGTGCCGAATTCGGCGGCGATATCCTGATAATCGGAGATGTCATAGCCGTTATCATCCATCGGTGATTTATAGACCGGAGATAACCAGATGATATTGATACCGAGCTGCTGCAGATAATCGAGTTTGCTGATGATACCGGCCAGATCACCCATACCATCGTTATTCGCATCGCAGAAGCTGCGTGGGTAAATTTGATACACCACGGCGTTGTGCCACCATTTTTTGCTTAATACTTTATTGTCCATCATGCACGGCCTGTTAATTTCGTAATGGAAACCAGTGACCGGCGGCCTGAACGACCGCCGAGATGTAATTAGTGTTTGTTCTGCGCCTGAACCAGGCGGGTGAAGGCGTTGCCGTCACCGTCAAACAGGTAGCAATGCTCTACCGGTAACTGCACACCGACAGTCTGACCTGCAGAAATCGGTGAACGTTCAGCGTTACGGACAACCCATGGTTCGCTGGCGTTACCGTTGTCGAGATAGAGGTAAGTTTCGTTACCCATGTGCTCAACGAACATGACGTTGGCCTGATATTGAGACTGTTCGATATTGCCCCACAGGATATGTTCCGGGCGAATACCCAGGTTTACGCTTTGACCTTCGGCATTACGTGGGGTGCTGATTGGCAGAACCAGTTGTTTGCCGTTATCCAGTCGGACTACACTCTCTTTTTCACCCGCTTGTACCAGGCTGGCCGGGATCAGGTTCATTTTTGGTGAGCCGATAAACTGCGCCACGAACTCATTGGCTGGGTGGTCGTACAGCTCCAGCGGGGTGCCGACCTGTTCAATGTTGCCTTTATTCAGTACCACGATGCGATCCGCCAGTGTCATCGCTTCCACCTGATCATGGGTGACATAGATGATGGTGGAGCCCAGACGTTTATGCAGGTTGGCAATTTCCATACGCATCTGTACGCGCAAGGCGGCATCCAGGTTGGACAGTGGCTCGTCGAACAGGAACAGTTTCGGTTCACGGGCAATCGCACGGCCGATGGCTACACGCTGACGCTGGCCACCGGACAGATCTTTCGGGCGACGCTGCAGCAATGGTTCCAGTTGCAGAATGCGCGCGCTGTTTTGTACCTTGGCGTCGATCTCTTCTTTGGATTTGCCGGCCAGCTCCAGACCAAACGCCATGTTCTGATAAACGCTCATATGCGGATAAAGTGCATACGACTGGAACACCATGCCGATGCCGCGTTCAGAAGGGGTATCGTCGTTGACATAGGTATCATCGATAAACATGCTGCCAGCGGAAATATCTTCCAGACCGGCAATCATGCGCAGCAAAGTGGATTTACCGCAGCCGGACGGGCCAACGATCACGATGAACTCACCGCTGTTGACCTGCAGATCCAGTGATTTGATAACCTGAGCGTGTTCGCTGTAACGTTTGTTTAATTTCTCTAATCTCAAATTCGACATGACTATACATCCTGTTCTGTGGGCGCTCTGTTCAGGACTAAGCGCGCCTTAACTAATCACAAAAGTTCGTTCAGATATTCGGGCGATGCCGGGAATTAACCTTTCACCGCACCGCTGGTCAGACCGCTGACAATGCGTTTCTGGAATATCAGCACCAGCACAATAATCGGCAGCGTTACCACGACAGAGGCCGCCATGATGTTGCCCCAAGGCAGTTCAAACTGAGAGGCGCCCTGCAACATCCCGATAGCAACCGGCACGGTGCGTTGTTCGTTAGAGATAATAAATGTCAGGGCAAACATGAACTCGTTCCAGGCACCGATGAACGCCAGCAGACCTGTTGTTACCAGCGATGGCCCCATGATGGGTGCGAAGATGCGACTGATGATGACCCACAGACTGGCACCATCCACGATGGCGGCTTCTTCCAGTTCGACAGGCAGCGATTTCATGAACGTTGTCAGCACCCATACCGTGAAAGGCAGTGAGAAGGTGGTGTAAGAGAGGATTAGCGCACCCAGTGAATCGTACAGACCGAGGAAGCGCACCAGTTCAAACATGCCTGACAGCACAGCCACCTGAGGGAACATGGAGACACACAGGATGGTGAACAGAATGTATTTACGGCCTCTGAACTTGATACGGGCCAGAGCGAATGCCGCTGTAATGGAGACCAGCAGGCAGATCCCGACCGTAACGGTAGCGACGATGAACGAGTTCAGCAGACTGCGGGCAATACCATTGACCATCAGCGCATTAACATAGTTCTCCCAGTGGAACGATGTTGGCAGATAGTTGGTCAGGAACAGTTCCTGTCCGGTACGCAGCGAAGTCAGGATGGCGTTATAGAACGGGAACACACAGATAACACTGACCAGCGCTGCAGCAGCATAAATCAACGTCTGGTGAGTAATATGGCGTTGGCGGCGAGTTAACTTCATTATTTATTCTCCTTGCCTTCGTCATTCATACGGCCGATGTAGAGGAAGCAGGCGGCAATACCGGCAACCATCATGAATACCAGAACCGAGGCGGCGGAGCCGGAACCCATTTCCTGATAAGAGACCATTTGTTCACGGGCATAGCCGGAAATTGAGATAGTGGCTTCACTGTTAGAGGTGAGCACATAAATCAGATCGAACACGCGCAATGCATCCATCACACGGAAAATCAGCGCAACAACCATGGCCGGCATGATTAACGGGAGGGTAATGCGGGTGAAACGTTGCCATGCGGTGGCACCATCAACGCGTCCGGCTTCATAGAGATCCGAAGGGATCATCTGTAACGCTGCCAGCAGCATCAGCGCCATGAACGGCACGGTTTTCCATACATCCGCGAATACCACTGCCCACATAGAGAGCGTCGGTTCGGCAATCCATGCCAGCGGTTCATGGATAAGGCCAACGCGGGTCAGCAGATCGTTGATGACACCGTATTGATCGTGGAACATCCAGCCCCACATCTTTGCCGTAACGATAGTCGGAATTGCCCATGGCACCAGAATGGCGGCACGGACCAGCCCCTGTCCGCGGAATTTCTGGTTCATCAGCAGTGCCAGTAACATGCCGAAAAACAATTCAAAAGAAACAGAAATACCGGTAAACCAGAGGGTATTCATGACTGCCTGCCACCACAGTGGATCGGCCAGCACACCAAAACTTTCCCCGTCCACCCAGGATAAATAGTTATCAAATCCAATCAGATTATATTCATCGGGGGTATCCAGTGCGGCATCGGTGAAACTGTAGAACAGGGTACGCAGTAACGGCCAGCCGGCCACCGATGCCAGCAGGATCAGCGCTGGCGCCACTAACACCCACGCGGCACGGCTGCGACGTTGTTGCAGACTGCGTTTCTTGGTATGGGAAATAGCTTCATTTTGCGGATTTGCCTTCGTAGTACTTCCTTTTGAAGGCAATGACTCAGAATGGTGATTCATCAACGTTTACTCCTTGTGGTAAGACAGCTGAACAGCGGTGCTGCCCGATGATCCGGACAGCACCATCATGCTTACTTCCACTCTCTACCTTTGATGCGTTTCAGTTTCGCTTCCAGATCGGCCACTGCTTTCTCACCGGTTGCCCGGCCACTCAACACGTCATAGGCCGCGTTGAAAACAGCTTTAGATACTTTCGGGAACTGAGACTTGGTTTCAACTGCAGGACGAGGAACTGCAGTGGCGAAGACTTCTTTGAATTCGGCCAGATATGGCGCGGATGCAATTACTTCCGGATCTTCATACACATCCAGACGGGAAGGGGCAACACCCACAGTTTTGAACTGCATTTTCTGGGATTCGGCATCGGTCAGAATACGGATCAGCTGAACGGCTGCTTCAGGACTTTCGCTGTAAGCACTGACTGCCCACTGCCAGCCACCCAGAGTGGCAGCGTGCTGGCCGTCTTCACCGCCTTTCGGTACCGGGATGACGCCAACCTTGTCTTTAACCGGGCTGGTTGGATCCTGTGCCAGGACATAAGCATATGGCCAGTTACGCATGAAAGCCGCATCGCCGTTCTGGAATACTGCGCGGGATTCTTCTTCCATATAGCCCAGCACACCTTTCGGAGAAATGGTGCCGATCCAGCTCGCTGCGGTATTCAGTGCTTTGGCTGCCTGAGGATTGTTTACGGTAATTTTGCCGTCTTTATCAACGAAGGTGCCGCCGTTGTAAGAGGCAATCCATTCCAGCGCATCACAGGTCATGCCTTCATACGCTTTACCCTGGAACACAAAACCCCAGAAATTTTTCTTGCCGGCTTCACGTTCACCTTTCTGGATTTTGGCTGCAATACGGGCCAGCTCTTCCCACGTTTTTGGTGGTTGTTCACCGTATTTTTCCAGCAGATCTTTACGGTAGTACATGGCACCCGCATCCAGGAATGCCGGAATTGCCTTGACCTTGCCGTTTACTACGTCGTTGTTCCAGGCGGACTGGAAGAATTGAGGTTGCAGGTCTTTCACATGATCAGTCAGATCCAGCAGATGCTTGTCTAACACACCCAGCCATACGGTATCAGCCTGGAACACATCGACTGCTTTGCTGTCTTTGGCGGCGAAAATTTGCTGGAACAGGCCCAGTTTTTCATCAGATGCCGGAGGTAACTGCACAAATTCCAGTTTATGCGGTGTTTCTTTTTCAAAGCGGGCTTTGATGTAATCACAATAGGATTTACCGGTACTGGTGCTGGCACATTCCATTTTCAGCGTATCGGCATGTGCGGTATTCAGTGCGCCAGCGACCAACGTAGCGATAAGACCCAGGGTGTGTTTTTTCATAGTAACCTCTCGTCATCTTTATTAGTTAGTTTGGCCGGGAAATCATCCATAAAGCATAGCCAGCCAAACGTTGTGATGCATGAACGGTTGCGATGTTAGAGAGCTTGAGTAGGAAAAAGAAATGCTTTATTTGCTGTGTGATATAGAATTAATCTATATCAGGATGCCAGAGAGTGATCATGGATAAGATTTTGCAGCAATTCCTTGAAGTAGCTACTTTGCAAAATGTGAGTCATGCAGCGAAAAAGCTTTGCCTCAGTCAGCCGACACTGACACATAACATGAAGAAGCTGGAAGAATCGCTGGATGTTCAGCTGTTTATCCGCACATCGAATGGCATGAAACTCACGGAATATGGCGAAGTATTACTCGAGCAGACCCGGATCATGCAGCGTATCTATGACAACACGCTGACTAAAATGGAAATGCTGAAAGAGCGTCACGAGCGGGAGCTGAAAATCGGTTCAGGACATGCGTGGTGGTATCTCTTTCTGCGGGACATGATTGATACCTATCGCCACCTTCATCCGGCAGCCAATATTCATATCGATATTGGTAATCACCTGCGGCAGATGGATCTGTTGCTGAGCGGTGATATTGATCTGTTTATTGGTCATGAAATTCCGGGGCTTAATAAACGGGCAGGGGTGTTATTTATGCCGCTGTTTATTTCCCGAGATAAAGTATTTGTCCGGGAAGGGCATCCGCTGACCATGAAGACATGCAGCAAGGATGATCTGCAGGATTATCCGACGATTGAAATCACGCCGGATGAGGTGCGTCATGCGCATGTGGTGGAAGATCTCCAGCCGAAAAAACTGGAGCGGACACAATTGCATCTTACTGAAAAGATCCTGTATAGCAGTAACTCAATCGTAACCTGTGTTGATATGGCCTGTAGCTCAAACGGGCTTTTGCCGTTTCCCGGCTCGATGGAACCTTATTTTAAGTCATTTAAGCTGGTCAGCCTGACGCTGACGGAGGACTATACCAAAGGAACGATTGGTATTTACCTGATCAGAGAAAGACAGGATGATCCGCACATTCAGAATGTGCTGGAATTAATTCATCAGAGTCTGGAAAAAAACCGGCATTTGATTTTTTAATTCGCTGATTTGAAATGGCCGGGAATATAAAATATTCCCGGCAGCATGATTAATCTTTACCGACTAAACCTGACAGCGCTTTTACTGCCCGCTGAACAGGATTCAGAGAATCAGATTCAGTGCTTTGCTGAGATTGTTCCAGCAATGGCAGCAGTTCGTCATGAACCGCTTTTACTGTCCCCAGCCCCAGAATAATCTGATACTGACCAGCAGTGCGGAAGGTGCCGGTGACTTCACTGATTTGAGCAAGTTTATGCTCATCGACAATAGAATCATCACTGAGTACAAACCGCAAACGTGTGGCACAGTAAACCAGCGAAATAATATTTTCGTTACCACCTAACGCGTCAAAAATATTCTGCGCTACTGTTTTTGCGTCCATGAGGGTTCCTCTTGTTATTGACCAAGTCTACTGCATCCTAATGATCATCAATTTAATGCTGAAATGCTTTTTTGCCGCTCTGATATAGAAATAATCTATATCATGCACAAAATAGAAGATGAAACACACAAATTAATAACCAATTCAGTCAGTTATGTCAGTAGTGATGTGATTGGCGTCACAAATAATTAATGCGTTATTTATTACCGGAAGCAACTAAACTTGATATGAGAACAGGCGAGAACGCCTGTAACGTCCTGTTCGTGACAGGTAACGAGAATAGAACGGGCATGGATCTGCCCGAAGAGGTATTGAGTGATGCCGGTGAGTCAGGAAAGATCGCAATATAAGTTTCATCTTGCTTTGATCGCTGGTGCAGGGTTGCTGTTTGCTATCCCGGCTTTTGTTAACGTCTATCTGGCGGGACATGATTTTTTCTTTCATGTCATGTTCAGTCATCATTTCACTGAACAACTCTGGCAGGGAGATCTCTATCCACGCTGGATGCAGCAGATGAATGCCGGTTTTGGCAGCCCGATATTTTTCTTCTACGCACCCTTACCGTATTACATAACCAGTTTGCTTTCGCTGTTATTACCGGGCGATCTTACCGGCGCTTCAGCATTGATATTTTCAGCGACACTGGCTTTAATCGCTTCCGGAATAACGGCTTATTTCTGGCTAAGGGAATTCACCAGTTCTAAATTTGCTATGATACTTGCTATTGTTTATATGGCATTACCGTATCATCTGGCGGTGGATTTTTATATACGCTTTGCATTTGCTGAATTATGGACATTTGTCTGGATGCCATTAATTCTGTTGCTGAGTTTAAAAATCAATGACGGGAAATTATCATCTATATTATGGCTTGCACTCAGTCTGGCTTTATTGATATTAACGCATCTGCCGACGTTAATTATTTTTATGCCGGTATTTGTTGGCCATTTTTTATTTATTCCGGATAAAACAAAAAGAAAGATTGTATTTGCTCATCATCTGATAGCCATTGTGCTGGCCTTTGGTATGTCGGCCATTTACTGGCTTCCTGCGATAACCACGCAGGAATATATCAACATGAAAAATATGTTTGCCGGCATGTATCACTATACCAATAATTTTCTGCTGACCGGACCGGGGTATGGTCACAGTACCATCCTCTGGCGTTATCTGACCTTTATTACGGTGCTGCTAAGTTCACTAGCCTACGGTGCGTGGCTGTTCAGCCGGATGCAGACACATCTCGCTATCCGCAGAGAACTCAACTATTGGCTGGTTATTGTGTTTTTATCCTTTTTAATGACCATGCCTGTCAGCAGCTTTATCTGGGAATGGATCCCTGTTCTGCAGAAACTTCAGTTTCCCTGGCGGTTTAATACGCTACTGACATTAGCGGCAGTCACTGTTTTTGCGCTGGCGGTGTCGGAGCACGAAGACATTCAATTTCTCCTGCATGGCCGGAAGCCAATCGCAATATGGCTTTTGCTGCTGGGCGTGTTACTGGGAAGTGAACTTGTTTATGGATTTAAACCGATATTTATTAACCGCATGGGACATGAGAATGTCACTAAATATTTAGTCACAAGCCGGAGTCCTCTTGAATATCGTCCATACTGGGTACCAGCAGAACGATTTTCTCTGGGTAAAATTGGCGCTTTTGCAGCCGCCATACCACAGGTAAAAAGTGATCAGACTGAAACCAGCTGGCAGATTAAAAAATGGCAGCCTCGTTCGGTAATCTTGGCTGTGAATGCGGTGACGGAGAGCCAGCTGACGTTGCATCACTTTTATTATCCGGGCTGGTCAGGATTTATTGATAGTCCGGCTACGCAGTTACAGGTAAAACCATCAGCAACAGGATTAATCCAATTTCCGGTTCCTGCCGGTCAGCACGAAGTAACACTGACACTGCAGCCATTACCGGAAGAACGTGCAGGTATCGCAATAAGCTTCGCCGCAATTCTGGTATGGCTTGTTTTGGGGATATTCCGCTTTGTAAGGAGAACGTCATGAATCGTTTGGAAAACAAAGTTGCCATTGTTACAGGGGCCGGAAACGGCATAGGTCAGGCGACTGCCATTTTGTTTGCAAAAGAAGGCGCGGCCGTTGCAGTTCTTGATACAAAAGAGGCCGATGGTCTGGAAACCGTCCGTCAGATTGAAGCTGCTGGTGGAAAAGCAAAATTCTGGCCGCTGAATGTATCAAAAGAAGCCGATGTAGAAGCCGTATTTGCTGATGTGGCTAAGACCTTCGGAAAAATTGATATTCTTATCAATAACGCAGGTATTACCGGCGCCGATAAATCTACTCATGAAGTCACAGAAGCGGAGTGGGATGCCGTATTTGCGGTGGATGTAAAAGGCGTATTTTTTTGCACCAAGCACGCATTGCCTTACATGAAAATGCTCGGTAAGGGCAGCATCGTTAACGTTTCATCAATTTATGGTCTGATCGGCTCTAAAGGCGATTTAAGTCCGTATCATGCGGCGAAAGGTGCGGTAACGCTTATGACCCGGCAGGATGCGGTGACCTACGCTCCCGATAATATCCGGGTTAATTCGGTGCATCCCGGCACAATTCTTACCCCATTGGTCAAAGCGATCATGGATCAGCACGAAGGTTATCTGGAAATGATGAGTGCTAAACATCCGATGGGCCGGGCCGGTCATCCGGATGAAGTTGCCTACACCATGCTTTTCCTTGCTTCTGATGAAGCCAGCTTTGTTACCGGTGCAGCGGTGACGGTAGACGGGGGATATACCGCGTTATAAAACGGTTCCCTGAGGGACTTCAGCCCGCCTTCAATTTGTGCGGGCTTATTTTTGGCGCAAAACGCTGTTATTGCGAAACGATAGTGATTAGCTGGTGGATAAACTTTTCTACTGCGACGTCATTTTCAAACTCAAATGACAGACCATAATGAATTTCTTTTTTACCACCATGCGTTTTCTTTGGAAACCGGCTCATGCCGGCATGATGGAAATATTGATATTTACTGATGGTTCCCGGAATCGAGACCAGCATATCCCGGAATACTTCGAGTGCCGGAGGCAACACCATTTGTGCGGTTGACTTGTCATCGTGCAGATAGAAAGCGAACTTTGTACCCGGCAGCATGTACTCAGTAATTTTATCGGCCTGGTGTACGGTTCTGCATTCCAGTTTTCTGAGGCAGTCCTTCATCTCTGAATGTGATACTGACATTTACGACTCCGGTGAGATATTGCCTGCCATCCTGAAATTCAAGCGTATCATTTTCAGAATTATTGCGCCCGTTATATGAGCGGATCCGGGATTATATTGCTGTGACTGGTTTGAAAACGGTGACGGATGGTGTCCCCACCAGGACTCGAACCTGGATCTTACGCTTAGGAGGCGCATGCTCTATCCTGCTGAGCTATGAGGACGTAACGGTCTGCAATATGACAAAATTTTAATTATTTTTCAATAGCATCCTGACCGAATGCGTCTGATTGTAAATAACCATATTTATATCGCTGTATCTGTTTCAGAAAATATAACGCGCATAAATTTCAAATCGCTGGCGGGATAACTTCTCTCCAAATTCGGTTTTCTGTTCCCGGGATAGCAGCATGGCCCGGGCGCGTAACTCAATATTTGAGAATCCGGTATAACTGATTTCCGGTGTAACCTGAAAGCTGCCGTCGTCCAGATGGCTGATCAGTGTGACTGCGGGTGTGGTGTAAAGCCAGTCGAACGGTTCACTGGCACTGGCGCGCAGGTACAGGTAATTCTCCCCCGGATTCGCTTTACTGTAGCCGGATTGCATCAGTTGCCGGGCCTTCTGCCTCAGACTTGTCGCTGCATCAGGGCTGATGGCCGTATCAATGAACTCATAATAGGCATCCAGTTCGGAAGAACTATAGCCGCGACCATTATGGAAATATTCAATAATCCAGGTGATTTCACGTTCGGTCAGATAACGTAATCCCAGCAAATAACTGTCACTGTTCTTGGTTCCCTGGGTAACATTGCCGGAGGGAAGCAGGTAGTTTTGGGTTACGCCGTACTGATGCGCCCATTCACCATGAATTTCCAGATTAGTGCTCAGATTCCGTGAGAAGTCCAGTCCGGCACTTTGTGCCCGTGCGCCTTCACCAAGCCACATCAAATCGATATCCGTATCCCAGGCCAGCAGATAGAGTTTTGCCGCCGGATTGAGGTATTCCTCACTGCCAAAATCAGGATTCAGTTCATCATAGGTCGGGATAATCACGGGCGTGAACGTAATAGTACGAATGATACCTTCCCGTGTTTTCGTCCAGTCCAGACTGAGCATATTGAAGCCTTCACGCACTGTCTGCGGATCGGACGGATCTTTTGGGCGCTCAATAAAACCCACCGGATTCCACGCGTAGCCTTTACCCCAGCGTTGCACCCGTTTACCAATATCCAGAGAGAGATCAGACGATGGGCTCCAGCGAATGCCGCCATCCATGATCTTGTCGTATTCATGACTGCTGGTGAAGGCATCCTGCGCATAAAACGCCTGACCATGAAGATTGGCCACGCTGTTGGTCAGATTGAGTGTTCCGGCCAGATCCAGCGTGCCTGTGCTGCGATATAACCAGTCGCGTGGCGCTTCATCCGGATAGTTCAGTGTATAAGCAGCCCGTTCCGGCTGCAGGCGCAAGGCTTCCTGTTTGGCCTCAACGTAACCATTGAACTCAAACGTTTTCTTCTCATATTCGCTGGCATCGAAAGAAAAATCTTCAGCCAGCACACCAGAAGAGAGCATCGCCAGCAGAACGGGGAGTGTGGCGATCACTGCTTTCATTTACGCAATTCCTCAATGCGTGGCATGTAGCCCAGCGTAAAGACTTCCGGGGAGACGGACCGTTTTTTCAGTCCGGAATAGAGCATGACAGAGCGGTAACCTTTATATAGCGGGCTATCTGTTTCAATCGTCGCCGGTCGTTTGACACCGTCACCGAAATCTTTCAGATCCTTGAAATGCAGTGTTTTAATCAGCATACCACTGCTGGCATAGGCTTCGATTTCCCGTGGTAACAGCAACGCTTTATCGACAGTCATTTTAAGCTGGTCATAAGCGACACTGGTATTTTTGGCTTTCAGTGTTAACAGATATGTGTCGCCCTGTTCGCTGAGAGTGGCGACATCGTACTCTTCGGTATAGTCCACCCGCATAATGTCGGCATTGTTGAATACACCGCCGGTGACTGACTGCAGGCTGGTGATGCGGATCGGTTTGCCGACATTCGGGATATACAGCCACATGTTTTCTCCCTGACGCAATGTGGTACGCCCTTTATCACTGGCCGGGGAGAGAAACAGCGTCACGATCTTGTCGCGGCCGCTTTTAACCGAGTAGATAACAAACTCTTTGCGGCTGGCGTCAGGTTCGATATTGATCAGCTTACGGTATGACTCATAAGATTCCGGCTCCAGATTTCGATCGACCTTTTGCAGGATCTCCTTACCGTCCAATGCCATGGCTGCGGTTGGCAGCAAGAATAAACATACGGTCAGTATGTAATGCAGTAAACGCATGTGAATCTCCTGTTCAGACGTGATGCAATGCTTTAATTGGGTCCATGCGTGAAGCACGCCATGCGGGTTGCAGACTGGCCAGCACAGAAACCAGAACCGAAGCCAGTAATACCCAGCCCAGATCAGCCAGAGACACCGTTGGATGCAGGGTGATTATTTCCCGTCCGAAAGCAAATGTTGGCGGCATGGCCTGTAACAAAGCCAGGAACGCGAGACTGAGTAAAATCCCTGCAATGGCGCCAACCAGACCTAACAATAAGCCTTCATAAATAAACATACCCATGATGGTATTTGGTTGTGTCCCGATGGCAGCCAGTGTGCCTATTTCACGAATACGCTCATAGACCGCCATCAGCATGACATTCAGTACGCTGACCAGCACAATCGAAATCAGCATGATGCGGATAAACAGCGTCATCAGGTCAATCATCTTGACGATATTGGCAAACGGCGACAGCTCTTTCCAGCTATGCAGTTCGGCGACCGGTTTATTATCTTTATTGCGGATCTCATCCAGTTGAGCGCCTAACTTTGTCATGACGGAAGGTAATTGTTCTATGTTGTGCAGGCGGATCGCGATTTCCATAATATCCGGCTGCTCCAGCCGCAGCAGCTCCCGGGCATCGCTGATATGAATGTAACCATCACGACCGCCGGGGCCGGTAACCGCCTCAAGCACACCGCGGACGATGAAATTTTTACCATTCACGGAACCGGATGCGTTAGTGGCGACCAGAACAACCGAATCGCCGGTTTTCACTTTCATGCCTTTTGCCAGCAGGTCAGGGATCAGGATCTGACCCGGTTCAACCAGTAAGCCTTTCGGATCGCCGTCGCTGATGCGCTGACGCAAGGCGGGGACCGTTTTATCCTCAGCAACAGGATCAACGCCATTCAGCCGGATGCTGGTGCTTTCGTTAAAATTACTGAACATCGCCCCCAGTTTTACCCGCTCAGAATAGCTGGCAATGGCGGGCTCCGATTGCAGGATTGTTTCTACCTTTTTGACCGCGGCTGGTTTTAAATCAAGGTTAAGCGGCAGATTGTCGATAGAGGCGGTATAGCCTTTGTGATGGATCTGCAGATGCCCGAGCATGCTGTCAGTGATGCCACCCACCATCACCTGTTTAAATGAACCGGCAGTAGCGACAAACAGCAGTAATGCGACAACACCGACAGCAATCAGTATCGCAGTCAGCAGTGTCCGCCGACGGTAACGCATCAGATTGCGGGCTGACAGTTTGAGTAAGGCGATCATTGTTTACCTCCGGCTGCTGACAGATATCCATCTTCCAGAATGAAGGTTTGTTCTGCTTCCTGCATGATTTTGGGATCATGCGTTGAAAAGAGAAAGGTGGTGCCGAAGTTGTCGCGCATTTGCTTCATCAAATTAAGAATACGATAAGCCGTATCATGATCCAGGTTTGCCGTGGGTTCATCGGCCAACACCAGTTTGGGTTCACCGACCAGCGCCCGGGCAACCGCGACCCGTTGTTTCTGACCGCCGGATATCTGATCCGGCTTTTTATCGGCCTGTTCTGACATACCGACAGCTTCGAGCATCTGCAGCACCCGTTCCCGCCGTTTTTCCGCAGGCCAGTTGCGTACCATTAACAATGGATATTCAACATTCTCAAACACCGTCAACACAGGGATGAGATTAAAATCCTGAAAGATGAAACCAATATTTTCCCCGCGGAAATGCGCGGCTTCCGTGCGTGAAAGGGTTGTGACGTTGCTACCGCAAACCAGTAACGACCCATTGCTGGGATGGTCCAGACAACCAATTAAATTAAGCAAAGTGGATTTACCGCTGCCCGAAGGGCCAACAATCGCAGCAAAAGCACCAGCCTGAATTGAAAAAGAGACGCTTTTCAATGCCGTGCTTTCAACTTCGCCAGTACGATAAGTTTTTGAAAGCTGCTCAGCCTGAATCAGAATCATGGCTGTTCTCCCGGGTTATTTGTTACTGGTTGATTTATCGAAGATTGTAAATTTCATTTATTAGTATCTATGAATATAGCGATTTATCAGAACATAGCCAGAGTGATTCAGCCCATGGAAGCATGAATCTGTATCAGATAAGAATAAGTATGGCTGCGTTAACTGAAAATGGTCGGATGAGAATGGGGTTTACAGGGGGAGGCGGGCGGCTTTAAATAAGCAGGGAGCAATCAATGCTCCCTGTTTGTTCAGATTAATCAGCAATCAGCTGATATTGTTCACGCAGGATATCAACGATTTCCTGTTTCGGATTTGCACTTAAGTCCAGCTTGTGACCAACGATCTTCTCGGCAATACCAACATAGGTACGGGAGATATCCATCATCACTTCTACCGGCAGCGCATTGTCACGCGCCAGAGCAGCACGCTCATGCATACGATCTTTATTCAGCAGAATATCCGGATCCGGGAAGCTGTTCAGCAGCCACTGACGGAAGCCTTCTTTCGACTGCTCGATGATTTTGCCTTCACGGTAAGCCGAACCTTCCCAGATACGGGAGCTGTCAGGTGTGCCGACTTCATCCATGTAGATCATCTTGTCGTTACCGGCGGCATCCTTGACGTAGCCAAATTCAAATTTGGTATCAACAAAGATTTCATCCAGACTGGCCAGCGCATCGCTGATCACGTTGAAGCCTTCTTTCAGTAATTTTTCATACTGATCAATATCAGACAGGCTCAGGAAATTGAACGCTTTGTAGTGACGTTCCAGATCCGCACGCGATACGTTAACGTCATCCGCTTCCGGCACGCCATCCAGACCACGCATAATGCCTTTGGTTGATGGGGTGATCAGAATTTCCGGCAGTTTCTGTTCTTTCTGCAGACCTTCCGGCAGCGTGATACCACAGAATTCACGCTCACCTTTGCTGTATGAACGCCACATAGAACCGGTGATGTACTGACGGGCAATCGCTTCAACCATTACCGGACGGGCTTTCTGCACAATCCAGACGAACGGATGTGGAATGTCCAGAATATGGCTGTCAGCCAGTCCTTTTTCCTTGAACAGTTTGAACCAATGGCTGGAGATCGCATTCAGGGCAGCACCTTTGCCTGGTACGCCATTCAGGCCATCTTCGCCGTGCCATATGCAATCGAAAGCAGAGATGCGGTCACTGATCACCATGATAGCCAGCGGTGTATCGGCAGGAACGTCATAACCTTTTTCACGGATCAGACGAGCACTGTCTTCGGCAGTCAGCCAGTACACGCTGCGGACTTTGCCGGAATGCACAGGCTTATCAGTACGGATAGGGAGGTTATCGTTTACCGCAAGAACTTTATCTGCAAGACTCATAGAGTTCCCTTCTAAAGAGATAGGCTGGTTTGAGAGGGCTGGATTGTAACAGAGTTCATCTGCTGCAACACTAGCCCGGATTTATAAATCGTGCCGGATTACAACTCTGCACCGTAGTGCGATTCCATCCAGCTTTCCAGGATCAACTGGGCTGATACCGCATCAACTCTGCTTTTACCTAACGCCCGGTAGCCGCCATGTTCAAACAAGCGGGCTTTGGCATCGGTCGTGGTCAGGCGTTCATCTTTAAATTCAACCTGAAACCCAAAACGGCCGTGCAGGCGCTGGCCAAATTTGCGGGCGCGCTGCGTCATTTCCTGCTCAGTGCCATCCATATTCAGCGGTAATCCGACGATCAGCAGATCCGGCTGCCATTCTTTCAGCAGTTTTTCAATCTGAGCCCAGTCAGGAATACCCTCATTGGCTTTCAATGAGGTAAGCGGTGAGGCGGAGCCGGTTATTTCCTGACCGGTAGCGATTCCGATACTTTTAGTCCCGAAATCAAAGCCCATTAACGAACGATTGCCGGCTTCCTTCATGCGTGTCCGGCCTCCGGCGCTATCTGCCAGATATCAATACCCATAGATTTACTGGCCGCCAGCCAGCGATCTTCAATCGGCGTATTAAAGATAATTTCAGAAGAAGCAGGAATAGTCAGCCAGGTATTATCCAGTAATTCCTGTTCCAGCTGTCCTTCTTCCCAGCCGGCGTAGCCCAGTGCAATCAGATACTGTTTCGGTTCCGCCGATGTTCCCAGCGTAGACAGAATATCCAGCGATGTGGTCATCATCAGCTCGTCAGTTATCGACTGGGATGCATGAAAACCATCCATTGGGGTATGCAGTACAAAACCGCGATCGGTATTCACAGGTCCGCCTGACAGCACTGGTTTGCCTGACAATGGGAACGCGGTATTGCCTAATTTCATCTGTGTCAGTAACTGGCAAAGATCGATGTCTAATTCCACATTCAGCACAATTCCCATTGCGCCTTTTTCGTTATGTTCACATAAATAAATAATGGAACGCTCAAAGAGCGAATCGTTGAGCGTTGGCATAGCAACCAGAAAATAATTCTGTAATGACTGCATCATTCCTGAAGAGGGTTCCTTAACTGGTTTTAGCCAGACGGCGCTCTATTGCATCCATCAGCAAACCACAAATATTGATATCAAATTCGGCTTCAATTTCCCGGACACAAGTCGGGCTGGTTACGTTAATTTCAGTGAGACGATCACCGATAATATCTAAACCAACAAAAATCAGGCCTTTCGCTTTCAGTGTCGGGCCCACCGCACGGGCAATTTTCCAGTCAGCTTCGGTTAGCTCGCGTGGTTCGCCACGTCCGCCAGCGGCGAGATTCCCGCGGGTTTCACCCTGCGACGGGATACGGGCCAGGCAATAAGGGATCGGCTCGCCATCGACGACTAATACACGCTTATCGCCATCTTTAATCGCCGGCAGGTAAGTCTGCGCCATGCAATAGCGGGAGCCATGTTCAGTCAGTGTTTCGATGATTACCCCAATGTTGGGATCATCATGTTTCATGCGGAATATGGATGCACCACCCATTCCATCCAGTGGTTTCAGGATCACATCCTGATGCTGCTGGTGGAATGAACGTAACTTGGCGGCAGAGCGTGTCACCAGCGTAGTGGGCGTATGCTCAGCAAACCAGGCGGTGAACAGTTTTTCGTTGGCATCACGCAGACTTTGCGGTTTGTTAACGATTAATGTGCCTTGGTCTTCCGCGCGTTCCAGCAGATAGGTCGCATAAATGAATTCGGTATCAAACGGCGGATCCTTACGCATCAGGATCACATCCAGCTCATGCAACGGCTGATCAACAACTTCACCGAGTGAATACCAGCAGGTGTAATCCTGGCGGACTTCCAGCGGGCGCATGGTAGCATAAGAAATACCCTGCTCCAGATAGAGATCACTCATCTCCATGTAATAGAGTTCGTAACCACGTTGCTGAGCTTCCAATAACATGGCAAAACTGGTGTCTTTCTTGATATTGATGGACTGAATAGGGTCCATCACGATGCCTAATTTAATGCTCATTTGCTCTCCTAAGACAGATCGCCGAAACGACATTGCAGCGCAGTAATCGCGGTCAAAGCGGCGGTTTCAGTGCGCAACACGCGTGGGCCAAGCAACATTTCCTGAAAATTATATTGTTCTGTTAATGCGATTTCGTCATCCGACAAACCACCTTCCGGACCAATCACCAGACGAACACCATGAGTTGGTTCAGGCAACGTTCCCACAGAATATTGTGCTCGTGGATGCAACGTTAATTTCAGTTCGTCAGTAGGTTCAGCCAGCCAGTTTTCCAGTGACATTACCGGCCGTATCAACGGCACGGAGTTACGGCCGCACTGTTCACAGGCGCTGATAGCAATTTTCTGCCACTGTTCCAGTTTCTTATCCAGCCGATCGCCCTGCAGTTTAACGCCACAACGGGAAGACCAGAGTGGCGTGATCACATTGACACCGAGTTCGACCGATTTCTGGATGGTGAATTCCATCTTGTCACCGCGGCTGATCACCTGTCCCAGATGAATGGAAAGCGGTGATTCAACCGAGTGCGCTGAGAAATCAGTGATCTTAACGGTGACATGTTTTTTACCACTTTCAGTGATAACGGCCTGATATTGACCGCCTTGTCCGTTGAACAGACAAATCTCCTGATCGGGTACCATACGCAATACGCGACCGACATGATTAGCCGCATCATCATCTAAAGAAACGCTGGCACCCACATTCAGTGGTGAGTTTTGATAAATTCGTGGCACGCGCATTTATCGGCATTGCTCCTTCACAAACCGGTTATGGTTACCCTGATATTTGGCAATCGCGTTGTCCCGCTGACATTCCCACGGTGTAACCGGATATTTCTTATTCCAGACTTCAAACAGCTTCCGCTGCTGGTCGGCAATGGATAATTTATAGCGTTCCTGCATGTAGAAATAGGTGCGGGCAATCGCGCCGCGGCTGTGAGGCGGGGGCTGTACCCGTCTGGCTTTGAAATCGACAACCATCTCACATTGACCATACTGATCCGGCTTGGCATTCCATTCCGAATAGCGGTAATTGGCCCGATCACCATTCACTTCACCCACGGACGGAACCAGATTATGCATATCGCCTTCCATCTGAGCAAAAACAGGATCTTTATCGATACAGTTTTTGCGGCCGCCTTGTTGCCAGCACTGACGCTGGTGGCCAAATTCCCAGGCTGGCACGATGTGTTCCCATTCAATACGATTGGCCCGGCTTTCCTGCTTCCGCACCTGATAGCCACAGGCTTCTAAATCCGGGGTTAATTTTTTGCCCTTATAAACGATGGGGCATTCGCAGTAAAAGGTGATCGGATGTTGTTTATACAACTCAGCGGCCATTTTCTTGGCCTGAACAAAGGTTTGATCCGCCAGTACTGTGCTTGTGAAGAAGCTGCAAACGGCTAAAACAGATATTGAAAGAATATTTTTTACCATAACCGCATATCTATGGTGTAAATCACATGTTGCAAGGATAACATGCCTGCGATTTTTAACAGTAATCTTGTTGAGAATGCATGTGCATTCGGAAAGGAGCATGAGCAGATGGAATTAACCAAATTGATTGGTTTTGGTGTGGCAGGTAATTTTGCCGGACATCTGGAACAAGCTGGGGAAGCCAGTGATTTTGTGAATGTGAAAGTGAAAGATGCCATTCAGCCCAAGGCGATATTTCCGTTTTATGTCCCGCATATTGAAAACAGCTTTCTGAACGTATTCCCGATTTCTCATGATCGCATCCAGTTTCCGAGTGGTGCAGATAACTTACAGATCGAACCTGAAGTCTGCCTGATCTGCGATGTTGAATATGAAAACAACAAAGTTAAAGCATTACAGCCCTGCGAGTTTGCGGCATTTAACGATTGTTCTATTCGCCGTCCGGGTGCCCGCAAGATCAGTGAAAAGAAAAATTGGGGATCAGCCAGTAAAGGCATGTCTCCTCAGCGTATTACCTTAGATAAATTTTCTTCAGGCGGTGAGCTGGATCACTACCATATCGCCAGTTTTCTGCGCCGGAACGGGGAATGCCATGCCTATGGCTTAGACAGTCCGGCAGTGGAATACAGCTATTTCCACGAAACCCTGCTCAACTGGGTTACAGACAAAATGAACCATCAGCAGGATGAAGGCCCGGCAGAAGATATTTCCGCTTTACTCAGAGCGGCACAATATCCGGAAAAGGTAATTATCAGCATCGGTGCGACCCGCTATACATCGTTTGGTGAGCAGAACTTCCTGCAGCCGGGGGATGAAAGCGTTGTGGTGGTCTATGATGCGCGTCGTTATAACGCAGAGCAAATCAGTCAGATGGCCGCTACGGGTGAGTTTACAGGCGAGGGGATGAGTCTGCTGCGCCAGCTAGTGGTTGCAGCCTAGAGCCACACTGTCGGCAACAATACTGTCTGTCACCGCGTAATATAGCGCGGTGACGACGTACCGATAATTCATGTTGCTGGCAATCACACCGGTAAGCATAAACGGCACCCTGTACCTTGGTCACATCCATTTTATGTGTTGTGCGGGGTGTAATGTTAAACACATCCTGCATTACTTTCTGCCATTCCACGCCATGTGGTTTTACCCGGCCCCATACAGCATGCACCACTAAATGTGCGATTTCATGCGGGATCACCTCACGCTCAAACTCAGCCTGATTATCCTGCAATAAAACCGGATTAAGCCGGATATGCCAGTCGCGTAAGCGGGCAGTACCTGCACATTTACCACGTTGATCCAGAGTGATTTTCGGGTGGTTAAATTCACGACGGAAATGACGGGCAGCCAGAGCCAGATAATGGCTGGCGACGACTTCTATCTGAATCAGACTTGTGATGTTGATGGTATTTAGCATAAGCAGGATGAGGAGAATACTTCAGAGAGGAAGTATACAGATAAAACAAAGGGGCCGGAGCCCCTTTCAACAACTAATTACTTCAGACCAGCCAGGTCGCGCAGCAATTCGGCTTTGTCGGTCTTTTCCCATGGGAACTCTTCGCGTCCGAAGTGACCATAAGCAGCCGTTTGTTTGTAAATTGGCTGGATCAGATCCAGCATCTCAATCAGACCATACGGACGCAGATCGAATTGATCACGTACCAGCTGAGTCAGCAGATCTTCATCAACTTTACCGGTGCCGAATGTTTCAACACTGATAGAAGTTGGTTCAGCCACACCAATGGCATAAGAAACCTGAATTTCACAGCGATCAGCCAGACCGGCAGCAACAATGTTCTTCGCTACATAACGGGCAGCATAGGCAGCTGAACGGTCAACTTTAGATGGATCTTTACCGGAGAAAGCGCCGCCACCGTGACGTGCCATACCACCGTAAGTATCTACGATAATTTTACGGCCAGTCAGACCACAGTCACCCATTGGACCACCGATAACGAAACGGCCAGTCGGGTTAATGAAATACTTGGTATTTTTGCTTACCCATTCAGCCGGCAGTACAGGCTTGATGATCACTTCCTGTACGGCTTCGATCAGATCAGTCTGACTGATATCAGGCGCATGCTGTGTAGACAGAACAACGGTATCGATACCTTCGATCTTGCCTTGCTTGTCATAAATGAAAGTGATCTGGCTTTTTGCATCCGGACGCAGCCATGGCAGTGTGCCATTCTTGCGTACTTCAGACTGACGTTTCACCAGACGATGTGCGTAAGTAATAGGTGCAGGCATTAACACTTCAGTTTCGTTAGAAGCATACCCAAACATCAGACCCTGATCGCCGGCACCCTGTTCTCTCGGATCGGCGCGATCAACACCCTGGTTAATATCCGGTGACTGTTTACCAATCGCATTCAGTACAGCACAGGAATGAGCATCAAAACCCATGTCAGAATGGGTATAACCGATATCACAAACGGTTTTACGCACCAGTTCTTCGATATCAACCCATGCAGAGGTAGTGATTTCACCACCAACCAGCACCATCCCTGTTTTTACGAATGTTTCACAAGCAACACGTGCTTTGGGATCCTGTTCCAGAATGGCATCCAGCACCGCGTCGGAAATCTGATCCGCGATTTTATCTGGATGTCCTTCAGCAACGGATTCGGAGGTAAACAGTTTTGCCATTTTAATTCTCTGTGTAAAAAGTTGAAGGCGATTGCAACCGGCACATTAACCGTATTGCAAATAGCAGTATCCACATCTGGACGTCTATCTATGTGACTATTGTCGCAGTCAATGCGGATATCGTCAATGTACGGTACTAATTAAGCAAGCGATCAGTACAGATAGCAGCCATGCGATAAAATAACCGAGATAACATTTGCGCAACCGGTGATCAGTTTGGGACAATATGCGCCTTACTTAAATGTACAGACCCAATTGAAAGCAGGAGTGACAAATGCCCTCTCGTAAAGAGTTAGCCAATGCCATCCGTGCATTGAGCATGGATGCAGTTCAGAAAGCCAATTCCGGACACCCAGGCGCCCCGATGGGTATGGCTGATATTGCCGAAGTGCTGTGGCGTGACTTTTTGAACCACAACCCGGCTAACCCAAAATGGAGCGAGCGTGACCGTTTCATCCTTTCCAATGGTCATGGTTCCATGCTGCTGTACTCCCTGCTGCATCTGACTGGTTATGACCTGTCTATCGATGATCTGAAAAACTTCCGCCAACTGCATTCCCGTACTCCTGGCCATCCTGAATATGGTTATGCCCCTGGCATTGAAACCACCACAGGTCCGTTAGGGCAGGGTATTACCAACGGTGTTGGTATGGCGCTGGCTGAAAAAGTACTGGCAGCACAGTTCAACCGTCCGGAATTCGATATCGTCGATCACCACACCTATGTATTTATGGGTGATGGCTGCATGATGGAAGGTATTTCTCACGAAGCCTGTTCACTGGCCGGTACCCTGAAGCTGGGTAAACTGATTGCATTCTGGGATGACAACGGTATTTCTATCGACGGTCATGTGGAAGGCTGGTTTACTGATGATACCCCGGCGCGTTTTGAAGCTTATGGCTGGCATGTTATCCGCGCTGTGGATGGTCACGATGCCGCAGCTGTTAAAGCCGCAATCGAAGCAGCTAAAGCAGAAACTACTAAACCAACACTGATCTGCTGTAAAACAGTCATCGGTTTTGGTTCACCGAACAAAGCCGGTTCTCACGATTGCCACGGCGCACCACTGGGTGCCGCAGAAATTGCCGCTGCACGTGAGTTCCTGGGCTGGAATCATGAGCCGTTTGTTATTCCTGCCGATATCGCTGCCGAATGGAATGCGAAAGATGCTGGTGCAACTAAAGAAGCAGTGTGGAATGAGAAGTTTGCTGCATATGCAGCAGCACATCCTGAACTGGCTGCAGAATACAAACGCCGTGTGAATGGTGAATTGCCTGCCAACTGGGCTGAAGTATCACAAGCTTTTGTTGAAGATCTGCAAGCGAATCCAGCCAAAATCGCTTCCCGTAAAGCCAGCCAGAACGCTATTGAAGCATTTGGCAAGCTGTTACCTGAATTCCTGGGTGGTTCAGCGGATCTGGCACCATCAAACCTGACCATGTGGTCTGGTTCTGAATCACTGACCGCGGATGATGCATCCGGCAACTATGTGCACTACGGTGTTCGTGAGTTCGCAATGTCAGCAATGATGAACGGTATTGCTCTGCACGGTGGTTTCATTCCTTACGGCGCAACCTTCCTGATGTTCATGGAATATGCCCGCAACGCAGTCCGTATGGCTGCGCTGATGAAACAGCGTACTATCTTCGTTTATACCCACGACTCAATCGGTCTGGGTGAAGATGGCCCGACGCATCAGCCGGTAGAACAGATCGCTTCTCTGCGTCTGACACCAAACATGAGCACATGGCGTCCATGTGACCAGGTTGAATCTGCGATTGCCTGGAAATATGCGGTTGAACGTAAAGATGGCCCGAGTGCACTGATTTTCTCCCGTCAGAACCTGACGCAGATGGATCGTACTCCGGCACAACTGGCGAATGTATATAAAGGTGGTTATGTCCTGCGCGACAGCGAAGGCACGCCGGAAGCCATTCTGATTGCAACGGGTTCTGAAGTTGAACTGGCGATGCTGGCAGCGGACGAACTGACTGCAAAAGGTCGCAAGATCCGTGTGGTTTCCATCCCATGTACTGATGCTTTCGATGCACAGTCTGCAGAGTACAAAGAATCTGTATTGCCATCAGCTGTGACTAAACGTGTCGCAGTAGAAGCAGGCATTGCTGATTACTGGTACAAATACGCAGGTCTGAACGGTAAAATCATCGGCATGCACTCTTTTGGCGAGTCAGCCCCAGCCGAGCTATTGTTTAAAGAATTTGGCTTTACTGTAGAAAATGTGGTGCAAACTGTTGAAAGTTTGTTCCAGGCGTAAATGCAATGTTAAACGGGAGCTTCGGCTCCCGTTTTTTTCACAGAAAATCTGTGTCAAGTATCGCGTTTGATGCATAAGCACAGTAAACTCTTTGCGTTTGAATGATTAGTTCGTCACAACATAACCGTATTGAGTATGACTTCAGTCCCCCCTGATTTATGTCAGGAAAAAAACAACACACACAACTGAAGTTCATCCCGCTATTTCCGGTTGACCTGCTAACTTCATAAGTTGCGCCTTATCAGGAAGATTAATAAGGCCAATGGCACTGACTTCGTTATATGTCTGAAAAATATAGGGGACTAACATGTCTGTTATCAAAATGACTGATCTGGATCTGGCTGGTAAGCGCGTACTGGTTCGTGCTGACCTGAACGTACCAGTGAAAGATGGTAAAGTAACTTCTGACGCTCGTATCGTTGCAACTCTGCCGACCATCAAACTGGCTCTGGAAAAAGGCGCCAAGCTGATGATCACTTCTCACCTGGGTCGTCCGACCGAAGGCGAGTACAACGAAGAGTTCTCTCTGCTGCCAGTAGTTAACTATCTGAAAGACAAACTGTCCTGCCCGGTACGTCTGGCTAAAGATTATCTGGACGGCGTTGAAGTTGCAGCTGGTGAACTGGTTGTTCTGGAAAACTGCCGCTTCAACAAAGGCGAAAAGAAAAACACTGAAGAGCTGGCCAAGAAATACGCTGCACTGTGTGACGTATTCGTAATGGACGCTTTCGGTACTGCTCACCGCGCTGAAGGTTCTACCTACGGTGTTGCTCAGTTTGCTCCTGTTGCTTGTGCTGGCCCACTGCTGGCTGGTGAACTGGACGCGCTGGGTAAAGCGATGCTGAAACCTGAGCGTCCAATGGTTGCTATCGTTGGTGGTTCTAAAGTTTCTACCAAGCTGACCGTTCTGGAATCTCTGTCTAAAATCGCTGACCAGCTGGTAGTTGGTGGTGGTATCGCTAACACCTTCATCGCGGCTGCTGGCCACAATGTTGGTAAATCTCTGTGCGAACACGACCTGATCGACACTGCGAAGAAACTGGCTGCTGAAACCAACATTCCAGTTACTACTGACGTTGTTGTAGGTAAAGAGTTCTCTGAATCAACTCCAGCTACTATCAAATCAGTTTCTGAAGTAACTGATGACGACATGATTTTCGATATCGGCCCTGATTCCGCTAAAGCACTGGCTGACATCATCATGAACGCAAAAACCATTCTGTGGAACGGTCCTGTAGGCGTGTTCGAATTCGACCAGTTCGCTAAAGGCACCGAAATCATTGCTAAAGCGATCGCTGAATCACCAGCATTCTCTATCGCTGGCGGTGGTGACACTCTGGCTGCTATCGACAAGTTCGGTATCGCAGACAAAGTGTCTTACATCTCTACCGGCGGTGGTGCATTCCTGGAGTTCGTAGAAGGCAAAGTTCTGCCTGCAGTTGCAATTCTGGAAGAACGCGCTAAAGCGTAATGATTTAACGGGAGGCTGATGTCTCCCGTTGTTTTGCCAATCGGCAATAAATAATTTTTTAGCAACTCGTTCAACTCGTATTTTGTAGTTGAACATCTGATAGGACCTTTGAAATGTCTAAGATCTTTGATTTCGTGAAACCAGGCGTTATTACCGGTGACGACGTACAGAAAGTATTTGAAGTAGCTAAAGCGAACAAATTCGCTCTGCCTGCTGTTAACTGTGTTGGTACTGACTCAGTAAACGCGGTACTGGAAGCTGCAGCTAAAGTTAAAGCGCCAGTAATCGTTCAGTTCTCTAACGGCGGTGCTGCATTCATCGCTGGTAAAGGTATGAAACTGGAAGGTCAGAAAGCAGCTATCATCGGTGCTATCTCTGGTGCTAAACACGTTCACGCAGTTGCTGAAGCTTACGGTATCCCTGTAATTCTGCACACTGACCATGCAGCTAAAAAACTGCTGCCATGGATCGACGGTCTGTTAGACGCAGGTGAAAAACACTTTGCTGAAACTGGCAAGCCACTGTTCTCTTCTCACATGCTGGATTTGTCTGAAGAGTCACTGGAAGAAAACATCGACATCTGCTGCAAATACCTGGAACGCATGGCCAAAATGGGCATGACTCTGGAACTGGAACTGGGTTGCACCGGTGGTGAAGAAGACGGCGTAGACAACAGCCACATGGATCAGTCTGCACTGTACACCCAACCAGAAGACGTTGCTTACGCTTACGAGCGTCTGAGCAAAATCAGCCCACGTTTCACCATCGCTGCTTCTTTCGGTAACGTACACGGTGTTTACAAACCAGGTAACGTTAAACTGACTCCAAGCATCCTGGACGCTTCTCAGAAATACGTTTCTGAAAAATTCGGTGTTCCTGCTAACACTCTGAACTTCGTATTCCACGGTGGTTCAGGTTCTACTCAGCAAGAAATCGAAGAGTCTGTAGGCTACGGCGTAGTTAAAATGAACATCGATACTGACACCCAGTGGGCAACTTGGGAAGGTATCCTGAACTACTACAAAGAAAAAGAAGCTTACCTGCAAGGCCAGCTGGGTAACCCAGAAGGCGCAGACTCACCAAACAAAAAATACTACGATCCACGCGTATGGCTGCGTAAAGCTCAGGAAACTATGATTGCCCGTCTGGAACAGGCATTCAAAGAACTGAACGCGATCGACGTACTGTAATTCCGGAAAGATTTCTTTTCTGAATAAAAGCGCCTGCAATTGCAGGCGCTTTTTTATTGCGTAGATTATTATCTAATAAAGCAAATAACTATTTTGTATCAACGATGTATGTAAAGGCGATCTTATAACAAAAATCTTCTATAGTAACAATTGACGCCTTCAATCCTGGTATTCAGGTTTTACTCGGGTAGTTCAAGGATAACTATGACAATGGCTAACGGGCAACATGGTTCATTACTGGAATGTTTGCTGTTTATGTCACAGCACTATGGCATGGCTAACACGCGTGAGGCGCTGACTGCCGGTCTGCCATTAAAGGATGGCATGCTGACACCAGAGTTGTTTCCCCGGGCCGCACATAGAGCTGGTTTTGTTGTTGATTATTTTGCCTCTTCCTTAGAAGTTATTCCGACCTTATTGCTACCGTGCATTCTGTTAATGAAGGATGGCCGGGCTGCCGTTTTGATCTCTGTTGATAAAGATGCATCGCAAGCTGTTCTGTTTGTTCCGGTAGGAAGTGTTGGTCAGCAAACCATTCCTTTTACTGTTTTAGAAAATGAGTTTTCGGGGCACGGGTTTTATATTAAACGCCGTTTGCAGTTTGATGACCGGGCACCGGAAGTGCTGAAACCCCGCGAAGGGCATTGGTTCTGGAGTACCTTGTTCGAGTCATTACCTATCTATAAAGACGTCCTGATCGCATCGATTCTGATTAATGTTTTTGCAGTTGCCAGTCCGATTTTTATCATGAATGTTTACGATAAAATCGTTCCGAATCTGGCATTTGATTCTCTCTGGGTGTTGGCGATCGGGGTTTCACTGATCTTTTCTTTTGATCTCATCATCCGGCAACTCAGAAGTTATTTCATTGATATAGCTGGAAAAAAATCTGATTTACTGCTTTCCGCCAAAATCTTCTCTAAGGTTCTTGGTATCCGTCTGGAGTCAAGACCGAATTCAACGGGTGCTTTCGCACGTCATTTGCACGAATTTGAATCTATCAGGGAGTTTTTTACTTCAGCCACAGTTTCTGCATTGATTGATTTGCCTTTCGCATTCCTGTTTCTGCTGGTTATCTGGATATTTGCCGGTGTGCTGGCTGTCGTCCCTCTGATCGCCATCATTATTATGATTGTGTATAGCCTCTATATTCAGGCTCCTTTGCGCCATAGCATTGAAGAAAGCAGTCGTCTGGCCGCGCAGAAGTATGCCACTGTTATCGAAGCTCTTGCGGGGCTGGAGTCCGTCAAGATCCATAATGCGGAAGGCCAGTTCCAGCATCGCTGGGAGCAGGCTGTCAGCCATATGGCAAATGTTGGTATTGAGACCCGCAAGATCACCAATATGGTGGGTGGTCTTGCGAGTTATGTACAACAAATGACGATGGTTGCGATTGTTGTCCTTGGCGTATATGAAATCTCGGAAGGTAATCTGTCGATGGGGGGGATGATTGCGGCTGTCATGCTTTCCGGGCGCGCGATTGGTCCATTGATCCAGCTGTCTGTTTTATCAACCCGCTACAATCAGGCCAAATCTGCCTTGCTTCTGCTCGAAAACATTATGCAAAGCCCGTCAGAAAGAGAAGATGACCGGCACTATCTTGATTATGACCGTTTATCCGGACGGATAGAACTGGACGATGTTTCGTTCAATTATCCGGATATTGAACAGGCCGCACTGAAACATGTAACGCTTAACATCCAGCCCGGAGAGAAAATAGCGATTATCGGCCGCATTGGTGCCGGGAAAACAACACTCGAAAAACTAATATTGGGTCTTTATAAGCCAATAGAAGGGGCCGTCCGTCTGGATGGCTTTGAACTGCCCCAGCTTCATCCTTCTACAGTGCGGAATAATATCGGGTGTGTTCCTCAGGATTTTTCATTGTTCTACGGCACTATCCGTCAGAATATCCAGCTCGGTCATCCTCATGCGACAGATGCTCAGATTTTGCGTGCTGCGCAGCGGGCTGGTGTCAGCCAATTTACGAACCATGATCCTAATGGTCTGGAAAGGCAGGTCGGTGAAAGTGGCAGAAATTTATCCGGAGGGCAACGACAGTCAATTGCACTGGCTAGGGCTATGTTACTTGATCCGCCTATTCTTATTTTAGATGAACCAACCGCTAACATGGATAACCGTTCTGAAAGCATAGTAAAACGGGAATTAGCTAATTTACCCGCAGATACGACGATGCTTTTAATTACTCACAGAACCTCCATGCTGGATATCGTGAACCGAATCATTGTGCTTGAGCAGGGGATGGTGGTTGCTGATGGCCCGCGGGATTTGGTATTGCAGCAGCTTAAAGAAGGTAAGGTACGGGTAAGAGAGAATAATGATGTCTAATTCCGAACTAAACCAGAAACAACTGGATCTGCTTGATGATGCCTCTGCCGCGGTTTTATTGACGACGCCTATTCGTGCGAAATTGTTACTCTGGAGCTGTTTTCTGTTTTTCATTGTGGCATTCATCTGGGCTGCCTGGGCTGAACTGGACGAGGTAACAAGAGGAGATGGTAAAGTGATTCCCTCGAAACAGTTGCAGGTTATTCAGAATCTTGAAGGTGGGATTGTAAAAGAAATCTTTGCCCGGGAAGGGCAAATGGTCGAAGAAGGCCAGGAGTTGCTGCGTATTGATGATACCCGGTTCCGCTCTGATTTCGGCGAGAAGCAGCAGGAACTGATCAGTGTACAGGGTGATGTCGCCCGTTTAAGAGCAGAGATAGCCAGTATTTCTGTATCAAATGACACTTCACTTCCCTGGCGTGAACAGGCGGTGATCAATGAACAGCCCATTATATTTCCTGAAGGTTATGAAGCCATTTCTCCTGAAAATGTCGCCCGGCAAAAGAACGCACTTCAGGCAAACATCAATAATCTCAATAACCAGCTGGTCATTATGGGGCAGCAAATCGAACAGAAAGAGAATGAAATTCTGGAAATTAACAGCAAAATCCGCACGTTAGGTCGTAGTGTCGGGTTGGCTGGCCGCGAAGTAGCAATTAATCGTCCATTGGTAAAAGAAGGTATTGTTTCACAGATCGATTTATTAAAAATGCAGCGTCAACTCAATGACATGCAAGGTGAGTTAGAAAATGCAAGATTATTGTTACCGAAACAGAATTCTTTGCTAAGAGAGTCTATCCTTAAACGTAAAGACGTCGCTCTTCAGTTCCGAGTGGATGCGCAAAAAGAGATGGAAGAGAAGCAGAGTCGTCTTTCTCAGTTAAATGAAGGGCAGATCGGATTGAAGGATCGGGTGTCCAGAACCAGTGTTACATCACCTGTGAAAGGGACGATAAAAACACTGAAAGTTAATACTGTTGGCGGTGTTGTTCAGCCAGGTATGGACATTGTCGAGATAGTTCCGACAGAAGATACCCTTCTGATTGAGGCAAAAGTATTACCTAAAGATATTGCGTTCTTACGGCCCGGGCTGAAGGCAATGGTGAAGTTTACCGCCTATGATTTCACAATTTACGGAGGATTAGACGGAAAACTTGAACATATCAGTGCAGATTCAATTCAGGATGATAAAGGTAACTCTTTTTATCTTGTCCGGGTTCGTACTGATCGTAGTTTTTTAGGTAGTGACGCTGAACCGTTGCCCATTATTCCGGGGATGATGGCAACTGTGGATATTGTTACAGGTAAAAAAAGTGTTCTTGAATATCTGATGAAACCTATTCTGCGTGCCAAACAATCAGCACTGCGAGAACGATGAAACAGGAAGAGGATATAAGTTATGGACAAAATATGTAAATTATCTGCGCTGGCCGTGTTTATCTGTTTGTTCACGAATACCGCAGGCGCTGCATCGTTAGAATCGACGATAGCTCAATCGTTACTGGACAATCCGGAAGTAAAACAGGCGTATGATAACTATGTTACCAGAACGCATGTCGTTGGGCAGGCCGAAGCCGGTTACTACCCTAAAGTTGATCTCTATGGTGGTATAGGGAAAGAGAAATATGACAATGATGATGTTTCGGATGACGGACACACATTAACCCGTAAAGAAATGGGCGTTTCTCTGACACAGATGTTGTTTGATGGTTTTGACACCAGCAGCAATGTAGACAGAACAAAAGCTGAAGCAATGGCGCAAAAACATGCATTGTTTGCTCAGGCAAATAATACAGCTCTGCGTGTGACTGAAGTGTATCTGAACGTATTACGCTCTGAAGAAATATATCAGCTTTCAAAAGAGAATCTGGCTACCCATCAGGCAATCATGGCTGATATCGGTAAAAGAACAGATTCAGGTGTTGGTTCCACTGCAGACTATATGCAGATCAAAGGTCGTGTAGCCCGTGCTCAGGCTAATTTATCAGCCGCAGAAAATAATATGCTTGATGCCAAGGCTGAATTTTTCCGTGTGACTAACACTGAACCAATGGGCCTCACTCAGCCTGTCGCCAATGGTAAAGCACCGGCATCACTGTCTGAAGCAGTAGCATTAGCTCAGAAAGCACATCCTACTCTGCTATCTGCAGATCAGGATCTGGAAGCGACCCGTTTCCAATACGAAGCCTCTAAAGCAAACTTTTATCCTAAGCTCTCTCTGGAAGCTGATCAGACCTTTTATGAAGATATTGATGGCCGGGAAGGAAGCATCGATAGAGGTAAAGTCATGCTGATGGCTCGTTATAACCTGTTCAATGGTGGTGCAGATACTGCGCAAAAACGGGCTACCGCATCTCAAATGGCTGAAGCAAAAGATGTAAAAATGAATGCTTCCCGTCAGGTGCAGGAAGGTTTAAGCCTGGCCTGGAATGCAAGAGACTCGTTGCTGAAACAAAAAGAGTTCATGCAACAACATGTGCTGGCCAGTTATGACACCGTAATGGCGTACCGGAAACAGTTCTTGTTAGGCTCCCGCTCACTGCTGGATGTGCTGAATACAGAAAATGAACTGTTTGAAGCACGTCAGAGCGCAGTAAATACAGATTACGATGAACTGCATGCTGAGTACCGGATCCTGAATGCTACCGGCCAGTTACTGGATAGTGTCAGCTTTAAAGCGCCGGTTGAATGGCAGCAATAATTAACTGGTTATGAAGTTTCTGACCATGCTTTGGTCTGATTTCTACGGGGGACGATATGCTCTGTTATTTCTGAGTGTATTGTTCCTCAGTGGAAGCTCGTCGTTTTTACTGGCAGATGCACTTGATATAAAAGAGCGTCAGCTGGCAGATAAAGTGCAGGCCAAATATGGTGCGAGAGCTGCGCGCAGGGTTATCGACTGGCGATTATTAATTCAGCGCGCTCATGCAGAAAAATGGGATAAGCAACAGGCTTTGGAAGCAACCAACCGCTTTTTCAACCAGCAGATATTTATTGATGATATCAAGCTGTGGGGGCAAAACGATTATTGGGCATCACCAGTTGAATTTCTGGCGGTAGGTGGTGGTGATTGTGAAGATTTCAGTATTGCTAAATATTTCACATTACGTGAAATGGGTATTACTGATGAAAGTTTGCGGCTTATTTATGTTAAGGCTATTCATTACAATCAATTTCATATGGTAGTGGCTAATTATGCCACGCCAGCTTCTATGCCAGTGATATTGGATAATCTGGACCCTGTACTGAAACCAGCTAATTTACGAACAGATTTAGTGCCTGTATATAGTTTTAACGGTAGTCACTTGTGGTTGATGAAAGCTAAAGGTCAGGGGCAACTGGCAGGATCATCAGATCGGCTAAGTCTATGGTCAGGATTACAAAAACGGCTCACTGCCCAGAATTTTAACCGGCCAATTTTAAATTTGGACAATTAACCATGACTCTCTATAAGCAAATTCTCGCTTTTGTGATATGTCTTTTTGCTGGCCTATTGATCATTGCTTATGCAGTGCAGTTTCAGTCAACCAGAGATTATCTGGCCGAACAGCAACGGATCTCCGTTATTAATACTGCCAATTCGGTCGGGCTGGCTCTGACGCCATATTTAGAGACCGGCGATAAAATTGGTGCTGAATCGGTAATTAATGCCGCTTTTGATGGTGGTTTTTATCAAAAAATACACCTTGACCTTCTGGCGTCCAAAGAAACAATTGAAAAAGTAAACAAAGTGGAAATTGAAGGTGTTCCCCGCTGGTTTACCGAGCTTAATTTTTTCAAGAGTGAAACTTATGACTCTGTTTTAACCTCCGGATGGTTGCAGCTTGGCAAATTAGAAGTAACAGGACATCCGGGAGATGCTTACTTTCAATTCTGGCGGGCAATGTCCAATCTGTTTTTTGCATATATCGCGTGTTTTGTGGTTGTTTCAATATTAGTGATTGCTGCATTACGTATTTTACTGCGGCCATTAGATCTTATTCGCCGACAGGCAGTCGAAATTGAGAAGCATCATTTTAATAAATCAATTCCATTACCCAAAACGCTGGAACTCAAACAGGTTGTTCAGTCAATTAATACGCTTACGGTTAAATTAGCCAAACAGTTTAAAGAAGAGGCCGTTGCAGCGGATTCTTTACGGGAGCGCGCATTCAGGGATGCTGTTTCGGGGCTTGGTAACCGTGCGTATTTTATGGGGCAGATTAATGCGTGGATTGCGGAACATGGTACCGGTGGTGTGATGCTGATTGCCGTGGACGCGTTAGACGAAATATACCGAATTGATGGATATAGCGCGCGTGACCAGATGGTGAAACAGGTTGCCAATATTCTGCACGCTAAATTAGCCACCTTTGGTGGCGCTGCTATTTCGCGGATAAGTGCGACAGAATATGCGGTTCTTTTGCCAGGACTGACCAGCGAAGAGTTACTGGATATTGCGCATGTGCTGAACGAGGCTATCGCTGATCTTATTGTGAATCCGCTGGAGATTGATTCGGCGTTTTCTGTAATCGGTATTGCGGTCAGAAATGAGGATGAGGATTTATCTGCGCTGCTCACGAAAGCAGATAGTGCACTACGTCGGGCCAGAAATGAACGCTTAGGCGCGGTAACGATAGAACATGCGGAAAAAGCCGATACTTTCGGGCGGTTAGCCTGGAAAGAAATTATTCTTGAAGCGCTGGAACATGATCAGTTTGATTTTCGTATCCAGCCAGTCACGATGATCACCGGGGAAATGAGTCTACCTGCTGAATTATTCACGGGGATCAGATATCAGGGACAGCATTTCAGCGCGGCGCAATTCATTTCTGCTGTTGAACTGTTTAAGTTGGGTGAGAAATTAGATCGCTATGTTCTTGATCACGCTGTCTCTGTGCTTCAGGCAAATCCGGGCATGAGGATGTCTGTTAACTTAACAATCAGTAGTATTTCATCTCTTCCATTTTTGAGTTATCTGAATGAGTTTTTTATAAAAAACAGTGCAATATCCAATCGTATCGCTATCGAAATACCGGAAAATGCAATCATTCATCACCGTGAGTCGGTTAAATCTCTGAGTGAAATCTGCAGGCAATATAAGGTCATGTGGGGGATAGACCAATTCGGTCGTCACTTCCAGTCTCTGGAGTATCTGACCGAGCTGACACCTGTATATGTGAAGGTTGACCAGGGATATATGAGCATTATCAGTAAAGATGAAAATGCGCAGAGTGTTCTGGCAGCCGTGTGCAGAACAGCACATAACGCAGGGGCAATAACAGTTGTCACCCGGGTTGAAAATGAGCAACAAATAGATTTGATTAATCAACTGTTCGTCGATGGATATCAGGGCATAGTGCAGCCAGCCCGTGAAATCTGAGCTCTCAGGATTTAAAACTGACAACAGGGTGCATAACGGCACCCTGTTTTTATGCTGATGATTTTTTATTCGATTTTCTGCATCAATTATCTTCAATCGGCGCACTCTTCGCGCATTCTTTGCAACGTTCATTACCCACCCGGTAACTAAACTTAGTTTAACAAAGTTGTAACTATTATTTACGCTGTTGGGGTGGGTTATGAACAATCAAACAATTACTGAAGTATCCCGTGTGACGTTTATCTCCGGTGCCGCAAAAGTTCGCACGCCTGATGGCGAGTTACACGATTTAAAAGTCGGGGATATTTTGCAGCCGGGCACACAAGTCATACTGGCCGATGCCTCTGTTTTCGTTGTTGAAGCAACATCATCTGAAGTTCCCGGCGCCACTGCGCCTGAGGCTGTCGCGTCGACAGAACTTCCTGCAGATCAACAACCATCCATGCCTGCCATGGGGGCTGCCGCTGCCGCCGGCGATGATGTGCTGGCTCAGATCAATCAGATGCAGCAAGCAATTCTGGCTGGTGATGATCCTACTCAGGCATTTGAAGCCGCTGCTGCCGGTGTGGCCGCTAATGCGGGCGGAAGAGGACCTGGCAGTGGTAACAGCGGGTTTATTGCTGTTGATCGCGTCGGTAATGCCACTATTGCAGCCGCCGGATATGACACTGCTGCTCGGGGCGCAGCACCGATAGCTCATTTTGATGATCCTGCGGCGCTGATGGAAATCGTAAATCGTCCGACAAGAGCTGCTCCGGATACCAATACCGTTAAGGAAGACACACCGGCAACAGGTAATGTGCTGGCTAACGACAGTGATCCGGATGATGCTTTATCAGTCGCTAACTTTGTTATTAATGGACAAAATTTCTTAGCAGGTAGCACTGCCTCGTTAGATGGTATCGGTACATTAATAATTAATGCAGATGGCGGTTATACATTTACTCCTGCATCTGATTGGAATGGGGAAGTTTCCCAAGTTACTTACACCACTAATACCGGTGCTAGTTCAACGCTAGATATTAATGTTACACCGGTGAATGATGACCCTGATGCGGTGAACGATGATCCTGATGCCAATCCTGACGCGTTAACCACCAAAGAAGACGTTCCGCTGACTATCCAGCCCGCGATTTTGCTGGCGAATGATACGGATGTGGATGGCGATCTACTGAACATTCTCAGTGTGCAGGGGGCCGTGAATGGCAGTGTGTCACTGGTCAATGGCAATGTGGTGTTCACGCCGGACGCAGACTACCACGGTCCTGCCAGCTTCACCTACACCATCAGCGATGGTCAGGGTGGTACAGATACGGCGATGGTCAGTATTGATGTCACACCGGTGAATGATGACCCTGATGCGGTGAACGATGATCCTGACGCGAATCCCGATGCGTTAACCACCAAAGAAGACGTTCCGCTGACCATCCAGCCCGCGATTTTGCTGGCGAATGATACGGATGTGGATGGCGATCCACTGAACATTCTCAGTGTGCAGGGGGCCGTGAATGGCAGTGTGTCACTGGTCAATGGCAATGTGGTGTTCACGCCGGACGCAGACTACCACGGTCCTGCCAGCTTCACCTACACCATCAGCGATGGTCAGGGTGGTACAGATACGGCGATGGTCAGTATTGATGTCACACCGGTGAATGATGACCCTGATGCGGTGAACGATGATCCTGACGCGAATCCCGATGCGTTAACCACCAAAGAAGACGTTCCGCTGACCATCCAGCCCGCGATTTTGCTGGCGAATGATACGGATGTGGATGGCGATCCACTGAACATTCTCAGTGTGCAGGGGGCCGTGAATGGCAGTGTGTCACTGGTCAATGGCAATGTGGTGTTCACGCCGGACGCAGACTACCACGGTCCTGCCAGCTTCACCTACACCATCAGCGATGGTCAGGGTGGTACAGATACGGCGATGGTCAGTATTGATGTCACACCGGTGAATGATGACCCTGATGCGGTGAACGATGATCCTGACGCGAATCCCGATGCGTTAACCACCAAAGAAGACGTTCCGCTGACCATCCAGCCCGCGATTTTACTGGCGAATGATACGGATATTGATGGTGATTTGTTAAGTATTCTCAGTGTGCAGGGGGCCGTGAATGGCAGTGTGTCACTGGTCAATGGCAATGTGGTGTTCACGCCGGACGCAGATTACCACGGTCCTGCCAGCTTCACCTACACCATCAGTGATGACCACGGCGGTACAGATACGGCGACAGTCAGTATTGATGTCATCCCGGTGAATGATGACCCTGATGCTAATCCCGATGCGTTAACCACTAAAGAAGACGTTCCGCTGACCATCCAGCCCGCGATTTTACTGGCGAATGATACGGATGTTGATGGTGATTTGTTAAGTATTCTCAGTGTGCAGGGGGCCGTGAATGGCAGTGTGTCACTGGTCAATGGCAATGTGGTGTTCACGCCGGACGCAGATTACCACGGTCCTGCCAGCTTCACCTACACCATCAGCGATGACCACGGCGGTACAGATACGGCGACGGTCAGTATTGATGTCACATCGGTGAATGACCCACCAGTACTGGATCTGGACGGCGACGATTCCACAGCCTCAGGGGCTGCTTACAATACTCACTATGCTGCAGGAGGCACAGCGATATCTATTGGTGACATCAATGACATCGTAATCACAGATCCCGATGTATCCGACGATATCACCAGTGCCACTATTACGCTGACCAACCCGCAGTCAGGCGACGTACTGACGGTAGGCACTTTACCGAGCGGTATTGCCTACAGCATCAGCCCGGATGGCTGGGTGGTCACGCTGACCGGTAGTGCCAGCCGGGATGCTTATGAAATGGCGATTGCGGCAGTCACTTTCTCCAATACACTGGATACGTTGTCATCAACCAATCGCACAATTGATGTTGTGGTTAATGATGGCGATATAGATTCCAATCATGCAATAACAACGATTGACATAAACCCATATGTTACTGTCAACATTGTTCAGGATCTGATGAGTGACGATCAGACCAGTCAGGTGACCTTTACCTTCAGTGAAGCTGTGACTGATTTTACACAGACTGACCTGACAGTTACCGGCGGTACAATTTCCATGCCGGTAGATAGCGGTGATGGTATCCATTGGACTGCTATCTTTACACCAACTCCTGGTTATTCCGGTGCAGCGGAAGTGACAGTAGAAGATATGAGCTACTACGACCTGGCGGGTAATGCGGGTAGCAGTGGTTCAGATACTGTTTATATTTCCCCGATTTCTTATCAGGATGCAGATACTGGCTGGTTGATGAATGATGACTCTACTGCAAATTCTTTTGATATGAAGGTTAGGGGAGGGAATATTACTATCGCTAAAGGCGGTACAATTTACTGGGATATATTGGTGAATGATACCAATAACGATGCAACGCTTACATTTGAGCTTGATAAGTTTGACCCCAATATGACGGTAACTTATGAAAAATTATATAGTGCTGACGGTAATATTATCTTCCGGGTTTATGTAACTGCTACAGCAGAAACAATCTTGGCTCCGGATGATCAGTTTTATATCAATGTAATAAATGCCAGTGGTAGAGCCATGGTGCTTAACTCTGATGAATTTGTCCGGCCACATAACAACTACAACGTTGACTATTCTGATCCTGATATCTTCGACAGCGGTACTATTGTACCAAACAACACGACCGCTGATCAGGATTGGCTAAGCAACTATTCACAATACCCGGCAACTGACCCTGCTAACAGTATTATCAACGGCGGCGAATTCACTTCCGGCATCGTTCTACAGACCGGTGTAACACAGTCCTACTATGGTGGTAATGATATCGTCTACGGCACAACCGGACATGACACATTGCTCGGTGGCGACGGTAATGATTTTATCTCCGGTCGGGCAGGAAACGATATGTTGTATGGTGGTGCAGGTAACGACACTTTAGTGGGTGGTTATGGCATCGATAAGCTATATGGAGATGATGGCAACGACATTCTGCTGGGTGGCCCAAGTAATGACATCCTGGATGGTGGTAGCGGTATTGATACTGCGATGTACAGCGATGCGACTTCCGGGGTTACTGTGAATCTGAGCACTGGTACAGCTACAGGCGGGGATGGTACCGATATTTTCTCAAATATCGAAAATGTCACTGGCTCTAATTTCGGCGATACCCTGACAGGTAATGACAGTGTCAATGTGCTTGATGGTGGTATCGGTGCTGATACGCTTACCGGCGGTCTGGGTAATGACATCCTGACGGGTGGCGATGGTGCGGATATCTTCAAATGGACATCAGCAGATATCACATCATCTGGTGCTCCGTTTACAGATACCATCACCGATTTCTCCATGGCGCAGGGTGATTTACTGGATTTAACCGACGTACTGACAGGTGAACCGGTCAATGATCTGAGCAGTTATCTGAGTTTTGATACTTCAGGTAGTGATATGGTGATCTCTGTTCATGCATCCGGAGATGTGAACATTACTGACATGACTATTGTCATTCAGAATCCGACAGATAGTTTGAATGATTTACAAAACTATCTGCAGAATAGTACAGGGGTTATCCACTAAAACAACGGGTGGGAGCAGCGTGTCTGCTCCCTGTTTATTCTTAACAGAGTAATTACGCAGATGATTGACTGGATCAGTGTTGATGATGTGCTTTACCGGTGGGACGGACAAGAAATTGTCTGTGAGACGGGTGTTGGTTATTCAACAAGGATAGAAGGCAATCACCTGGATGGTTTAGAGATAAATGATGGTTCGGATAATGTTTCCGGACGGTTGTTTGTTGATTTTGCTGCCGGAACATTGGCGTATGAGCCATTTGATGATCAGCCGTCGGAGGAGGTATTGCATTACTCTCTTGATGGCAATGAAACAGAAGTGAGCTTATCGCAACTGCCTCTTATGGTTGCACTGAATGATGTGCTTACCGTTGAGGACGACGCAGATATCTGGTCATCCATTGCTAATACATCGCAGTATCATGTGGAGGCTCCGGGGGCTGATGTTTTTCATAATCCATCTGATTCTGTTGAACATACCGCTTTGCTGGATGACGGTGATACAACACTGGACCTGATATTGCAGAATATAGGTGATACGGCGCCGGTTGTGGCGGGCATACCTGATCTGATATCTGTCCCCGCTGATTTTGATAGCGCCTATCTCAATTCAGGACTAGCAGATCCTCTGGACTCACTGCATTTCTATAATGCAGGCGGTAATGGAGAACACAGTTGATTATTTTTGTGTCTGTTGAGGGGCTTGCTCAGAAATAAGTAAGCCCTTTTCATTCGATTTTCTGCATTCATTATCTTCAATTGGCGCACATTTTGCGCATTCTTTTCAACGCTTGTAATCCATTTGGTAACTAAACTTAACTCAACAAAGTTGTAACTATTATTTACGCTGTTGGGGTGGGTTATGAACAATCAAACAATTACTGAAGTATCCCGTGTGACGTTTATCTCCGGTGCCGCAAAAGTCCGCACACCTGATGGCGAGTTGCATGATTTAAAAGTCGGGGATATTTTGCAACCGGGCACACAAGTCATACTGGCCGATGCCTCTATTTTTGTTGTTGAAGCAACATCATCTGAAGTTCCCGGCGCAGCGGCGCCTGAGGCTGTCGCGTCGACAGAACTTCCTGCTGATCAACAACCATCCATGCCTGGCATGGGAGCTGCCGCTGGCGATGATGTGCTGGCTCAGATCAATCAGCTGCAGCAAGCAATTCTGGCTGGTGATGATCCGACTCAGGCATTTGAAGCTGCTGCTGCCGGTGTGGCCGCTAATGCCGGCGGAAGAGGGCCTGGCAGTGGTAACAGCGGGTTTATTGCTGTTGATCGCGTCGGTAATGCCACTATTGCAGCCGCCGGATATGAAACAGCTGCACAGCATGCGGCACCACAGGCTCACTTTGATGAGCCTGCAGCGTTTATTCCAAGGGGTGATACGACGGCGCCTCTCGCTCCAACAGTCATAATTACCGATGATGTGAATAATGATGGTTTCCTTTCTAATGCAGAATTAGGGAATGCAACAACAGTTGATACACGTGTGAATTTACCTCCTGATGCTGTAGTTGGCGATACCCTGATCATCACTGATGGTATTACCTCGCAGACGTTAGTGCTGACGCCAGATGATATTGCTGCAGGCTTCTACGATACAACATTTGCCAGACCTGCGGAGGGTGACACTCTGACTGTGACCGCTACAGTTACTGATGCTGCTGGTAATATGTCTGATCCGGGTAGTGACAGCGCTATCCTGGACACCACCGCGACCGCGGCCCCGACGGTCACCATTACTACGGATGGAGACAACAACGGCCGTATCAGTCTGGCCGAACAGGGCAGTGCCACCACGGATGCGGTACGTATCGGCATTCCGGTTACTGCGGTGGCGGGCAATACACTGAACATGACCGACGGCATCACTCCGCAGATGCACGTGCTGACTGCAGCCGATATTACCAATGGCTACTATGACACCACGTTTGCAAAACCGGCGGAAGGCGGGACATTGACGGTGACCGCTACGGTTACTGATATGGCCGGTAACACCTCCTTGCCGGGCAGTGACAGCGCGATCCTGGACATCACCGCGACCGCGGCCCCGACGGTCACCATTACTACGGATGGAGACAACAACGGCCGTATCAGTCTGGCCGAACAGGGCAGTGCCACCACGGATGCGGTACGCATCGGCATTCCGGTTACTGCGGTGGCGGGCGATACACTGAACATGACCGACGGCATCACTCCGCAGACGCACGTGCTGACTGCAGCCGATATCACCAATGGCTACTATGACACCACGTTTGCAAAACCGGCGGAAGGCGGGACATTGACGGTGACCGCTACGGTCACTGATATGGCCGGTAACACCTCCCTGCCGGGCAGTGACTATGCGGTGCTGGACACCCTGGAACCTCCACGTCCGGTGGTCACCATTGTGGATGACAACAACCCGGACGACCATCTGCTGAATGAGAATGAACTGGGCACAGACCATGTCCAGATCAGTGTGGACATTGATGAGGGCGAACTGGCGAACGGCGGCTATGTAACGCTGGAGATCACCAGCGGGGAAAGCCGGACGGTCGAGCTGTATCTGGCGAATGCCGGAGACGACGTCCTGACCAGCAGAACCCCGGGCGATACCCATGTCTATGCCTACGATGCGGCCACCGGCATCATCACCTTTACCGAGCTGACACCGGCAGAAGGCGGTACGGTACAGGTGGAAGCCACCCAGACCGACCTGGCGGGCAATGAATCCCTGCCGGGCAGTGACTATGCGGTGCTGGACACCCTGGAACCTCCACGTCCGGTGGTCACCATTGTGGATGACAACAACCCGGACGACCATCTGCTGAATGAGAATGAACTGGGCACAGACCATGTCCAGATCAGTGTGGACATTGATGAGGGCGAACTGGCGAACGGCGGCTATGTAACGCTGGAGATCACCAGCGGGGAAAGCCGGACGGTCGAGCTGTACCTGGCGAATGCCGGAGACGACGTCCTGACCAGCAGAACCCCGGGCGATACCCATGTCTATGCCTACGATGCGGCCACCGGCATCATCACCTTTACCGAGCTGACACCGGCAGAAGGCGGTACGGTACAGGTGGAAGCCACCCAGACTGATCTGGCGGGCAATGAATCCCTGCCGGGCAGTGACTATGCGGTGCTGGACACCCTGGAACCTCCACGTCCGCTGGTCACCATTGTGGATGACAACAACCCGGACGACCATCTGCTGAATGAGAATGAACTGGGCACAGACCATGTCCAGATCAGTGTGGACATTAATGAGGGCGAACTGGCGAACGGCGGCTATGTAACGCTGGAGATCATCAGCGGGGAAAGCCGGACGGTCGAGCTGTACCTGGCGAATGCCGGAGACGACGTCCTGACCAGCAGAACCCCGGGCGATACCCATGTCTATGCCTACGATGCGGCCACCGGCATCATCACCTTTACCGAGCTGACACCGGCAGAAGGCGGTACGGTACAGGTGGAAGCCACCCAGACCGACCTGGCGGGCAATGAATCCCTGCCGGGCAGTGACTATGCGGTGCTGGACACCCTGGAACCTCCACGTCCGCTGGTCACCATTGTGGATGACAACAACCCGGACGACCATCTGCTGAATGAGAATGAACTGGGCACAGACCATGTCCAGATCAGTGTGGACATTAATGAGGGCGAACTGGCGAACGGCGGCTATGTAACGCTGGAGATCATCAGCGGGGAAAGCCGGACGGTCGAGCTGTACCTGGCGAATGCCGGAGACGACGTCCTGACCAGCAGAACCCCGGGCGATACCCATGTCTATGCCTACGATGCGGCCACCGGCATCATCACCTTTACCGAGCTGACACCGGCAGAAGGCGGTACGGTACAGGTGGAAGCCACCCAGACCGACCTGGCGGGCAATGAATCCCTGCCGGGCAGTGACTATGCGGTGCTGGACACCCTGGAACCTCCACGTCCGGTGGTCACCATTGTGGATGACAACAACCCGGACGACCATCTGCTGAATGAGAATGAACTGGGCACAGACCATGTCCAGATCAGTGTGGACATTGATGAGGGCGAACTGGCGAACGGCGGCTATGTAACGCTGGAGATCACCAGCGGGGAAAGCCGGACGGTCGAGCTGTATCTGGCGAATGCCGGAGACGACGTCCTGACCAGCAGAACCCCGGGCGATACCCATGTCTATGCCTACGATGCGGCCACCGGCATCATCACCTTTACCGAGCTGACACCGGCAGAAGGCGGTACGGTACAGGTGGAAGCCACCCAGACCGACCTGGCGGGCAATGAATCCCTGCCGGGCAGTGACTATGCGGTGCTGGACACCCTGGAACCTCCACGTCCGCTGGTCACCATTGTGGATGACAACAACCCGGGACGACCATCTGCTGAATGAGAATGAACTGGGCACAGACCATGTCCAGATCAGTGTGGACATTGATGAGGGCGAACTGGCGAACGGCGGCTATGTAACGCTGGAGATCATCAGCGGGGAAAGCCGGACGGTCGAGCTGTACCTGGCGAATGCCGGAGACGACGTCCTGACCAGCAGAACCCCGGGCGATACCCATGTCTATGCCTACGATGCGGCCACCGGCATCATCACCTTTACCGAGCTGACACCGGCAGAAGGCGGTACGGTACAGGTGGAAGCCACCCAGACCGACCTGGCGGGCAATGAATCCCTGCCGGGCAGTGACTATGCGGTGCTGGACACCCTGGAACCTCCACGTCCGGTGGTCACCATTGTGGATGACAACAACCCGGACGACCATCTGCTGAATGAGAATGAACTGGGCACAGACCATGTCCAGATCAGTGTGGACATTAATGAGGGCGAACTGGCGAACGGCGGCTATGTAACGCTGGAGATCATCAGCGGGGAAAGCCGGACGGTCGAGCTGTACCTGGCGAATGCCGGAGACGACGTCCTGACCAGCAGAACCCCGGGCGATACCCATGTCTATGCCTACGATGCGGCCACCGGCATCATCACCTTTACCGAGCTGACACCGGCAGAAGGCGGTACGGTACAGGTGGAAGCCACCCAGACTGATCTGGCGGGCAATGAATCCCTGCCGGGCAGTGACTATGCGGTGCTGGACACCCTGGAACCTCCACGTCCGGTGGTCACCATTGTGGATGACAACAACCCGGACGACCATCTGCTGAATGAGAATGAACTGGGCACAGACCATGTCCAGATCAGTGTGGACATTGATGAGGGCGAACTGGCGAACGGCGGCTATGTAACGCTGGAGATCACCAGCGGGGAAAGCCGGACGGTCGAGCTGTATCTGGCGAATGCCGGAGACGACGTCCTGACCAGCAGAACCCCGGGCGATACCCATGTCTATGCCTACGATGCGGCCACCGGCATCATCACCTTTACCGAGCTGACACCGGCAGAAGGCGGTACGGTACAGGTGGAAGCCACCCAGACCGACCTGGCGGGCAATGAATCCCTGCCGGGCAGTGACTATGCGGTGCTGGACACCCTGGAACCTCCACGTCCGGTGGTCACCATTGTGGATGACAACAACCCGGACGACCATCTGCTGAATGAGAATGAACTGGGCACAGACCATGTCCAGATCAGTGTGGACATTGATGAGGGCGAACTGGCGAACGGCGGCTATGTAACGCTGGAGATCATCAGCGGGGAAAGCCGGACGGTCGAGCTGTACCTGGCGAATGCCGGAGACGACGTCCTGACCAGCAGAACCCCGGGCGATACCCATGTCTATGCCTACGATGCGGCCACCGGCATCATCACCTTTACCGAGCTGACACCGGCAGAAGGCGGTACGGTACAGGTGGAAGCCACCCAGACTGATCTGGCGGGCAATGAATCCCTGCCGGGCAGTGACTATGCGGTGCTGGACACCCTGGAACCTCCACGTCCGGTGGTCACCATTGTGGATGACAACAACCCGGACGACCATCTGCTGAATGAGAATGAACTGGGCACAGACCATGTCCAGATCAGTGTGGACATTGATGAGGGCGAACTGGCGAACGGCGGCTATGTAACGCTGGAGATCATCAGCGGGGAAAGCCGGACGGTCGAGCTGTACCTGGCGAATGCCGGAGACGACGTCCTGACCAGCAGAACCCCGGGCGATACCCATGTCTATGCCTACGATGCGGCCACCGGCATCATCACCTTTACCGAGCTGACACCGGCAGAAGGCGGTACGGTACAGGTGGAAGCCACCCAAACCGACCTGGCGGGCAATGAATCCCTGCCGGGCAGTGACTATGCGGTGCTGGACACCCTGGAACCTCCACGTCCGCTGGTCACCATTGTGGATGACAACAACCCGGACGACCATCTGCTGAATGAGAATGAACTGGGCACAGACCATGTCCAGATCAGTGTGGACATTGATGAGGGCGAACTGGCGAACGGCGGCTATGTAACGCTGGAGATCATCAGCGGGGAAAGCCGGACGGTCGAGCTGTACCTGGCGAATGCCGGAGACGACGTCCTGACCAGCAGAACCCCGGGCGATACCCATGTCTATGCCTACGATGCGGCCACCGGCATCATCACCTTTACCGAGCTGACACCGGCAGAAGGCGGTACGGTACAGGTGGAAGCCACCCAGACTGATCTGGCGGGCAATGAATCCCTGCCGGGCAGTGACTATGCGGTGCTGGACACCCTGGAACCTCCACGTCCGGTGGTCACCATTGTGGATGACAACAACCCGGACGACCATCTGCTGAATGAGAATGAACTGGGCACAGACCATGTCCAGATCAGTGTGGACATTGATGAGGGCGAACTGGCGAACGGCGGCTATGTAACGCTGGAGATCATCAGCGGGGAAAGCCGGACGGTCGAGCTGTACCTGGCGAATGCCGGAGACGACGTCCTGACCAGCAGAACCCCGGGCGATACCCATGTCTATGCCTACGATGCGGCCACCGGCATCATCACCTTTACCGAGCTGACACCGGCAGAAGGCGGTACGGTACAGGTGGAAGCCACCCAGACCGACCTGGCGGGCAATGAATCCCTGCCGGGCAGTGACTATGCGGTGCTGGACACCCTGGAACCTCCACGTCCGGTGGTCACCATTGTGGATGACAGCAACAACGATACTTTATTGAGTAGTACGGAATTGGGGGATGACCATGTCCAAATCAGTGTAGACGTTGATGAGGACGAGTTGGCGAATGGTGGCTTTGTAACGCTGGAGATCACCAGCGGGGAAAGCCGGACGGTCGAGCTGTACCTGGCGAATGCCGGAGACGACGTCCTGACCAGCAGAACCCCGGGCGATACCCATGTCTATGCCTACGATGCGGTAACCGGCCTAATCACCTTTACCGAGCTGGAACCCACTGACGGGAATACCGTCCGGGTGGATGCTACCCAGACTGATCTGGCGGGCAATGAGTCCCTGCCGGCCAGTGATTATGCGGTTCTGCCACCGATTACCTATGCTTCGGGAACTGGCTGGCAGATGAATTATAATAAAACTGACAATTCTTTCGACATGAGAGTTAAATCTCCTGGAACAGCGACCGCAACGCTTTATGCAGGAGCAACAATTCATTGGGATATCATCGTTCAGGACTCAGATCATAATGCGGCTATATCTGTATTAGCTGACGCTGAGATGCCTGCTTCGGCCAGTTTTCATGTTGATGAATTATATGCTGCAGATGGTCAGACTATATTCCGTGTCTATATGACAACCAGCGAAACGATTCAGTTATCTGAACCACAGGGCTTCGGAATTGACATACAGGTTGTGGATTCTGATGGGTCTGCATATCTAATCAATTCGAATGAATATATAGCACCACATGATAATTATAAGGAAGACTATTCTGAAACATTCAATCTAACTGATGTTCTAACTGGACACGACCAGGAATGGCTTAGCCCGGATACTGATGGTGGTGAGTTCACTAGCTTAACTCCTACTCCTGGTTCGGGAGTAACAGATCTGCACTATGGCGGAGGGAATGATGCCGTATATGGCACCGTCTACAACGATGGGATCTTTGGTGATGCGGGCAATGATTTCATTGATGGGCGGGCTGGTGATGATACTCTCCATGGAGGAAGTGGGGAAGATGTGTTATTAGGTGGATATGGTACAGATACTCTTATCGGTGACTTGGGTAATGATATTCTGACGGGTGGCGATGGTGCGGATATTTTCACATGGACGTCGGCCGATATCGGTTCAAGCGATACCATTACTGATTTCTCTATAGCTCAGCATGATATGCTGGATTTAACTGACGTACTGACAAATGAACCGGCAAATGATCTGACTAATTATCTGAGTTTCGGTACCAACACGGATGGTGATGTTCTGGTCAATGTTCATGCATCCGGAGACGTGAACATTACAGACATGACCATTGTCATTCAGAATCCGACAGATACTTTGACTGAGTTACAAACCTACCTGCAGAACGGAACTGGCGTTATCCATAACTAAAACAACCAACGGGAGCAGCTTGTCTGCTCCCTGTTTATGATGTGCTTTAACGGTGGTTATGTTGTCTGAGTTTGATGCTGAAAGGCTTACTTAAAAGAATTAAGTAAGCCTTTTGTCATTGCAGTACCGGGTGTGAAATCAATCGTGCAGCATATGGCCTAGTTTGCCGGCCTTGGTCGCGAGATAAAATTCGTTATAGGCATTTTTGCCTTCTTCCAGCGGCACGCGTTCAGCAACAGGAATACCATATTTTTCCATTGCCTTAATCTTTCTTGGATTGTTCGTCATTAAACGCAATGATTTAACATCCAGTAATTTCAGCATGTCGGCGCAAATCGTGTAATCACGTAGATCCGGCGCAAAACCAAGCGCTTCATTGGCTTCTACTGTATCAGCGCCCTGATCCTGTAAATGGTAGGCATGGATCTTATTCAGTAAACCAATGCCTCGGCCTTCCTGGCGGACATACAATAAAACACCGCGTTCTTCTTTGGCGATTCGCTGAAGTGCTGCCTGTAACTGGAATCCGCAATCACAACGTAAACTAAACAAGGCATCGCCAGTGAGACATTCGGAATGAATTCGTGCTAATACCGGAGCATCTGTAGTGATGTCACCCATTGATAAGGCCACGTGATCTTTACCAGTCGCCTCTTCTTTGAATCCGGTCATAGTAAAGACGCCCCAAGGGGTCGGCAATTCGGCACTAGCGACCAGAGAAACACTGCTCATGGACTTCCTCTCTGCTTCATATAGGTTCTGTCCGATTGTGACGATTGTTGCCTATGCTGGCAACTGCAATTAAGAATAATTCAATTTGTTTCAGTCTATCATTCGAAAATTATCACCTGTTTATTCTCTGAGATGTAAAATTAGTTTAAGAAGTGTATAAAGGCTGCGGTATAAACTTGAGGTTCAGGTGAGTCATGAAAAAATCAATTTTCACTATTATAGTTGCTACTCTGTTGGCTATATCCACTTCTGCCTGGGCCGATGGCTCAATTCGTTGTGGTAACTCGCTGATTTCTGTCGGGGATCCAGCGGCCGTCTTATTGATAAAATGCGGTCGTCCGCTAACTGTGGATGATACGACGCGAGTCATTATTGATGACTATGGGCACAGACAAGTCATCAGAAGTGGCGAAGTCTGGACTATGTATATGGGACGGGATCACTTTATACAGATGGTGACGGTTGAAGGCGGTATTATAACCAAAATTGTGGATGGACCCCGCGGTTAGCTGAAGGTCATCATTTGTAGTGAACCCATCTTTTTGATCTCTTTATTGATCTGAGAGAGGATTTTTTTCCATTTCACATTCTCTACATCGTCATAGCAGGCCCGGCCGGCATCAAAATGAAATGGCCCGGACTGATCAATGTAAAAACTTCCCCGGTAATAGCTGCGGATATATTTGGCAATTTTTAAAGCCTGATGTTCGCGAAATGAACGATTCACAGAATGCACCTACAGTTTGTTTTGATGCTGCTATGGTTTCATCTGTGAGTGTCTTTTTTGTTACATAAAAGTAATAATTTGATGAAGCTTATTTCAGACAGGGAATCGATTCAAAAAATCCTCACCCAACCAGCTTCTTATGAGGCTTTTTTTCCTGATTTTTTCAGGCTTTTTTTTTAGTCAAGACTGTCGATTGATCATCTTTCTGTCATAATGCGCCGCGTCTATCCACTGATGATTAATATATATGCTAGAAATGTTTAATGGACTCAGCTTTGAATTGGGTCTCGGTTTAGCTGTGGCATTGATATTTGTTCTTGCCTATGAATTTATCAATGGTTTCCATGATACGGCGAATGCTGTAGCAACTGTTATCTATACCAAAGCAATGCCTCCGCATATGGCGGTTGTTGCATCCGGTATTTTTAACTGTGCTGGTGTGTTAGCCGGTGGGCTGGGTGTTGCTTATGCCATTGTGCACTTGTTACCGGTAGATCTGTTGCTTAATGTGGCTTCAGCTCATGGTCTGGTGATGGTGTTTGCATTGCTGAGCTCTGCAATTTTTTGGAACCTCGGAACCTGGTACTTTGGTATTCCTGCTTCCAGTTCACACACTTTGATTGGCGCGATCCTCGGCGTTGGCCTGGCGAATTCATTAATGACCGGTGTTGAAATAAGCAAAGGTATCAATGTGCAAAAAGCAATTGATATCATGCTGTCACTGATCGTTTCTCCGCTGGTCGGATTATTAGTTGCCGGCGGTTTGCTGCTTTTATTAAAAAAATATTTTGCGACCTCGAAGATCCACAAAACACCTGAAGAGCGTCAGACATGGGACGGCAAAAAACGTCCGCCATTCTGGACTCGTTTCACGCTGATTGCTTCAGCGATGGGGGTGAGTTTTGTGCATGGTTCTAACGATGGTCAGAAAGGTATTGGCATGATCATGCTGGTTCTGATTGGTATTGTGCCAGGTCAGTTTGTACTGAATATGGAAAGTACCAGCTATCAGATCGGCAGAACCAAAGACGCCGCGTTGCACATGGGTGATTTCTACCAGCGTAACAGCGTGTATTTGGATCAAATGATTGATTTGAAAAAAGTACCGAATGCAGAGATGCCTCAGGTATTTAAATGTGATTCAAAAGACTCAATGTCTTCTATCGCGACTGTGGCAAACCTGCTGGGCAGCACTGAGCACTATAATCAGTTAGATGTCGAAAAACGCAGAGAAGTTCGTCGTTTGCTGTTATGTCTGGATGACACGGCCAAGAAGGTAAGTAAATTACCTGGTATTCCGGCTTCTGAAATCTCAGATCTGAACAAACTGCGTAAAGACCTGACGCTGACCACTGAATATGCACCTACCTGGGTTATCTTCGCGGTGGCTCTGGCGCTGGGTGGCGGTACCATGATCGGATGGCGTCGTATTGTTCTGACCGTAGGTGAAAAAATTGGTCAGAAGGGTATGACTTATTCGCAGGGTATGGCGGCTCAGATCACAGCTGCAAGTGCTATCGGCCTTGCCAGTATGAGTGGTTTACCGGTATCGACTACGCACGTTTTGTCTTCTGCTGTTGCAGGGACAATGGTGGCTAACCGTTCTGGTCTGCAGTCTGGCACCGTGAAAAATATCGTTTTGGCATGGGTGTTAACTCTGCCGGTGACCATCGCACTGTCAGCGGGTCTGTTCTGGTTTGGTACTTTTATCTTCGTTAACTGATAAAACCAGATCCTGACGCGTTAATTTGAAAGGCCAGCATTGCTGGCCTTTGTCATATCTGCTTTAGCATGTAGCTGGCACCTTCACCATATTGTGCCGCATCAATGGTGTACTCAACCGGCTGAAAGCCTTGTCGCTGCCAGTAGGTGATTGCCTGAGAAAGTGACACCAGCGATAATTCGTTAAAGCTGTGCTGTTTTGCCCATAATTGCAGATGCTGAAGAATCATCCTGCCACAACGTTTTCCCGCATACCCGGGTGCAATTGCTATATCGTGGATGTAGAGTAATTGCGGTTCTGACGGTGTTTCATAGATGGTGTGCAGGCATGCTGGCTTGCGGCGCCACGGATGAGCCAGACAATAACCGACGACATTATTCTGCCGATCGGAAACAGCCAGACAGGTTTCTGAGCCCAGAGTCACTTTCGAGCGTAAAACAGCTTCGGTTTCGGGGGTAATACCCGGATAAACGGTACTCTGGATGCTGAGGATGGCTGGCCAGTCAGTGTCATTAATTGAGCGGATAATCATCAAACTAAACATTATTTCTGTGAAGCACGTATTTTACGTCGATATGCTTAAATCAGCGAGGGAAGAATGATGACGGAAGAATGGGTAGATATCGTCGATGAAAACAATAATGTCATCGGTACTGCTCCCCGATCCGAGATGCGTCGGCAGAAATTGCTGCATCGGGCTTCATATATTGCCATTACGAATGCGCAGGGGCAGGTCTATGTACAGCGGCGTACTGCCACGAAGGATTATTGCCCCTCGATGCTGGATGCCTGTTGTGGTGGCGTAGTCTCCGCAGGCGAAGATATCCTGGCATCAGCCTATCGTGAGCTGGAAGAGGAGATGGGCATCCGGGATGTGCCGCTAACGCCACATGGTTCATTTTTTCATGCACATGACGAAGGCAAGGTATGGGGGGCACTTTTCAGCTGTCAGTATGACGGCGAATTAGCTCTGCAGGCTGAAGAAGTGGAGTATGTATTAATGATGACACCACGGGAAATTCTGGCCCGTTCTGCAGAGTTTACGCCTGATTCGCTTGCTGCAATCCGCCTGTGGTTATCCGCGCAATAAGTGAAAGGCCGCTTCATTCTGCGGCCTTTCTTTAAACATCAATGAACCAGCTTCATGCGCCCCTCACTGTAGGCATCGCTGCTGAACTGATACCAGGCGATAGCTTCTTTCACCAGCTCCGCATTACTTTTGGCTGTTTTGGCAAAAGCATTTTCCAGCATCTGAACTTCAGGCTCTTTGCGTGGCCGCAGAATGACCAGACGATCCGGTGTCAGATAACCAAGCCCCTGATAAGTCGCAATAAAAGCTCTCTCCGGACCTTTGGGTGTCGCAAAAACATCCGCGCCCATGAAGTTTGATTTATAAGAGAAATTCAGCAAACCAAGCAGAGTAGGTGCAATATCCGCCTGACTCATCAGACGATCGACTTTCTGTGCCGGCAGGTGGGCTGGCGACCAGACAATCAGCGGAATATGGTAACGTTCTACGGGTAAATCAGTTTTACCGGCGCTGGATGAGCAGTGGTCTGCCACAATCACGAAAACGGTATCGTTATACCAGCTATGTTTACTGGCTTGTTTGATAAAATTACCAATCGCCCAGTCGGTATATTTTACGGCCGCGGCACGGCTGCCAGTTGGCATATCAATCCGGTTTTCAGGGAATGTATATGGACGATGATTACTGGTGGTCATAATATGCGCAAAAAAAGGTTTGCCTTTTTGGCTGGATTGATCAAAATCGCGCAAAGCCATGCCATACAAATCTTCATCTGCCACCCCCCAGACGTTTTCATGCGTGATCTGATCACTCTTTAATTCAAGACGATCTTTCACGTTATAACCGTTACTGGCAAAGAAGTAGTTCATATTATCGAACGTGCCGTAGCCACCATACAGGAAGGAGGAAGAGTAGCCTTTACTGTTGAATACGCTGGCCAGTGAAAACAGCGATTCATTATCCGGACGGCGTACGATGGATTGTCCCGGTGTTGGTGGCACAGCCAGCGATAAGGCTTCCAGCCCGCGCACAGTACGGTTTCCCGTGGCATACAGGCGGGTAAACAGCATGCCGGTATCCGCTAACTGATCCAGATTCGGCGTCAGGCTTTTGCTGTTGCCAAATTTACCTAAGTAGTCCGCTGAAAGACTTTCAACCGAGATCAATACTACATTCAAACGACGTTCGGCACCGGAATGCTTAATATCACGCCATATATCCGTACCTGATGTGGAGGTGAAATGAGCGTCTGGCGTAGAGAGTTGTTCACGAACAATTGCATTAGCAGAAGAATCATCTTCCGTCTGATAGAAATGACGGTAGTTCAGTTCGTTGTTATTAAAAGCATAAAACAGAGAATACAGTCCGCTTCCCGCCAGTTCATTCGCATAACGGTTTTCCCGCAAATCTTTTGCCTGACCGGATAATCCGAGATTAACCAGTAATTGAGCAATGATCAGGCCTGACAGCATCTGTGTGCGTGGAATATGACCCCAGCGGATCAGAAATGGCAAACGGTTGATAAGAACAACCAGTACCAGACTGGTGAGAGCACATAAACTTAACCAGATCAGTAATGGGTAAGACTGCCGGATATTGCCAATGACTTCATTGGTATAAACCAGATAATCAACCGCGATAAAGTTAAAACGGCTTTCAAATTCATCCCAGAAAACCCATTCACTGACGGCCAGTATGACTAGGGAATAGGCTGCCATGATGCTGAAAATCCAGCCGGACACTTTCCATATATTATTTTTCCGCCAGCTTAACGGAATCAGGGTCAGCCAGAGCAGAACGGGGATCAGCACGTAACTCAGAGTTGCGAGATCATAAATAATGCCGCTGATGAATGAATAGCCGAGATCGATAAATGAGAGGGAATTTTTTTCTGAAGCCATCACGGTCAGTACAATGCGACTGAGAGTGTTGGTGACGATAAATAAAAAACTTAACCAAATAGCAAAGCGGTAACGACTGACTGAACTGTTTTGTTTCACGAGACAAAAACCTACTACAACAGAATGTCGCTATGGTACGCGAATTACCTTAGTACATCCTTAACGGTCAGGATTTGCGTTTCGGGAATGTGATTCAGCACCGAGGTGGGAGTCTGTTGTTACCAGAGACAGCGCAATAAAAATTAATATGCGGTACTCTTTCCGCGATTTAGAAAACGGAGATGGTTATGCAGCAATCGGCAGGTGTTTCAGCTCAAAAATGGGTATGGCGTGCAATGGTTCGCAGTGCTCTGGTGCCATTGGTTTTAGTTGAAACCGTATTGATTGCCGTTTATTTAATCAGTAATAACCTGATCCGTGAAACCAACATGGATTATCTGTATCAGAAAGCAGACAGCGAACTGCAAATATCTGCACAGAGAGAATCCGGAATTATCCGGGAACAGATCTTATCTATATCCCGTCAGACAGAAATATACAGAGCCGAGACAAAGCGGGTTTTAACCGATGAGCATTTCTTTGTCTCAGATGCAGAAAAATCAAATTATGCGGTGTCTACAAAGGGCGTTTTTCACTCAGTAAAAGATCTGAATGGTGCTGCATCTTTCTACTCTGCAGCGACACCATTATCAAAACAGGATCATGAAAAGGTCTGGCGCCTGTCTCAGCTTGATCCTTTAATGAAACAAATAAAAGAGAATAACCCGTTAATTGCAGCAGCCTATTTTAATAGCTGGGATTCCTACAACAGGATTTATCCCTGGTTTTTTACGCCGGATCAATATCCTGCAGATATGATTATTCCTGATTACAATTTCTATTATCTTGCTGATGGCAAAAACAATCCTTCACGCACGGCAAAGTGGACGGATGTTTATATTGATCCGGCCGGGAATGGCTGGATGGCATCCTGCATTGCCCCTGTTTATAACGGTGATTTTCTTGAAGGTGTGGTTGGGCTGGATATTACCGTTGGCTCCATCATTGAAAAAATACAGGGACTTGAGATCCCGTGGGGCGGATATGCCATCCTTGTTAACAATAACGGGAATATCATGGCATTGCCACCGGAGGGCGAGGTCGACTTCGGGTTGAATGAATTAACGACACATAGTTATCAGGAAGCAATAAAAAAAGAAATATTCAAACCGGAACAATTTAATCTGTTTCTGAGAAAAGATTCTCAGCAGATAGTTGCTGATATAAAAAACAGTGTCAGTGGTAAAGGTTTTCTGACTCTGAAAGGAAATAAAAAGTTAATAGCCTGGAATACCATACCGGAAACACGCTGGAAGCTGATCACCATTGTTGATGAAAATCAGATATATGCTGAAACCAATAGTCTGGCTAAGCAATTTGAACAGATTGGTTATCTGATGATTGCGGGTCTTGGTTTGTTTTACATGGTCTTTATTTTCTTTATCTGGCTCAGTTCGCGCTCTATGAGTAAATCGATCTCAGAACCTTTATTACATATGAAAGGGATGGTCGATCAAATTGGCAGGGAAGAGTATCAGCTGGATAAACCTGAGTTCAGAATTGCAGAGCTGCAGGGTACAGCCAGCGCGATTGTGAATATGGGGAAAAAGCTTGATGAGATCACTTGTGCTCTGCGACGGGCAAAAGAAGATGCTGATTCGGCTAATAAAACGAAAGGTCTGTTTTTATCCAGCATGAGTCATGAACTGAGAACACCACTTAATGCCATTCTTGGCTTTGGTCAATTGCTGCAGAAGGATGATAATAAATTATCAGTCCGGGATCGAAAGGATTATATTGACGAGATCATGACTGCGGGCACGCATCTGCTTAATCTTATTGATGATGTACTCAATCTGTCTCATATAGAAAGTAAAGGCTCGTTATTAAAAATAGAGCCAGTTGATGCAATTCGGGTGATTAAAGAGTGTAATGAGATGCTGCGCCCGATGGCAGTAAAAGAGCAATTATCATTATCTGCAGAATTGCCGGAAACCATGGTGCTGGTGATGGCCGATAGTACTCGTCTTCGTCAGGTTTTGATTAATCTGCTTTCTAATGCGATTAAATATAATTATCTGAATGGGAAAATAAATGTTTCTGCTGAAATTAAAGATAAATATCTGCGCATAAGCGTTCGTGATAGTGGCAGAGGTATCTCTCCGGAAAAACAAACAGAACTTTTTACACCATTTAATCGTCTGGGACATGAGACTTCAGGAATAAAAGGTACAGGGATCGGGCTGTCTATTTCAAAGCAACTCATTGAGTCGATGAATGGCAGAATCGGATTTAGCAGTCAGTGGCAGAAAGGTTCAGTTTTCTGGATTGATTTATTATTAGTCGACAGTCCGGTCGGATTATTATCTGATGCAGCCATTACAGATAATTACCCGGCAGAAATAACGCCTGAAAAATACCATATATTATGTGTCGGCTGTGATCAGGAATCAGTCTGGCGACTGGAACGTCTGTCAGGGCAAAATCAGGTCATTATTTCTTCAGCTTTTTCCGCAGAAAACGCATTGACGATGCTGAATCAGATCCATCCCCATCTGATATTGGTTGATACCCATCTGCATGATATGGATGCGTATGTTCTGCTTCAGCAATTGCGCCAGTCTGAAATCGCCAAATGTGTACCTGTCATTGCCGTAACGGATGCGATGATGTCCGTATCACAAATGGAGACGTCTGAATTAGCCTTCGATTATGTCCTGATTAGTCCGATGGATGTTTCGCATGCCTGGGCGGTAATTCAGAAAATGCTGAATTATATCCCCTGAGGTAATACGGTTACCCCGGCCGCGATCCATGCGGGGTTTCTGATCGAGAATATTGCTTTCTACTGTTTCTGGATCGGGTCTGACCTGTTAGCATTCGCAGGCATGAACCGTGCAGACTGCTGGTCTGCCTGTGTTAACCGATCTGGAGTCACGTTTTGTCTGATGCAATTCTTCGTTCGCTGCAAAGCCAGCTGTCTGAATGCCTTCCCGTTGATAAAATTCAGTTACAACGCCGCTTACAAGGCGTGCAGCGATTACCGGCTAATAAACAAGCCGCTGTTTTAACGATAATCGGGCAGGAGCTTGAAAAAGCGCGCGGACGGGCACTGTTACGTCAGCAAAATATTCCTCAATTGCATTACCCTGATCTGCCGGTAACCGATAAACGGCATGATATCGCTGACGCCATCCGTAAGCATCAGGTGGTGATTGTCGCGGGCGAAACCGGTTCGGGTAAGACAACGCAGTTACCGAAAATCTGTATCGAAGCCGGACGTGGTCTGCAGGGGATGATAGGGCATACGCAACCCCGGCGTCTGGCGGCGCGAACGGTTGCTGCACGTATCGCGGAAGAATTGCATTGTGAGCTGGGCTCTCATGTCGGCTACAAGGTTCGTTTTCATGATCAGGTAAACGAAAGCTCATATATCAAACTGATGACCGACGGTATCTTGCTGGCGGAAATTCAGAATGACCGGATGCTGACGCAATATGACACGATCATTATCGATGAAGCGCATGAGCGCAGTCTCAACATCGATTTTATCCTCGGTTATCTGAAGCAATTACTGCCCAAACGTCCTGATTTAAAACTGATCATTACCTCAGCGACGATTGATCCGCAGCGTTTTTCCCGCCATTTCAGTAATGCGCCGGTCATTGAAGTCTCCGGGCGTACCTACCCGGTGGAAGTGCGCTATCGTCCGTGGCAGGAAGAAGAGGACAGCGATCCGCTGCAAGGGCTGTTTAATGCCGTGGATGAGCTGTGCGTCGAAGGCCTTGGCGACATCCTGATCTTTATGAACGGGGAGCGCGAGATCAGAGATACCGCAGATGCATTGCGGAAACGGAATCTGCGGGATACCGAAATCCTGCCACTGTATTCACGCCTGTCGAATGCGGAACAAAACCGGATTTTTTCCCCGCACGCCGGACGACGTATCGTTCTGGCAACCAACGTGGCGGAGACATCACTGACTGTACCCGGCATCCGTTATGTGATCGATCCGGGTACGGCACGAATCAGCCGTTATTCGTACAAAACCAAAGTACAACGCTTGCCTATTGAACCAGTCTCCCAGGCGAGTGCCAATCAGCGTAAAGGTCGCTGTGGTCGTGTCGCTGCGGGTATCTGTATTCGTCTTTATTCAGAGCTGGATTTTTTAGGCCGGCCTGAATTCACCGATCCTGAGATTCTGCGTACTAATCTGGCATCGGTCATATTACAGATGCTGGCATTAGGTCTGGGGGATATGAGCCGCTTCCCGTTTGTCGAAGCGCCGGATAGCCGCCATATCAAAGATGGTCTGCGTTTGCTGGAGGAATTAGGTGCAATCAGTGGCTCCATTGAAGGCAAACAGTCATTGCGGCTGACCCCACTGGGGCGGCAGCTGGCTCGTGTTCCGCTGGACCCGCGTTTAGCTCGGATGGTGCTGGCTGCGCCACAGTTTGGCTGTCTCGAAGAGATCCTGATCATTACCTCTGCATTGAGTATTCAGGATCCACGTGAACGCCCGATGGATAAACAGCAGGCATCGGATGAAAAACATCGCCGGTTTGAGGATAAAGACTCTGATTTTCAGGCCTTTCTCAATCTGTGGAACTATGTGCAGGAACAGCAGGATACACTGAGTCAGAATCAGTTCCGTAAGCAGTGCCAGAAGGAATTTCTCTCTTATTTACGACTGCGTGAATGGCAGGATATTCATTATCAGGTGCGTCAGGCGACTCGTGAGCTGAGCTTGACGATTAACCAGGATGCTGCGCCAGAGCAGGCCATTCATAGCGCCATTCTTACAGGATTGCTGAGCCATATCGGGGTAAAAGACGGCGATAAATCTGAATACATTGGTGCCCGGAACGCCCGTTTTATGATTTTTCCTGGCTCTGGTCTGTTCAAAAAACCGCCCAAATGGAGCATGGTTGCTGAACTTACCGAAACGTCACGTTTGTATGGCCGTACCGCAGCCCGGATCCAGCCGGAATGGATCGAACCGCTGGCTCAGCATCTGATCAAAAAGAATTACAGTGATCCGCGCTGGTCCAAAAAAGCCGGCGCGGTGCTGGCTTCAGAGAAAGTCACGTTGTATGGCATTACGCTGGTCGCCGATCGCGAAGTTCAGTATGGCACTATTGACCCTGTGGTCAGCCGCGAACTTTTTATTCGCCGGGCATTGGTGGAAGGTGACTTTGAAACCCGGCACCGTTTCTTCGCTGAAAACCGTAAATTGCTGGCGGAAGTAGAAGCGCTTGAAGCAAAATCCCGTCGCCGCGATATTCTGGTGGATGATGAAACACTGTATCTGTTCTACGATGCGCATATTCCTGCTGATGTCGTTTCTGCCCGCCATTTTGACAGTTGGTGGATGGTCGCAAGTAAAGAAACCCCGGAACTGCTCAATTTCGAACGTGAAATGCTGTTGCAGGGTGATGCGTCTCATATCAATGAACATGACTATCCGAATCAGTGGACGCAGGGACGGCTTAAATTCCGTCTTTCTTACCAGTTTGAACCCGGCGAAGAAGCGGATGGTGTCACCGTACATATTCCGTTGCCATTACTGAATCAAGTTGAACCGTTGGGTTTTGACTGGCTGATCCCCGGGATGCGGCATGAACTGCTGATCGCGCTGATTAAGTCATTACCGAAGCAGTGGCGTAAGAATTTTGTACCTGCCCCTAACTATGCTGATGCGTTGCTGGCATCTATTTCGCCGGAGCAGGGGCCACTACTGGATGCAGTTGAACGTCAGCTGAAACGGATGAGTGGCCTGACCGTGCCGCGCGAATGCTGGGACTGGAATGCGATACCCGATCACCTGAAGATGACCTTCAGGGTCATTGATGATAAGCGTCGGAAGGTTGCGGAAAGCAAAGATCTGCTGTTGCTGAAAGAGCAGCTGCGCGAACAGGTACAACAAACCTTATCTCAGGTCGCGGATGATGACATTGAGCAGGAAGGGCTGACGCTATGGAGTTTTGGCCCTTTGCCACAGCAATATAGTCAGAAACGGGGCGGGTTTGAGGTAAAAGCGTATCCGGCACTGGTCGATCAGAAGGATTCTGTTGCGATTCAGCTGTTTGATTCACCGGCTGCACAGCAGTCCGCGATGTGGGCTGGTCAACGCCGGCTGGTGCTGTTAAACGTGCCGTCACCAATTAAATATCTGCAGGAAAAACTGCCGAATAAAGCGAAGCTGGGGCTTTATTTTACACCGTTCGGTAAAGTCGCGGACTTGATCGATGACTGTATCGCCTGTGGTTGTGATCAACTGATGCAGCAGCATGGCGGATTGTCATGGGATAGTGATACTTTCCAGCAGCAAAAAGAGCTCATCCGTGGTGAGCTTAATGAGGCTGTGGTGAAAATTGCCGCGCAGGTGGAGCAGATCCTGACCGCAGCACATGGTATCCGCAAACAGTTCAAAGGCAAGATGACGCTGGAACTGGCGTTTTCCCATTCAGATATTCAGGCACAACTAGAGCGCTTGATTCATAAAGGCTTTGTGACTGAAACGGGCGCGGCCCGGTTACCCGATCTGTTGCGTTATATGAAAGGTATAGAGCGACGGATGGAAAAGATCCCGGTCGATGCAAACCGTGATCGTATGTATATGCTCAAAGTGCAGCATGCCGAACAGGCTTATCAGCAGTTGCTGGGGAAATTACCCAAAGGGCAGGCGATACCGGAAGAGGTTCGCAATATCCGCTGGATGATTGAAGAACTGCGTATCTCTTATTTTGCCCAGGTTCTGGGGACACCCTATGCGGTATCCGATAAGCGGGTATTGCAGGCGATAGAAGCCATCAAAGTGTAATCCGATGACGTCAGACATTATCGGATAGGAAAAAAATTGGCCTCAGTTAAGAGGCCAATTTGTTATCTGACGATCAGCTATTTTTCTGCCAGTTATTTTTTCTGCGGTAATTCCATGCTGCCTTTGATAGTAATACCGTTTTGTTCAAAATCCATTCCGGTAAGCAGACGAACACCGCGCATTTCTTCCAGCATATTCACAACTTGCTGCACTTCTTTTTCTTCATCGGTCATGCTGCTTGATGCAGCGGATGCAGCGGATGCAGCGGATGCAGCGGATGCAGCGGATGCAGCGGATGCAGTGGCTGTGGCAGCAGAAGGCTCTGTAGTCATTTCAGCGGCCGAGGTTGCTGTTTCTGGCTGTACCGCATTCTCTGTTGCTGCCTGTTCGAACTGATGGCGTCCAAACTGAGCCATATCTGCCAGCAGACTGTAATCCAGACCTAACTGGTAGAATCCGTTAGCAGCCAGAGGCTGTTTAGCCAGTGAAGCGGCCAGCTTCGCACCGGATTCTCCGGTAAAGATAGTAATGTGCTGACCGTATAAGCCCAGTTTTACTTTATCGGGTAACGGCAGAACCGGTGGTATAGGCAGATCGACGCTCTGACCATCGGCAGGCAGTTTTACCATACTTGCCAATTCCGGATTGACCATGCTCAGCATGCCCCACAGTTGCTGAGGTTGTTTGCCGGAAACAGAAGCAACAAAAGAGAGTTTTTCAATGGCGGCGGGCATGTCAGCCGCATCATCTTTCAGCTTCAGTTCCTGCAGATTAAAACTAACGCCCTGCAGTCCCTGAACCATTGCCGTGCCCATCGCCAGCATGGATGGATTAGCCATCTTCAGGCTATTCTGAATGTCTTTCAGCGCGGTGCAGGTTACCTGGGCCTGAGTTGTCCGATTCCACAAATCTGTAATCACCGGCGCCAGTTCATCAACGTTAAGACCAATCGCGAATTTACTCAGGGATTTATCATCTTTCCCATAGTCAGGTATAAATCCACGCAGTTTCTGCAGTGAGGTCATAGTCGCGGCATCTTTGGATTCAATTTTGAAGACGCTGTCAAAACGGATCGGATCACCTTTAGTATCCAGATTGGTATATCCGAATACTTCTTTTGGCCACAATGCGGCTATATCTTCAATATCTTTCTGACATTCTGGTGTGCGATATTCAGCCAGATTTTTTGTGCTTTCACCTTCAGTCACTTTATCGAGTAATTTAGCCAGCGAGCTGTCAGCGCGAGTCAGCGTTTTTACTAACATTTCGTTGTTAATAAAGCCGATAGAGCTTTTACGGAATTCATATGCCTGAACCAGCTTATCAAGTGTTCCGGCTTGCTTGAGTGATTGCGCCGGTTTCGTGATACCAAATGCGATAGACAGGTCATCTTCCGTGGCCATGTCACCCACATCCAGTGTCAGAACAGCAAAACCATCTTTTTTGCCAATAGCGAATGCTACCGGGTGTTTGCCCTGGTTAAAGAAATAGCGCTTATAGCTAAACTCTTTAATTTTGGCTGTTTCTGCCTTGGCTTTTGTACGTAATTCAGCCGCTGTAATTAATTTGTCGAAATTAACTTCATTTTCTAATTTAAAACGTAATACCGGGATGGCCCCAACGGTATAAAAAGCAGCGTCTAATTTATCAGCAAAACCGAAACTCTGAGGATTAACTGTTCCATTGGTGAGCATGGTCACATATTCGGCATAAAGTCCGACAATAATTCTTAATCCATCATTCCATTCTTCAGGTTTTGCTTCGATTTCTTTTTGCAGGCGTTCTATTTCCTGCACGGATGCGGAAGTTCCGCCTGTAAATAACTGAGAGAAACGGGCTTGCAGCGGAGAAATAGTTTCCTGCCATGATGCAGGTTCAAGATCACCCATGAACACCAGTGTATCCGCGGGAACATAGGTCAGACTGGCGGCGGTAATATCTGATTGCTGCTGGATGGCGTAGTAGGCACCAGCACCGATAGCAGCCGCAATTGCTGCATATAAAATCCCGTTTTTCATGTTTGTTATCCTAAGTGAGATGTAAAAATTAAATGCTAGTCAATTGTAAAAGAAATATTATTTTTTTCATTACTGTTTTTAATTGACTTCGGCTTGGAATGCTTTAGATTGGTGTTAACTGATTGAGCGACAGAGCTTAAGCGATACTCAGTGCCTTCTTATAGAAGTTCTTTGTTATCACTTCAAGCAAACCTCTTTCAGCGTTAATGGCCGAGAGGCTCAAGTATTTTGTGTTAGGAAATGTGTTATGTCCGTACGTACTGGCAAAGTAAAATGGTTCAACGAAGCTAAAGGTTTTGGTTTTATTCAGCAGGATGAAGGTCCGGATGTGTTTGTTCACTTCCGTGCTATCAACTCTACCGGTTTCAAAACCCTGGCTGAAGGCCAACGTGTTCAGTTCACTGTGACTCAAGGCCAGAAAGGCCCACAGGCTGAAAACGTAACTGTACTGTAATTTATACAGTAGCAGATAAAAAAAGCGCCTTAGGCGCTTTTTTTTTACCTTTCAAATACATCCGACGACCGATTTCTGTTGCTGCTAGCTGAGCGTCATCTGCTGTAACTGATACAGCGTCGCATAGTGTTTGTTCGCAGCCAGTAACGCGCTGTGATTTCCCCGTTCAATGATCTTTCCATGCTGCAATACCAGAATTTCATCTGCATCGACGATGGTTGATAAACGGTGTGCGACAATCAGCCAGGCATGCTGGTGGCGGATAGAGGCGATGGCCTGCTGCAGATGATGTTCGGTCTGTGAGTCTACATTCGCGGTGGCTTCATCCAGTATCAATATTGGCGGATGGGTAATCAACGCTCTGGCGAAAGAGAGTAACTGACGCTGACCGGCGGAGAGATTCTTGCCACCTTCCTGCAATGGCATTGATAACGCTTCTGCAGGGTTCATGCTTTCAAACCACTGCACATGTGTTAACACCTGCACAATTTCATCATCACTGATATTCGTGCGTCCGAAGCGGATGTTCTCTGCCACGGTGCCGGCGAAGATAAACGGATCCTGCTGGATCACACCAATCTGTGAGCGCAGACTTTTCAGATCCCATTCTTTAATAGGATGCTGCTCAATCATAATGTCACCGGATGTTACCTGATACATGCGGCTTAGCAGATGCAGTATGGTCGATTTTCCGCTGCCGGTGTGGCCGACCAGTGCCATCATTTTCCCGCGTTGCAGCTCCAGATTGATGTCCTGCAGAACCAGTTCACCATCCTTCTGGTAGCGAAAGTTTACCTTCCGGAAACTGATATTTCCCTGAACAGGCTGTTGGTATGTTCCTGATGGTTCTTTTTCTGTATCAAGCAGATTGAAAATGCGCTCGCCGGCGATTAACGATTGCTGGATCTGTGTTAACTGGTTGGTGAGTTCATTCAGCGGCTCGATCATGCGGCCCATATAACTAACGAAGGCATAAATGACACCAACCTGAATTTGAGACGTGCCTTGCAGTGCAAACCAGCTCAGCAGTGAGCCCAGGGTGATGATATAAAGCAGGTCGATCATCGGACGCAGCAAAAAGCCGTTTAGCTGTAACACCTTCATTCTGGCCTGCAGATATTGCTGATTGGTTACAGCAAATTTTTCGGCAAAGCGCTTTTCCTGTACCAGCGACTGAATGATCGGTATCCCTTGCAGTGTTTCGCTGAGCTGGTGATTGAGATCGGACAGACACTGCCGTGCCTGTCGTGACCAGGGCATAGAGCAGCGCTGATAAATTTGCATGATGACGACGGTGGCCAGCATCATTAATCCGCACAGACAAGCCAGTTGCCAGTTAAGCCAGAACATACCGCCTAAAATTCCGGTCAGTAAGACGATTTTCTGAATAGACTGACCGATCACCTGAATATAAAGCTGCAACAGCGTTTCGGTATCATTACCAATAGTGGAAATCAGATGTCCGGTCTGATGGCGGTCGAGATAACTGGCCGGAAGCCGGAGTGCAGCAAGGAAAGTCTCTTGCCTGAGATTTTTGATGATGGCTTGTGCTGCTCGGCTGAACAGAAGCGCCTGCTGATAACTGCTGAAAGCGGCAATGCCTTGCAGGGATAAATAGGCAAGAACGAACAGGCCGATTTCATTCACAAACCAGAGACCAGCCGCAAGCCGGGTATCAATAAAGTATTTGATAAGCAACGGACCGCTGATTTCAGCCAGCGCAGACAGAAACAGAAAACCCAGTCCGGCCAGTATTATTCGGGTGTATGGCTTGCAATAGGCGAGCAGACGTAACAGGGTCTTATTCATCATCTTCCTCTGTCAGAGCCTGTTCCAGTTGCTGATAGCGCCATGTCCGGGCATACCAGCCATCTTTTTCCAGCAATGAGTGATGAGAACCGGACTCCTGTTGCTCACCCTGTTCCAGAACAATAATCTGGTCCGCTTTCTCCAGCCCCTGAAGACGATGAGTAACCATCAGCAGGGTAGTGGCATGAGTAGCGGATTGCAGGTTCTGCAGAATACGGGTCGCCGTTTTAGCATCGACCGCCGAGAGTGCATCGTCCAGTAACAGGTACGGACGTTGTGTCAGCCAGGCACGGGCTAAAGCCACACGCTGTTTTTGTCCGCCCGACAGTGTGATACCGCGTTCACCTACTGCAGTCTGATATCCCTGTGGTAAGCCCAGAATATCGTGATGTAATTCTGCGAGTTTTGCGGCGGCAATGATCTGTTCTTCTCTGGCATCTGGGCAACCTAAGGCAATGTTTTCAGCAACTGACAGTGAAAACAGATACGACTCCTGCGGGACATAGGCAAACTGCTGACGTAAATCCAGCAATGGCCATTCAGATAGCGTTCTTTTATACAGAGAAATCGAGCCTTGCTGTGGATCGGCAAAACGTTGTATCAGTTTCAGCAAAGTGCTTTTGCCTGCACCGGTCGGGCCGACGATGCCAATAAGTTCTCCTGACTGAACCTGCAGGTTGACATGTTGCAGCAGGGGAGTGCCGTTTTCATTTTCAAAACGTTCAAGCCGGATATCGAGTTCACCACCGCTAACGGGTTGCGTTGCTGTCAGGACGGACGTTAACTGTGCTTTTGTAGTCAGTACGGACTGAATTCGCTGATAGGCCGCATTGCCGCGCTCCAGAATATTAAATAACCAGGCAATGGCAAACATTGGCCAGATTAACTGGCCTAAATAGAGACTGAAACTGGTGAGCTGGCCGATGGTTAACTGATGTTGTGATACCAGCCAACTGCCTCCGGCAATGGCCAGCAGGTAAGCACTACCAATACAGAGATAAATCACCGGTTCAAATTTGGCATCAACCCGGGCTACCTGCATATTGGCCTGATTCGCTGATTCTGCGCACTGTTGCATCTGCCGTTCGGCATAATTTTCAGCGGCAAACAGACGTAAGGTTCGTAAACCGCTCATATTCTCGTGCGCAATATTATTCACATCACCAAAAGCAGCCTGAGCCTTACCAAAAGCCTGATGGATTTCTCTGCCGATACGGGCGACCAGAAACGCCATAATGGGCAGAGGAAGCAATGCCAGCAAGGTGAGCGGTAACGAATACTGTGTTGTCATGATCCAGAGCACCAGACAGCCGATAAACAGTGAATCGACCAGTGTCAGGATGCCTTCACCTGCAGTCATTTCAACAGCCTGAATATCATTACTGACGTGCGCCATCAGCTCACCGGTGCGGTGTTGCCGGAAAAAGTCAGGATCCATCGACAGATAGTGCTGATACAGTTGCTGACGCAATAAGTAGCCGAGTTTATACGCCGCACCGTATAGCGCGACACGCCAGATATAACGCAGCACATAAACCAGAAAGCCGATGGCAAGCAGGGAAAGCAGCAGTGGTTGGAATTGTGGCCAGATAGAAGTCTTGGGTGCTGAGTTAACCACCGTATCGATCATCGCGCCAATCAATGCCGGCACTTTGGTCTGAATAATGGCAATGATGCACAGAACACTCACTGTCAGCATATATCGCTGCCAGTGAGTGCGGAAAAACCATGCTAATTGCCAGATTAAGGTCATTGTTTCTTGTTCGAAAGCAGAATTTCGCAACGATCCGGCAGATCAGGCATCCGGTTTGGTAACGGTTTGCTGCTAACCATGGCGGGTTTGGTCAGCCACGATTGTAACTCTGCACCGCAGCCACTACCTTCCGGATACGGTTTTTGTGGTTCGCAATCTTTACTGCCTACCGGGCAATGCAATCGCACATGGAAATGGGCGCTATGACCAAACCAGGGGCGTAATTTTCCTAACCAGGTAGGGTCTGTTGCACCAAACTGGTCACACATGGCCTGTTTGATTGGCGGATTCACAAAGATGCGTTCTACACGGGGATCCTGTGCCGCCAGTTTCAACAATGTGACTTGTTGCTGACCAAAGTTTTTATTCACCTTGTTGCGGCGGAAGTCGACCATATCCAGTGGTTTAATAGTGTTGCGTGTCCTGGCACTTAAGGGCTTAGCAGCAAACCGGAACCAGAAATCAGTGTCTAATCCACTCTGATGACTGCGATGCCCGCTGCTGAATGGCCCGCCTTTCGCCATCGCCATATCACCCACCAGAATATCCGGCAGGCCGGCTTTTTTAGACTGCCGGGCCAGATCCAGCACATATTGCTGCATGATTGGATGGCCATAAATACGTTTTTGCCGGGGACGCAGAATTTGATATCCGGTTCCGTGTTCAGGTAATGCTACAGCACCCTGCAGACAACCGGCAGCATAACCGCCGATTGCTTCTGCAGAGCCAGTACTGGGAGTGACCTGATGTGCCCATGGATTACTCATGGCAGCGACTAAAATCCATTGATACATATCGGTTGAAAGTTCCTGCAATATTAAGTTGTTTGCCAGACCATATTACCAGCTAATGTCGGACGCTGATCATACTGAGCCAGTGCGTGCCACAAGGGTAACAGGCTTTGCTCCATCGCCAAAGCGCGCTGCAACGGGAATAAGCCAAGTTCCATCGCTTGCTGATCGTTGATCTCGCCTTTCTGGTGTTTAATCAATGCGTTAGAGACCCGATGATTAGCCCGGATCCAGATAGCGTCTTTTGCTTCTTCTCCGTTGCCATGGGCAATGTCATCGATCATTAATGGTTCCATCCACCACTGACGATCCGGGCGGAAACCCCCGCGCAGCTGATACGCATTTTTGCTGCCAATCAGTGTAATGTCAAAATGCAGTCCGGGTTGTGGCCAGGGGCAGAGCAGCAAATCGACCAGCGCATGCTGACACTGCAATTGTGCGGAAATATTACAGCCTGTGCCCTGACGGGCACCGAGGAATTCCATGTTACCAAACAGATGTGTCAGCAGTGAAAACGGATGGATCATATCCTCCATAAACCATTCCACCGGTGTTTTTGGATAAGGCAGATTTACGCCAGCCACAACGGTGATCCGCATCAGTTCACCAAAATCACCGCTGTTGATCAGTTGCTGTAATTGTTTTGCTGAGTCAAGAAATGGGAAAGGAAAACTGATGTAACTGCGTCGGGCATCCAGCGCCAGAAATTGCTGCTGATTGTCCGGAGTCAGACCGAGCGGTTTTTCGCACAACACGATTTTATCCTGCAAGGCCTGCAGATAATTCAGATGGCTGGCAGTAGGCGTCGCTATCGCGACCACATCACAATCACGGAATACGGAAAGCTCAGTACCATGCTGAGGAATACCTTCTTCAGCAGCGATTTTTGCGACCAGGTCTGCATCGTGAGCCATCATCGCGATCACTTCACAACCGGCTTTCCGCAACCCCTGAACATGGACCCGTCCCCAGTTTGTTCCAATTACACCCGCTTTCATATGCTACCCTTAAGATAAATTATTTAATGTAGTTTACGCTTATTAATAGGATCGAGTAGAAGATTCAATTGGGTTTTTAACCGGACAGGAGACAAGATATGTTAGGTGAATTTAAAAAGTTTGCCATGCGTGGCAATGTGGTTGATATGGCGGTAGGTATCGTCATCGGTGCAGCATTTGGTTCCATCGTAAAAAGTCTGGTGGATGATGTGCTGATGCCACCCATTGGTTTGCTGCTGGGGGGCGTGGATTTTTCTGACTTCTTTGTTGTACTGAAAGAAGGTGTTAAAGCCGCAGCGCCTTATCAAACGCTAGCGGAAGCAAAAGCCGCGGGTGCAGTCACGCTGAATTTTGGCTTGTTTGTGAATGCCATTATCAGCTTCACTATCGTTGCGTTCGCGCTGTTTATGATTGTAAAAGCCATGAATAAGCTGCGGGCAGATGAAGAAGTTAAGCCGGTAACAACAAAGAAATGTCCGCACTGCTGCTCTGAAATTGCATTAGAGGCAACCCGTTGCCCACATTGCACATCAGAGTTGTAACGAGTCAGCGACGTAGTTTGTTGAGTAAACGGATAATGTCATTCAGGATCCGGTAGCGTTGCAATTCGGCCGGCCCGTAGCGGGTAGATAAAGTGGCCGGATTGCTGCGCTGCTTCAGATAGCGGTTTAGCTGTAAGCGGTTAAATCCACCGACTTTGAAGATCAGCGGCAAGAGTTGCTGGATATTTTCTTCGTCTAATCTCAGTGCTTCATTATAGTTAGCATCATCCGGCAGACTGATTTTGACGCGGACCTGTTTAATCTTTTGCTGTTCCTGCAGATATTCCAGCCACTGTTCCACATACATGGGTTTCGTTCCGGCCAGCAGGTTAAAGAAGCCGCCGCTGTCACTCCGGCATCCGCTCAGCAGCAGACAGGCAAACTGATCGTCATTGCAGGAGAACTGGGTATCTCCCTGTATTGACCAATCGACAGCCAGTACTGAGATATCAGCCTGTTCACCATTCAATCCTTCACAATGAAAACGAAACAAAACAACACTCCAACGGCAAAAAAGCCGTTCATTTTATCATTATCTCCGTTCTGTTAAGAACTTATTGTTCGGATGTTATCAATTCAACTGATGATCTCTATCTGAGCCAGTGCATTACTGATTTCATCTGTGTTGTCAGGGCGTACAATCCGGGCGACTTCCTGACCATCACGAAGAAATATCAGTGTGGGCCACAATTTTACTTTGAATGCCCGTCCCAGCGGTTTTCCCCGGCCATCGGCAATCCGGATATGTTTAACCTGCGGGTGTTCTGACATTGCGGCAGAAATAAAGTGGTGAGCCGCCTGACAAAAGCCGCACCAGGAATTACCAAATTCAATCACTACCGGACCGGTAAAGGATTCCACCTCGGTAACAGAGGGCTCTTCGTCCTGATAAACAAGCATAGTCATGATAAAACTCCGTTTTTTCTCTGAAGGAACATAGTCGGAAAAGTATTAATCCGGGAACGTATGGGCCAGTTGCAGCTCTCTGAGCATCGATTGTTTTTTCGACTGATGCGACTGCATCCGGCGAAGGATGTCATTAAGCACCTGTACGGCGTTCAGTACATAAGGTCCTTTATTCAGCATAACGCACTCAGAGCGGTGCCCCATTGCGGCATCAGTAATTTCAGCACGGGATGGCATACCTTCTTTTGCCAGTGTTTCCAGCACCTGTGTTGCCCAGATCACCGGAATATGGGCCGCTTCGCAGATCCAGAGGATCTCTTCCTGCACTTCCGCCAGTCGCTCAAAACCGCATTCCACCGCCAGGTCACCACGGGCAATCATGACGCCACACATTGGTGCCCGCATCGCGGTCAGCAGCATATCCGGCAGATTTTCGAACCCGCGGCGGGTTTCGATCTTCAGTACAATAGCGGGCTGACGTTCACCGAGTTTTCTCATATGTTGCTGCAATAGCGCAACATCTTCCGCACTATTAGCGAATGACAATTCCACAACATCGGCATGCTGGATCACAAATGGCAGATCATCCAGATCCTGTTGTGTTAATGCCGTTAAGTGGAGGTGACTGTCCGGCAGATTGATGCCTTTATCACTGCGCAGCTTTTCGCCCTGCATACGGGCATGCGTGATCCGCACATGCACATGTTCCGCTTCTACTTTTTCGATAATGCCGCCAATCTTGCCATCATCAAACCGGATTGATTCGCCTGAACGAATATCATTAAAGACCTCCGGCAGGGTGCAGCCAATATGAGCCGGAGTGAGAATTTTTCCCGAGCTGTCCCGGGTTGCCGGCCGTCCGGGTTTCAGATCGCGGGTCAGTAACAGTAAATCGCCCGGAAATAATGTAATGCTGTTTTCGGTATACGGCAGAACGCCAACAGATGTCTTACGCTCACTATTGCCGCCTTTTCTTTCATGGTGCAGTACTGTTCCGGAAACAATATAGGCAGACTGTGTTATCTCTGCCCAGCACCCGGTCAGTGTGACATCCATAATTTTAAGATAACGTCTGGATTCGCGCGTATCCTGAAATGACACTATGTCGCTTTTCCGTAATCGCTGCAGCCATTTGCCTGATACAGGTAACACTGCATCCGTCTGCGATGGGGGCGGCGTAATTGCCGGGTCAGTGGTCAGCCATATCCGGGCCGGAGCAACCACCCGGCCATAGGCATCGCGTTGCGGGCGGATATGAATGACCGCGGCTCCCGGTTCCATTGGCCCGGTGCGTAATTTAGGGCCGGCCAGGTCCATCACAATACGGCAGGAGGTATCTAATGACTGTTCGGCCATTTTCAGGTTCTGGATCATTTTGAACCAGACATCGGCATCATCATGTGCACAGTTAATGCGCATACAATTCATGCCTTGTTTCAGCAGATTATGCACCAGTGTGTAGTCATCGGCGGCTTCGCTTGGCATGGTCACCATGATGCGGACATCCCGGCCGGAACTGTTCTTGCCGAGTAGTGTATCCGTATGTTCTTTGAGTAATTGTTGTCCTTTGGCGAAATTAATCGCGGGATGTTTTTCTGCTGCAGCCTGGATGTTATCGGTCAGGCTGTGCAGGATATACAGCACTTTATCGAGAGAGGCTAAGACATGAGCTTCAGCCCGGCCAAGGGACGAGAGGCCAAGTTCGGACAACTGGCATTGTAACGAACGCAGATCATGCCGGCGCAGCGCCAGATAGTGCAGCAGATTAACGGCGCTTTCATAAAAATCGGGATGAACTTTATCAAGATATTTCTGGGCGATAATGGGGGCCGCAATCATATTCTCCCGTATGACAGAGAGTTCTTTAATTAGCTGTGCAATATGATTGCTTTCCCATATTGTATTGTTATTGCTTTTTCGTGAGGCCATAGCATTCTCTTAATTAAGCTGATGAAATCATCTTAGGATAAGGAATGTGAAAATTGCATGACGTCTGTTCCGCTTCTGAAATAGATATCTACACTAATTGCTCATCTGTGGTGCGAATAATGGTATATATCCGGAAACCACAATAATATATGTAAAATATTGGTTTTCTTGCTGAGGAGTTCCCTATGTCATTACCGGCTGTTTCTGATCTTAATCGCCTGTCTCTTTATATGCGGCCATCCTGTCCGTATTGTGTCCGGGTAGCGGATTTTTGCGGACAAGCTGAAATTGCGCTTGAAAACCGGAATATCGCGGAAGGTATTCATCTGGAAGCATTAATGACGGGTGGTGGAAAACGCCAGGTACCATGTCTTCAGATCATTGATGACCAAGGGCAAAGCCACTGGTTGTATGAGTCACTGGATATTATCGGTTATCTGAAACAGCAATTTGCTATCTGATGCCAGTGTCTGCAACTTCTTCACCCGGAAATTGTTGCTGGTGGAGGAGTTGCTAATAAAGCTCAAAATCTGTCTGGGTGAAGATCTTGTCGGGAAGTGCATAAATACGGGCAGTCATAGGCCAACAACCAAAGCTTGGGCTAAACTTGTAATTTGACAGAAACGCTGGCTTCTGCTGGCAAATCTGTCACAAAACAGTTGTTTAGTGTCATACTGTGGCACAGATGTCATGCATATCCGACATTTTCATTTATCTAGAGCATCTATCATGACAAACAGTTTTTTCGCAATTGCAGCCTTGATTGTTACCAGTGCCTTTTTCTCGGTTTCTGAAATTTCGCTTGCCGCTTCCCGCAAACTTAAATTACAGCAACTGGCTGATGCCGGTAGTGAGCAAGCCAATAAGGTAATCCAATTGCAGGAACAGCCGGGGCATTACTTTACGGTAGTGCAGATCGGGCTGAACGCAGTGGCCATTCTCGGCGGTATTATCGGTGAATCGGCATTAACACCTTACGTGTTGGATGTTCTGAAACTCTGGATTGAGCCACCGCTCTTAGACAGCATCAGTTTTGCAATCTCATTTATGCTGGTTACTTCGTTGTTTATTCTGTTTGCTGACTTGATCCCGAAACGGATGGCAATGATGGCACCGGAACGGATCGCGACACATATTGTTGCGCCGATGCTGTTCTGTGTGGCGATATTTAAGCCATTAGTCTGGATTTTTAACGGATTAGCAAATACGTTATTTCGTCTGTTCAAGCTGCCGACCACGTATAAAGAAGTGATCACGCCGGATGATATTTACGCCATGATGTCGGCTGGTGCACAAGCGGGGGTGCTGCGGGAGCAGGAACATCATTTGATCGAAAATGTATTCGAGCTGGATTCGAAAACTGTCCCGTCGATCATGACTTCACGTGACAGCATCGTCTATTTTGATCGGCGCGAAACAGAAGAAAACATTAAGAAAATCATCGCAGAACAGCCTCATTCCAAGTTTCTGGTGTGTGACGGTAATATTGATACGGTCGCAGGCTATGTCGACTCCAAAGATATACTTTTGCATGTACTGAATGAGAAACCCATATTACTGACCGATGGCAAGTTCATACAGGCGCCCTTGTTTATTCCGGATACGTTAACGCTGACCGAGGCGCTGCAGAGCTTTAAAGGCTCAAGAGAAGATTTTGCGGTAATTCTGAATGAATACGCGCTGGTGGTAGGGATCATTACCCTGAATGACATCATGAATACGCTGATGGGTGATCTGGTGAATCAGCATCAGGAAGAACAGATCGTTCAGCGTGATGATCACTCCTGGCTGATAGACGGTATTGCACCGATTGATGATGTCATGCGGGTGCTGAATATTGAAGAATTTCCTGAATACGAGAACTATGAAACCATCGCGGGTTTTATGATGTTTATGCTGCGTAAAATTCCCAAGCGTACCGATTCCGTTACTTATGCCGGGTATAAATTTGAAGTGGTCGATATTGATAGTTACAAGATCGATCAGCTGCTGGTTACCCGTATCGTGAATACTGAATCTGAGAGTCTTTCTTTAACAGCGAAAAATTGAGGCGAAATCAAGCACTTTATTTCCAAAATATGACAGTCTTGTGACAGACTTAATAGCTGCACTTGAGTCATTCAGAATATAATGTCACGCAATGTTTGCGCTTACGCAAGATGTACATTGGTGCGTTGTATTCTGGAGAGTGGTTGTGAGTGATCTGAAGCTGCGATATGAAGAGTTACTGATTGATCGGGGATGGGATAAGGATACTCAGATCCAGCATTTCCTCGAATACGCTGCAGAGTTTAAGTTAGAAGATCATTTTTTAGCTTATCTGGGACTAAAGCCGACGGCTCAGACGCGTACTCTGGTTTCATCAAAAGAATATTCGGCAGAACGGCTTATTGAGTTGGTGGTAAAAAATTCGCGCATCACAGACGTGATTAAAGAAAACTCGCTCGCGGTGAAGGATGAAAACCCGTGGACGCTGAAGGATATGACTAAATGCATAGCGAATAGCATTGTTATCGCGGTTGATCCGGAAGATGTACGTCTGGTACAGGAATTATTGGCCTATTTTAACCTGCGTCATGCGTCATATATTCAGCCACAGCAAGAACATCAGACTTCCGAAACGACGAAAGATGATAGTGGTGATGAATTCTTTGAACAAATTTATAAACGTTATGCCACTTTCAGCTGATTGAATTCTCCGGGCTATTTCCACCGCTGAAATGGCTCATTCTGACGCAATAGTTCCTTTCCCTGATATTGTGCATACCGGCACCGGACTTGCATTTATCCTGTTTCAGATGCATAGAAACTGAAACAGGTATTATTAATGTGCAGAATCAGGGGGAGATGCGCGTGACTGGTGCAAAACAGCAATATGATGAGCTGATCGCTGCTCGCTCATGGGACAAAGAGACCCAAATCCGTTTTTTTCTGGAATATGCCGAAGAATATCAGCTGTCTGCTCATTTTTTGTCATATCTGGCATCAAAGCCAATAACGGCAGACATGACACCTACATATTCCGGTAATTATTCTACCGAACAATTGTTATCACTTTTGAGTAAAAGTGAAACCATTACCCGAATAATAAAAGAAAATGCAATCGTGACCCAGGTGGAAAACCCGTGGACAGAGCACGCTATGCTCACATGTATTGCAGAGGAATTGGCCGTATCGGTATCTCCGGGAGATAAATCCCAGATGCAGGATCTGTTGACCTATTTCAATGAGAAACATGCATATATTCTCCGGTCAATGAACAAAACACTAACCGTTGCCAAAGAAGAGATCACGGATAAATACCGGTTTGGTGCCAGAGGCTAACGCAGGGCAAGCTGATTGGTATGAATAACCTGATAGCGCTCACATCGGAAAATAACAAAGTCTGTATTCTGATAACAATAAGATCAGGAAGTATTGAGACTTAGTACAGTAACAGTCCTGGAGGTGACACATCCCTGAACTGATTCAGTCTTCTTGGCTCGTGAAGCCATAACCAGACAATAGGGGATGCTATGAACCAGAAAATAAAAGAATTACTGGACCGCATTCGTCAGATCGAGGACGAAATTGAACTGGAGATGGAGCGCCGGCGCGCTGAACTCCACATCGATTTTGAGAAAAAACGCGTTCGGTTTGAGCGGGAAGTGCTGGAGCAACAGCGCCGTTTTAAAATGGGGCTGTTCAAATATTTGCGCCGGGCAAAATTACGCCACGTTGTTACAGCACCCATTATATATTCTGTACTTTTCCCTATGCTCCTGATGGATCTGTTTGTTACTGTCTATCAATATATCTGTTTCCCGCTGTATGGTATTCCGCGTGTGCGTCGCAAAGATTATTTTGTATATGATCGGGCGTATCTCGGTTATCTGAATATTATTGAAAAAATTAACTGTGGCTATTGCTCTTATGGCAACGGATTAATTTCTTATATCCGGGAAATAGTCGGACGAACCGAGCAATATTGGTGTCCGATAAAACATGCACGCCGGGTTTTGCATGCACATCCTTATTATGATGGGTTTGTGGATTACGGTGATGCAGAAATTTACCGGCAGGAGTTGAAAAGACTGCGGGCTGAGCTTGCGACACTTGACCAGGCGGAGCAGGAGAAAAAAACTGAAAATAGTGCAAATGACACGAAAGAAAATTAAAGCTAATGTTTCAGATCACTTTGCCTCGTAACGCTTTCGTTTTTCCCCGTAGTGTTTTGCTATCCATGCGTTTTCGCTGAGAGCTTTTCGTCGCCTTGGTCGGGCGGCGCGCTTTCTGAACTTTAGCCACACTTTTGATTAATTCCTGCAACCGTAGCAGTGCATCAGCGCGATTTTGTTCCTGAAGCCGATACTGCTGAGCTTTGATGATAATCACACCTTCACTGGTGATCCGCTGGTCACTCAGGGCTAACAAGCGTTCCTTATAGAAATCCGGTAACGATGATGCTTTGATATCAAATCGTAAATGAATGGCAGAGGAGACTTTGTTTACATTTTGTCCACCGGCTCCCTGAGCTCTGATTGCAGTGAGCTCAATTTCAGCATCAGGAATGGCGACATTAAGAGATATTTCCAACACAACAAAGTTACCCTTTGATTCAAAAATACTATTCTATCAGTGATAAACGCGCTTATCTGATGTCTTTTTTTAATAACAATTCACTGTCAACCGGAATGAATTTTGATGCTGAATTAACAAGCGCTACAGAGGTATATTTGGGCACACCATATACCTCAACCCATGCATCGTAGTCTTTATGGATTTTGTTTATTAATAAATCAAAATCACCATCACCGGAGGCTAATACAACAATATCGGATTCTTTTGCATACTCCATTGCATCAAGCGTAATCCCAATATCCCAATTGCCTTTCGCTGTACCATCAACTCGCTGGATCAATGGTTTTAGTTTTACTTCGAAGCCTATAGCCCGGAGGATATTCTGAAATTGTCGCTGCTTTTCATCGCCACGATCAATCGCATATGCAATTGCTTTTACAACCTGCCTGTTTGCCGTAACTTTTTTCCAGAATGCGTTATAGTCAAAATTGCAGTTGTATGCTTGTTTTGTTGTGTAGTAGATATTTTGTACATCAACGAGTACGACGACTCTTTCCATGAAATTCCTGATTATATTTAGTCTGAGTCAGAATCTATCGGCTCATCGCGATAACCGCATTTATCAGTGAGCGGACTTTATGTCCGCCGATGTAGACGGGCAGTATGTGTTTTCCCGTCTCGAAATGCGTGTAGACCGCTGTCTGGGCTGTCCGGACCGAATATTCTACCGTGAATACGCAATCGTTGCTTACTTCCGAAAATTCTCCCAGAAAGGCGAAATTGGTCGCGCCTGCGGGGATAACGTCAGGTCTGTCGCCTTGTGTCCTCGGCATGAATTCGCTGTCAATGAACGGCATTATGGTCGGGCGACAGTTTACCTTGCCTGCATCGAGAACGGGCTTCATTTTACCGGTTATTTCCAGATGTGAAAAAAGTTCGGTCAGAATTTCCTCGCCGTTGCAATCTTGCATCCGTTTCTGCACGAAATTACCGATCCTGTCCTGATAAAGGCCATATCCCCAGAATATGTCGACGTTGGCTGGCTGATTGGCGAAATGTGGCTGAGCTGCCACTACAATCGAGAGTAGCCAGTTCGAGTCTGTGATGGTCATTAAACCGCTCACGCCGGGGATATAACCATAGGTGGCAGACAGATGCCGCAAAAAGGTGGGATCATGCAATGTTACCGTGAATGATACCCATTTTTGCCGATCGATCTGATTTGAGAATACACCGGGGTGACCAAAGGCAGGGTCTTTGCTGGTGATACATTCCCAAAGTGTCCACGCGCCGGAGGTTCCTTTCGTTTTCTGTATGGCTGGTTGTGTCATCGAGCCGGTATCGGTGCTCTCTGCGATAGATCCGTTGGTGATGAAAACATAGTCCTCTTCGGAGAGGAGGATGATTTTCTGAATACCTTTTTCTGTGCAGTGGATGGCCGTCGCGGTCTTGGCTGAATCAGAGATATTGAAATCAATGTCGGTGACTTGCGTTCCGAAATTGAACTTTACACCGCGTTCCTTCAGCCAGTTTTGCAGAGGAACGATGACAGAGTCATATTGATTGTAAACAGTCCGGTAGATGCCGCCCAGTTCGTGAAGTTGGGGGAACAGGTGCATAAACCTGAGGAAATAGCGCCGCATCTCTGCCAGGCTGCTCCACTTCTGAAATGCGAACATGGATTCCCATATCTTCCAGAAGTTAGTTTCGAAGAACTTATGGCTGAACCAATCCTGAATGGCTTTATTGCCCAACAGCTTTTCCGGCGTTACGGTCAGCCGGATGATGTCGAACTTATCCTGCAGACGGAGGCCGTACGAAGAGACATCGAGTATTTTGGCTTCTTTAATCAGACGTGACTGAGAACGGGAAGTGAATCGTTTTGAGAACTCAAAACTTTCTTCGGTGACGCTTTTTGCGGGGTCTGTTGCGGAGGGAATACCTGACAAAAGGTCCCAGTAACAGACAAAATGCCGCTCATGCATCCTTCCGCCCCGGGCAATAAAACCGTGCTCAGGGTCGCCTTTACCGTCCAGCGCTCCGCCGGCAGTGGCGTCCTGTTCGAGAATGCTGATGTTCTCCCCGCGGATGCCTGCATCCCGGATGAGGTAAACGGCGCTGGCCAGCGAGGCGATGCCGCTTCCGACGAGATAGATTTTCGAAGAACTGTCCTGATTAATTTTCATCGTCCGGACTTCCTGACTGATATCAGATGTTCTTTTATCTGGTATAAGTTAACCGCCAGCCACAAGGCGCCTTCAGAAACATGCTGAATACGGTGGGGCAGGCCGGCAGGTAAAAACAGATAGTCACCGGCGTTGAGTTCAACAATCTCGCCAGCGACATTCAGAATGGCATTTCCCCGAAGAAGTACGACCCATTCATCCTGAGATTGCACATACTCGTGTGGAGTAACGTCCGCAGAACTCACGGTTCGTTCAATAACCAGATTTCTTCGCGTCAGTAATGTCTCGGTGCGTTCGCCTTCCAGGGGAGGGAGTGCATCAACAAACAAGTTTCCGGTTCGCATATAAAAGCCTCGCGAACAACATTGCATGCTTTGCTAACTTTTTGCTGTTAAGGCCAGTCTGAAACCTAAAGAGATGAACATGACTCCGATCGTTTTATTTAACCAGAAACCGAGGGATTTACTGACCTTCAGGCGTTTGCTGGCTAATGATGTGGAAACAGCAAGAAAGTGACACCAGAGCATACTGTTAAAGTTAAAAATAACGCCCAGAATAATAAAAGCTAACGCCTTGTCAGGTGAATCATGGCTGATGAATTGAGGAACAAAAGCCAGAAAGAACAACGCCACTTTCGGATTTAATGCATTACTCAGAAAACCCTGCCAATAAATAGATCGCATTGAAAGTGGTGATGAACTTACCGGGCTCGCTGATTCTGCATCATCAGTGCCGGTATTGTTTTTGGCTTTTTGTCGCAGAGCCATAATACCAATATAGACAAGATAAGCCGCACCTGCATATTTCACGATGGTAAATGCAGTGGCAGAGCTGGCAAGGATGGCCGAGACACCTAAAGCCGCCGCTAATACATGCACAAAGACACCAGAGCCAATGCCCAGAGAAGCAACACTGCCTGCTCGCCAGCCTTGAGATGCACTCTTGGACATGATCAGCAAAGTATCCGGGCCGGGCATGATGTTCAGCAAGAAGCCGGAGATAATGAAAAGTGTCAGATCATGAATGCCAAACATAGAGACTCCTACGCTAATCGTCGCGTCTGCATTTCACTTCTTCTTTGTATTCATCAAACTTTACATCTCTCTTTATTTTGCATGGACCATCCCAGTACTCATCTTTCCATTCGCCAGCCCAGTGAGCACCGTATCCATCTTTACATTTGATCTCGACTTTATATTCGTAAGGCTTTGATTCTTCTTTAACTTTACAAGGCCCGTCCATGTATTCCGCCTTCCAGTCTTTAGCACAGTAATACCCGGAATTATCTGACTTGCAGTCATCAGAAAAAGCGATACTACTGATCAAAAGAGAGCAAATGGCGACCAGTGCTTTGACAGTTTTTTTCATTTGAAGGCCCACATATTATTGAGTCATTTTTACTAGTCATTATGCCGCTCATGAGTGAGTGGCACATGATGTTTTTATATATCAGCTTGAGCGATGAACTAAAGAAAGCAGGGAGGCTGCGCCAACGAACATGCTTGCAAAACTACGATTAAGGATACGTTGCTGACGAGGTGTTCTCAGAAACAATAAGACTTTTGCGGCCAGGCAGGTGTAGCCAGCCATCACAATCATATCGACGGCAATCATGGTGACCATCATGAGTGAATATTGTGGTACCAGTGATTTTGCAGGATCAATAAACTGAGGTAAGACCGCCAGAATAAAAACAATGGCTTTAGGATTGCTGATATTAACCAGAAAACCTTTGGCTATTAAGGCCATTGGATTTACGTTTTTGACGGCTTGCTGTTCAGTCTGGATCTCAGATGGTTTTTGCTGCCATTGTCTGACAGCCAGATAGATCAGATAAGCGACACCAAACCATTTGATTAAGTTAAAGGCTAACGCTGAAGCGGTAAGAATAGCGCCGACACCAGCAGCGACAATGAGGATCTGGATAGCTAACGCGATCTGAAGCCCGATGACATTCCAGTAGCCGCGTAAAAAGCCAAATTGCAGACCACTCGACATGGAAGCAATAGCGCCGGCACCCGGAGAAAGACTGATAACCCAACAGGCTGCAAAGAAGGCAAGCCAGACATCTAATGTCATACCGTTATACCTCTGAAATGACGGTTACTCATGGCAAAACGATACAGGAAAAAGAGCAGAGCGGCTATATCAGTCTAAGTTGGCCAGAGCACGGCGCTAATCGATGGCTCTGTGCTTATTAACTCAAACATTCCGGGCAATCATCAATACTTCATCGGCGGAATAGAGGTTTGATATCGTTGCTTCAACTTCCGCACCCAGCGTGCTTTTATATAATTCCTGAGCATGATTATCTGCCCGGGTTGTAACCATAATATGCTTCAGCGTTGAACTTTTTTTAGCCAGTTCTTCTTTCACTAATGGCAATGATTTTTCGATCAGATTCCGGCCAATACCCTGACCCTGGAACTGAGGCGACACGGCCAGTTGTTCCAGCTCAAGAATAGCTTCTGCACGGAAACCACTTTTTTGAGCCCAGACGATATAACCCACAATTTGGTTATTAATTTCAGCAACAAAACTCAGAAAACGCGGATAAGCCTTTAAGTTACATTCCAGCCATTCATAAGAAAAACTCTGCCGGGGGAATGCGGCCTGATGGACTAAAGATGCTTCATTTAAATCAGATCCGTTCATGATACGTATTTTCAAATCAACCACCTTTCTTTGAATCAGAACATAATTAATAGTAACTGTCTTTTCTCACCAAAGTAATCTCTGTTCGCTTTTGAAATGCCGCTTAACGCCGCTGACTGGATCAACAAACGTTAATTCGCTCGCGAGCAATTGCAGTGGCTTTTGATAATCATCCGCCACATCATCATTTACCGAGGGATAAAACGCGTCATTGTAAATCGGTGCGCCAAGTGCTGACATGTGCAGGCGTAACTGGTGCTTTTTGCCGGTGACAGGGTTTAAGGCGTATTTCCATAAATCGGCGCGCCGCTCGATGACATCAATGATGGTTTGCGAATTCGCAGTACCAGCCGTTTCCTGAGAAAGAAAAAATGGTTCACCACGTTCAATGCGTGTTGCGCGGATGTGCGGAAATGCAATCTGCGGTAATGCCGGTGCGATTGCTTCGTAGCGTTTCTCTATTTTTCGATCCCGGAAGAGCGCCTGATATGCCGCCCTCGATTTTTTCTGCACGGAAAACATCACAAGTCCGGCGGTATGACGATCAATGCGATGCAGCGGCTGAAGCTCAAAATTGTTGAGGCGTGCGACCAATCGTGCGAGTAATGTTTGTGAAACATAGTCGCCGGCAGGGGTGACGGGCAAAAAATGCGGCTTGTCGGCTATCAGCAAATGCTCATCCATGTAAAGAATGGATTCCTGAACCGGAATGGGTTTCTCGTTGGCAATTTCGCGGAAGTAGTAAATACGCAGGCCGGTCTGATGCGGTAAATCGTGCGCAATAGGGGACTGACTGTTATCGAGAATAAGCCCGCGCTCAAAACGATTTAACCAGCATTCACGCGTAATGGCGGGGAAGCTGTCGCACAGACAATCAAGCACTGTCCGCCATTTACCGTATGGGAGCACAAAGGTACTGGCGTTGATATGGCGCGGTGTTGGCTGCTTATTCAGCCAATGAGGCTCATATTTACTCTGTTTTTCCTGACTTGAGGTATTGGAATATCTGATCTGCATTTTTTCGAATCAATACTAATGGTGCCTGCTGAAAAGGCACTTTTATCAACGTTCAGTACAATAACCACTGGCTCAATCAGTGGAGGGTCAAGAGTGTAATTTAGCATGTCACTAATGGTCAGGCACTAGGTCGCGCCCGACTATTTTTCACATCAGATTGATGCCAAAGTGTTTAACAATCGCAGCAAAAAGAACAAATACCACGATGGTTAATAGAACACTTATTACTAATGTCATGGCAAAACCAAACCGCGACATGAAGTAAGGAAACAGGATGAACATCGGTAGTGTCGGTATGACATACCAGAAGGTGTAATAAGCATGATTGCTTATTTTTGTATCGGACTGACCTTCAACAAATAGCCAGATCAAGGTCAGGATCGTGACTAACGGCAGCGAAGCGACTAGCGCGCCAATACGATCACTTTTCTTGGCTAACTCAGAGATCAAGACCACCATACCGGCAGTGATCAGATACTTGGAAATTAAATAAAGCATATCTTCCTTAGGATTCTCATCCCTGACAATCTACCCTAACGATGCAAGTGCAGGATTGAATACAACTTCCCATAAATGGCCATCCGGATCCTGAAAATAACCCGCATATCCGCCATAGAACGTAGGCTGAGCGGTTTTGACAATGACAGCACCTGCTTTGGCGGCCTGCGACATTACAGCATCAACTTCGGCAGGGGAATCTACGTTGTGACCCAGCGTGAATTCAGTCGGCGAGGGGCTTTGTTCCGTAAGCCCGGTATCTGCGGCGATACTCCAACGTGGCCAAAGCGCTAATTTTAGCCCTGACTGGAGATTGAAAAAAGCCACGGCACCATTTTCGGACTCCGCTCCTATGATGCCCTGTGTCTTGAACCCCAGACCATCACGATAGAACGCCACGGAACGTTCCAGGTCTGCGACACCGAGTGTCAGGACGGTAATATGTGGATTCATAGACGTGCTCCAATGTAATACGTTTAACTACCACCGAGAGAACGCAGAGACTAAGCCTGCGTAACGCGCTTTATTTGGAATGTTCTGAGAACACCAGCCATTAGTGTAATGACTCCGACGATAGTCAGAAATGGCGGATATTCCTGCCGTAACAAAAACGCATACGTCAGGCCCGCCAGAGTTTCAAATACAATCAACTGACCCACCAGTGCCGTTGGTAAACGTTGGCTGGCCTGATTCCAGCACAGGGTTCCCAACCATGAACAGAGTAATCCGATGGCGGACATCAAACTGATAAACAGCCACGGTCTGGGGCCGAACGGCATTTCAAAAGCGGGTTCGGTTATGTGCAACTGGATCCATATCAGGCCATAACCAACGATGGCCAGAGGCAGTGTCGCTATACCTTGCGCCGTTGCCCATGTGACCGGGCTTTTAGTCTTATTGATGCGCAACCAATTGGCATTTCGCATCGGATACCATGTCCAGCATGCGACCGCCATGAACGCGAGCAGAATACCCAGCAGGTAGGTTTGTATATCATATTCGGCCGTACTCCCGCGCAGTTCTGCCAGATTTACGCATCCCAACCCTATCAGAATCAATATTAAAGACGGAAACATGTGTTTCCAGGCAAATTTGCCATCACGATGACTGTAGTGAATATTAGAGAAAACAGACACGACTACCGGCAGTATTCCAATAATCATGGAGGATACCGGTGCGCCAATTTTCTGGATGGCGCTGGATAAGCAGAAGTAATAAAGCAGGTTACCTATTGCAGCGAGTTTCAGTGCTTCTAACCAGTCATTTTTGCTCAGCGTAAGTAACCGTTTTCTGTCGTGCCAAGCAAGCGGTAAGCAGATCAGACCGAATGCCAGATATCGCCCGACAGACTGTAATGCTGCCGGATACTCTGGAATTATCATCGGCCCTACAAAGATTAAACCCCATATTGCACCTGCAACTAAGGCAAACAGCACGCCGATAACCATCTGACAACCTTATCTTTTTTAATATATGGGAATGAATGTAGACAAAATAAGTAATAACACTTGTTATGCCAAACGCAGACATTGAATGATTAACGGATGAGTTTTCGTGCGTCTTTAAGTAATAACACCAGTTGTCTTTCTCTCACTGGCGATGAAATAAAGCCAAACCGTTCGTAAAATTTCGATGCAGTTTCATCAATAGGATGAGTAAGCAGCGCTCTGATGCCGACCTGCTCAGAAATCATCATTGTGCGGCGGATGGCATCTTGCAACATACCGACGCCAATCCCTGACCCTTGGTGCATTTTCGATACAGCCAAACGAGCCAGAATAACGACAGGAATAGGATATTGCCCCATGCCCCGGCGAATGCGTTCAGGTGCGTCATACGTTTCGACTTGCCCCACAGTGAGACTGAAATAACCCACAACAATGTTGTCTTCACAAACGACAAAAGTTTTAGCCGAACCACTTGATTGTGCTTGTCTGGCATGGCGCAAAAGCCATTCGTTCAATGTTTGGTTGCCGCAATCAAATTGCTCAAGAAGATGTTTCTCATGTAACACCTCTGGTTTTGAAACAGGCATTATTTCTCCCAAGGTGCAGTGCGGGAGAAAAGGTCTTGCAAGCCCTGATTTTCTTGAGCGGGTTGATCAAGCATATCAAGCAGGGTTTGATATTGTTCACCGGAAACAACGAATAAACGCTGATCAAGGAGGGTTTGTTCAGCCGCATGGCATGCACTATCAAGAATGAAATCAGTTAATGATTTGTGCGAAATGTCAGCAGCGCGACGTAGTACTGCCTCTTGCTCAGGTGTAGCCCGAAGCCCGAGACGAGCAGACCGTGAAGTTCGTGAAACCGAAGATGCAGAACTGGCCATGATTATCTCAAACAAGATATGAATGATTTAATGTTAGTACAATGAGCAAACAAGATCTAGTTGGAAAGGGACATAACTCAGGGCAAAATAATGAAAGACAGCCGCTGTTTTCAGAATTTAGCACTCACAACAACACCTGAATAATTCAGGCAGTCAGAAATGCGCTGTTGCTGTACACCACTAAGATCTGCGATGTTCGCATACCGGAATTCAGTATGCTCATGACTGAGAATGATTTCAGAAGAGGAGGGTAGTGCACAGCGAAAGATAAACGCCTGAGAATTGTAGGCGAAATGGAAATACACACCACTGAGATAGTTAATCAAAACCTCTGCGCCCAATTCTTCACGACATTCACGGATCAGCGCTTCGTGGATTGTTTCACCCGGTTCTAAAGCTCCACCGGGAAGCCCCCAGGATTTCGCACCATAATCTGCTTTTAAGAGCAGAACCTGACCTTCAGGATTGAGGATAACAGCATGACTGCTGAGTCTGAATTTATCATCAAAAGCCATGATTGCACCTCTACCTGCAAAAAACCATGTTGCCAACCCAATATTGAGTATGACTGTTGTCCAGTGAGCGAAGTCCACGTCCGACATGAAAATTTTTTCAGCTTACAGCTCGACAGGCAATGTTGGAATAGAACCCCATTCAGACCATGAGCCATCATATAAACTAACATTTGAGCGACCGGCTATGATTGCAGCAACTAAAATAATACAACCTGTCACGCCTGAGCCGCATGAAAATGATAATGGCCGGAATTTATCGTGACTGATGACATCGAAAATATCGCTTAATGTTTCAGGCGATTTGTAACAAATATCATCAATCACTTGCCCAAAAGGTAAGTTGATTGCATTGGGAATATGACCGCTCCGGATACCTGGACGGGGTTCTGGTACTAAGCCGGAAAAACGCTCTGCCGCACGCGCATCAACAATAATAAATTGCTTCGTTAGAATGTTTTGCTTTACTAATTCAAGTGAGCAGACATTTTGCGAATTGAACGAAAAATTCACTGCTGATGGGATCTCTGGCATTGCGCGATATTCTGTTGTTGTGGGTTTATTTTCTTTCAACCATTTCGGCAAGCCACCATCAAGAATGAAAACATTTTCAACCCCGAATGATTTAAAAATCCACCAGATACGGGGAGCGGCATAAATGCCTTGATCATCATAAATCACAATTGTGTGATCACGGCAAATACCAAGGCGTTGACTCAGAGCGTTAAATTGTTGTTCAGAAGGGAAGGCGTGAACAACATCTGAGGTTAAATCAGATAAATCATCTTCAATATCAACTTTAAATGCGTTTGGAATATGAACTGGATCAGAATAGATCAATGGTTCTTTGCCAATGATTTTGCTTATCGTGGCTTGAATGATCACCAGATTGTGATCGTTTAAATGATCATGTAGCCACTCAGTGGAAACTAATGGAGATTTCATAATATTTATCCCTGTAAGCTAACTTCTTTTTATGTGGTGGCACGTAGTGCTGTCCAGTTCATTGTGTCTTGTATTACATCAACGATAAATTTATAAAACTAATTGTTACCTACACCTGATAATCAAATACCACTATATCATCAAGAATAGGTCTAAAAACTTGCTTCAAAGCCTCATGCTCTGGATGTGGTAAATAATTTTCGCGTCCTGAGTTATCAGTGAATGTCATAAACACTGCATGCGTATAACCCTTATTTTTTCTCTCTGGACTGTCGTTCAAACCCCATTCCACAGAGAGAACGCCATCAACTTTGCTCGGAATTAATTCGAATAATGTTTTCAATTCATCGATCTGCTCAGAAGACGCAGAATCCTTGAATTTTATCAGGAGGAGATGTCTTATCATGTTTAACTCCGTTATAGCTAACCATTACTTAAATTGCATGAACTTGCATGTCCATCTTGATTGACTTTGCTAGCCCACCCAAATCACCATATATAGTCTTTGCGTTTATATTCATTTTTCTTAAAAGCGCGTAGATGTTCTCATATATAGTATTGGGAATAATGAACTTTATTATTTGAACATTCTTATACATGTCACTAGCAAGAAGGTCTTCAATTCGTTTTTCTTTGTCACCGGAAATTAAGAAAGTACCAGATTGCCTATCAATTCTGGCATTTAATTCCAGTGGTTCGGTAATCCAAACGACCTCATATGAAAAGCGGTCTACAACATCGTCAAACAACTCATCTTGTTTACCAATGATTTCATGTCTAGTTTTCTTGAAGCTTGAATCACGCCTGGAAATATATGCCAATGACTCATCCATTACTGAGTTGTAGTCTATGGCATAAATAGCAAGATCATTTTTTAAAGGGGGATTATATGCTTCTAGAGCAAAGTATAAAGCTACATAAGGGCTTTCGGTAAAGTCTATAAGCCGTGTTGGTGCCCCATAATGCTGCATTACTGACAACCAAGCTAATTTACTTTTGGGCCCATGTTCATCACCGTTATAAATGTGATATTTCGATTTGAACAAATTCAGGTAATGCTCCTCAAATTTTCTTGCTAGTTCGCTTGACCACTTATCACCGATGGTGCGCTCCAAAGTTGACTCGAGCTTCCAGCTTGAATCAGCATGACCTCTGTAAATGAAATTATTAGGCAACTCATTCATTGAACGAATTAAGTCGTCAGAATCTTTAATTCTTTTTTCAGTGATCATCCTCTAACCCTCATATATTCGACTTGCATCTGTTCCAATACTTGAGAGTTTGACGCATCTTCGTCAACGGTCACTACTACTGCGTCACCTTTCATCTTAATGTTTTTGGCCTTTACGCCTTTAGAAGGAACAACTCTAGCAGAAGCTGTATTTCCGGTGGCAGCAGTCGATTTAGCTACAGATTCAGCAACATTTTCGTTCAAGGCTTCACCAACTACCTCTAAAATTCCTGAGGAAGCTCCCATACTTTGTGCATAAACGGATAAAGGTTTTTGGAAAAGCTCATCTGCATCAATAGGATTTGGCCCTGTAAATGTTGCCCTGAATTTCCGTATTGAATATGCGCCTCGAAGTTTATCCAAAAAGTCTTCTGGATCAGGTATTACGTCCACTCTGACATCTATTTCTGCCTCAATCGCAGTTTTAGTTGTTAAGAACAAATCCTTAATGCGCCTGGCAATACTTGAGGCATTTGGAGCTAGTTTTGATTTCTTTGCAATTCCAAGCAATCCAATTTTTGCGTCAAAGATAACAACCGTATAAGGCGCTGAATCATCTAGCTCGTCTACAAAATCACCAGTTTCTTTATCAAATTTCTCAAACGTAGTCTTTGTTGTTCTTCCCACAGCAAAAGAACCAGAATAATCCCCAAACATCTTTACGTTGCCTAAGTGCCATTGACTTCCGCTAGACCGCGTATAATTAGGTTTGTCGTTAATTGAATTAAGAAAAAGCTCCATCGAAGATTTATTATCAACAAACAATGGTAGTTGAGCAGGTTTAATAAATTTTGCTCTATATAGATGGTATTCACGAGCTCCCAATGCTCAATCTCCTTGTGATGTATAGATGCAATTTAACTTTTAATTAAACGGCGGCACGCAGTGTCGTCCAGTGAGCAACGCGAACGAGTTTGAATTTTTTGTTAAGCTATTTCTGTTGCTGTTTCGCTTTTTTCTTATCACGGACCCAATAAACAGAACCATTTGTCTTTTTCATCTCAAACAAGTCGATGGCCATAAACAAATCACTTAATTTTTTGAAACCGTAATTTCTTTGGTCGAAGGATGCATGATTGGATATGTGAGAACCGATAGGACTAAGTCTGGCCCAACCATCATCTTCTTCTACAGCTTCAATCGCTTGGCGTAGTAAGTTAATTAATTTTGTATCACTTTTGATGCTACGAGGTGGTTTAGCAACAGTAATGTTTTGTTCAACCTGTTGATCTAAAAATAAAAATCTAGAACAACTATTAACGAAAGCAACAGGAGCTTTTCGTTCGCCGAAACCTATTACAAATTTGCCATCCGATAATGTCCGAGTAACAAGTGGCGTAAAATCGCAATCAGAAGAAACCAGGCAGATAATGTCTACTTTCTTGGTATATAGCACATCCATAACATCAATGACTAAAGCCATATCTGTTGCGTTTTTACCTTTGGTTAGATCAAACTGTTGAATTGGCTGAATAGCGTATTCATGAAGTACGTCTTCCCATGATTTCAATGTTGGATTTTTCCAGTTTCCGTATGCTTTTCTTATATTAACGACACCATATCGAGCAAGTTCAGATAAAACCATATCTATTCTTGCTGCTGGCGCATTATCAGCATCTATAAAAAGAGCTATTTTTTCGTTTGATTGCAAATTAACTCTCCAAAGAGCTTAACTTTGACTTAAATGGCGGCACGTAGTGCCGTCCAGTTTCAAGTTTTTGTTATATTTGTGGATGTATCATGATATCTGGAGTTCTAGTCCATGAGGTTTTTAACTTTTCACACACGTAATCGCCGATTTCTGACGTTGGGACAATTATTGATAATATATCTTGTTCGGTGAATTCTACATGGTCACCAACTGATTTTGTAATTATCCGAGCTTCTTGTTCAGATTCAAAATCATACCCAACAGGATATCTTGAGTATGTTATTTTTTCTATTGTAGTGTTGCCATTGGTTTGCTTAATGTGTAGTGGTGCGAAAAGGCTATTAAATTCAGGCCATAATATAGATGGTTTTCTGAAATGTGTGATTTTATTTGTAAGCTGTTCTAATTTATCTGAATCGTTGCTATTCATCGCTTTATTGCATTCAATAACTAAATTGTCTTTTTCTAAGTTTGGTAGTTTGTAATAAAATACTTTAGTGACATTAAGTCTTTTTCTGAAAGAATCAGTAAATGAAATTCCAAGTTTTCCGTAGTGCTCAGTTGGATGCCATGATTTTAGTTTTTTAAATGGTATGTCCACAAAACAAATCATTGGTATGTCGTTTGGAAGCAATGCAACAGGTGGTGATTTAACATATTTTTCGAAACTTATTGAACCATCATTATTGGTTACTACTGAATCAGGATCGGCCATTAATGCAGTAGGAGAGTTCATTATCGGTAAAAATTCAGGACATATGAATGATTTTAATTGTTTTGGTATAAGTATGTGATCAATAAAACTATCTGTTTGTTCTCTGAGTTTGCCTTCTCTATGCAAACCACCAAACCCAAAGTGCATTAATGGCATATATATTCCTCTAATTACAAATATAACAATTTATTACCCGGACTAATTCCCATAACAAACTTCTATTAAACATCAAATCCGGAAGTATTCCGTATTCACTGTCATATCAAAATAGAGCACCAAAAGCGAAAACCCCACACTTCAGAAATGCAAAGCTACCGCACTGACTGTCGGTATCAGAACCCGGGCTTCCTGCTGGTGTTGTTGGATTATTCCTGTCATGAATAACAGCCTAAGACATGTTTGACGCTGTTGGCAATTGAAACCTGAGGGGCGGGGATGATCTGGATCAAGGGGAGGGGATAAACGAATACCCCATACGACGCATAGCCATACGGGGTATATAAAGCGCGGGATTAATTCAGGCGGATGCCGTCGTCTTCAATGGTGATCAGGCCTTGTTTGAACAGACCGCCAATGGCTTTCTTGAAGGTGCCTTTACTCATGCTGAATTGTGAGTAAATCAGCTCTGGTGAGCTTTTATCGCCGACTGGCAGGAAGCCGCCTTGTTTTTGCAGACGAACCAGGATTTTTTCACCGGCTTCATCTTTACGTGCCAGGCCGGGTTTGTTCAGGGTGACATCCAGCTTGCCATCGTCATGGATCTTTTTGATGTAGCCCTTCGTGCGCTGACCGATTTTGATGTTCGTGAAAATTTCGTTGTAGAAAATCAGGCCCCAGAACTTCTTGTTCACGATCACTTTATAACCAAGATCGGTCTGTTCGCAGATCAGCAAATCAACTTCTTCCCATTGCTCATAACGTGGCATTTCAATGCTCAGGTAATGATCCAACCGGCTGGTCGCCGTAGGGCGGCTTTCACGATCCAGATAGACATACACCACATAGGTGTGGCCCAGCTGCATTGGTTTGGCCTGTTCATTGGCAGGAACAAACAGATCTTTTTTCATGCCCCAGTCAAGGAAGGCACCGATACGGCTGGCGGAAATCACTTTCATTCCGGCGAATTCACCGACTTGTGCCAGAGGCTTGTCGGTGCTGACTACCAGCTCTCCGTCACCATCCAGATAAGGGAATACCGGCAGAGCGTCGCCTTCTTTGATGTGTTCCGGTAGCTGACTTTGCGGAACAAAGGCTTGTCCTAAGTCGTCTGCATCCAACCAGGCACCTTTTTCATCGATTTTAATTACTGGGAGGGAGTTCATGCGGCCAAGTTGGATCATAATGCTGGTCTCTTTGACAAAAAAACATAACAGATAGAGATGAATGATATCACTTCAGCTCAAAAGCCGGTGAATTTTACTGCCCGGATATCTTTATGCCATGTGTTAAAAGGTATTTAATGGGATGGTTTAGTGATACATATGCCAATTCTAATTAAAAAAATGAATAGGAAAATCAGGTTGCTTTTTATCCGGCAGACTTTGTGTAAAGCTGATAATAATCCGGCTATTCAGCTATCTGTGGCGGAAGCGTGCTTATGAAGAAAAATGTTTACTGGTTGTACTTGTTTTTCACATTCCCGTCTCTGTTTTCTCTTGGTGTGCATGCTAACGCCAATCTAACCGCTAATTCGTCTTCAGCCATGCCGATTGTCAGTGATGCGTATTTTTCCATGGTCGCAGATGCCTTGCTCGGTCTGGCTATTATCCTGGCTATCTATTTTTTCTGCCGGAATCGCCGGTTAACGCGCCGGTTGGAAAAAAGCCGGCAGCAGGAAGATCAGCTGCGTACCCTTTATGCCGCCATCGATCAGAGCCCTGCCTCGGTTGTGATCGCAGGGCTGGATGCCAATATCCGGTATGTAAATCCGAGTTTTACCGAGATCACCGGATACTCACTGCATGAGGTGATGGGGCACAATCCCAGTGTGCTGCATTCTGGCCTGACCAGCCCGGATGTTTACGATGAAATGTGGCACAAACTGACTCATGGTGAAAGCTGGTCTGGCGAGTTTATTAACCGGCGGAAAAACGGGGAAGTCTATTGGGAACAGGCCCATATTTCACCGGTATTCAATGATGACGGCGAAGTCACCCAGTATGTTGCGGTGAAACTGGATATTACGGATCGGAAACGCCGGGAACAGCATGAACAGGCACATAACCGGGTATTAGAGTTGTTATCCAAAGGCGCTCCTCTGGATAAAATTCTGCTGGCGATAGTAAAGAGCGTGGAAACCGAGTATCCGGAAATGATGTGCTCGATTTTATTGCTCGATAAAGAAGGTAAACACCTGCTTACCGGCGCAACGCCCAGTCTGCCGGACTTTTACAACGAAGCGATAAACGGCATTGAGATTGGTATCGGTGCGGGTTCCTGCGGCACGGCGGCATTTACCGGAAAGCGCGTCATAGTAGAGGATATTGCTACCCATCCGTATTGGGCGGCTTATCGCGAGCTAACAACCCTGGCCGGCTTGGGTGCCTGCTGGTCGGAACCCATCTATGGTTCTGCGGATAAAGTGCTGGGTACTTTTGCTATTTATCATCATGACCGGCATTCGCCCAAGCCGGAAGATATCAAGCTGATAGAGGCATCCGCGAATCTGGCGGCCATTGCGATCGAGCGTTATCACGCGGTGGAAGCGTTGCGGCAAAGCGAAGAGAAACATCGACGGCTGGCGCATTATGATGTGCTGACCGGATTGCCGACCCGGGTGCTGTTTTCCGACCGTCTGAAGCAGGCCATGCGCTCAGCAAAACGGAACAAGAAAAATCTGGCGCTGATGTTTCTTGATCTGGATAAATTCAAGCCGGTCAATGACACATTCGGGCATGCAGTCGGCGATCGGTTGCTGAAAGAGGTCGCCAGCCGGATGCTGGGTTGTGTGCGTGAATCTGACACCGTCTGCCGGATCGGTGGGGATGAGTTTGTGATCCTGCTGCATGATGTCGCAGATGCGGAGAGTGCTTTCAATGTGGCGGAAAAGATCCGTCAGGCGCTGAATCAACCCTTCAAGCTTGCCGGTCATCAGATGAACATTTCCTGCAGTATTGGTATTGCGCTTTATCCTGAAAATGGCGTTGATGAACGGACGCTGACCAAAAATGCCGATATGGCGATGTATCGGGCGAAAGAAAATGGCCGGGATCAGGCTCAGGTGTTTTAAACTACGTTACTTCCTGATTATTACTAAGGTTTCTGATGGCACTGAAAGCCACTATTTTCAAGGCAACGCTGAATATTGCTGACATCGATCGCGGGGTTTACCTCGATACGACCCTGACGCTGGCGCGTCACCCTTCCGAGACAGATCAACGCCTGATTGTGCGTCTGCTGGCCTGGGCACTGAATGCCGATGAGGCGCTGGTGTTTACCAAAGGGCTCTGCGCCGATGACGAGCCGGAACTATGGCTGAAGAGTCTGCATGGCGGTATCGATCACTGGATTGATGTTGGTTTGCCTGATGAACGCCGTCTGAAGAAAGCCTGTAACCGCTCAGAACAGGTCACACTTTATACCTATGCTGGCCGCAGCGTTGATCTCTGGTGGCAGCAGAATGGCGCGTTGCTCAGTAAACAGGACAATCTGCGTATCATTGATTTACCGGAAGAAGAACTTGCACCGCTGGTCGCGCTGGCTGAGCGGAATATGCAATGGCAGGTGACGATCAGCGAAGGTCAACTGTTTATCAGTGCCGGTGACGCGAATATCGGTCTGACTCCGGTAACACGGAAGGATTGGGCGCAATAAGCTGCGCCCCTGAAGCGGCTTACGCGTTTTTATCTGCGGCAAATATCAGGCCGGTTTGCTGGCGGATAGTCTGCATGACTTCCGCCACCTGCAGCGCCAGCGTATAGCTGTTCAGCCCGGATTCCGTTTTTCCCTGCTGAATGGTGGCAATGAATTCTGCCAGTTCATACTGCATCGGGTGCACCGACTGCGGCACGGTAATATCCTCTTCGTACCCGTCCCGGTAGATAATTTTCACGGCGTTCTGTTGTGAAATATGTTCAATCAGAATTGACCCTTCCTCACCCTGAATTTCGGATGGTGTGCGCATATCACTTATCTTGGAATAAGAGACCGTGGCTACCAGATCATCATAGGTCAGCAGGGCAGAGCCCATCCCATCCACGCCGGTATGTAACATCACGGCACTGGCCTTGATGCTTGCCGGCATACCAAACAGATCGATCACCGGATACAGCGCATAAACACCCAGATCCATCAGTGCGCCGTTGGATAATTCCGGCCGGAAGGCATTCAGGATCTCGCCGGCTTTAAACTTGTCGTAGCGGGAAGAGTATTGGCAGTAGTGGCTTTGCACATAGCGGATCTTGCCAATTTTATGCAGGTGTTTTTTCAGCGATAAATAGTTCGGCAACGTCGGTGTTTTCATGGCTTCCATCAGCAAGACGCCATTCTGACGGGCGGTTTCCACCATTTTCTGTGCTTCAGGCAGATTCGAACAGAGTGGTTTTTCGCATAACACATGCTTGCCACTTTCCAGAAACAGGCAGGTTTGTTCGCAGTGCAGCGCATTCGGGCTGGCGATATAAACGGCATCGATATCGGCAGAGGTCGCCATCTCTTCAAGGTCATCGAAGGTATAGGTTGCGCCGTATTTCTCTGCGAACTCGGTGGCTTTATCAAGCGAACGGGAGTAAACCGCTGTTAACTGAAAACCCGCGACTTGCTGCGCGGCAGCTAAAAAAGATTCTGTAATGGTATTGGTGCCGATGATGCCGAATCTGATCATGATGCTTTGCCCTGCACGTTAATTACTGGAAAAGTAGGTGTTATTTACTGGCGATTAAGAGTATGTAATTCGATACTGTAAGTTAATAACTCATTCAGCGCCATCTGCTTTTCTGATGTCAGGCGTTGCTAAACGGGAGCTGAAAGTATGGATAAAATCACAAAGTATTCGCTCTATTCTGTGGGGGCCGTCGTCGCTTTAATTGCCGGGGGCGCCGTTTACGTTACAGCTACCTTTGATGCCAATTCACTGAAACCGCGCTTAGAGTCGCTGGTGAAAGCGGAAAAACAGCGGACACTTAAATTCAATGGTCCTCTCAGTTTGTCGCTGTTTCCAAAACCGGGTATCACCGTTTCCGACGTCAGCTTATCAGAGCGAAACTCAGACACGCAGTTTGCTCATATTACGGATGCCCGTCTGGTCATGCAGTTCTGGCCATTGTTATCGAAAAAAATTGTGATTGATGAAGTGGATGTGCAGGGGGCGACCATTAATCTGCTCAGGAATAAAACCGGGCAGTACAACTTTGCGGATCTGATGGAGAACGGGAAAAAATCAGCGATAAAAGAAACCATTCCTGAAATTGCGACTGACTCGGAAACAACAACCGGGGCGTCTCCGGCGACCGGCTTTCGTCTGTCACAATTCAACATCGCTAAAAGCAGTATCAAGTATGTGGATCAGCAGTCAGGGCAACAGCTAATGCTGAGTGATTTGTCACTTTTTGGTGATGGCATCACTGTGGCGGGGGCTGAACATATTGATTTCAGTTCCCGGTTACAAAGCCCGTCACCGGCGCTTGATCTGCGCATCAACACGAAACTGGATCGTCTGAATTTTGATCAGAAAACCGGTCAGCTGCTTTTGGATGGACTGCATAATGTAGTGGATGGCAAAGCCGATAAAGATGCGCTGAAACTGACACTGACGGCGCCTAAGCTATTCATCAAAGATAATGCGGCTACGGCAGATACGATGGTTATTTCCGCTTTACTGAGCGGTGCTGCCCGTAAGGTGGATGCCAATTTCAAACTGGACGGCGTTTCGGGCGATAGTCAGCAGTTCAAAGCACGGGCATTAAAACTGGATCTGACGGCAAATCAGGGTGATCAGGCGGTAAAAATGGCAGTAAACAGCCCGGTTAACTTCAAACTGGCAACCCAGACCCTCAATCTGGCGCAACTGGCGATCAGAGGTGATGTCACCAGCGGCGAGATGAAAGCCGTGCCGGTGGATCTGTCGGGCAAACTGAATGCGGACCTGAAGGCACAGCAGGTGAATACGGTGATGAAGGGTTCGCTTGATCACAACACGCTTGATTTCAGTGCGGATATTAAAGGCTTCAAAAATCCGTTTATTCGTTTCGATGTGAAGGCGCAGTCGCTGGATCTGAATCGATATATGACGGCCGGAAAATCAGCCGATGGTAGCAGCAATAAGACTGATGCCGGGGCAGGCACAGGCGATACAGGCACTAAAGCACCGGCAACCAAAGTGGATCTCTCCGGTCTGAATGCGCTGAATATGGACGGCCAGCTGAGCCTCGGTCAGTTGAAATATGCCGCGGTCAATGCACGGGATGTCCGCCTAGCCGTCAAGGCGCAAAAAGGATTGCTCTCGGTGCCAACGCTCAGCCTGAAAGCGTTTGGTGGTGCTATCGCCGCCAGTGGAACCGCAACCACGACGGCCAGCCCCCGGTTCACGGTGAAACCGGATATCACCGGTGTTGATATCTATGCGCTGCTCAAACAGTTTGCCGGTTTTGAAAAGATTGAGGGTAAAGCAACCGTGAATGGCAGTTTAGCCATGCAGGGCGGCGATACGACGGCACTGAAAAACAGCCTGACGGGTAATTTAAATACCAGGGTCGATGATGGGGCATGGCGGGGTATCAATATCGCGAAAACCATCCGCGAAGCCAAAGCAGCCATATCCGGCCTGAAAGGTGGCGAACAGTCGGTGACGACAAGTAATGTGGAGAAAACGGATTTCACCGAATTAACGGCGTCAATTCTGTTTAATCAGGGCGTGGCAACGAATAAAGATCTGGCGATGAAATCACCGTTGTTGCGGGTAAGCGGTGAGGGTGACGTTAATCTGAAAACGGACAAGATCAATTATCTGCTGAAGGCGGTGCTGGTGGATACCAGTAAAGGTCAGATGGGTAAGGATCGTGATCAGTTGCATGGGGTAACGGTTCCGATCCGGATAAAAGGTTCTACGTCCGCACCGAAATACTCGCTTGATCTGACTGCGGCGATCAAAGAAAACGCCGGCGCAGAACTGGAAGCGAAAAAGCAGGAAGTAAAACAGAAGCTGGAAGAGAAAAAACAGGAAGCTCAGCAAAAACTGGAACAAAAAGCCGGTGATGCGCTCTCTGAAGGGCTGAAGAAATTGTTCTGAAATGAGAAAAAAGCCACCGCATAGTGCAAACAAATAGTGCAAACAAGTGTAGAGGCAAATGCGGTGGCAAACGGACTATTCTTAATTACTCAGCCAGTGCCAGCCAGGTTTGAACCACGCTGTCCGGGTTTAGCGACAGACTGTCGATCCCTTGCTGCTGTAACCAAATGGCAAAATCCGCATGATCGGAAGGGCCCTGACCGCAGATGCCAACATATTTGCCTTGTTGTCTGGCGGTTTTGATGGCCATCGCCAGCAGCTCTTTTACGGCATCGTTACGCTCATCAAACAGTTCGGAAACCAGACCGGAATCGCGGTCTAAGCCGAGAGTAAGCTGAGTCATATCGTTAGAGCCGATCGAGAAGCCATCAAAATGCTCAAGGAATTGCTCTGCCAGCAAGGCATTGGCCGGAATTTCACACATCATGATCACTTTCAGACCATTTTCTCCGCGCTTCAGTCCTTCTTTTTCCAGCTGAGCCACGACCGCTTTGGCCTGAGCGACCGTGCGCACAAACGGTATCATCAGCTCAATATTGGTCAGTCCCATGGTATTGCGAACACGTTTGACCGCTTCACATTCCAGCGCAAAACAGTCATGGAAAGCGGGGGAGATATAACGGCCCGCGCCGCGGAAACCCAGCATCGGATTTTCCTCTTCCGGTTCGTAACGATCACCACCCAGCAGATTGGCATATTCGTTCGATTTGAAATCAGACAAACGGACGATCACCCGTTTTGGCCAGAATGCAGCGGCGAGAGTCGAAATACCTTCCGCCAGACGGCTGATATAAAACTCGACCGGATCATCATGACCCACCATCCGCTCACGGATCTGTTGCTGTAATGCCGGTTCCTGCCGGTCGAACTCCAGCAATGCTTTCGGATGTACGCCGATCATGCGGTTGATGATAAATTCCAGCCGCGCCAGACCCACACCGTCATTCGGCAAGCGGGCAAAATCAAAGGCGCGATCCGGATTGCCGACGTTCATCATGATTTTCAGCGGCAGAGCCGGCATTTTATCGACCTGCAGACGACGCACGGTGAAATCCTGCAGATCGTGATAAACAAACCCGGTATCGCCTTCGGCACAAGAGACCGTGACGTTTTGTCTTTCCTGCAGAATGCTGGTCGCATCACCGCAACCGACTACTGCCGGAATACCCAGCTCCCGCGCAATAATCGCGGCATGACAGGTGCGGCCACCACGATTAGTGACAATCGCCGAAGCGCGTTTCATGATCGGTTCCCAGTCCGGATCGGTCATGTCAGTGACCAGCACATCACCGGGTTTGATTCGATCCATATCACTGATGTTATGAATGATCTTCACCGGACCGGCACCAATCCGCTGACCAATAGCGCGGCCTTCTGCCAGTACTTTGCCACGGGACAGAAGATGATAACGTTCCATGACCTGTTCATTGGAACGGACTGTCTCCGGACGTGCCTGCACAATATAGAGCTTGCCGCTGTGACCATCTTTAGCCCATTCGATATCCATCGGGCGGCCATAGTGCTGCTCAATCAGCAAGGCCTGCCGGGCCAGCTGTTCCACTTCGTCATCGGTCAGAGAGAAGCGACGGGAAAGCTCAGCCGGTACATCTTCAATCTGCACCTGGCGGCCATGTTCCTGACTGGCTGCATAGACCATCCGGATTTTCTTTGAGCCAATGGTGCGGCGCACAATCGCCGGCTTGCCATTGTTCAGAGTAGGTTTATGTACATAGAACTCATCCGGATTAACGGCACCCTGAACCACCATCTCGCCCAGACCATAAGCGGCGGTAATAAATACCACCTGATCAAAGCCGGATTCCGTATCCAGCGTGAACATCACACCCGATGCGGCCAGATCGGAACGCACCATGCGCTGCACACCGGCAGAAATGGCGACACCCTGATGGTCATATCCCTGATGCACCCGGTAAGAGATAGCCCGATCATTAAACAGAGAAGCAAAAACGTGCTTGATAGCGAGCATCACAGCATCAATACCCTGCACATTCAGGAAGGTTTCCTGCTGACCGGCAAAAGAAGCGTCCGGCATATCTTCCGCTGTGGCAGAGGAGCGTACCGCGAACGAAGCATCTGTCTGACCATCAGCCAGTTCGGTATATGCATCACGGATAGCCTGTTCCAGCTCCGGCTGAAAAGGGGTATCGATGATCCACTGGCGGATCTGTTGGCCTGCTTCGGTTAATGCACTGATATCGTCGGGATCAAGCTCGTCGAGTATCTGGTAGATTTTCTGGTTAACGCCGCATTGATCCAGAAAAGTATCAAACGCCTGTGCCGGAGTGGCAAAGCCGTTCGGTACGGATACGCCTGATGAGGCCAGATTCGTGATCATTTCGCCCAGAGAGGCATTTTTGCCTCCCACCCGGCCAACATCCTGCATATTGAGTTGGTTGTACCAAAGCACATTCGTCACATTGCTCTCCCTATGAAACAGATCTTACGACTCGTCATGGATGGAATTAAAACCAGGCATCCCTGCATGGTTTTATGTTCCGGTTATTAGAATTTGTCGCGTCAGCGCTTTATGCGGCCAATATTTCAAAGGCGGGAACAATAGGAAATCAGTTAAAAATTACGAAAGTTATTAAAGCGGTAAGAATCAGATCGCGCGCAAAAAATCACTGCATATTGCGCTGATTACCGCTACCTTTAACTTAATATTAAATATTGGGATATATAAAAATGAAAGCATATACGTGGAGTCCTGTAGCGGCTTTATTCAGCAGTTTTCTGCTTATTGCCTGTTCTGCTACGCAATCTCAGGAAAACGATCTACAGAGTGGTGAATGGCGTGTGATCAGTATGAATGGCAAAAACGTCGATTCCGATGCGGTAGCTACGCTGACGTTCTCTTCCAATGGGAGACTGGCTGGTGAGGCGTTTTGTAATAACTACATGGCAGGGTATCAGCTGGTGGATCAAAAACTGACCATCTCGCGGATTGCCAGTACGAAGATGGCCTGTTCACCGGAATTAATGATCCTGGAAATGAATTTCCATGGCATTTTGTCTGACGTGACAAGTTATAAAATTCTGCCGGATGGTAACCTGCTGATTCAGGGGGCCGGAGATAAAAAACTCATCGCGCATCCTGTAGATCGTTAATTTTTCTTGATTTCCCGCATTCCGGAGATTTCATAGTGAGAAACATCAAACGCAGTTTTGTGCTGCTTCTCGTCTTTTTCTGCCTTTTGTGGTGGTTTGCCGATCAGACGGAATGGTCTGCCATACCCAATTTCTTCGGCTGGCGGGCATTGCTGATGCAGTTCAGTGGCGTGCTGGGCATAGGTGTCATGAGTGTGGCAATGGTACTGGCTGTGCGGCCAGTAGTGTTTGAGCCATACCTCGGCGGTCTCGACAAGATGTATCGTCTGCACAAATGGCTGGGTATATCAGGCCTGATCATAGCACTGAGTCACTGGCTGATCTCTGAAGCACCAAAATGGCTGGTTGGGCTGGGATTACTGGAACGTCCCGTACGCGGCGCGCGCGCTTCGCTGCCCGGTGATGCGGTGCAGCAGTTTTTTCTGAGCCAGCGCTCTCTGGCCGAGGAAATTGGCAAATGGGCCTTTTATGCCGCTGTAATTCTGATGGTGCTGGCATTGGTGAAACGGTTTCCGTACCGGCACTTTTTTAAAACCCATCGCCTACTCGCTGTAACGTATCTGGCGCTGGTATGGCACTCGGTGATCCTGCTGAAATTTGACTACTGGAGCGGTCCGTTAGGGCCGGTTATGGCGGTACTGATGGCGGCGGGCTGCATTGCTTCCGTGATGGTGCTCTTTCGCCGGGTGGCGGCAGGCCGGCAGGTTGTCGGTGAGGTGGCCGCGGTGCGCTACCATGAGGCACTGAGCGTCATGGAAGTGGACATTGCGTGCAAGGGTCGCTGGGCCGGTCATCAGTCCGGGCAGTTTGCCTTTCTGACCCTGCACGAAGAGGAAGGTCCGCATCCCTACACCATTTCATCCACCTGGGAGGATGATGGTCGTATCACTTTCATCATCAAGGCATTGGGCGATTACACCCGCACCCTGCCTGAACGTGTTCAGATCGGTGATGTGGTCAAGCTGGAAGGCCCTTATGGACAGTTCAATTTTCAGGGCAGGCAGAAGCGCCAGATCTGGATTGGCGGCGGCATTGGCATTACGCCGTTCATTTCCCGCATGAAAGAACTGGCCAGAAAATCGGATGGCAAAACCATTGACCTGTTTCATACCACGACTGTCTACGATCCACATGCGATTGGTCTTTTGGAGAATGATGCCAAAGCAGCCAAAGTCCGCCTGCACGTTCTGTGGGATGAACGTGATGGCCGGCTGAATGCGGCACGAATCACCGAGCTGGTACCCGGATGGCAGGATGCCGACATCTGGTTTTGCGGGCCTGCCGGGTTCGGACAAGCGCTGAAAAAAGATTTGATCGCGATGGGGTTTTCTGAAAATCGCTTTCATCAGGAACTGTTTGAAATGCGATAATAAGTAAGAAATATGAACGGTTTATGCAGCACCGTCATTGCTGCAATCTATCTTATGTGACAGAAGGATTTGTCTGTTAATGCAAAATGCCCCGTTTCCAGCGCCGGAAAGCATGTCTCATTTTTATATTGTTATCGCCGTGGCCCTGCTTATCTGCGGGCTTTGTGTTGCGCTGGCCGTCGTTTATATCCGGTTATACAAAAAGCTGAAAGCGGAGAGTCAGGCCAGACAGGTTGCCCTTGCCGAGCTGGAAGAGAATGAGCGCAATTTCAGATTTATCACGGAAAACTCGGCCGATGTGATCTGGACGATGGATATCGCTACCGGGAAATTCACCTATGTCAGCCCGTCAGTTTATAACCTGCGTGGTTATACGGTAGAGGAGGTCATGGCGCAGCCGATTGAAGAGGTGATGACGTCGGAGTCAGCGGAAAGAGCATTCGGCGCGTTAGCGCATGCGGTAGAGCTCTGGAATGCCGGAACGCGGGGGGATACCCGGAAAGTCACGGAAATTGATCAGCCGCACAAAGATGGACACATCGTTCCGACCGAAGTGGTTACGACATTGCATACCAATGCGGAAGGTCAGCTGACGTCGATCATTGGTATCAGCCGTGATATTACCGAGCGGAAAAAAACAGAAGAAGTGATCCGTAATCTGGCTTTCTATGATTCCTTAACCAAACTGCCGAACCGGCGTTTGTTGCTGGATCGGCTGGAGCTGGCAATCGCTCAGGCCAAAAGAAAAGAGGAATCGCTGGTTCTGATGTTTATTGATCTGGATAAATTCAAACCGGTAAATGATGTGTACGGACATGAAACCGGAGACTGGTTACTGCAATCTGTTGCTCAGCGCATGGTGTGTTGTCTGCGGGAATCAGACACCGCAGCGCGGATCGGGGGGGATGAATTTATTGTGCTCTTGCCGGAAATACACAAGCGGGCAGATGCTTATATGGTCGCTGAAAAAATACGCGATACGATCAGTCAGCCATTTCCGCTGACGAATGGCGACCAACTGCATATTTCTGCCTGTATCGGCATAGCCATTTACCCGGAACATGGACTGACAGAAAAGCAGCTGATGAAAAGCGGTGATGCCGCTATGTATCAGGCCAAAGAGTCAGGCCGAAACCGGGTCTGGGTTTATCAAAAGAGCGGTGACGATTCGATTGCAGAAGACGATATCCGGGTTCGTCTCAACTGGAAAAGATCGTATGAAAGTGGTGAAAGAAGGATCGATGAGGAACATAAGGAACTGTTCCGTCTGGCCAGTATTCTGATCAATGCAACCATGGAGCGGGATGAGCATCCGGAAATGTTTGATAAGGCCTTTCAGGCACTACTCACGCATGCAGCGAAGCATTTTGCCGGGGAGGAACGGATTCTTGCCGCCTATGAATATGAAGATCTGGAAGAACATGCCAGACTGCACCGTGATCTGGTTGAGCGAGCCGGTACATTCCATCAGGCCACGGTGACGAATCAGTTATCGACAGGGCAGTTAATCGATTTCATCATCGATGATCTGGTGAAAGGGCACATGCTGAAAAAAGACCGCAAGTTCTATCATCTTTTCCGGAAAATGCTCTGACGAGATACTTATTTTCAGACAGAGATACGGGCGTGATTTATCACGCTCTTTTTTTCATAATGCATTCTGCATTCAGGTAAATACACAGGAATAACAATGACAGACATGGTTTTCGGGCTGCCGGTACTGGTTTTGGCGGTTTTGCTGGCGTGTGCTATCGGCTGGCTTATATCGTATGTCCGATCACAACAAATCGTCACCAGCCAGCATGTTCAGCTGGGAAAACTGGAAACCGAGCGGGATTTGCTGCTGGATCGTATAACCGAACATGAGCAGCTACGGGATAAGCAGGGACATGAATTCAATCAAATCCAGCTTAAACATACCGAACTGCTGCGTCAGCACAGTGCGCTCAGTACCTCGCTGGATGAAAAACAGCTCCATTTTACTGAACAGTTACGCCAGCTTTCCGATAGCCGTGAAGCGCTGAAGCGAGAATTTGAAAATCTGGCCAATGAGATCCTTGAACGGAAAGGCAAAGCATTTAAAGAACTGAATCAGGAAAGTATCTATCACTTGCTGAAGCCGGTGCAGACAGAAATGCAGAGTTTCCGGCAGAAAGTTGAAAGCATTCATGTCGAAGAATTGAAACAACGCAGTGAATTGCGGGCGGAATTAATCAACCTGCAGAATCTTAACCGGCAAATTACCGATCAGGCGGACAAGCTCACCAATGCGCTGCAAGGGCAGAAAAAAGTGCAGGGTAACTGGGGTGAGCTGATGCTGGAGAACGTGCTGGATAACTCCGGTCTCCGGTTAGGCACAGACTATAAGCGGGAAGTCAGTTTCACGACCGCCGAGGGGCGTCAGCGACCGGATGTGATCGTTTATTTGCCACAGAATAAGCATCTGATCATTGATGCAAAAACATCGCTGGCGGCGTATACCCGCTATGTGAACGCAGAAAATGATCTGGAGTCGCAACAGGCACTGGCAGAACATGCCCAGGCGGTCGCTGCCCGTATCAACGAACTGGCGGATCGGGATTACTACAAATTACCGGGGCTGAATTCGCCGGAAGTGGTGATCATGTTTATTCCGATTGAATCAGCTTATGTTGAAGCGCTGAAATATGATAACACCCTCTATCAGCGGGCTATCGAGCGCAATGTGCTGGTGGCGACACCAACCACCTTACTGACCAGCCTGAACATTGTGCGCCAGCTGTGGCGGTTTGAAGATCAGAATAAACACACCGCCGAACTGGCTAACCGTGCCGAGCGTTTCTACAGCAAGCTGAATAACTTTCTGCTCAGTATGCAGGACGTGGGCAAGCAACTTGATAAAGCTAAAGGCAGCTATGAAAAAGCGTTTTCTCAGCTTTACTCAGGCAAGGGCAACCTGATCAAACAAGCCGCCGAGTTCAAGGATCTGGGTGTGTCAGTGCAGAAAGAACTGCCAGATGAGCTGGTGGAACTGGCGCAACTGGAAGTCGGCGAGGTGATGGATTAACAACAAAAATGGCCTACTTTTGTAGGCCATCGCAAGCTATAAACGATTTTTCTTCATTACTGTAAATGTTTATCTTTCAGCCATTGAGACAACAAGTCTGCTATTTTCTCATTATTGAGATCAGACATCGGGAAATGGGTATTTCCGTAAACACCGATATCCGGTAAATGCACCAGCGTGACATCACCGCCATTCGCATTGACCACATCTCTGAATTGTTCAGCAATATTTAAGAAAACCCGCCATTGTTCCTGCCCCGGATTATTCGATTCGGATTCTGGAATATTGTCACCGTAATAAATAACAATCGGGATCTCGGTTAATTTTTTAAATTCAGCCATCGGAACTTTAGGCAATGGGAACGAACGGCCTTTTAAAGTGATATTGTCCGGGCCTTGTCCTTCCGGGAAAATAAAGTCGCCACCTGGTTCATACGAGACAACGGCTTTTACGCGGCTGTCTTTGATTGCTGTTTTCCAGCCCGGACCGCCACTCTGAGAATGCGTGACCAAAATGCCATCACCCATTTTGTCGAAGAGTTTAGACATTGCCGCAATATTCAGACTTGCATCATACGGGCCTGTGTTTGGTGTCATCTGACGGTAAAACTGATTCAGTGCTTCCGGATCTTTAGAAAACTGTACGTTCGGATAATAGTCAGGCCATGCCCCTAAACGAAAAATCCCAAACCATAGCTGTTCATCCGCTGCTGCTGAAATGGCCGCAGGCTGTGTGCTCTTGCCGGACAATCCACGGCGGGGCTGATCAACCAGATAGGTGGCATAGCCTTTTTTCAGAAAAATATTCTGAAAACCCTCACGACCATCCGGTGTGGTTTGCCAGGTTCTCATTGATTCGCCATGACCATGCCAGAATACCAGCGGTAAGTGATGGGCTTTGGGCGGAATTTGATAGAAGACAGTGGCATGATCGCCATGCAGTGTCTGACCCGTTGAGTCTACACCCATAGGACTATAGGCTCCCTGCTTAATAGGATCGAATGTCCCCGGCGTCTGCACAATAGTGCCGCCCACAGCGAAACTGCCTTGTTTTTCGATGCTGAGCGTTTCCGGTTTCACACCGGCTGATTGCGATGTGCAACCAGATACGGCGATGGCCATAACCATGGCGATCATGAGCGTTGAGAATTGTTTTGTGCGTATCGTTTGCATCGTACAGTCCTTATCAGATTGGACTGGGCGTTACAGCCCAGTGATATTTATGCATTAATTTTTTCAGCCGTATCAGGCAAGTAAGATTTTTCTGGTTTCTGATTTTTCCCAATAGCAAACCAACAGATCAACATGGCAACGATCGCCATGATTGTACCGCCAACTAAAGCGGCTGAAATTTGATGCGCTAACTGCCCTCTGAGTGATAATTGTGGATCCTGAAAAGAAGAAAAAATAACAATGAGAATAGCCAGCCCGACAGAGCTGCCAAACTGATGTGCAACATTGACCAGACCTGATGCGGCGCCCGCATCTTTTTGAGGTACATCGGTGATGCCTGCGACAGTTAAAGGCCCAATAGCGCCGCCCTGCCCAATTCCAATCAACATCATTGGCATGAATACGCCGACTAAATAATCAGAGTGCTCATTTATCTGGCTTAGCCAAAATAAGCCGAGTGCGAATATTCCAAGGCTGATGGTTAATACCCGGGCATTATTATATCTACGAGTTAATTTAGGGATATTGATAGCCGCGATAAATTGAGGGAGCGTTGTCGGTAGAAATGCAAATCCAGTTTCTAGTGAAGATAAGCCAACAACATTCTGCAATATCTGCGTTGTAAAAAACCAGAAACTGATCGATGCGCCTAAAAATAGCATACGAGCAATCAGCGCCGCGTTACGACCTTTATGAGTAAATAGTCGTAATGGCATGATCGGTTGTTTCGCTTTCCATTCATTGATGACAAAAATAATCATCAATAAGACACCGGTAAATAGTGTTAACTGTGCGTAAGAATCCGCTAAGCCTTCCTCTGATGAACGGACAATTCCATACACCAGCAACGACATTCCCACTGTCGATGATAACGCACCAAATAAGTCAAACTGACCGGTGTGTTTTTCAGTTTCAACGATATATTTTCTAGCACCAATAAATAATAAAATGCCTATTGGCAGATTGATAAAAAAGCCAACCCGCCAAGAAAGCCAACCCGCAAAAATACCACCCGCAACCAAGCCTAAACTGGCGGCAAAACCCGCAGTTGCGCCGTAATAACTGACGGCATTATTTCGCTCAGGCCCTTCTGCAAAATTAGTCGTTAGCAATGCCAGAGTAGACGGAGCCAGGATTGCTGCACCAATTCCCTGAAGAGCCCTGCTAGCCAGCATAAAATCAGCAGTCAGTGCTAATCCGACCATCAGCGATGCCAGCGTAAACAGACTTAATCCGATCAGAAACATGCGTTTTCTGCCTAAGATATCTCCGGCCCGGGCTCCGAGCAGCAGTAAGCCGCCAAAGACCAGCGTGTAAGCATTCTGCACCCAGGAAAGAGCAGCGGTTGAAAAATGAAGATCGGCACCGATTTTAGGTAAACCGGTGATTACGATAGAAATATCTAAGACGATCATGAAGTAGCTAACCAATATGATCAGTAATATCCAACGTTTCTTGTCTGATAAACCAGTCATCGAATTCCTCTGGTGAATTTTTTTACTACAAATTCGGAAGTTAACTATAACGATGACGTTGATATTTGATTAGACAGATAAACCCGAATGAGTTTATGAGACAAACTCACAAATAACGCAGGATTATTTATTGTGCTGGCGGAATGAAAAGTCCGTGATGCATTGTTCATGGAACGAATCGTTCACTTCACCCCATGAACATGCCAGATTATTTTTTAGAAGCGGGGTAACGTATTGCTTCGAGAAACTTGGCAAAGGCAGGTTTGTGTTGTTTAGCGCTCGGATAGTAAAGATGAAAACCTGAAAAATAAGGGCACCAAGTCTCACACACGGATACTAACCGGCCATTCTGAATATCATCCGCAACAAAATCTTCCGCCAGATAAGCGATCCCAAGCCCATGCAGCGCTGCGTTTTTGATAAGTGAAACACTGTTAAATGTCAGTTGTCCGCTAACTTTTACTTTGGTTTCCTTACCCTCTTGTTCAAATTCCCATGTATATATTCCGCCCTGATGAGATAACCGCAGATTAATGCATGAGTGGTTTTGTAAATCATAGGGTGTTTCAGGTTTGGGATGTTTTGCAAAATAGTCGGGGCTGGCAACCGCTAACATGCGAACGTCAGGCCCGACACGGACGGCGACCATATCCTTTTCCAGATATTCACCCAGGCGGATCCCTCCGTCAAACCGGTCATTGACGATGTCGACAAAGCCATTATTAACAGAAACTTCGATATTAATTTCAGGGTATTGAGGAATAAATGACTCTAATAATGGTGACAGGATCGCAGAAGCCGCATGTTCTGATGCGGTGATACGAATATTGCCAGTGAGTCGGTTATGTGACTCATGTAGACCCTGCATCTCACGTTCTAATTCATTGAGTTTTGGCTCAATGATCCCGAACAGTTGCTCACCGGTTTCAGTTAAGGCGATGCTTCTCGTCGTACGATTAAACAGACGAAACCCCATGCGCGTCTCAAGCGCTTTGATGGAGTGACTTAATGCAGACGGCGAAACCCCTAATAATGCAGACGCCTTTGTAAAGCTACCGGCTTTTGCAATCACCAGAAATAGTTGCAAGTCATTCAGATTTTCTTTCAGCATTCGTCGTCCTTGCGTCTCTTATTGAGTCTTATTTTGTGCAGTTTCAGTTGCTTCTAGTATAGGGTAAGCGCCTCGTTACATTTGTGAGTTCTGTGCAATAACCTATGCGTATTTCGCCGATAATCATTTATTAAAATCATACTAATATAGCATTAGGAAATGACAGAATTATAGAATATGAGCAGCAATAAAAAAATTCCAATGAAAGCAATACACCTATGTTTATTATCCCATTTGATATCAGGGGAAACCGGTGCGGCAGATTTTCACTCTAACAATAAAATGATGCATCAGAAACAAGAATATACATTTAATTATCAGCATTTAACGATGGATGATAATACCACTGACATATTGAATCATCCGGCGTTCAACGGTTTTTCTTCATTGCTTTTGCCATGGAATGAAGCGCGGCATAATGAAAATGTGCCAATCCGGAATATCCAAAGATTATTACCATATCACAGCCATATTTCACCTGAAGTAGCAGTCAATTCTTTGAACAGAATGATTGATGATATCAACCAAGGGCAAACCGTCTTTTATAATATTTATTCGGAGCAGCAGAAAGCGCAATCACCCGATAAAAACAGCACTGGCTTATTCTTTTTTCGCGGCAAAAAAGATGCTCCATTTGCCATTATTTGTCCAGGCGGCGGGTTTGAATATGTGGGGGCAGTGCACGAGGGTTTTCCTTATGCGGCTGAAATCAGTCGGCAGGGATATAACGTATTCGTGCTCCGTTATCGAGTTGGTCAGGGTGGTTTCAATGCCACTCAGGATCTTGCCAGCGCGATTTCGTTTATTTACCGAAACGCAGCTTCGCTACAAGTCAGTACTCAGGGATATTCTCTGTGGGGAAGTTCCGCTGGTGCAAGGATGGCCGCAGCGGTGGGCAGTTATGGCGTTGCCCAATTTGGCGGGGAGCACCTACCAAAACCTGCTGCAGTTATAATGGCTTACACCGGATATTCTGATTATTCCGAGCATGAACCGCCCACATTTGTTGTTGTAGGGAGCAATGATGGTATCGCACCTCCCGCTGTGATGCAGCAGCGTATTAACGCATTAAAGCGCATGGGGACGATCGTTGAATATCATCAATATCCAAGTGTTGGTCATGGGTTTGGACTGGGTGAGGGAACCTCCGCTGAAGGGTGGATTTTGCTGGCAACCCAATTTTGGGAAAAATGGATAAAATAATATCAGACCGGTTGTTTAACCTAAAAATCAATCTTTCTGGCAATTAAACAATATCTTATTTGTGAAAGTTGCTCAAAAGCCTTTGCGATTTTTTAGATCTAATCAAGAATCATGAAAAACGGCATGATTAGCCATTGCATTAAATTAAGCTAAAAATAACTTTCGAAGGAATAGTAATGAAAAAGATTTCATTTGTCTTTGGACTGATAGCTGCCGCAGCTCTGACGAGCCACTCAATGTTTGTTGAAGCTAAAGATACAGGGAACAAAATTGTACAGATAGAGTCTGGTGCTCTTCAGGGCGGCGTAAGTGATGGTATTTATACCTACTTCGGTGTGCCATACGCAGAAGCTCATGAACGTTTTGTACCAGCAGAAAAAGTAACCCCTTGGAGTGGCGTTCGGAAGGCGACTGAATATGGTCCAATATCACTCCAGTCATCATTGACTGGGTTCCCTGTTCCTAAGGGGAAACAAGATAATAATGCACAGAACCTGAATATCTGGACTCCAGGCATTGATGGTAAAAAACGTGCGGTTATGGTTTGGCTGCATGGTGGTGGATTTGCAACGGGTTCTGCACAAGAAACGCCAGCTTACAATGGCGAAAATCTGAGCAGAAAGGGTGATGTGGTGGTGGTGTCCGTCAATCACCGATTGAATGTCATGGGGCATCTCGATTTGTCTGCTTATGGCGAGAAATACAAATACTCCGCCAATGTGGGTATTGAAGACATCGTCGATTCGTTGGAATGGATCCAGAAAAACATCGCAAGTTTTGGCGGCGATCCTAAGAATGTGACCGTATTCGGTGAATCCGGTGGTGGTGCAAAGGTGCTTGCATTGATGACCAGCCCTCATGCAAAAGGTCTGTTCCATAAAGGTATTGTTCAAAGTGGCGCCACAGAATCGATGGGTGTCAATTTTACAACCCTGCCAGCGAGCCGTCGTGTCGGTGAGTTGACACTGAAAAATCTTGGTATCACAAAAAATAACCTTGATGCGATTCAGTCAGTTCCTTATGACAAGCTGGTTGAAGAATCCATGAAAGCTCAGGTGGAAACAGCGGGTGAATTTGGGCTGAAAGGTGCTTTGAGCGGTAAGGTTTCTATGGATTGGGAACCGGTGGTCGATGGTGATTTTCTGCCAACCAACCCTGTAACACCTGATTCATTTGCTATTGCTGGTAAAGACATTCCTCTGCTTATTGGTTCAAATCTGAACGAGTGGGCATCGATGAATTTAGTCATGGGGCCGGATAAAGGCAAAACCTTTACTGAAACTGAAATTGATCAGCGTTTACAGAAAGCCTATGGCGATAACAAAGATAAAGTCGTCGCGGAATTCCTGAAAGCATTCCCGACGAAAACAAAAGCAGATGCATTGTATTTCGATACCTTTATTCGTCTGCCGATGCTGAAAATTATGAGCCATAAAGCTGATCAGAATGGTGCCCCAGTCTACGGCTATGTTTATACGCACGGGTCGCCGTTTGCAATTCACACCGTCGAGATCCCGTTGGTATTCAATAATGCTGATGCAGAGCCACCGATTCCAAATGGGGCTGTAAAATCTCAGGCTGAAAAACAAGCCGTATCTAAAATGGCAGATACTATGAGTAGCGCGTGGATTTCCTTTGCGAAGACAGGAAAACCAGAAGCAGCATCACTGCCTGCTTGGGAAGCTTACACTCGTTCTAACGGTGCAACTATGATTCTGGATACGGACAGTTCCCTTGTCTATGGGCATGACCGAAACCTGATGAAGATTATTGCTCCTGATTATCAGTGGTAAGCGCATCAGGTCATAATACGACGTAATTTAACAGCAAGGGCGATGTAAATCGCCCTTGCTGTTTTTTTCGTTGAGCAACACAGTACCATTACCTCATTAATCCATTAGTTTTTTTCACAAGCCCTTACGAAATCACACCTCTAATTCTACCGGTTCACTTCTTCTATCATGGTTTTGATTATTCCTCATTCTGGGGATAACAAATTGAAAATATTTGAACCTGAATATGCAAAAGGCATCGAAGTGAGGGTGAAGGTTGTGAAAATACAAAGCACAAACAGATTGAAGTATTGGAAACCAGCACTTGCGTTAATTGCGCTTAGTTTAGGGTGGCAACAAGCGATCGCAAGTCCTGATTTGATTGTTGAAACCAATAAAGGGCCAGTACAAGGGATGTTGAGAAACAATGTTGTCGAATATCGAGGCATTCCTTATGCAGAATCGCCTGTCGGTCAATTGCGCTGGAAACCGCCTGTAGAACATGCTGCATGGAAAGAGGTTCGTGATGCAACGGCATTCGGAAAAGCCTGCGGGCAGGTGACCTTACTTGGCGTGTTTGCAGGGCCAGCCAATCACAATGAAGATTGCCTCTATCTGAATGTGACTGCACCGAAAACTACAAGTCAGGAAAAACTACCAGTTCTGTTCTGGATCCATGGTGGTGGTTTTGTTGACGGCGCAGCGAGTGACTACGACGCGAGTAAACTAGCAGACCAAGGGAAGGTGATTGTTGTTTCGATAAATTATCGGCTTAGCCTGCTGGGTTTCTTTGCTCATCCCGCTATCAACAAAGAGGGACATCTTTTCGCTAACTATGGGTTGCTTGACCAGCAATTTGCCCTGCGCTGGGTAAAGGAAAACATCGCCAAATTTGGTGGTGATCCCAATAACATCACAGTTGCAGGCCAATCTGCAGGCGGAGCCAGCGTAGCATATAATGTTATATCACCTTTAGCCAAAGGATTGTTTCACAAAGCAATTATTCAAAGCAGTGCTTCTTATCTTACCGCAGTTCCAATGGCTGTCGCAGAAAAGAAAGCTATCTCCTTCGCCGATGCCGCCGGGTGTGGAACAGGCGCTGATGAGGCAACGGCGTCCTGCCTGCGTAACCTGCCAGCAGATAAACTCATGAATCTATCTGGGCCGGAAAATACATTTGGTCCTTATGTCGTCACTCCGGTTGCCGATGGCAAGATCGTTCCCAGTGGCGGTGCGGCTGCATTTGCATCTGGCAAATTCCATAAGATGCCAATTATGACGGGATCTACGCAGGATGAAGGTAGCTTCTTTGTGGCTATACCTGTTTACTACTCCGGTAAGGCTGTCACGCAGGAAGATGTCACAAAATATGTGAACACTGTCTTCGGTGGTAATGCTGGTTATGGTGGAACACCGCCCGCCTATCCGAAAGATACGCCCACTAAAATTCTGGCGCGTTACCCCGCTTCTGATTATAAAAGTGCACAACTTCGTATGAATGCCATCCAGAGTGATGTGATGGTCTGCCGTATCCAGCATGGTACTCATTTGTTAGCCGGTAAAGTTCCATTATATGCCTACGAATTCCGCGATCAGACTGCACCATCGATGTTCCCTGAATTGCCTGATTTTAAACCAATGGCTTATCACACGGCTGATTTGCAATATCAGTTCCCTGGGTTCCACGGTGGCGATAAAGGTGTGCAACATCCGCTGAATGCCCAGCAGCAGAAACTTTCGGATCAAATTGTCACGGCATGGACCAATTTCGCACGTTACGGCAACCCGAATGGCAATGGTTCAAAAGTTTGGCCTGTATATACCAGCGATCCAAAAGCTCAATCATATTTGTCACAGAATATTCCTGAGTTAACCACATTCAGTGACAACGAATTCACGGCAATGCATCAATGTGATTTCTGGAAAGATGTGCTGGTCTATTAGTAATAGGCGAGGGTGGGTTATAGAGATTGATGACCCACCTGAACGGTCTCTAAGGCAGTGGTAATACTCTTCGAATCACTTTCGGTTAACGTCACATTCAAGGCGCCAATATTTTCATCTAAACGATGTAATTTGGTTGTGCCTGGGATTGGCACAATCCATGGTTTTTGTGCCAATATCCAAGCGATGGCGATTTGAGCGGGTGTGACGCCTCTTTCATTTGCAATATCATTTAACAGCATCACTAATTGCTGATTCGCGGCCAGTGCTTCGGCAGAAAAACGCGGCACTTTACTACGGAAATCATCCTGACCAAAGGTTGCATCTGCATGAATTGTCCCGGTGAGAAAGCCTTTCCCCAAAGGACTAAAAGGCACAAACCCAATGCCCAACGTTTCTAATAGTGGGAATATTTCTTTTTCCGGTTCACGCCACCACATGGAGTATTCGCTTTGCAGTGCTTCGCCAACAACTTCTTCATTCAGATAAGGGCCGTAAACTTCAGCAGTATCAAAAAAAGTGACTCCGCGCCCTACTGCCACCCGGATCAATTCAACGGCACTTTTTGTATCAGTCGCCGGGCCATAACCATGGCTCAATCCCATACAACCGAGACCAATTGCTGAAACTTCCAGTCCTGATGTACCAAGAATACGTTTTTGCATAACTACTCCTGAATAACAATCATTGATGGAATTCGATAGAGATTCAATTAAATATGTTCAACCACTCAATAAGCTGGTTGAACATATTTCGAGTCATCTTTAATAATGTGCTTAAATATTTTTCCCGTAGAAAGACGTCAATTTTTCGATGGCCTGACTGACGTATTCTGGCTTCCAATACGTTTCAATATGCGTTGCGCCTTTAATTAAGAATAAATCTTTCTCTTTGGCATTGGTTGCCAGCGGGAAGGCGCTTTCGGTCATATAAAGCGTATCTGCCTTATCACCCGCAATCATGAGCAGTGGTTGGTTAATTAAATCCATATTGGTTGCCGCATCGAAATTCATCAAATCAAGCAAACTGCTCATGGTGTAACGGAAGGATGAATTCGGATGAGCATGGGTTTTCCAGTAATACTCAAAGCCCTGACGGTAGAGATCAAACGGCAGTTTGGCGATCTGTTCATCAGTCAGTTTGGTGTCTGCTGCATAGATGATTTCTCCACCGGCAGCTTCTTGTGCTCTGGCATCTGATGCTTGTTTGAGGCGTTCCTGAATCGTGGACACTTGAGAATTCATAAATCCATTGCGTCTGACCAGTCCTGAATTGAACATGCTTACTGTCGCGAGCGCTTTAAAACGCTTATCGGTTTGGGCTGCTTTTAATGAATAACCGCCACCGCCACAAATCCCCAGTAATCCGACACGGTTTGTATCAACACCCGCATACTGGGTGATGTAGTCGGCCATGCCGTGAATATCTTCAATGCGGTTTGCTGGTTTATCGACATAACGCGGTAATCCGCCACTGCCTCCCTGATAGGCGGCATCAGCCGTGATGGTGATATAACCTTTTTCCGCTAATTGTTGCGCATATAAACCCGCAACCTGTTCTTTCACGCCACCGTTCGGATGAGCAACCACCAAGGTCGGGTATTTTTTGTTTTTATCGTAATTAGCCGGGGTATAAACATTCGCAGCAATATCGATACCATTGAGTTTGTATTTCACAGGGTGAATATTGACTTTCCCCGGTACGTTTTCAGTAATCGCACCGTCATAGACGAGCGTGAATGGATTCTGTTTATAATCCGCAGCTTGTGAAACACCGGATGAAATTGCTACGGTTGCAGCAAGTAATGCTGCATTTAATGGTTTAATTTTCATAACGAAGACCCTTTAATAAGCGGAAATTATTGTTTCTGATCAGCTTTAAATACATCTTTGGCGATACCAACGGCGGTCACTGCGCTTGGCCAGCCGGTATAGAAGGCTAAATGTGTGATGGCTTCAGAGAGTTCTGATTGTGTGACACCATTTTTAAGTGCCAAACTCATATGTGAACGAAGTTGGTCTGGGCGATTTAACGCAATTAACGCACTGACTGTAATTAAGCTGCGTTCCCGTTTTGAGAGCTCAGGGCGTTCCCAGATATCGTTATAGAGCACCTGATCGGTCAGTTCGGCAAGTTTAGGCGCAGTCTCGCCCATTAGTTGCTGTGCGCGGGAAGGCTGTGCTGGCGATGCTGGTAACTGCTTCGGCATACCGTATTGTTCATCGGTAACTTTTTCCATCCAGTCTGCGGTTTTACCTGCCAAATGTTCCTGGACCGCTAAGTGTGTGAAGCTGTTATCAGGCGTGGCACCATGCCAGTGTTTTATTCCTGGTGGGATCCATACCACATCACCCTGACCGATCTTTTTCCGTTCACCACCCCAGAATTGGATATAGCCTGAGCCCCGGGTTACCGCCAAATGCTGCCCTACAGGGTGAGAATGCCAATCAGTGCGTGCGCCCGGCTCAAAAGTGACATAGGCAGCAGTGGCCTCGGAAGGCGCTTCAGCAGGAAAGAGTGGTGCAACAATCGCTTTGCCGGTGAAATGTGCCGGATCGGCAATTCGTACTGGTCGATCTGATTCACTGGTAACAGGAATAACAACTGAATCCATTTTTTTATTTTCTCCCGTATTGGTTTGCTGTGCAGCGAAGGCAGAAAAACCGGCGCTCACAGTCAAAAATAGCAGTGGTATTGCAAGTGGTTTCATATGATTTCCCTCTGGCGACTGGCTGATTGCGAAAGCAACGGCACTGTTTATTTGCTGCATTAATAGACGATATGAATCGTATTCCTTTGCAATATTTTCAACAATAATGATATTGGTGCATGGGCTATTGAATTATATTCAGCAATTGCAGGTGTTTGACTTATGGTATAAACGCTAATGTCAGATTATTTAACCGCACGACACGCTCTGTTTCGCTCACAGAAGCGGGAGAACAATTTTTAAAACGAATTGTCCCTTCAATGGTGGATTTGCAGGATGCGATGAATGAACTGACAACCGCACAGAACCGGCCAACCGGCACGATCAGGATCAGTTCCGCAGAAACAGGCGCAATCCCGCTTATTCGGGATTTACTGTACTATCCGGCGAATCGATATCCGCCAAGTGCATTCCGATTATTTACGCAGGCATTACGGGAGTGGGTGAGTCATCAAATTATTTCGTGAACACACGAAGCTATAAATCTGCTCATAAAACACATTGATTCATTAGCCTGATTCACAACCCTATGCAAATTTCAGCACCTAATTCTATCGGATTATATCGGGTATTATTTCACCTGACATTCTTCGTATAGGTCAATGCAATGCAAACAATCACATTAAACAACGGCGTTGAAATGCCCTTATTAGGGTTTGGCGTTTTCCAGATGACTGATGCAGCAGAGTGTGAACGAGCTGTAATTGATGCAATTGAGACAGGCTATCGTCTTATCGATACCGCTGCTTCATATCAGAATGAAATCCAGGTCGGTAATGCGATCAAGCAAAGTGGTATCGACCGCAAAGAGTTGTTCGTAACAACCAAACTTTGGTTACAAGACACAAATTATGAAGGCGCTAAAGCTCAGTTCGAACGCTCGCTTAAACGTTTGAATATGGATTATGTGGATCTGTATTTAATCCATCAACCATATGGCGATGTTCATGGTGCATGGCGAGCAATGGAAGAATTACAGCAAGCCGGGTTGATCAGAGCGATTGGTGTGAGTAATTTTCATCCGGATCGTCTTGCAGATTTAATTGCTTTCAACAAGATTGTACCGGCAGTGAATCAGGTTGAGGTGAATCCGTTTAACCAGCAACTTCATGCTGCACCCTGGATGATGAGCAAAGGCATTCAGCCAGAAGCGTGGGCACCTTTTGCTGAAGGTCGTAACGGACTTTTCCAGAATCCTGTACTTACAAAAATCGGCGAGAAATACGGTAAGAGTGTGGGTCAGGTTGTTCTGCGCTGGCTCTATCAACGCGGTATTGTTTCTTTGGCAAAAACTGTGCGTAAAGAGCGCATGGTTGAGAACCTGAATGTGCTGGATTTTGAATTGACGCAACATGAAATGATGCAGATCACGGCTATGGATTCGGCAACAAGCGCCTTCTTCTCACACCGCGATCCGGCGATGGTTGAGTGGTTAGCTTATCGCAAGCTTGATGTCTGAGTTGTTATCATAAGAACGAAACCCTCCTCCGGGAAGCGGAGGAGGGCGGTAACGATTAAGGCACAGGTGTTTCAGTCATTTGCAGATGATGCTGCAATGCGCCCACCAGATTGGCTTCATTCATAAAATGACAGCGAACGACTTTCGGAATGGTCAGATGCATCGGCAGATGCTCTTCCAGATAGGCCATATTCTGTTCGATATACTGGAATAACAGCGGCTGAGCACTGATCCCGCCGCCAACGGCAATCACATCCGGATCAAACAGCGATTGCAGATTGAAGAACTGCATCGCCAGACGGTAAGTATAAGCGTCCAGCGCCTCACAAACTTCCGAATCTCCTTCATTGGCCCACTCAAATACCTGCTTACCATTAATACTCTTGGGTGGTAAGCGTTTGATATGTTCAACCGCACGGCATAAACCACGGACGCCGCCATCGTGGCCCCAGTAGTGGTATGGATCACCTTTGCAGTGCCAGCTGTCGGTCAGTAAAAAGCTGAGTTCACCGGAAGCAAAATGAGATCCCTTATAGAGCTGACCATTCAGGAAGATGCCGCCACCAACGCCCGTACCCAGCACGACGACAACACCATTATTACAACCCGCCAGACTGCCTTTCCAGGCTTCGGCCAGCACGGCGCATTTTGCATCATTTTCGATTGTTACAGGCACAGGACAAACGGCCTTGATATCGGCCACAAAATCCCGGTTGTCATTGTAAGCCAGTGAGCCGCCGGTAATGCTGCGCCCCTGTTCGCTGTCGATTACGCCGGGCATGCTGAATGCGATACCCGCGATTTGATCCCGGTAATGCTGATATAACCCCACGATCTCCGCACGGAAAGAATCAAAATTATCTGAAGGGGTCGTGACCTGACCACTTTCCTGTATTACTGCCTGCTTATCCATTAACGCATATTTAATGGCTGAGCCGCCTACATCTATAACCAGATATTTCATGGTAATGCACTCCGATGCGTTATTGATTTTCCTACTATTAATAATAGTCCATGAAGTGCCGTGGGTGTGTCTGTGACCGGAAACTCACTCTGACCAGCGTGAAATATAAATTTAGCCCGCCAGGCAGTATGGCGTAAATCGGCCATACTTTTTTCAGGATTCACACTGCAATGTTTCACCAGAATGAGAGCTGGGGGTTGCATCTGTGACATAGATCATAGTCTGTTAATGTAACAGTTACATTGTCGTGAACGTTACAAAGATGTAACGCGGATCACACACGCTAAAACGTTTTAGCGGCATATTTAGCGCCATCAAACAGTCATACAACTTTCGCCTTGTTACATTCAGTTTCATCAAGGCGCAGGCTTATTAAGCCTTAGTTACGCAGTGTTCCACTGCCAGTAAGCAGCAAATAAACAAAGGATGATCAAATGAACATGAAAACTGTAAGCTTCTCTGTTCTTGCCGCATTGATTGCAGCAGCTTCTGCACAAGCGATGGCAGCGCCAGTTGAAATCAAGGTATGGCGCCATGATACGAACGAAAAAGAGATCGCCGCTTCCAAAGCTGCAGTGGAACGTTTCAATAAGAGCCAGAACGATTACAAGGTGGTGATGGAAATGATCCCGGAAGGGGCATATACCGAAACCATCAACGCGGCCGCACTGGCTGGCAAATTACCGTGTGCGCTGGATATGGACCAGCCGGTTGTTCCTAACTTCGCCTGGGCCGGTAACCTGGTTGAACTGAATAGTCTGCTGCCTGCTGCTCAGCTGGAGCAACTGAATAACGTTGGTAAAGGCACTTACAAAGGCCAGGTTTTCTCTGTTGGTCAGTATGACGTATCCCTGAGCTTGTTCAGCCGTAAAAGCGTTCTGGAAAAACACGGTATCCGTGTTGCCACCATTGATAAGCCTTACACCCTGGAAGAGTTCAATCAGATCCTGGAAACGCTGAAGAAATCAGGTGAATTCCGTTATCCGTTTGATATCAACACCAGCTGGAGCGGTGAGTGGTACTCCTACGGCTTTGGTCCATTCCTGCAAAGTTTCGGTGGTGATCAGATCAATCGCGAGAACTATGTTGAATCCGATGGTGTGCTGAACGGTGAAAAAGCGATGGCATTCGGTAACTGGATGCAGTCACTGGTTAAAAACAAGTATATCGATCGTAAACCAACTGACGATAAAGGCTTCCTGCAAGGCAAAGTGGCTATCCACTATAACGGCTCATGGGCTGTGGGTGATATGACCACTGCCTATGGTGACGATCTGGCAATCATGCCGGTGCCTGATTTCGGTGCCGGTCCGGTTATCGGTGGTGGTTCATGGCACTGGGGTATCAGCAAAGCCTGTCCGGATAAAGCGGGCGCAGCAAAATGGCTGAGCTTCCTGTTGCAGCCGGAAGAGATTGCCGCCATGTCGAATGCCACCAGCCTGATCCCGAATACAGCCGCTGCTGCAGCGCTGACGGAAAACTACAAGACTGGCGGTAAATGGCGTCTGTTCTACGAGTTCTCTGAAAAATACGCAAAAATGCGTCCGGAAACCCCGGCTTACCCAGTGATCACCAGCAGCTTCGAAAAAGCGATGAATGACATTCTGGATGGCGGTGATGTTCAGGATTCTCTGGATAAAGCGGTAGATGCTATTGAACGTAACATTGCCGACAACAACGGTTACGGTTTCAAAAAATAATTCGCAAATAAATCTGCAATCCGGCCCGCGCAATGCGGGCCATTCCTGATGTTCACATAGGACGTAAATGATGACCGATTCAGCATTTATTCAACCTCCGCCAATTGCGCGGGCCAAAAAGAATGACAGCCTGATGCGGCGTCAGCGGTTTTACGGCTGGCTCATGGGCAGTCCGGCATTTCTGGGATTGATCCTCTTTATTTTTGTTCCGTTTGTGATGGCAATTGTGTTGTCATTCACGGATCAACGCTTGTTATCACCCAATCCGACTGAAGGCGTCGGGCTGCGCAACTATGATCGCTTACTGGCGGTTAGCTGGCTGAAGCAGGATGCGCAACGGGATGAACAAAACAAACTGGTATTAGATATAAAAGGTGAACCGCAGTTCGAACGTCTGCGCACCGTGTTGCGGCAGGACCCTTCCTATAAGGGTTACAGTGAACTTTCTACTGTTACGTTCAGTGATTCACGCGTCGTCGTTCTGGCGAAAGATCCGCTTTTTATTAAGTCGTTTATCAACACGATTAAATTCGCCTTCCTGGTTATTCCGCTGCAATGCGGTGCCGCGTTATTGCTGGCATTACTGGTCAATATGGGGCTGAAGGGGACGAACTTCTTCCGGACCGCCTATTTTGCACCGGTGGTTACCTCCATGGTTGTGGTGTCGATCGTCTGGACATTCCTCTATCACAAAGACATTGGTCTGGTGAATGAGTTCCTGCATTCCGTCTCGTTTGGCTTGATAGACAAGATCAACTGGCTGGGGGATCCGGCCTGGTCAATGCCTGCCATCGTGATTATGTCGGCCTGGCAAGGTGCCGGTTATCAGATGCTGATCTTCCTGGCGGGTCTGCAGAATATTTCGGAAGATTTGTATGAAGCCGCTTCTCTGGATGGTGCTAACAGCTGGCAGAAATTCGTAAACGTCACCTTACCGGGCCTGCGCAACACGACCATCTTCGTCATTATGTCGACGACGATCGCCGCATTCGGTCTGTTTACACAGGTTGATGTTATGACATCCGGCGGCCCTGCCGATTCGACGACCACTGTTATGTATCACGCGGTCCGCAAAGGCTTCCGTGAACAGGATATTGGCTATGGCGCCACGATCAGTGTGGTGTACTTCCTGGTGATTCTGGCGATTGCGCTGGGTCAGAAATACTACTTCGACAAGCGGGAGAAATAAGCATGACTTCCTCATCCAATATGGTCGATCCTCGCTTTATCTACAAACGCCTGCTGACGTATGCAGTGCTGTTATTGCTGGCGTATATCTTCCTGTTCCCGCTGATTTTTATGATCATGTCATCATTCAAGCCGGAACAGCAGATTTTCACCGATCTGTTCTCTATCCGTGCCTTGTTGCCGGTCGGGGATGTTTCACTGAAGAACTACGTTTCAGTGTTTGAAAAAAGCGCCATTGAAACCATGTTCATCAACTCGATGCTGATCACCGGTTCTACCGTTCTGCTCGGCTTGCTGGTGAACAGTCTGGCGGCATTTTCGCTGTCACGTCTGCGCTGGACTGGTCAGAACTTTGTACTGGCGGCGATCATCGCTCTGCTGATCATTCCTTTTGAAGCGATCTCTGTTCCTTTGTTGATGCTGGTGGCTCACCTGCCATGGATCGGTTGGGAAAACGGTCAGATCATTCTGGAAAACTCCTGGCTGAACAGCCTGCATGTGCAGATCCTGCCGATGGTGGCGAATGCCTTCTCTATCTTCCTGTTCTATCAGTTCTTCCGTGATATTCCGAAAGACTTTGATGAAGCAGCCGCGATTGATGGTGCTACCCCATGGCAGATTTACTGGAAAGTGATCGTGCCGATGTCAGGCCCTGTGTTTGCGACCGTTGCCATCCTGCAATTCCTGAATATGTGGAACCAGTATCTGTGGCCAATCATGGTGGTACAGGGTGAGGCGGCGCGTCCACTGCAACCGGGTATCCAGCAGTTCTTCGGCACCACCACGGAATGGGGCGAGATTATGGCTTACGCCAGCATGGTAACCATCCCGGTGCTGATTATGTTCCTGCTGTTCCAGAAGAAATTTGTCAGAAGTATGGCGAGTGCCGGTGTGAAAGGTTAATCAGACGCTGTTGCGCAACGACTTTCACAAATTACCGACATCAACAAATTGATATAGAAGATTTCAAAGAAGGATTACCAGAATGGCTGATTTAAAACTGAATAAAGTCATCAAACGTTTCGGTGAGGTTCAAACCATTCATGGGGTGGATCTGGATATTAAACATGGCGAATTCGTGGTGTTTGTTGGCCCGTCCGGCTGCGGTAAATCAACACTGCTGCGCATGATTGCCGGGCTGGAAACCATCTCGGATGGTGAAGTGATCATTGATGGTCTGACGGTGAATGATGTATCCCCATCGGATCGCGGTATTGCGATGGTGTTCCAGTCATATGCGCTTTATCCGCATATGACCGTGAAAGAAAACATGAGCTTTGGCCTGCGTCTGGCGAAGAGACCAAAAGAAGAGATCGAACAACGTGTCGGTGAAGCCGCGCGTATTCTGAAGCTGGAACACCTGTTGGATCGTCTGCCAAAACAGCTTTCCGGTGGTCAGCGCCAGCGTGTGGCCATTGGCCGTACCATCGTGCGTAACCCGAAAGTATTCCTGTTCGATGAACCACTCTCGAACCTGGATGCGGAACTGCGTGTACAGATGCGTGTCGAGATCTCCAAACTGCATGAACAGCTGGGTAACACCATGGTGTATGTCACCCATGATCAGGTCGAAGCGATGACCATGGCTGACAAGATTGTGGTATTGCGGGATGGCCGGATCGAGCAGGTTGGGGCACCACTGGAGCTGTATCACAATCCGGTTAATCAGTTTGTTGCCGGTTTCATCGGCTCACCACGCATGAACTTCCTGAATGCCAAAGTGCTGCAGGTGGATGGCGTGAAAGCGTTGCTCGAACTGTCTGGCGGTGAACAATTCTCCATGACGCTGGATCGTCCGGTAGCGGTGGGTGATTTCCTGTTAATGGGTATTCGTCCGGAGCATCTCCAGCTGGATACGCCGGGCGATGTCAATATTTCACTGAAGGTTGATGTGGTAGAAGCATTGGGTGGGACAACCTTTGCCTATACCGAATATGCCGGCGAAGATCAGGTTGTTGTGGTTGCTGATGGTAGTCACATCATTCCGCGTGGCAAAACCATTGAAGTCAGCTTCAAGCTGGATCATGTGCATCTGTTTGATACCAGCACTGCGGGCAGTCTGTTACAGCAACAGAAAGCGCCAATTGTTGCCAAAATTTTGTCTGCTGCCTGAGTGAAGAGTGAGGTAATCAATGTCAGTGAATAAGCATCAATTACTGCATGATGTAGTAAGCCTGCTGAGTAAAAAATATGCCGGTAAGGATTTATCGGAGTTTCTGGTGCGTTTCGGGGCACAGTTTGGTGATGTTTTTGCGAAATTTGACCGCTTGTACGGTTATCGGGAAGATTTCTCCAATCGTTTTTCCGAACTGATTCTGGCGCTGGCTGAAATGCATCTGGCCCGTGACCCTGAGTTACGGGATCTCGATCGTCAGCGCGAAGAAGACAAAGATTGGATCATGAGCCCGAACTGGGTCGCCACCATGCTGTATGTCGATCGTTTCAGTAAAAATCTGAAAGGCTTCATGCAGAAGATCGACTATCTGGAAGAACTGGGTGTGAACTATGTGCACCTGATGCCACTGCTGAAAATGCCGCAAGAGGCAAACGACGGCGGCTATGCGGTCAGTGACTATCGTACGGTGGAAAAACGTTTCGGCTCGATGGCGGATATCCGCAAAATCGCCAAAACCTTCCGTGCCAAAAACATGCTGCTGGAACTGGATCTGGTGCTGAACCACACCTCCAACGAACATGAGTGGGCGAAGAAAGCGCTGCAGGGCGAGAAAGAGTATCAGGACATGTATTACATGTACGATGACCGCTCGATGCCGGATGCGTTCGAACAGACGCTGCCGGAAATTTTCCCGGAAAATGCACCAGGTAATTTCACCTATCTGCCAGCCATCAATAAGTGGGTGTTCACGGTCTTTAACACCTACCAGTGGGATCTGAACTACACCAACCCGAAAGTCTTTATTGAGATGATCAAGATCCTGCTCAATCTGGCGAATCAGGGGGTAGATGTTCTGCGTCTGGATGCTGTGGCGTTCATGTGGAAGAAACTGGGCACGCAGAGCCAGAACCTGGAAGAAGCGCACATCCTGCTGCAGCTGTTTAAGGCATGTACCAAGATTGCCGCTCCGGGCGCAATATTCAAAGCCGAAGCGATTGTTCAGCCGGTTGAGATCGTTAAATACCTCGGCGGTGGCACGGTTGACGAATGTGAGATCGCCTATAACGCTTCTTACATGGTCTATCTGTGGGACGCGATGGCAACCCAGAACAAACGCATTCTGGAACACGGTCTGCAGAACATTCCGCGTCTGCCTAAAGGTACCACCTGGATCAACTACATCCGCTGTCACGATGACATCGGTTTAGGTTATGCCGATCAGGACATTCTGGCTGCCGGTTACAACCCGTTTGATCATAAGCAGTTCATGATCTCTTACTATGTTGGCGAGTTTGAAGGCAGCCCGGCCAAAGGTCAGCGCTTCATGTATAACCCGAAAACCAAAGATGCCCGCATCACCGGTGCCACAGCAACACTGCTGGGGCTGGAGAAAGGACTGGAAGAGAGTAATGCAGAACTGACTGAACTGGCGGTGCGTAAAATCCTGCTGATGCACAGCGGCATCATGTCATTCGGTGGTATTCCGCTGGTTTACTATGGTGACGAGCTGGCCTGCACTAACGATTACTCGTTCCTGGAAGATCCGAGCAAACAGGATGATAACCGCTGGCTGAACCGTCCGATCATCGACTGGAAGAAGGCTGCCAAGCGAAATCAGCCGGGGACTATCGAACATCGGGTATTCAGTGCGTTAAAACAGATGATTGCACTGCGGAAGTCGATCCCTGAGTTCTATAACGAAAATGACTATCAGCTGGTTAAAAACGACAACCCGCATGTCTTTTCATTCCTGCGTACCCGCGATTGGCATAAGACACTGGTGCTGATGAATGTATCCTCCCAGCCACAGACTGTCTATCAGACTGTTCTGGAACAAACCGGGTTTGGTCACTATGTCTATGACCAGTATCAGCAGCAGGATGTCGCACTGGAAAACGGTGCACTGACACTGGAGCCTTTCCAGTTCCTGTGGCTGAAACAGAAATGATTCACCCCTAGTGTAATTTTGACCGCCCCGAAGGGCGGTCTTTTTTTAACCAACAGAGACTAATTTACCTTTATTCAACTTGTTTTGATTCAAGCTGCTTTGGCGCACACTATTAATGCTTTCTACTTTCTCTGAAAGATCATTTTGGTGCACTGGCATTTCTTGTGCTTGTAGGAATACCGAGAATAATTGCGATTGTGAGTTAATCCCCAGCTTTGAATAGATGTGTTTTTTATGCGCCTTGACGGTTTCAACTGATATAGCCAGCTTTTGTGCAATGCCTTTACTGGAATAACCCCCTAACATCAAACGGCTGACATCCATCTCGCGCAACGTCAGTGAAATCCCTCTGGTATTATTGATCGACATATCCAGATCTGCCTGCCAGTTATGCGTTTCCGCAATAGTCTGCACGGGTAATGACAGCTGTTCATAGTTGTAACGCTGACGCATTAAGGCAATCACCCATTGTTGGATCATCGCGAGTTTCGCAATTTCCTCAGGCGTAAAACGATGCGCGGCCCCCAATGACAGCGATAAGGTCCGATTCGCATCAATAGGCTGATTAAACTGGATCTCATCTTCGACAATATTTAGTCGAAAATAGCGCTGATAGTAATCAGTAAAGAGAAAACGATCGGGTGCAACATCATCCAAACGCACTAAACCAGAAGTTATGCTGCTACGCGCGGCAATGTAAAACGGATCTAACAGATATAACCCATTCAAGTAATCCTGAAATAACGAGTCTTCACTACCATCATTGGTCGGCTGTTCGGCCAATACGACGGGCGTTTGATCTGCACTGAACAGCAATGCGACCCAGCTATCGAACTCCACATAATCACTGATCGTTTTAATTAACGAAGGCCAGAAAGATGGCCGATCAATTGCTTCGATCAATCTCGCTACTGCCTGATGCCAGGCCAGTTCATCGAATGTCCGTCCCATGTATACCCCCATTGGGTTACCCCACTTGTGGAATTTTCAAGAACACACTCAGAGCGGATACTGAATTTAACACTGAGCACAGATGGATTTCGTGCAGTGAAAGAAGAAGGAAATGTTATGCGTATCGAACTCGTTCAACTGCCTGGTCAGGAGTGCAACATCGAGGCCAATCTGGAATCAGCTCTCGCTGCTATAGCGCGTTGCTCACCAGAAACGGACTTGATTGTTTTTCCGGAAACCTATCTGACCGGTTTTCCAACCGTCGATAATATCGGGCATTTAGCACAGCCATTAGATGACACCTTATTCAGCTCCATTCAAAGGGCGTGTCAGGGAAAAAATGTCTCTGTGGCGATAGGCACTGCCGAAGCCTGTGACGGCAAGTTTTATAACACCACCTCATTGATCACCCCTGAAGGCATGGCGATGGCTTATCGCAAAACGCATTTGTGGGCTTCTGATAAAGGCGTGTTTCATCCCGGTGATCGCATGATGACCTGTGAATGGAATGGCCTGCGAGTCGGCATTTTGATCTGTTACGACATCGAATTCCCTGAAACCGCGCGTGCTTTAGCCACGCTAGGCGCTGACCTGCTGATTGTAACCAACGGCAACATGGACCCTTACGGCATGGTGCATCGCAACGCCATCATCGCTCGTGCCATGGAAAACCAAGTGTTTGCGGTCATGGTCAATCGCTGTGGGGAAGGGGATGGCCTGACCTTCGCGGGTGGCAGTTGTGTGGTTGATCCGTTCGGCAATGTGCTGGTGGAGTGTGGTCGCGAACCGGTGCAACTGGCCATTGATATCGATCTCTCTCAGTTGGCGTCTAGCCGCAGTCAATACCGTTATCTCTCTGATCGTCGTATGGCGTTAAGTGGCGAAATCCACGAATTACCGAACGGCATTCGAGAGCTTCATTTCTAATATCAACCAATTTTAAACCCTGATGGAGCATGCCTTAACGCACATCACTATCACCTTTTTGTATATTGAGGATTGAATTATGAGCAACGAAAGCCTGATAAGGATGCATGGCCAAACAGACAAGGATGGCCAAATGACCCGAAGCCTGACACTGAGTTCCGTGGTGTTATTCGGGCTCGCCTATATGACGCCGATTATTGTATTAGGTACTTTCGGTATTCTGGCGCAGCAAACCGGTGGTGTCGTGCCAACCGCCTATCTGGTCGCACTGATTGCGATGTTATTTACCGCCTACAGCTACGGGCAAATGGCAAAGGCCTTTCCGACAGCGGGTTCTGCTTATACCTATACCCGTAAATCGATCCACGCAAAATTAGGCTTTTTAGTCGGTTGGGCTGTGCTACTCGATTATCTGTTCCTGCCAATGGTGATCTGGTTAATTGGTGCCGCTTATCTGAACTCGGCATTTCCCTCTATTCCTATGTGGGCATGGATTATTGCTTTCATTGTTATCACAACGGTCATTAACGTGGTTGGATTAAAACTGGCTAAATCGGTTAACAATCTGATGATGTTGGTTCAGTTATTGGTTTTGGCAGCTTTCGTTGTGTTGTGTATCCATTATGTACTGGGCGACCCGACCAAATCGTTGTTGAATTTAACGCCGTTTTTTAACAGCGATATGAACATGCCGATGGTGATGTCAGGGGCTGCAATTGCATGTTATTCCTTCTTGGGCTTTGATGCGGTTAGCACCTTGACGGAAGAAACCAAAGATCCACGTCGTACCATTCCCCGCGCCATTTTATTGGTGACTATCTTTGGTGGTGTTGTCTTTGTCGGTGTCTCCTATTTTGTGCAGTTAGCTCATCCTGGTGCTGAATTTATTGCTGCTGATAATGCGGCGTTTGAAATTGCTAAAAATATTGGCGGTGATATTTTTGCCTCCATTTTTCTTATTGGCTTGATTATCGGCCAATTTGCTTCTGGCTTATCAGCTCAGGCCAGTGCTTCCCGTTTACTGTTTGCGATGGGCCGAGATGCGGTATTACCAAAAAGCTTGTTTGGTAAACTGAATGCACGTTATCAAACACCGGTAAATAACCTGGTTGTTTGTGGTGTTCTGGCGCTGTTGGCTTTAACTATGAACATCACAACATCAACGTCATTTATCAACTTCGGCGCGTTTTTGGCCTTTGCGTTTGTGAATCTATCAGTTGTGTTCCACTATTATCTGCCGAAAAAACAACGTTCATTACGTGATGTGGTGATGTATCTGGTGTTCCCACTAATAGGCATGTTAGCTGATTTATACCTGCTGATTAGTCTCGATGTCCGGGCAATTACACTAGGGGTGATCTGGCTTGCCGCCGGTACAGGGTATCTGGCCTATATCACAGGATTATTTCAGCGAGAGCCGCCCGAACTGGATTTTGTTGAAGCAGAGCAGTAAAAGAGACCGCCCCTTGGGGCGGTCGTTTTCACGTCAAACTTATCAAGACGCAGTTGCATCGATACGTAACTGAACTGCAGTATCAGAATAAATTGGTGCAACTGTATAGCCGTTAAGTGTCACTGAACTGAATGTTCCCTGACGTTTTCCGCAATTAATTAATTGCAAGGTATCGCCAACAGTCGGCACATAATCATCTGCCAGTGTTACATTCAATGCGCTTTCGTTGGAAGGGTATAATGTCCGGTGATGCTGAGCGCTAACTAATTGAAATACATATGGTCTATCATAATGATTGCATGACTGATAAACGGAAGCTTCAGGAAGTAGGTGATAATTCCACTTTTTCTAGCTCTCCTGCTATGTGTATAGATGTTGCAATTAAATCATATGAAATTGATGATATATTGATATTCAATCCAAACTTTTAAATATTGTTTAAGTATTACGATGATTTTTAAGGAGTTTTAATGGTAAACCCAAGGATTATTGCAAAAATAGAATCTGAAGAGCCAACGCTTAGATTGGCGGTATTAATAGATGCAGATAATGCGCAAGCATCGGTCATTGATGGTTTATTAAAAGAAGTGGCTAGTTTTGGTGAGGCTACAGTCAAACGTATTTATGGTGATTTTACATCGCCAGCAAGCTCTCAATGGAAAAAAGTATTAAATCAATATGCTATTAAGCCGGTACAGCAATTTGCTTACACAACAGGGAAAAACGCAACTGATAGTACATTGATTATTGATGCAATGGATCTACTCTACACTCGACGATTTGACGGGTTTTGTCTTGTATCCAGTGACAGTGATTTTACTGGTCTTGCACTCAGGATTCGAGAAGAAGGATTAACTATTGTGGGTTTCGGTGAGCAAAAGACACCAGATGCATTTCGCAATGCGTGTCACAAATTCATTTTCACCGAATATTTGCGGCCCACAGTGCAAGCTCCAGAGGTATCGCCATCTCTTATAGTTCCTGCAAAACAAAAAATTGATGTAATTCAATCCCAATCTCAGTCATCAGAAACCAAACAGCCTGAAAATAAACAATCTTTTGCAAAAAAATTCCCAAGAGAATTTATCGTAGAGGCTCTTGAAAACTCATATGACCACACTGGTTGGGCTCACCTCGGTACTTTTGGCAGTTATTTATTAAAGCTTCAACCTGATTTTGATTCTCGTCTTTATGGATTTAAAAAGTTAAGCGACTTAGTTAAGACCCGAACGGATGTTTTTCAGACTACAGAACGAACTATCCCTGGTACAGACACTAAAGTTCTATATATAAAAGTTCGCTAGATGTGCTTTTTTTAGTAGGATTAAAATAAAAAATCATTATAAATCAATTTTTTATCCATGTTTTGTCCAGCGTTTCTTGGCTGTAAAATCAAATTTTATTTTTATGAAATAAAACAATAGGGCTACAAAGAGAAACTTTGTAGCCCCAGTTTGGGATAATGGCCTGCCGCCCGGGGCGGTCTCTTTTTATCAGTTATCAACAACCAGCGTTGGTTTTGCCCAGCCATTTTCCTGCCAGGTCTGCAATACATTTACAATCATTTCGTGATCATCAAACTCCGGCATACCGGAAACAGTAATGGAACCGATACAGCCAGAGCCTAAAATGCGAAGCGGAAAGCTGCCGCCATGAGGGGCATAGTCACGGTCCGGTAAACCCATTTTGCGTTGCAGATCGGTTTCATCACGTTTCAGGCCGAGGCCGATGGCGAGTGAGCTGCGTTGTAACATCTGGGTGACATTGCGTTTGCGACGGGCCCAGTCGGCATTGCTGGGGGCGCTGCCGGGCATAGCGCAGGCAAACAAGAGTCTGCCGAATGCTTCAATCTCAATATGCACAGCGGCCTGATTCAGCTCGGCAGCCTGCTGCAACGTACACCCCAGTTCCCACGCTAATGCTTCATTAAATACCGGCCATTGCAGGGATTCTTCCTGCTGACGAATTTCCATCAATAAATTATTTATTTCCAGCAGGTTCATCGTTTAGCTCCTGTAATGGCGGGATTACATGCAAGCAGGTTACGCGGAATTACGCTTCCTGAGCATACTGTTCAAGTTTCTTATTGAGTGATTCTGCCAGTTCAGATGGCTCTTCCACCAGATTTTCTTCTCCCTGAATCGGGAATACTGTGACAGCAATACCATCCTGAGTCAGACCATCGGTCCAGCGTTCCAGCCAGATTTTCAGGGTAATGGATTGCGGTTGATAATGTGCCTGATCACCAACCGCCCACAGTTGTGCATATTCAGCGTGCGGCCATACCGGCAGGCAGGTTTCGTCATTGTCTGATTTAAGGAACAACAAACCGTTTTCATCTTTCAGTGCCCATAACTCACCACTACGGGCAACTTTGCTGATGAAATGATCATAACGATAATCAGCATTTAATCTCAGTGCGGCATTGCGTTCCAGTTCAGTCAGTTCGTAGCTCATAATCTGTCTTGTCTCAAAGATGAAAGTATCAGTTGTCATGATCCCATCTGTTGCCGCGCTTGTCCAAGCAGAATTCATTTGTTCATTCTGTCGCGATGACGATCTGATTCCGTCCGTGATTTTTTGCCTCATACAGCGCTTTATCTGCCTGGGTATAAAGTTGCTGAATATTTTGTAACGGATGCCATTCCGCCAACCCTGCACTGCAGGTGATGTTAATTTCAGTCTGTTTCCAGTTAAAACAATGGTGCTGTACCACAGATATAATTCGTTCCAGAACAAACATGGCTTCAGTTTGATCGGTATCGCTCATGATCAGCAAAAACTCTTCACCACCAATCCGGCCCAGATAGTCGAGTTTTCTGATCTGCTGCTGACACAACAGCGCAAATTCTTTTAAGACGAGATCACCGGCGGCATGACCCCATTTATCATTCACGTTTTTGAAGTGGTCGAGATCGAGCATGGCAATCGTTAATGCAGATGCTTGTCTGTCAGCCCGTGATATTTCTGTTTCCAGACAATCCATGATTTTGCGGCGGTTAAATAACCGGGTCAGATGATCCCGCTCTGCCAGCGTCCTGAGTCTCTCTTCATGGGTTTTCTGTTCGGTCGTATCGTAAGTGATATTCACAATGGCTGTAACGTGATGATGTTGATCAAAACAGGGGACATAAGAGCCGTGTACCGATTTGATTTCGGCATGTCTGTTGGATGTGTATTCATCAAAATGGAGTGTTTCTCCCTGGAGAACCCGGTGCAACAGATCCAGATGTTTACTTTTTAACGCTTCGGGAAGTACATCCCGGATATAAGAACCTTCAAGGTCTGTTCTGCAAATGCCCAGATGTTCTTTGTGATAACGGTTAGCAATCATGAACTGCAGATTGGTGTTCAGCAAAGAGACAAAGCAAGGCATAGCATCAATCATTGTTCGCAGTTGTTTGTATTTATGTACCGAGTCCTGTTCCTGTTTCACTTTATTCGTGATGTTGTAAATGCAATGAACAAAACCGCCGGATGGCAATGGCTGATGCTTGAACTCAAGAATAGTGTCGTCGTGATTTACCCGCGTGTAGTGCCGTTGTTTCTGCCTGATCGCATTGCCAAGCTCGACGAGCCATAATTTGGATAAACCTTGCTGATCACTCCACTCAGTTAACAGATTGAAATAGTTGATAGGGTCCGGGGAGGGCAAATCCAGCGAAAACAGTTTGCGGCAAAACGGATTGTAATAGCCGAGCAAACCCTCCGGGTCGACGAACAAAACCCCATGATCGACTACATTAAGATATTCTTCCGCGTTGAAGCTGAATTCCGGGGGTAGTGGAGGTGATCGATCGGGTGTAGCCATTGCAACTCCCCATTTTCATCCTGAAAATAAAGTTCCTCATGTAAAGAATAGAACTCTTCGCTATATACCGTATGGATTTCGGCACTATTAATTAAGCAATAGCTTATTAATTCAGCAATCAGTAAAGCATTAATAAAAAACGCTTGCTTGTTCAGAGGGTAGTGACTAATATCCGCCCCACTGACGCGGGATGGAGCAGCTCGGTAGCTCGTCGGGCTCATAACCCGAAGGTCGTAGGTTCAAATCCTGCTCCCGCAACCAAATCAGAAAGGCCGCTTTTAATAAGCGGCCTTTTTTATTTCTGCCCGTTTCTGAAACAGAAATCTTCTCTTTTAAGATAAAAGTCGTTATTCCGGTAATATCGGCATATCAGGCGAATTACTGATCGAATAGATGATTTATTCGGCAAAAAGAAATAAAGCAGTAAAAAATGCTTGTTTTCTAAGGGATTGTCGATTAATATCTTCCTCACTGACGCGGGATGGAGCAGCTCGGTAGCTCGTCGGGCTCATAACCCGAAGGTCGTAGGTTCAAATCCTGCTCCCGCAACCAAATCAGAAAAGGCCGCTTTAATAAGCGGCCTTTTTTTTATTCCCGTTTTTTCCCTCAGCCACGCAATCTGCAAACTCCTATCACTTTGGTGATTCATCCTGCTGAGATGAATCTGTCGCTGATTCCAGATCCGACTCTTCAAGCCATTCCTGCCAGATTGCCATCAGCACCGCCAGGATCACCGGTCCCATAAATAATCCGACCAGACCAAAAGCAGCCAGCCCGCCGAGCACACCAAACATCACCAGCAGGAAGGGAATCTGGGTCGCACTGCTGATCACCATCGGTCGGACCAGATTATCGACCGAACTGACTGCTAACGCTCCCCAGAGCAGCAGAATAATCCCGTTGAGGTATTGTCCGTCGATCAGTAAAAAGACGGTGATGCTTCCCCAGGCAAAAGGTGCCCCGAAGGGGATCATGGAAACTAATGCGGTGATGGCACCCAGCAGCATGGGTGCAGAAAGATCGAGCCACCAATACCCCAGACCTGCCACAAAGCCTTGAGCCAGTGCAGTGAGGATCAGCCCCCAGACGACAGCTATCGTCATTTCACCAACAGCGGCCAGATAGTTATCAATACGGGCACCGAGAAAACGGAACAACACTTTATGTACCTGTGTGAGTATGTGCTCTCCGTCCCTGAACATAAAAAACAGCGTGATCAACGCAAACCCGACCTTGGCTGCATTCCGTCCGACATCACCCAGAACCGATACCAGCTGATTAGATCCTTCCTGCAACCAGGTAGAAATTTTGTCCTGAAAGGCGGCCGGGTCACCAATACTTTGGGTAATGAGTCCATCCAGCCAGCTTCCCAGCCATGGCAACGTCCGGATATATTCAGGCAGTTTTGGCGGGCCCTCCGCTATGCGTGAATTGAAATGGGTATAAGCGATTCCGACTTCATCACGTAGCAGGGAGATAACCCATAAAGTGGGTAATATAAAGGCGGTGGTCACTAATAACGTCATCAGCAGAGCACTCAGTGTCGGGCGCAACTTAATGGATTGACGCAAAAGACAATATAAGGGCCAGCTGGCATACGCGATAATCATCGCCCAGGCGACAGGAATGATAAACGGCTGCACGACGGTATAACCGAGCATGACCAGGCCGCCCAGCAACAAGCCGACAATGATCCGACGGATAAAGCGTGCCGTAGCCTGATCAATCATGTTTATCACCATTATACTTTCTGACATTGATGGCCCATGCGACGACTTCCCGGCTCAGCTGATCCGTCGCCTGACCAAAAGCCTGCACCACGGATGCAACGCTTGCATCTTTACTCGCCTGGCGTGCCTCAAAACGGTAACTCGCCAGAACCTGCTGGTTATTCCGCTGCACAAGATGTGTATCTAGCTGAACCCGGACTTCAGGCTTGCCATGGATGTATTCGCTCTGGAATGCGCGCAGTTCACTGATCAATTCAGCATCGGTATTGATCAGACCGTTGTCATTGGTAATGGTTTTAATACGGCCATCGCTGCGGAAAGTATCAATAAGCCGTTCGCGCAGCAGAACCGGCACCCGGTCATTCCAGCGTGCGCTTTTATAGCTATTGATCTGGTTGCCGTCAGGTATTACGGCAATGCGGGTACTGTCTAATGTCTGGTTCGCGTAGGGGGTGTTAATGCGCAAAGACCAATCCACGCTGCTGCTCTGTGTCTGGACTGGCGTACTTTCCGGCAGCATATAGACATTCACCGGCCGGGTTTCCGGAAACAGTGAACAGGCGCTGAGTAATAGGGTGATGATCAACGGAATCAAACGGTGAAAGGAAATACTCATGGCTGGAACTCCTCGTTTTTCTCCCGGTCGAGTAAAAATCCGGATGGATCTTCTTCGAGACGGCGACTTAACCGGTTCAGGGAGGCAAGTGCCGCCCGTAATTCCTGCATGGCAGGGCCGAGATCATTGAGGCTTTGCAGACCATTTTGCAGCGGTGCCTGATTGTTACTGATTAGCTGGTCAATCCGGCGGGTCGCCTGTTCCAGCGTTGCCATGGATTGCGCGGCATTATTCAGTACTCGCTGTCCCTGATCTCCGATCAGCTTATCGGTATTGCGGGCAAGCCGTGAAATATCATGCATCGCAATGTTTGCCTCTTTACTCAGAGTATTAATCTGCCGGATGGTTTCAGCAAGGTCACTGCGCTGGGTAGCGAGCACTTCTGTTACTTGCTCCACATGATTGAGTGTTTTACTCAGGCTAAGAATATTCTCTTTGGAGAACAATTGGTTGAGGTTACCGGCGAGATTATTGATATTGCCCATCAGGTTTTCACCGTTAGCCAGAAAACGACTGATCGGTGACGGGTCAGCAATAATGACCGGAACTCTACCATCAATGCCTTGTAATAGCGGGCTGGTTGGTGAGCCGTCAAACAGGCGGATAAGGGCACTGCCGGTGATATTCGCCAAAGCCAAACGGGCTCGGGTGTTTTTCTTGACGGGCGTATCGGCAGACAGGCGGGTATGAGCCCAGACCTTCCGCGGATCCTGCGGGTCGAGCTGCAGACTTTCGACTTCACCGACTTTTATTCCGCTGTATTCCACTGCACTGCCAGCGGTCAGGCCGCTGACTTCTTCGTTGAAAAGGACATCGTAGTAAACGAAGCCGCGCTCTGAACTGGATTTACCTAACCAGAGAGTGAAGAGCAGAATGCCGCCAAATGCGATGACGATAAACAATCCGATCAGCACATGATGTGCACGTGTTTCCATCTCAGCATTCCTCCTTCAATTTCTCTGCAGCCTGTTGCGCAGCCCGGCCCCGGGGGCCATGGAAATACTCGCGGATCCACGGATCATCAGCATCCGCGACAACTTCCGGGTTATCCGTTATCAGCACATGCTTGTGTGCCAGCACCGCAACCCGATCGCAGATGCTGTAAAGCGTATCGAGATCGTGGGTAACCAGAAAGACACTTAACCCCAGCGCATCGCGTAATGTGAGGGTCAGCTGATCAAAAGCCGCCGCCGCAATCGGATCAAGCCCGGCCGTGGGCTCATCAAGAAAAAGTACTTCCGGGTCTAACGCCAGCGCACGGGCCAGTGCTGCGCGTTTGATCATGCCGCCGGAAAGTTCATCCGGATATTTTTCGCTGGCGTTGGCGGGGAGTCCGACCAATGACAGTTTCATCCGGGCCAGATATTCCGCATCGGCACGATGCAGTCCGGCGTGTTCAATCAGTGGCAGTGCTGTATTTTCTAACACAGTGAGAGACGTAAACAGTGCGCCACGCTGGAATAAAATACCAAAGCGCTGTTCCAGTTGTGATCGCTGTATGGATGACAGCGTATTTATATGTTCACCAAATACCAGAATATCGCCGGCATTCGGTTTATGCAGACCGACGATACTGCGCAGCAGCACGGATTTACCCGAACCTGAACCGCCGACCACCGCAATAATTTCACCGCGGCGAATGTCCAGATCCAGGTTCTCATGTACGGTCTGACTGCCGAAGCGGTTAACCAGCCCGCGTACGCTGATAATGGTTTGTTCTGTTCCGGTCACCAGCTCATCTCCATAAAGAAAAGTGCAGCGAGTGCATCCAGCAGGATCACCATGAAAATGGATTGTACAACGCTGGAAATCGTATGTTCACCGACCGATTGTGCGCTACCGCCGACTTTGAAACCTTCCAGACAGCCAATGACCGCCACGATAAAAGCAAACAGCGGGGCTTTACCGATCCCGACGAAAAAATGACTGATATCGATATCGCGCTGCAGAATGGTCAAAAACAGCCGTGGGGTGATATCCAGTTCCAGAAAGCAAACCACGGCACCCCCGATCATGCCGCAAGCCATGGCAATAAAAGTAAGGATCGGAAGACTGATCAACATGGCCAGCACACGAGGTAATACCAGCAATTCAATCGGGTTTAATCCCAGCGCACGTATCGCATCTATTTCTTCATTGGCTTTCATTGAGCCGATCTGGGCAGTAAAGGCACTGGCGGTGCGACCAGCCATCAGTATTGCGGTCAGCAACACCCCGAATTCTCTCAGGAAGGCAAAAGCGACCAGATCCACCGTGTAGATACTGGCGCCGAAATCGGATAACACTGTTGTTCCGAGGAAGGCGACGACGGCGCCGACCAGAAATGTCAGCAGTGCAATGATGGGGATCGCATTCAGCCCGGTCTGTTCGATATGGGCTGCCAGCGAGGTGATCCGCCAGCGACGGGGATGGATCAGCGATCGGACTAACGTTTCGATCGTCAGCCCGATAAAGCCGAGAAGTGCAATTTGCTGCTGACCGAGATGGATCACAACCTGACCGATATGTGCCAGCATCTCGCTAATCGCGGACTCTTTCGGCTGTTTTTCGATATTAGTGCTTTCTTTAAGAGCTGCAGCCACGCTGTGCAGTAACGCCAGCCGTTCAGCAGACAAACCTGAGTCTTGTGTCGTGAGAAGAGATAAGCGGACCTGACCGAGCAGTTCAACCAGCAGGGCCGCACCTGCGGTATCCAGCGAGCCCAGGTCATCCCAGAGGATCGGGGTATCCGCGATCATCTGTTCCTGCACAGAGGTGATCTGACGTTTTAACATCACATAATGTGTAAGCGTCCAGTCACCGCTGATCCGCAGCAATACGTGTCCGCTTTCTTGTTGCAAAGACAGTGTGCCGGGTGAATTCTGAGCGGTCATTCGCTGTTTCCTCCGTGATCAGGGCACCAGGTGCCCGTCAATCAGATGGATCTGCCGGTCAGCCGCCAGGGCAAACTCTGGATCATGCGTCACAGCTACAATGGCACATTTCTGATTATGGGAAAGGTCATGCAGTATGTCGCGGACATTGGCACTGGATTTGGTATCCAGCGCACCGGTGGGTTCATCGGCAAGAATCAGCACCGGGTCATTGGCTAATGCACGGGCTACTGCCACACGCTGTCGTTGTCCTCCGGAAAGCTGGCTCGGGAGCTTATGTTTATGTTCCCGCATATCTAAACTATCCAGCAGCATGCCTGCTTTTTCCCTTGCCTGTGACTCGGAAAGCAGACCCAGTTTTCGCATCGGCAGCATGACATTTTCCAGCGACGAGAACTCAGCCAGCAGAAAGTGAAACTGAAAAACAAAGCCAATTCGTTGCAGCCGGATCCGTGCCAGCTGGCTATCACTAAACCGGCTGGTTTCCTCATCTTCCAGCCATAATTTTCCTGAAGTGGGGGAATCGAGCAAACCGAGCAGATACAGCAGCGATGATTTCCCCGAACCTGACGGGCCCATGATCGCGACAAACTCACTTTGTCCGATCGCAAGATCAATATCCTGTACCAGCGTCACCGGCACTTCACCGGGCAAAATCCGGGTTAGTTTTTCTGCGCGCAGAATGCTGTTCATTCGGCACCCCGCAGAATATCGACCGGTCTGACCCGTCCGCCTTTACGCGCGGGCAACCAGGCAGCAAACAAGGCGGACAACATGGCAAAAGCGATGGCCAGCAGCAGTTGATCGGCGCCCCAGTAAACCGGCATATAAGCCTCAGCGGTGTAAAACGGACTTTTGAAAGAAATACGGCTAAGGCCATACATCAGTGACAAGCCAAGGCTCGTACCCAACAGGCTGCCAAACAGGCCCAGGAGTGTTCCCTCAATCAGAAAAATACGCTCAATATCACCCGCATCAAAGCCGATCGACTTCAGAATGGCGATGTCTTTGGTTTTCTCCAGTACTACAGTCGAAATAACGTTATAAATACCAAATGAAGCAACGAGCAGGATCGCACTGACTACGCTGTACATGATGAGATTCCGGATCAACACCATACTCATCAGATCTTCACTGGCTTCCTGCCAGGATTGCGTTTTATAGCCCAGATCCTGTTCAATCTGATGCGCGACGGTGGGTGCCAGAGCCGGATCGTTCAGCCGGATAATCAACATGTTGGCAATATTCGGCTGTTCCAGCAGATTTTGTACCCGGTTCAGCAATGCATAAATCTGACGATCATCGTAGTTGGAGGTTCCGGTCCGGAATACAGCGACAATTTTCATTAAACGTACTGAACCTGATGACGAGGTAATGGTCAGTTTATCGCCCATCTGCAGCTGGAATTTTTCAGCCAGCCCGGCACCGATAATGACGCCATTCGGATTAGCCGACAGACTTTCGAGTGAGCCGTTAATGAAATATTTCGTCAGGGAACTGACATTTTTCATCAGCTCAGGTTCAACGCCGGAAATGGTTGCACCCCGCGTCATACCGGCATAAGAAAGGATCACTTGCCCCTGTAAAACCGGTGCGATCTGTAAATCAGTCCGCAGGGCAATCCGCGCCAGTTTTTCTTTATACTGCCGAATGCCTTTGATTTCAGTGCGTGGCTGGATGCCGTGTAATTCATAAACGGAATCCGGATAAACAATTTCAACCGGCTGTAAGCGGGGATGACGATATTCATCGTACACAGTGATGTGCGGGGAATTGTCGACTAAACGTTGTATGAAATCCTGTTCAGAACCGCGCATTAACCCGGAAATAGCCAGAAAGAAGGCGACACCCAGCGAAATGCCCAGCACAGAAACGATGGTTTGCCGGCGACGCGACATCAGATGGCTGAGGGCAATGGATGTGGCCAGATTCATGATGATTTGTCCGGCGGCCCGGACCATACCTCACGCACGGCTTGTCCGGCTTTTAACTTCTCTGGCGGTTCAATAATTATCGAATCCTGATCGGTTATGCCCTCTGTAATTTCTGTTTTATCCGCATTTTTTACACCGGTTATTACCGGTTGCCGGAGTGCTTTGCCATCTTTAACCAGCCAGACGGCATTATCCATGATGCTTAAATTCGGCACTAACAAAGCGTTATCCCGTTGGGATATAAGGATATTGCTTTCAGCCGTCATCCCAATGAAAAACGGCACATCGTCAGACAGGCTGATCCGCACCCGGTAACTGCGGGTGACCGAATCGCCTTCAGGCGTGATTTCCCGGATGATGCCTTCAAATACTTTGCCCGGAAATGCATCTGCAGTAATCAGCACGCGTTGTGCCGGTTTGACTCGGGGGATGTCTTCTTCATCCACATCCGCTGTCAGACGTAATTGCGTTGCTGATTTTCTCAGGGAAAAAACCACCTGATTGGCAGGCATATAATTACCGACTTCACCATCGCGTTTGATGATCTCACCATCCACCGGGCTTATCAGCGTCAGCGCGTTCATTTGTACCAATGTCCGCTGTGTCACTTCCCGTGCGGCTTCCGCTTCTGTACGGGCCTGATCCAACAGCTCTGCACTGACCATGCGTCGCTGATATAACTTTCCCACCCGGGAAAGATTATTTTCTGCATTACGCTGGCGGATCTGCATTTCCCGCAGCGTCGCCTGCAGCTCTGCATCATCAAACTTAGCCAGCACCTGACCGGTTTTAACCTGCATCCCCTCATCGGCCAGTAAGGCCGTCAACCGTGCTGCCCGTTCTGTTGCCACATGAATCGGCGGATCAGCCTCAACCGTACCGGTCGCATAAACGGCTTCCACGACCTGCCCGCGGGAAGGATGCGCCACGTTCACGCTGAGCGGCAGCCGGAAATAAATAACACCCGCAACAGTTGCCACCAGTAACAGAAAAATGAGAAACGCCTTTCGCCCGGTCAGCACATCCAGCTCCTGATTTATTCCGCTTTAAGCTAAGTATAGATAGTCTCGTTCCGGACAGAGTGACCTATACTTATTAAGATAATCCCTGATAGCAAATGAACTGCTATCAATGAAACATTGGAGGTTCACATGCGATCTGATTTGTTTAAAAAATCTGCATTGCTCGGTTTGTTATTGCTGCCGGCTTTGAGTATAGCCGCCGACAAACCAATACCACCGGCTAAGCCTGAAACGCCGGTTGTTGCTGCTGCAGATAAAGAACCTATTTATGGTTACCAACTGATGACTGAGCAAGAACGGGCAACTTTCCGTACTCAGATGCAAGCCGCTACAACAGACGAAGAACGTCAGCAGATCCGTCTTCAGCATCGGGAACAAATGCTTGAACGTGCTAAAGCTCAAGGCATCACCTTACCTGAACCACCTGCGGTTGCTCCTGGTGAACAACCTGTGTTTGGTGGCCGGATGATGACAAATGAAGAACAGATGCGGTTCCGCACTCAAATGCAGAATGCGACAACTGATGAAGAACGTCAGCAAATCCGTCTTCAGCACCGGGAACAGATGCTTGAACGCGCCAAGGCTCAAGGCGTCACCTTGTCTGACCCGCCAGCGATAACTCCGGGTGACGAAGTTGTTTTTGGTGGACAGATGATGACGATGGAAGAACGGCTGCAGTTCCGCACTCAGATGCAGAATGCGACAACTGACGAAGAACGTCAGCAGATCCGTCTGCAACACCGGGAACAAATGCTTGAACGTGCTAAGGCCCAGGGCGTTACGTTGTCAGACATGCCGATGATGAACGGTCAGGGCATGGGTAAAGGCATGGGAATGGGGATGGGCGGTGGCACCGGATCTGGTTCCAGCTCCGGTTCTGGCTCTTCTAGCTCTGGCTCAAGTTCTGGTCAGGGAAGCAGCGGCAGTAGCAGCGGCGGCGGAAATAGCGGCGGTGGAAGTGGAAATAGTGGTGGCGGCGGCGGTAAATAACCTGTCACCAGATATAAACCAATCCGGGGCTCAGCGTTAAGTTGGCTCCGGATTTTTTTATTGCAGATCACCTGTTTTCTGACATAGGCACTACTGTTACACACCGCACACTATCGTTCAAAATAATTTTTCCTCTTATCAGAAGTTTGGTGATTTGTCTATAGTTAAAAGAGGAGACTCTTCATGGTCTCAATGGTGTTGCGTCAGACGCTACGGGACATAAGCGCCTGGGTAATCCGTTTCCTGACCCTCGTGATTACATTCATGAAAAGGAACGCTATATGAACGCATTCAAATTGAATAAACTCTGGCAAATCGTAGTTGCAGCGTTATTTATTGGCATAAGTGCCGGCGCCTATGCTGCGAAGGGCAGCCCTGGCGGTGGAGGCGGCGGCGGTGGCGGCGAACCTCCAGCCACTGAAACGGGCTCCAACAACTTGTCTTTCCCGGTGATCTTGTCAGACAACATTGGCCCATTCCCTGCGGATGGTCTCTGGCGATTCGCCCCGATCACCACCCCGGAAACGGAGTGCATCGGCGAGTCAGGCGTGACAGCTGGTGAGCCGGTACCGCCTAACTTCCTGTGCTACTACGGGCGCCATGTCACCGTTATATCAGAGACAGGAGCGATCCAGTTCGACGAGCCTACCAAGGTCTGGTGGCTGCAAAAACGTACACAGAACTTCTGGAAAGCGCTGACCGTCGGTAATAACACCGGTACACCGCTGGTTGTGAGTGCGGTTGATGTTGGTGACCTGCTGGAATCCACCCCGTCGCTTGCTACGCGGCAGATCCGTGTTGAGTTCAACTTGTTGCAGAACGTGCCGTCGACCGGTAGCCCTCTGAGCCCATATCTGGTGGCCGATTGGACCGACGGCATTCCGATGCCATGCACCGTGCCTAAGGAAGTGGGCCAGACCAGCATCGGTTGCTTCGCAGCTCTGGGCATGAGCGGGGCAGTGCCCGGCACTGAACAGTCCGGCAACGAGATGCAGGGCACCGACTTCGGTCCCGGTCCTGACGCCAGTTTGCTTACAGGCACGCAAGTTCTGATTGACCCGACTACCGTGAGACTAGCAACAACTCCTGAGGGTACCCCTATCCCGATCCACGCGCTGGTATACTCCCAATGCGCACGTCTGGTGATCCAGAAGATCGGCGGCACGCCAACCTGGGATAAGACCACCGGGCAGTGGGCCGGCGAAGGTGTGGGAACACCGCTGGTCAACGTCGCCACTTATTCGACTACCAGTCCCTGGTCAGTCGAAATCACCTCGGGCGGCAGCATCGTGTATGGCTACAACTGGAACGCCAAGAGCGCTGCCACAGGGACCTATCGTCTGACCTTTGTGCTGGACGGTAACGACGCCGAAGGACCACAGTGTTCAACGCAGTTGGCAACCATGTTCGGCCCTCTTGGTGGCACCCAGCTTGTGAATGTCGGTGAGAATTTCGCTCCGAGCATCATCGCCAAAGGTGACTCCGCGCTTGGTGATGAAGGTGGTCTGGTCTACATTGACATCCCGCTGTCCACTAAAGGCGGTGGCGGCAGACGGTAATAAATAACCTGTCACCAGAGACAAACCAATCCGGGGCTCAGCGTTAAGTTGGTCCCGGATTTTTTATTGCAGATCACATATTTTCTGATGTGCTTCAAATAAATCTCTCATAAAACGTGTCTATAGTGTTCATCCGGTTCCTGAATTAGGGTCAGCTGATGGAACAGCTATACCGTGCATTTCAGCTTCACCAGCTCTTAATTACCTCCTGCATACCACCATCGTTAGCTCGTTGTCTGGAGCATTTGGCGTTACGGAAAATCATGATCCAATCCCCGCGAAAAGGATTGAGGAAATATGAGACATAAAATTGCAGGTTCTGCGGTTGGGCTAGTGATTATGGATAATTAATTAAAAATTACCGGATATAAAAATATGGAAGATTTTTCACCTTCTGAGCTTAAAACGATTCTGCATTCAAAAAGAGCAAACTTATATTATTTGGAGTATTGCCGGGTATTAGTTAATGGTGGCAGGGTTGAGTATGTCACTGAAGAGGGGAAAAAATCACTGTATTGGAATATTCCCATCGCTAATACAACAGCAGTCTTATTAGGTACAGGAACATCAATCACACAAGCAGCCATGCGTGAGTTTTCAAAGGCTGGAGTGCTTGTTGGTTTTTGTGGTGGCGGTGGCACACCACTCTTTTCAGCTAATGAAGTAGAAGTCGATGTTTCCTGGCTTAATTCTCAGAGTGAATATCGCCCAACTGAGTATTTGCAGCATTGGGTTAGCTTCTGGTTTCGTGATGATAAACGGTTAGAAGCTGCGATCGCCTTTCAAAAAATCCGTATTGATCAAATTCGCCGGTTTTGGTTGTCTGCCAGAATGCAACGTGAGTCCAGTTTTAGTATCAGCGAAGTTCAGCTAATAGGGGTACTCGATAGTTTCAGTGCACGGTTGACTAGCTGCCAAACCAGTAATGATGTGCTGGCTCAAGAGGCCATCATGACCAAAGCGCTTTATAAGCTGGCCGCTAATGCTGTTAAGTTTGGCGATTTTACCAGAGCAAAAGGTGGAAGTGGGGTTGATATGGCTAATCGCTTTTTAGACCATGGTAATTACCTTGCTTATGGATTGGCTGCAACTGCTTGTTGGGTGATTGGGTTACCTCATGGCCTGTCGGTTTTGCATGGCAAGACTCGGCGAGGGGGATTGGTGTTTGATGTGGCAGACCTTATCAAGGATGCCTTGGTGTTGCCACAGGCCTTTATTGCTGCAATGGCCGGAGATGATGAACAAGAGTTTCGACAGCGGATTATCACTGGTTTTCAGCAGGGTGAGGCATTGGATAGGATGATTGATGCTATCAAAGAGGTGGCGGAGACCCTCAGTGAGGCAGGGAAATGAATATTCTGTTGGTGTCCGAATGCAGCAAGAAAGCTTTGGTGGAAACAAGAAGAATTCTTGATCAATTTGCCGAACGCAAAGGTGAACGGACTTGGCAGACTGCTATCACACAGGAGGGGCTTAACACCTTGCGTAGGTTGTTACGCAAGAGTGCGCGACGTAATACGGCGGTCGCATGCCATTGGCTTAAAACCGGAGGTAAGAGTGAGTTACTGTGGATAGTTGGCAATCTTAGTTGCTTTAATGAGCAAGGCTCGGTGCCAACTAACAGTACTGAGTACAATATCCTAAAAGCTCAGGATGAAGACTGCTGGCATACAGCTGAAGCGATGGCGTTACTAGCTGGGATTTCTGGACTGTTTCACGATTTTGGCAAGGCTAATCTGTTGTTTCAGCAGAAGCTGCAAGGTATAGGCTCACTTTGGTCTGAGCCCTATCGTCATGAGTGGGTGTCATTACGACTATTTCAGGCGTTTGTTGATGGTCGAAGCGATCAAGATTGGCTTACAGAACTGGCAACTGTGACGCCAGCTCGTGATGTGAGCTTGCTTGATGCTTTGCGGCATTATCAGGATGCACCTCAAACTCTAGGTGGCAATCCTTTTGCTGATCTACCGCCGCTGGCACAAGTTGTTGGCTGGCTGATCGTCTCTCACCACAGGTTGCCAGAATTTATTGAACGTCCGGATTCACAACTACAGGCACCGAACATAGAAAAATTGCATATTTCTGAATGCTCTCGTTTTAATGCCAGTTGGATATCCCCCCAATGCTTCAATGATGACTGGAAAACTGAACATTGGCAAAAAGTGTGGCAATGTCAGCATGGTACTCCGATAGCTAGCCAGACTTGGTGTGTCAAGGCGCGTGAGATTGCCGGACGAGCATTAAAACACTGTTCACTGTGGCAACCCGGCAATTATTGGCTGGAAGATCGTTTTACCAGTCATCTGGCCCGTTTGTCGCTGATGTTGGCGGATCATACATATTCTGCAACTAATCCTACTGCAAAATGGCAATCGCCTGATTATCAGGCCTATGCAAATACTGAGCGCTCAACGCGACAACTCAAGCAAAAACTGGATGAACACAACATTGGCGTTGGACAGAATGCTTTGTTGCTTGCCAAGCGTTTGCCACAGCTAAAACGTCATCTACCCGCTATCACTCGACACAAAGGGTTTAAGCAACGCAGCGAGTCGGATATTTTCCGATGGCAGGACAAAGCATTTGACCTGGCTCGTTCACTGGCGGCGTCTTCGACTAAACAGGGTTTTTTCGGCGTCAATATGGCGTCAACAGGCTGCGGCAAGACCTTTGCCAATGCTCGCATAATGTATGGATTGTCCGATGAAAAGTTGGGCTGCCGTTTCAGTATCGCATTGGGATTGCGCACTCTGACACTGCAAACTGGTGATGCATTGCAATCACGTCTGCATCTGGAAAGTGATGATTTGGCTGTGCTAATTGGTTCTCAGTCGGTGCAGCAGTTGCATGAATTGCGCAAAGAGGATGAACAAAAAGCAGCTGCTGACTCTACGGGTAGTGAGTCGGCTGACGAGTTGTGGGATGAACTTCAACATGTGCGTTATGAAGGAAGTCTGGATGATGGTCCGCTACGCCATTGGTTGAAACAGTCGGATCAGCTACATCGACTGATCAGTGCTCCTGTACTGGTTAGCACTATAGATCACCTGATTCCTGCAACCGAAGGGACTCGCGGCGGTCGGCAAATAGCTCCCATGCTACGTCTGCTCACATCAGATCTGGTGCTGGATGAGCCGGATGACTTCGATTTGGCTGATTTGCCTGCTCTCTGTCGGTTGGTTAATTGGGCGGGAATGCTTGGAAGCCGTGTATTGCTGTCTTCTGCCACCTTACCTCCGGCTTTGGTTTGCGCTTTGTTTGATGCTTATCAGAATGGTCGACAATACTTCAATCGTGCTTGTGGTGAGCCAAATGTAAGTGCTGCGATCTGTTGTGCCTGGTTTGATGAATTTGGTTGTGAACAGTCGTTGAATTTGACAAGGGCCGATTTCAAACAGGCTCATAAAATTTTTGTCGGTCAACGTATCGTTCGATTAGACAAAACTCCTAATACTCATTTACGGCGAGGTGCTTTGTTACCGGTGTCCGTTTCGGGTACCAAACCAATTGAGGTGGTGACTGGAGTTGCTGAAGCCCTTCATCAAGGGATGGTTCTATTGCACCAAGCCCATCATCAGTGTCATGAGGCAAGCGGCAAGTGTATTTCGATTGGCCTTATTCGTATGGCTAATATCAATCCACTGGTGGCTGTTAGTCAGCAGCTATTAGCTATGGCACCACCTGTGGACACACGAATCCATTTTTGTATTTATCACAGTCAGCATCCAATGTTGGTGCGATCAAGAATGGAGGCTCGCCTGGATAAGGCATTAACGCGCCATAATCCCGAAGCGTTGTGGGAATTACCTGAGGTGAAAACAGCCTTAGAACAGCCAGAAACTCACCATATCTTTATTGTGATTGCTTCGGCTGTCGCAGAAGTAGGGCGTGACCATGATTATGACTGGGCCATAGCAGAGCCAAGCTCTATGCGCTCGCTGATCCAGTTAGCCGGGCGTATTCAACGCCATCGTAAACGAGTACCTGGCACGGCAAATCTTTTGATCCTGAATAAGAATATCAAGGCTCTCACCGGTAAATCCCCTGCTTATCTGCAACCGGGATTTGAATCTTCAGGCAACAAAGCATTTCAATTATCCAATCAGGATTTGCAAACGATTTTGTTACCTGAGCAGTACCAGACTATCACTGCTAACCCTCGCATTGTTCACCCTGAAAAAATGGATCCAAAAATGAATTTGGTAGCATTGGAACATGCTCATCTTGTGGCGTGGTTGTTTGGTCATAAGGATTTTTCCTGTCATGCCACACAGTGGTGGCAAGAAGATCCTCACTGGTGTGCTGAGCTGCAACGGCGAACTCGATTCCGAAAATCAGAACCTGATGAATCCTTTGTTCTTTATCAGGAAGATGAAGGTGATAACCCCATCTTTTATCGTCAGAGTGACCACGGCGAATTATCTCTAGTTGATAAATCTGTTTTTGCCCACATGGAATTCACTCCGACTATGGGTATTCAGCCTTGGCTGGACAATGATGTAGAAGCTTTGATTGCCGAATTAGCTGAACGGCTGGAGCGCGATGTGGCTTGGGTCAGTCAGCGTTATACCGAATTACGGCTGCGAGTGCGTAACGATAATGACATCAAACTCTGGCATTACAACCCTTGGTTTGGAGTGTATGACACGCTGTATTAGAGCGTGTCATACAACTACCTGTTCGGTAGCAAATGAGTCAATAAATGCTCACGCATTATATTTCTGAGCTGCCTGTACAGCAGCATTAGGATTTTAGTCGAGCCGTCTCTAAAATCCTAACATAATATTTATTATTAATACTCACGCTTTATAGGTTGATCTTTTGTGGTTTCTTGGCTAATTTTTGTTTAATGATAATCAAGCAGGCTTCGCTTAAGAGAGGTTCGGGATGGATACAATAAGCTTATCGTCGGCGATAGATGACTACATATCATCGCGGCGCACCAGTCGTCTGGAGACGCGAGCTAAAGAGGCGGAAAAAGAACGTAAGACACTGGCTAACGATCAGTTAGCGTTAATGGCTTGGGAGCAGAAGCAAGCTGATTTGTTAAGGTCTGAGGTTGAAAGATATCTTCCGGCTAATTGGCTGGATGATGCGGCTAAACGGGCCAAGCAAATTACTTTGGTGACTCATGCCCCAAAATACACAAATGGTGATGCTAAAGGCTCTGGCGTACTGGCAGATGTAACGCTGGCTACAGGAGAGTATCTTTGCACGGCTTCCCTATCAGCGTTGAATATCGATGTTGTGGGCAATGCCGCTGCATTAGATGTTGCTAACCTGTTATTGCTGGAGGTCAATGGAGAGCAGTTAGTTGACGTTTTGAGGCGAGGGGATGCATCGCCACTAAGTCCTTTCGCTCGTGATGAGATGCAACTGGCAGAATGGTTGGCAGGTTTCAGACAAGCGTTGGAAAGTGGTGCTCTCAGTTCGCATAAACTCGCTAAACAGATCTATTTTCCTGTGGGGGGAGACAGCTACCATCTGATTAGTCCCCTGTTTGCATCATCCTTAGCTCAGGCTCAGCATGAGCGCATTGAGGGCCAACGTTTTGGTGAGGAAGCAAAAACTGCCAGAGTTGCTCGCAAGAACAGAGAGCCGCACGAAACAGATGTAATCGATTTCCCAAATCTGGCAGTACAGACTTTCGGTGGTACTAAACCACAAAATGTTTCTCTTTTGAATAGTGGCCGTCATGGGAAAGCTTATCTGTTAAATAGCCAACCGCCACGCTGGAAATCTCAGGATAAACCACCTGCCGATGATCAGGCATTCTGGCGTCAATATGGACGATTGGTGTACCCGAAAATACGTGAATTGAAAAGCTATCTACTTTTCGTGGTGGATAAAGAAAGTACATTATCTATCCGTGACCGACGAGCTGAACTAGTCGCAGACTTGGTATCGGAACTGCATCAGCTAGCTGCGCGAATACAATCACAAGTCGCAGGCTGGAGTCTTAATACATCACTAAGTATTACTTTAGCGCATTGGCTCGATCCGGCTCGTGACGATAAAGAATTTGTCGAGGTTCGGCTGCGTAATGACTGGCAGCAAGGTGTTGGTGAGCAATTTGCTACTTGGCTAAATCGACAGTTGCAGAATGAGCAATTGCAGATGAAGGATGCAGAACACAGTATCTGGCGCAAGTTAGTGGAACGCGAACTCAAATTGTTGAAAGGTGATCTGGAGGTGCTGGCATGAAGTCTTTGCTGTTGTTACGTCAGATCAATGTGGAAAACGCAAATGCCATTAGTGGATTGACCTATGGGTTTCCTGGCATCAGCCATTTTCTCGGATTTACACATGCTCTGTCACGCCAACTGATGCAAGCTCATAATCTACGGCTTGGTGGTTGTGCTGTGGTTTGTCATCATCATCAATTGCAGGCTTATCAACCCGGCGGCCGAGGTGATTTTGTGTTTGCGTTGACGCGTAACCCGCTAACTAAAGAGGCTAATACCGCCTCATTTAATGAAGAGGGACGTATGCACTTGCAGATTAGTCTGATGATTGAGTGCGAGTTTGATGCTGATGATTTACCTTTTGGTTCAGGCCAACCCGAGCAAGATGTAACTATGTTGACTGATTGGTTTTCCCAAAAGGTACCTTGTCTGCGCTTGGCTGGTGGCACCATTACTTCTGTGGGCCATGTGAGTTGGTTGGAGCTTAAACAAGATAGTGAGGAACAGCACAAGCAGGTTCGTCGTTTGATGATGCGACTGTTGCCTGGTTTTGCTTTGATTGGCCGGCATGAGTTGCTGTTAGCTCACCATCAGAAATGTCTGGCTGAGTCATCGGATGCTCAACTTATTGATAGTTGGCTGGATTTTGTTGCTTTGCGCTATCGAAGTGAGCGTGCAGATGCCAGTGGCCATGCCAATTGGGTTATGCAGCCCAAACCAGAGTCGGGTTATTTGGTGCCTATGGTTGTGGGCTATCAAGCAATTTCACCTTTATATGGCACTGGTGCAGTTGCCAACAGCCGAGATTCTGATACCCCGTTTTGCTTTGTCGAATCGGCTTATAGCATAGGTCAATGGCTAAGCCCACATAGGGTTCAATCATTAGAACAAATTATCTGGCGCTACCACTATAGCGATGGGCTTTACCTTTGTCATAACGGTTATACCAGTGTGGTCAATGAAGAGTTTGAAAACAGCGAAGAGAACTATTGAGGGATAATATCATGGCTAAAAATGACATTAAGACTGCTTCTGTACTGGCATTTGAACGTAAACTGGCCAATTCCGATGCCTTGCTTTATGCCGGCAACTGGTCTGAATTGGAGAATAAGAATGCGTGGCAACCCATAGCGATTCAGAGCAAAGATGTGCGGGGAACCATTTCCAATCGTCTGAAAAATGCAGTTGCCAGCGATCCAGCTAAGTTGGATGCTGAAATTCAGAAACCGAATTTGCAACGAGTGGATGTAGCTGCTTTGCCATTCGATGCGGATACGTTAAAAGTTAGCTTCACCTTACGAGTGCTTGGTGATCTGGTGACACCTTCCGCCTGTAATGATCAGGACTATCAGGCAATTCTGAGTGAAAAAGTGGGCGCTTATATCCATGAGCAACAGTTCCATGAATTGGCTGCCCGCTATGCTGAAAATCTGGCTAATGGTCGTTTCTTGTGGCGCAACCGTGTTGGGGCAGAAGCAGTCACAGTGAAGGTTAATCATCTGGTTGATCAAAAGATCAAAACCAGTTGGAGTTTTGATGCCCTGGCATTCAACTTACGCCAGTTTACTAAACCTCAAGGGGATTCAGCAGCTCTTGCCGAAGTGATCCGCCAAGGACTATTAGGGGATAGTTTTGTCTTATTACAAGTTGACGCTTTTGTCCGGCTAGGGGTAGGGCAAGAGGTATTCCCTTCTCAGGAGTTGGTGTTGGACGGTGGTCGCGACAGCACAAAAAGCAAATATCTCTATCAGGTGGGCAGCGTAGCCGCAATGCACTCGCAAAAGATTGGCAATGCTCTGCGCACAATAGACACTTGGTATCCAGATGCGGAATGTCCGATTGCTGTTGAGCCTTATGGCTCGGTAACCAGTCGTGGTACTGCTTATCGTCAGCCTAAAGCAAAAATGGATTTTTATACTCTGTTGGATGGCTGGATGTTGAAAGATCAGCTGCCAAGTGTTGAGCAACAACATTATGTGATTGCCACCCTGATCCGTGGTGGTGTGTTTGGTGCAGCTGATTAAGGAATCGCCATGGATCACTATCTTGATATCCGGCTACTGCCGGAAGAACCTGAAGTGAGCGAGAGCTTTCTGCTCAATGCATTGTTCGCCAAACTGCATGTACGGTTAGGGCAGCAGGCACAGGGGCGGGTAGGTGTAAGTTTTCCTGACCATCACAAACGATTAGGTGATCTGCTGCGCCTGCATGGTCAACGCACGGATCTACAGGCGCTGATGGCCGATGACTGGCTACAGGGGCTTAAAGGTTACACCCAGTGCAGTGAGGTTTTGCCGATCCCTGCAACGGTCAGTTATCGGGCTGTTAAAAGGGTGCAAGCTAAGAGTGCGCATAATAAAAGGCAGCGATCTATTGCGAAAGGCTGGCTTACTGAGTCAGAAGCACAGATCCGAATCCCAGATACCCAGCAAAAAGAACTTCATTTACCGTTTGTGCAACTGAAAAGTCGTTCCAATGGTCAGATGATGCGAGTGTATGTGGAGCATGGTCCTGTGTTGGCCGTTCCGGTCTCTGGCTATTTTAATGCCTATGGTCTCAGCTCTATAGCCACGATCCCTTGGTTCTGACCCTTTTTCTTGCTGCCAACGCCAACCCATTAATAATTAATAGGTTGGCGTTATGCGTAAAAATAGGGAAGTAGCTGGAAAATAATAAAAGCTCTTTCACAATCAGTATATTAGATTTAAATTGTTACGCTTCACTGCCGCACAGGCAGCTTAGAAAAGCCAGACCAACCGATATGAGAGAGATCATGACTTCACTGCCGCACAGGCAGCTTAGAAATATTATTAGAAGCCATTAAGCTAGAAAAAGATCTTCACTGCCGCACAGGCAGCTTAGAAATTGAAACCATTCTTTGAATTTTGGGCTTGTTGCTTCACTGCCGCACAGGCAGCTTAGAAAATCTTCCACTGATGGATAGTCGACTAGGATGCCTTCACTGCCGCACAGGCAGCTTAGAAATCCATTATCCCAGTTGTACGCATTCATGCGCTCTTCACTGCCGCACAGGCAGCTTAGAAAAGCTCACATGAACTGCCGTAGCTTGAGAATCCCTTCACTGCCGCACAGGCAGCTTAGAAAGAAAACCTGAATCGTGACAGGCTTCCGCACTCCTTCACTGCCGCACAGGCAGCTTAGAAATGGCTGTTTAACAGATGGCAGTCATTCTGTATCTTCACTGCCGCACAGGCAGCTTAGAAAAAATCAATCGCGTCAGTATTTCCACACCCTGCCTTCACTGCCGCACAGGCAGCTTAGAAAAGACGGTTTTTCCTTCCCCTCTAGCAGATACCCTTCACTGCCGCACAGGCAGCTTAGAAATTTACAGATAGCGTTATGTTGTAAGACTTCCGCTTCACTGCCGCACAGGCAGCTTAGAAAATGAAGCGCCAAAAGGCCGATGCCGCGTGGAACTTCACTGCCGCACAGGCAGCTTAGAAAGTCGACGAACTGGAGCACGCCGGAGCGCCGGACTTCACTGCCGCACAGGCAGCTTAGAAAAACGTAGGCGTGAATGGCGTCACAGGCATTTCCTTCACTGCCGCACAGGCAGCTTAGAAACGATGGCGCGACCGACATAGCAAACGCACTAACTTCACTGCCGCACAGGCAGCTTAGAAATGCCGCCCGGTGCAGGTCAATCATCGCGGTTTCTTCACTGCCGCACAGGCAGCTTAGAAATGGTACGCGCCTTGTGCTATTTCAGCTCCGCTCTTCACTGCCGCACAGGCAGCTTAGAAATGGCGCATTACCAGGTATCGGCAGATTACCGACTTCACTGCCGCACAGGCAGCTTAGAAAAGCAAGCGCGCAAGATGCTTGAGCGAATGAAACTTCACTGCCGCACAGGCAGCTTAGAAATATGTCAATCTGACCTGTTTTGAGCAAGAACACTTCACTGCCGCACAGGCAGCTTAGAAAAGACTGCCGCCAATGGCTTAGATACTGTAAATCTTCACTGCCGCACAGGCAGCTTAGAAATTTGGCGATCAGGTGGCGGCGATCCAATCCTCCTTCACTGCCGCACAGGCAGCTTAGAAATGGCGCGTTCATCGACTGATTTTAGTGCTAGACTTCACTGCCGCACAGGCAGCTTAGAAATTCGCGGTGATGTGGCGCTTCGCGGAGGAATACTTCACTGCCGCACAGGCAGCTTAGAAAGTCAGCCAGCTACACCGCCGCTGATGTGCTGGCTTCACTGCCGCACAGGCAGCTTAGAAAAACGGGGCAACTACGCATACTGGATGAGGTAACTTCACTGCCGCACAGGCAGCTTAGAAAGTAACACGTACCCAGAGCTGAAAGGCACAGTCCTTCACTGCCGCACAGGCAGCTTAGAAAGAAGGCTGAGAACCACGATAACCACAAAAAGGCTTCACTGCCGCACAGGCAGCTTAGAAATACCGAAAACGTCTACTGCTAAAAATAGGCGCCTTCACTGCCGCACAGGCAGCTTAGAAAGGAGCTGAGCAGCACGCTGGTGTCAGTCGTGACTTCACTGCCGCACAGGCAGCTTAGAAAAAGCGGTGCTGATCAGCATGGCGTATCAGATGCTTCACTGCCGCACAGGCAGCTTAGAAATTCATGATGGCAGGCATGATGGGAATGCCGACCTTCACTGCCGCACAGGCAGCTTAGAAAAAGATCTGGTGCGCTTGCATTGCTTCCGGTGTCTTCACTGCCGCACAGGCAGCTTAGAAAAAGCCGATGATCCGCCGCTTCTACGCGTGGATCTTCACTGCCGCACAGGCAGCTTAGAAAACACCGGAGAAACGGGATTTTTTCGCACCACACTTCACTGCCGCACAGGCAGCTTAGAAAGGCGGCATATCGAAGTGATGCTGTATGACGAACTTCACTGCCGCACAGGCAGCTTAGAAAGGTTCAGGCGTACAATAATTTCACCAATAGCCCTTCACTGCCGCACAGGCAGCTTAGAAAATTACAGTGTCGCCAGCCGGTATGCTTGCTGCCTTCACTGCCGCACAGGCAGCTTAGAAATGGCGTTAAACTGCAAATAGTTCTCCAGTGACCTTCACTGCCGCACAGGCAGCTTAGAAATATTGCGGTAAACGCATGAGATCCTGCCTTTACTTCACTGCCGCACAGGCAGCTTAGAAAAGCGGGGCAGGGATGGCGACATGGAACGCATGCTTCACTGCCGCACAGGCAGCTTAGAAAGAAAGTGATTGAGCTGTGCCATGGCATCAAGACTTCACTGCCGCACAGGCAGCTTAGAAATGCTTGCAACGGTTGGTAGCGAGCCATATCCGCTTCACTGCCGCACAGGCAGCTTAGAAAGCCTGCATCACTTATTGACCACATCATTGCAGCTTCACTGCCGCACAGGCAGCTTAGAAATGTGCAACCAGGTGAACAATGCGAACAGGTTTCTTCACTGCCGCACAGGCAGCTTAGAAATGCTGGGCGGCTGGCTCCGCGCTCAAAACTAGCTTCACTGCCGCACAGGCAGCTTAGAAATTTGATTTCACGCTCGATGCCGATCATGTGAACTTCACTGCCGCACAGGCAGCTTAGAAATGGGAAACTACCGCTCGACGTGCTAGACGTAGCTTCACTGCCGCACAGGCAGCTTAGAAAAATGACGGTAACCAGCTGGCAGCTAACTACTACTTCACTGCCGCACAGGCAGCTTAGAAATTTGCAAACAACAGAGACACAACCAGGTGTCACTTCACTGCCGCACAGGCAGCTTAGAAAAGTGATTGGTGTGCTGTCTTCGTCCAGGAACGCTTCACTGCCGCACAGGCAGCTTAGAAAATAAAAGCTGGAACCCACGCCCGCAGCGTGCACTTCACTGCCGCACAGGCAGCTTAGAAAAGGTAGAGGGAACCACCCACAGTCAGGTTGTCCTTCACTGCCGCACAGGCAGCTTAGAAAAGAAGAACAAATTGTTGTGTACCGGTTACGAGCTTCACTGCCGCACAGGCAGCTTAGAAACGCAGCGTGCACAAAGAACGCCAGCAAAGCCACTTCACTGCCGCACAGGCAGCTTAGAAAAGCTGGCAGCTAACTACTACACTGCCGAAATCCTTCACTGCCGCACAGGCAGCTTAGAAAAGCGGTATTGATGCGTTGTCTGGAGCGATCGTCTTCACTGCCGCACAGGCAGCTTAGAAAAATGTGCGCATTTTATCAGGATCTAATTCGACCTTCACTGCCGCACAGGCAGCTTAGAAAAATGGAAGCCCCACGTCAATCACTGTCTTATCTCTTCACTGCCGCACAGGCAGCTTAGAAAGCTGCTGCTAATGCAACAAAACAAATAAATAGCTTCACTGCCGCACAGGCAGCTTAGAAAGGCCGAGCGCGTGGGAATTGGCACGCAGAAATCTTCACTGCCGCACAGGCAGCTTAGAAAAAGGCATGGCCTGTAAATCTCGAATATTACGACTTCACTGCCGCACAGGCAGCTTAGAAAAACTGGTGAAACGCATTCCAGCCCGAAAGCGCCTTCACTGCCGCACAGGCAGCTTAGAAATGATATCGCCCGGTGGGGACATGGCAGCTGGTCTTCACTGCCGCACAGGCAGCTTAGAAAAGCCCGGCAGTAGCCATAAAATCCAAGGAAACCTTCACTGCCGCACAGGCAGCTTAGAAAATAAATGAATAAGATAAATATTCAAGAATAGCCTTCACTGCCGCACAGGCAGCTTAGAAACAATCCGCTTGCGCAATATTATGTATCTCCGACTTCACTGCCGCACAGGCAGCTTAGAAAGCAAACTGAGCGTTAAGTTGGATCTGTGTTTCCTTCACTGCCGCACAGGCAGCTTAGAAAAAAACACGCTGGGCATTGCTCGCCCTTTCTTTCTTCACTGCCGCACAGGCAGCTTAGAAAACATGGCAACAGATTATCACCACGGCGTCCGCCTTCACTGCCGCACAGGCAGCTTAGAAACGCTGCAATTATCGATTAGCCTGGCAGAACCGCTTCACTGCCGCACAGGCAGCTTAGAAAAGTACACGCTCTCTGTGCGCCCGGGCTGGATTCTTCACTGCCGCACAGGCAGCTTAGAAAATCTGCGATTTCACCTGGCCATGAGGTGCTTTCTTCACTGCCGCACAGGCAGCTTAGAAAAATTGGTACGACAACCGGACGATCTCGCACTACTTCACTGCCGCACAGGCAGCTTAGAAAAAGGAATCCGCCGTGATGGCGAATTTCACCAGCTTCACTGCCGCACAGGCAGCTTAGAAAATCGGGCGATCTGGGTGCGGCAGTAATATCGCCTTCACTGCCGCACAGGCAGCTTAGAAACAATCCCTGCGGGCTTGCGCGGTATGGGGGCACTTCACTGCCGCACAGGCAGCTTAGAAAGGAAATCTCCAAATCACCGTCAATCTCATATTCTTCACTGCCGCACAGGCAGCTTAGAAATGCGTCCCATTTTTTGACCTGCATCAAAGAAACTTCACTGCCGCACAGGCAGCTTAGAAACAAGCGTGATGAATATCATCCCGATTTTTCGTCTTCACTGCCGCACAGGCAGCTTAGAAAAGTAATTAGCTCCTGCTCTGCCAGCTGAATGACTTCACTGCCGCACAGGCAGCTTAGAAAACCGTAACCAGCAGGGTCACGATATACGTTGACTTCACTGCCGCACAGGCAGCTTAGAAAGTGGCCGCAAACGCGAATACGGCACTAATGCCCTTCACTGCCGCACAGGCAGCTTAGAAAGTTATCTGCGACGTCTAGTTTAGTCAACCATTGTTCACTGCCGCACAGGCAGCTTAGAAAATTTGATAGGTATTATGGATTATTTCTTTGCGGTTCACTGCCGCACAGGCAGCTTAGAAATTTGTTTATCAAAAAGAGCCAATACCGAGTGCGTTCACTGCCGCACAGGCAGCTTAGAAAATTAATGCCGAGAAATACACTGGCGGAAAGTTGTTCACTGCCGCACAGGCAGCTTAGAAATTATTAATGCTCTTAATGAGTCTATAACGTTAGTTCACTGCCGCACAGGCAGCTTAGAAACAGCTGCCGTCCATTCACAAAAACGGACGATGGTTCACTGCCGCACAGGCAGCTTAGAAAGGTATGTCAACAGCGGGGTCAAATCTGTTTGGGTTCACTGCCGCACAGGCAGCTTAGAAATTCCTTGAAATTGTGTGGGGCAATGTTCGCGAGTTCACTGCCGCACAGGCAGCTTAGAAAAGACGCCCGCATTGTTGTGATGGAGTTGTGGCGTTCACTGCCGCACAGGTAAATTTAAAAAATAATAGGAACCAAGCGGTCTTTCGTCGGTATCTGTTACTACTAAGATGAGAAACACATCAGATACATCAGGAGGAGCTACAACGATAAATCCTGCATTTCAGAACACAAAACAACCCGATTAAAGCGATTCCGGTTATTTCATATCCCGAAAATCAGCGAGACCAGCTCGCCGAATATTTAGTAAAAAAACCACTCCGTCCCAGCCGGTGCAATGTTGTATGATGAGATCCAGATCAAATCTGCCCGGCTTTTTTCTTCGTTTCCCGGTATTCCGCTACACATTGCAAAAGGCCGACAGTTCCACTTTATTATTTAGCTATAAAACGCTGAGGTATAAGGACATATGAAGAAAGTGTACAATTTCTGTGCAGGCCCGGCTATGTTGCCGGTGGAAGTGATGCAACAGGCACAACGCGAATTCATTGATTTTGCGGGTTTAGGTGTTTCTGTTATGGAACTGTCCCACCGTGGCAAAGAATATATGGCGCTGGCAGCCGAAGCAGAACAGGATCTGCGCGATCTGCTGAACATTCCGGATAACTATAAAGTATTGTTCATGCATGGCGGTGGTCGTGGTCAGTTCGCTGCTGTACCAATGAACCTGCTGGGTGGCGAGAACAAGAAAGCGGATTACCTGATCTCTGGTGTATGGTCAAAAGCCGCACTGACTGAAGCACATAAATATGCTGATGCCGTTGCTGTGGAAGGCGTTACGAAAGATGCGCAGGGTCATTTTACCGTGGTTGAAAAACCGCAGTTCCGTGCCGATGCTGCCTATGTACATTACTGCCCGAACGAAACTATCGAAGGGATCGAAATGTTCGATCTGCCGGATACCGGCGATATCCCTCTGGTAGCTGATCTGTCTTCTACTATTCTGTCCCGTCCGATTGATATTTCCAAATTTGGCATCATCTACGCTGGCGCGCAGAAAAACATCGGCCCGTCAGGCCTGTGTATCGCCATCGTGCGTGATGATCTGCTGAATCAGGCGCGTGCTGATGTTCCTGCTATTCTGGATTACAAACTGACTGCTGATAACGATTCCATGTTTAACACACCGCCAACCTATGCATGGTATCTGGCTGGTCTGGTATTCAAATGGTTGAAACGTATCGGTGGTCTGGAAGCCATGGATAAGCTGAACCAGGAAAAAGCGGACTATCTGTATAACTACATTGATAACAGCCCGTTCTACAGCAATAACGTTGATCCAAAATACCGCTCACGCATGAACGTTCCGTTCCATCTGGCAAATTCTGCACTGGATGCAGAGTTCCTGGCTGAATCAAAAGCTGCAGGTCTGATGGCGCTGAAAGGCCACCGTATTGCTGGTGGTATGCGCGCAAGTATCTACAACGCTATGCCGCTGGAAGGTGTTAAAGCGCTGGTTAGCTTCATGGATGAGTTTGCTAAAAAACATGGCTAATCTGCAAATCAGTTCAGTATTGAACATGATTTGAGGCGGCGTTCCTCTGCGCCGCAGTGTAATATGAAAGAAGAGGATAACGCCGGTTTATCCGGCGTTATTTTTATGGTGGATTGCAGGAGCAATGGCTCATTGCACAAACAGAAAGAATTTAATGTTGTAACAGGAACACTATGAATACCCTGACTCTGGAACCGATTGCGCGTGTTGAAGGGACGGTTAACCTGCCTGGATCCAAGAGCGTTTCCAACCGTGCATTGTTGTTGGCAGCTCTGGCTCGAGGAACGACCCGTCTGACTAATTTGCTGGATAGTGATGATATCCGTCATATGCTGAATGCCCTGAAAACACTGGGTGTAAGTTATGAACTGTCTGCAAATAAAACAGAATGCACTGTACATGGCTTAGGCCGTGCTTTTTCTTCTTCCGAGCCAGTGAATCTGTTCCTGGGTAATGCCGGCACCGCAATGCGCCCGTTGTGCGCTGCACTTTGCCTGAGCAATGGTGAATTTACCTTGACCGGCGAACCGCGCATGGAAGAGCGTCCGATTGCTCATCTGGTTGATGCGCTGCGTCAGGCCGGTGCTCATGTGCACTATCTGAAAAAAGATGGCTATCCGCCACTGACCATTGAAGGCAAAGGCCTGTGGGGTGGGGAAGTGGTCATCGACGGTTCTGTGTCCAGTCAGTTCCTGACCGCATTCCTGATGGCAGCGCCGCTGGCTTCCGGTGATGTACGCATCCGTATTCGTGGTGAACTGGTTTCCAAACCGTATATCGATATCACGTTACACATCATGAAACAGTTTGGTGTGACAGTAGAACATGATGATTATCAGGTGTTCTATGTGCGTGGTAATCAGACTTATGTTTCACCGGGCACTTTCCTGGTGGAAGGCGATGCTTCTTCCGCTTCTTATTTCCTTGCGGCTGGTGCCATTAAAGGCAAAGTCCGCGTAACAGGTATCGGTAAAAACAGTATCCAGGGTGATATTCGTTTTGCTGATGTACTGGAAAAAATGGGTGCGAAAATCACCTGGGGTGATGATTTCATCGAAGCAGAAAATGTGGGTGAATTGCAGGCCGTTGATCTGGATATGAATCAGATCCCGGATGCGGCGATGACCATTGCGACCGCTGCGTTGTTTGCCAACGGCAAAACAGCCATCCGTAATATCTACAACTGGCGCGTAAAAGAGACTGATCGTCTGACCGCTATGGCCACCGAACTGCGTAAAGTAGGTGCTGAAGTGGTAGAAGGTCATGATTTCATTGAGATCACACCGCCAGCGCAGCTGAAACACGCAGCGATTGATACTTATAACGATCACCGTATTGCGATGTGCTTCTCGCTGGTCGCGTTAAGCGATACCAAGGTCACCATTAATGATCCGGGTTGTACTTCAAAAACCTTCCCTGATTATTTCACTAAATTTGCGTCTGTATCTCAGCGCTGATTTGAATTGTAAAAAGAAAGGCTGCTCCTTACCGGGCAGCCTTTTTATTTGTTTGGATTTCAATCATATCGGAATAAAAAAAGCCTGACTTTATGTCAGGCTTTTTCATGAGGCTTGTATCTGATTAGAACAGAATACGCGCTTTCAGTGTTCCGTCGATTTCTTTCAATCGGGCCAGAGCAATGTCGCTGTGTTCGGTTTCAACTTCGATTACCACATAACCGATGCTGGCGTTGGTTTGCAGGAACTGGCCTGCGATGTTGATACCTTCGTCAGCAAATGCCTGGTTGATCTTGTTCAGAACACCTGGCTGGTTGCGGTGAATGTGCAGCAGACGGCTGGTTTTACGACCCAGTTCAGGCAGTGAAACTTCAGGGAAGTTGACTGCAGACAGGGTAGAGCCGTTGTCTGAGTATTTGATCAGTTTGCTGGAAACTTCGATACCGATGTTTTCCTGTGCTTCCTGAGTAGAACCACCGATGTGCGGAGTCAGGATCACGTTGTCAAACTTCTGCAGAGGAGAAACGAATTTCTCGCCATTTGCTTTCGGTTCAACAGGGAATACGTCGATAGCCGCGCCAGCGAGATGGCCGCTTTCCAGCGCTGCTGCCAGATCATCAATTTTCACTACAGTACCGCGGGCGGCATTGATGAAAATAGAGTTTTCTTTCATCTTGGCAAACTGTTCTGCACCAAACATATCTTTAGTCGATGGTGTTTCCGGTACGTGCAGGGTAATAACATCAGACTGAGCCAGCAGCTCGTCCATGGTTGCTACCTGAATGGCGTTACCCATAGAAAGTTTGTTTTCGATATCGTAGTAATAAACTTTCAGACCGATACTTTCAGCGATAACACTCAGCTGGCTACCGATGTGGCCATAACCAACAATACCTAATTTTTTACCACGTGCTTCAACAGAGTTAGTCGCACTCTTGTCCCATTCACCACGATGTGCACCAGCATTTTTATGCGGGATGCCACGTAACAACAGCAGAATTTCGCCTAATACCAGTTCAGCCACACTACGGGTGTTAGAGAATGGAGCGTTGAATACCGGGATACCACGAGCAGCTGCAGCATCCAGATTAACCTGATTGGTACCGATGCAGAAACAGCCAATAGCAACCAGTTTCTGAGCAGCATCGAGCACTTCTTCAGTGAGGTGAGTACGAGAGCGGATACCAATGAAATGTACGTCGCGGATTTTTTCGATCAGCGCCTCTTCTTCCAGTGAACCTTTCACATATTCCACATTGGTGTAACCAGCAGATTTAAAGTTATCTACTGAGTTCGGATGCACACCTTCCAGCAGTAATACCTTGATCTTGTCCTTGTCGAGAGAATATTTGGTCATGTCTGCGCTCCCTTTTACGCACGTCATTGGTAGGCGTAGTAAATTAACAAAAAAGGGGAGTCGGCGCCAAGAAAGAATGCCTTAACGTAATACAAATTTTCTATATGGGTAATGTGATTTACCTATATGCATTTATTCAGGCATAACATGTATGTGAAACACTATTCTGATTTAACTGACTGGACAGCAGATAATGATGGTATATCGTTACCGTAATTACAGATGAGGACGGTTATGAATATTATTTTTGATATCGGAAATGTGCTGGTTAAGTGGGATCCGGTAGACATCGTGCGCTCAGTAATCAATGCACCGGGTGCTGTCAGGGTAGCAGAACATTTATTCGATCATGCTGATTGGCACGAAGTAGACAGAGGATGTCTGACTATTCCTGAAATCATTCAGCGTGCAGTAGAACGTACCGATATTGATGAAGATATTGTGACGGCTATTTATCAGGCGGTGCCTGCCTCATTAACACCTATTGCTGAAAATATCGATTTGCTGCTGCAACTCAAACGTGCGGGCCATGGTATTTACGCATTATCCAATATGGGGCTTGATAATGCAGCCTACCTTGCTAAAACCGCACCATTCTGGAATGAGTTTGATGGCCGAGTTATCTCTGCAGAGGTGAAGCTGATCAAGCCTGATCCTGCTATCTATGAATATCTGCTGGAGAAAAATGGTCTGACCAATTCTGGCTGCATCTTCATCGATGATTCACTGATAAATGTACATACAGCAGAAAATCTGGGAATCAAAAGTATTCACTTTCAATCTTCCGCTCAGGTGGCGACTGAATTGAGAAAGTACATTTCATGGGCGTAACAGCCCATTCCTACCGAAAAATGATCTAAATCATTTAACAGTATTAACGTTTATTTAATTCTTGCTGAAACAGGTGACTGATTGGCCGGAATGAGGGAGAATATCCCCGCAAGCCAATCATAAATTGGTATTACCAATTTTGTTGTGCTGATACTCACAAGAATGAGACATCCTGGTTTCGAATGTGCTGTTTATAACAACCGGCATAGGTACAAACCACCAGCGCGCAACACGGCTTCCCGCTGTTTTGGGCGAGGGGATGATAAACGAACGAGTTTTTGTGAGTTGGCATAAATTATGATGGCTTAGCAGTACTGGTTGTCTGAGCTGTTCAGACAGTAATTCAGGCAGCATCTAAAAGCTGAAACTTATGAGATATAAGTCGTTGAGCCGGTTTTTAGACGTTACCTATATCGATATAGGCCATCGCTGAGTGATTAAAATATTCACTCGCCCTGACCTTGAACTGCTTTGACACAGAGTGTCTTAAGCCATGCGAGGAAAGAATGGAAGTAACAATCAATCCAACCGTTCTGGTTGTTAACTGTGGTAGTTCATCACTGAAATTCGCTATTGTTGATCCAGCATCTGGTGAACAATATCTGACTGGTCTTGCTGAAGCGCTGGGTTTACCAGAAGCGAACATCAGCTGGCGTTTCGGTGATGCTGAAAAGCAGAAAGACAGTTTAGCTTCTGGTGCAGATCACACTGCTGCGCTGACTTATCTTGAAGAACATATTCTTGAAGGTAAGCCGGAACTGATGAAATCCTTTATTGCGGTTGGTCACCGGGTTGTTTCCGGTGGTGAATTATTCACCCACCCGACACTGATCACTGATGAAGTGGTTAAAGGTATTGAACAGTGCATTCCACTGGCTCCGCTGCACAACCCTGCACACTTGTTAGGTATTGCTGCTGCGCGTCGTCTCTTCGCTGATCTGCCTCACGTTGCGATTTTTGATACTGCTTTCCATCAGACAATGCCAGCCAAAGCGTTCATGTATCCGCTCCCGAACGAGCTTTACAAAGATCACGCTATTCGCCGTTATGGCGCACATGGCACCAGCCATTACTATGTTACCTGTGAAGCTGCCAAGCTGCTGGGTAAACCACTGTCAGAAACCAATATCATTACCGCACATCTGGGTAATGGTGGTTCTGTCAGCGCGATCAAAAATGGTAAATGTGTTGATACCAGCATGGGTCTGACTCCGCTGGAAGGTATCGTGATGGGTACCCGTTGTGGTGATATCGATCCATCCATCGTGTTCTTCCTGATCGACACACTGGGTTACTCTGTTGAAGATGTACGCAACACCCTGAACAAAAAATCAGGTCTGTTGGGTCTGTCTGGCAAAACCAGCGATTTCCGTGGTGTTATCGAAGGTCTGGAACAGGGTGATGAGCAGTGCAAACTGGCGTTTGATATTTACTGCTACCGCCTGGCGAAATACATCGCTTCTTACTACGTTGCAGTCGGCAAAGTAGACGCACTGATCTTCACCGGTGGTATCGGTGAAAACTCAATGCCAATGCGTAGCACCGTACTGAAACTGCTGGAAGGTTTTGGCTTTGTTGAAGACGAAGCAGGTAACGCTGCTGCTCGTTTTGGTAACTCAGGCCTGATCACTAAAGCCGGCAGCACCAAATCATTCGTTATTCCGACTAACGAAGAACTGGTTATCGCACAAGGTTCTGCTGAATTCGCTAAATAAGCCTTTCAGCTTACCGGAATAACAAAAACGGCCCGTAATGGGCCGTTTTGCTATGTGGAATATCTCTCTTAACCGGCTTGTTCTGCCGCTGATTCGATAGCTTCCTGTGCTCGTTGAGTCGCAGGTTTTGATAACAGCTCTTTCCATTTACGCATGGCTGAAATCAGGATGATGATCCCCAGCACCAGCATGATGATAGAGATGGCACCATTGAACAGGTTGTAACCTTTTGCCGCCGGATTGAAGTAAACATTCTTGATCATCCAGTAGCCGGCATATTGTACGGTCACGAACAGATAGGCCAGAGGGATCAGACATGTCAGTGCATAACGACGTTTCTGAGACAGGCGCAGGATAATGGTCGTACCGATGATTAGGCCCACAGAAGCCATCAGCTGATTAGATACCCCGAACAGTGCCCAGACTGAACCGATATCACCGGACATCAGCAGATAACCCCACATCACACAAGCTAACACGCTCGCACCAATCGCACCTGGCAACCAGTCCAGACGTTTCAGTGGTGAGTAGAATTCGCCAAAGAAATCCTGAATCAGATAGCGGGACACACGAGTACCAGAGTCAACCGCAGTCAGGATAAATACCGCTTCAAACATAACGACAAACTGAAAGAAGTAAGATGCCAGGCTGCTGAACCAGCTTACTTTAGTGAAGATGTAAGACATACCAACTGCCAGAGTAACGGCACCACCGGTACGACCATACAGATCCAGACCAATTTCCTGAGACAGTTGTGGCAAATCAACAACGTTCATGCCCAGAGTTGCAAAAGCAGCCGGAGATGAGTTGATTGCGAAATAATCTGCAGGATGTAACGCAGTGGCAGCAATCAGCGCCATCACGCCAACTACACATTCCGCCAGCATGGCACCGAAGGCGACAGGCAGGATGTCACTCCATTTGTCGACCAGTTTCGGTGTAGTACCAGAACCGATGAAGGCATGGAAACCAGAGATTGCACCGCAAGCGATGGTGATAGAAATAAATGGCCATACCGGACCACCCAGAACAGGGCCGCCGCCATGAATGAACTGAGTCAGGGCAGGGAATTTGATTTCAGGGTTGATGAACACCACACCGATCACCAGCGCACCGAATACACCAATCTTCATGAAGGAAGAGATGTAACCGCGAGGAGTCAGTAGTAACCAGACTGGCAGAGCGGTTGCGAAGAAGGCATAAATTGGCAGTGCCAGGCTGATAGTGGTTTCGTGCAGAGTCAACCAGTCACCGAACACGGTGCCCTGAATGTACGGGCCGAAGAACACGCAGGCCAGCACGGCAATAAAACCAACGATAGATGAGTTTTTCAGATCGCCGGTGTATTTGTGATATAAGCCAACCACCATGGAAATCGGAATGGTCATGAAGACGGCGAAAGTACCCCAAGGGTTACGTTCCAGCGCGTGCACAACGACCATAGACAAACCAGCCATGGTAATGGTGATGATGAACAGCATCGCCAGACCGGTACACCAACCAGCTACCGGGCCAAGCTCCGCTTTGGCAACTTCCGAAAGTGACTTGCCCTGATATTTCATTGAGGCAAATAGCACGACAGTATCGTGCACCGCACCGCCAATTACACAGCCTATCAGCAGCCAGAGGAAACTGGGCAGATAACCGTACTGGGCGGCCAGAACCGGACCAACTAAGGGGCCGGCAGCTGCGATAGCAGCAAAATGCTGACCGAAGTTAACCCAGCGGTTGGTTGGCACATAGTTCTTGCCATCAGATAACGCATGAGAAGGCGTTACCTGACTGTCATCGGCCTGAAGTACTTTACGAACAAAGAAAATACCGTAGAACCGATAACAAATAGCAAGAATACACAGTGCACTGATGACAAATGTAATTGCATGCGTCATGTGTGTTACTCCTGATTTAAGTGGAAGCTGACGCCAGATCCTTTCTGGCGGTACAGGTTCACTTTAGGAGACTCATTTCAGGAATAACATTTCTAATCAGGTGAGCGGTTGTATAGCGGATTAAGCGGTTATGATCCGTCGGGGAGTGGTTTTGCCATTATGGGATATTCAGGCTCTGCTTCAGAGGCTTCAGGTAGCGGCGACTGACCGGGATCCGTTGCTGCGCACGGGTGATGACCTCGGCACTGCCGTTTTCCAGCAGTTGAATTTCCGCCACCTGATCCGGATTAATCATGTATTGCCGGTGGCAGCGCAGGAAGGATGTTTTCTCTTCCAGTGTCCGCATGGTCAGTTGTGTAACACCAGCCTGCTTGGCACTGCAGACATGTACACCGGCCAAATCACTGTGGATATATTCCACCTCAGTTAGCGGCACTAAAAAAATACGGTTATGGCCCGAGCAGGGGATTGAACGCAGTGGTGCCAGTTCGGCCAGCGACTGATAAGAATGGTGAGTTAATTCTTTACGTAACCGGTGCAGTGTTTTTTCCAGGCGGGATGGTTCAATGGGCTTCAGCAGATAATCAAAGGCATTTTCTTCAAATGCTTTCAGCGCAAACTCATCATAGGCAGTAACAAAGACAATGGCCGGGATCTGCTCGGGATCAAGCATACTCACCATTTCCAGCCCGCTGATCCGGGGCATCTGGATATCCAGAAAGACGACATCCGGATGCAGCTTATGGATTGCCGGAATAGCCTCCAGCGCATTACTGCATTCCCCGATGATCTCTAAGTCTTCATATCCTTCAAGAATGCTGCGCAGCTCTTCTCTGGCGGGTAATTCATCATCAACAATGATCACGCGTAACATGTTTTAACCTCAGAAAACGGTAAATCAATGATGACCTGAGTCAAAACTTCCGGCTGACAATGCACGTGAACACCATATTGCTCACCGTAATGAGCTTTGATGCGGCGATCGACCAGATTCATACCCAGGCCATTACTACTTTCGCTTTTATCCGGCTGTGCTGGTGCATCAAACAATCCGGCATCGTCTTCCACCAGCAATTGCCAGTGATCGTCCTGAAGCTGACCGGTGATCGTAACGGTGCCGCCATCCATAGCGTGAGATATGCCGTGCTTTATCGCATTTTCCACGATGGGCTGCAGTGAGAATGCCGGCAATTTTTGATTCAGCAGTGATTCATCGATATTAAAGTGCACTTTAAGCCGGTCAGGAAAACGGGCCAGTTCTATCTGTAAATAACTATTTACGTGTTCCAGCTCTTCTTTCAGGGTGACTTCTTCTGCGCCCCGCCGTAAGTTTTTCCGGAAAAACAGCGACAGATGCTGGACTAACTGCCGGGCTTTCTCCGGATCAGTTCGGATAACGGAAGCCAGCGTGTTTAATGCATTAAACAGGAAATGCGGGTTAACCTGTGCGTGCAGCAGCTTGATTTCCGACTTGGTTAACAACGCACTCTGCGCGGAATATTTTCCTGCCAGAATCTGGGTGGAAAGCAATCTTGCCACACCTTCACCGAGCGTACGGTTCAGTGAAGAGAACAGTTTGCGTTTTGGTTCATAGAGTTTAATGGTGCCGATTACCTGATTATCTTCACCCCGCAACGGTATCACCAGCGTGGAACCAAGCTTGCAGCGGGGGTCGAGCGTACAGTGATAACGGATCAGGTTACCGTCGGCATAAACCACTTCATTATTCGCTATAGCCCGGAGTGTATGCGAAGAGGTAATCGGTGAACCGGGCAGGTGATGGTCTTCGCCAATACCAATAAACGCGAGCAGTTTTTCCCGATCGGTCAGTGCTACGGCACCCACGTTCGTTTCTTCCAGCAGAATACGGGCCAGCTGGGTGCAGTTCTCCTGATTGAAACCTTTATTCAGAATGCCCATCGAACGTTCGGCAATTTTCAACGCACGGGCAGAAAATGCGACCGAATATTTTTCGTACATCGCCCGCCGATCCAGCAACATCTGCATCAGAATGGCTGCGCCAAAACTGTTGGCCAGCATCATGGGTAATGCGATGTTCTGCACCAGATGCCATGCCTGATCAAACGGGCGGGCCAGTAACAGAATAATGCCCATTTGCAGGAATTCAGCGACTAAAGCGGTAGAAAAAACGATCCAGGGATTAAACAGCTGTTCCGGACGACGTTGCTGCAGGTAATAACGATGAACCAGTCCGCCAATGACACCTTCTGCAATCGTCGAAATCATGCAGGCAAATGAGGTAAAACCACCTAAGCTATAACGATGGATGCCACCTGTCAGTCCAACCATAAAACCGACCAGCGGGCCGCCGACGATTCCGCCCAGCACGGCGCCGGTCGCCCGGGTATTCGCTATTGAATTTTCGATCCGGAGTCCGAAGTAGGTACCCATAATGCAAAAAGCAGAAAAGATCAGATAACAGAGAATTTTATTTGGTAGTCTGATGGTGACTTGTGTAAGAGGCTGAAAAAGCGGTGTTTTACTCAGCAGATAAACAATAACCACATAGACGCACATTTGCTGCAGAAGCGACACGATAAGCGAGATTTGCTGAAGGCTCATGATGATATGGGATCCGTTTAATTTGCCCCATTGTAGGGAGACTGAGAGCGCTTAACTTTGTACCAGTTCATTTTTTCATAATAAAGCGCCGGAATAACAAGTTTTCAGGTAAAAAACTTGACCAGAATTCCGCACTTCATAGACTAATATACTGTGACTCTTACCGGGATCAGGCCGGATTACCCTTGGAAGGATAAGAAGATGAATAATATTCTGAAAATGGCAGCAGTGGCGACATTTACTCTGACTGCATTAAGCGCGCATGCTAAATCGGCAGAACCTGCTGTTATTTACGATACCGCGGGAAAATTTGATAAATCGTTTAACGAAGCCGTTTTCCGTGGCGGTGTTGAAGAATATAAAAAAGCCAAGAATATTACGGTTAAAGAATTTGAACCGCAAAATGAAGCACAGCGTGAACAAGGCCTGCGTCGTCTGGCCAGCCGCGGATTCAGCCCGATTGTTGCTGTTGGTTTTAATTTCTCATCTTCTGTCGAAAAAGTCGCCGCTGAATTCCCGGAAATTCAATTTACTATCATCGATTCAGTCGTTGATAAACCAAACGTACAATCTGTTGTATTTAAAGAACACGAAGGTTCCTTCCTGGTAGGTGCTCTGGCTGCACAGGCATCCAAAACCGGTAAAGTCGGTTTCGTCGGTGGTATGGATATTCCTCTGATTCGTAAATTCGAATGCGGTTACGAGCAGGGCGTGAAATATGTGAATCCGCAAGCCGAAGTATTCCAGAACATGACGGGTTCTACACCGGCGGCGTTTGCTGATCCGGCGAAAGGGGCCGAGCTGGCAAAAACCCAATTCTCTAAAGGTGCTGATGTTGTTTATGCTGCAGCCGGTGGCACGGGTCTGGGTGTTTATCAGGCCGCGAAAGATGCCGGTAAACTGGCGATCGGTGTCGATGCCAACCAGAACCATCTGCACCCGGGCACTATGCTGACATCTATGGTGAAAAGTGTCGGTCTGGCATCATTCCAGAGCTGGGATGAAGCCGCACAAGGCAAATGGAAAGGTGGTGTAAAAGCGTTAGGGCTGGCCGAGGGCGGTGTTGATTGGGCGCAGGATGAAAATAATACCAAACTGATCACGCCTGAAATGAAAGCGAAAATGGACAGCATCAAGCAAGATATTATCGCGGGTAAAATCAAGATCCACGATTATATGGCCGACAATACCTGTAAATATTGATCTCTTATTATTCCGTTATTCCGCAACCGGCCATCAGGGCCGGTTTTGTGTATTTATTAACTTGTGTTCTGGAAATCATACTGTGGCGCAATCAGACTCATATGCGTTAGAACTGAGCGGCATCGATAAGCGATTTGGGGAAGTTCACGCCAATAAGCATATCGATTTGCAGGTTTGTAAAGGTTCGATCCACGGCATCGTTGGGGAAAACGGTGCGGGAAAATCGACATTAATGAGCATCATTTATGGCTTTTATCATGCCGACAGCGGTGAGATGAAAGTGAAAGGCGCTCCTTATAAACCAGGGGGATCGCAGGACGCGATTGCCGCCGGTATCGGCATGGTGCATCAGCATTTTATGCTGGTGAACACCTTCACAGTATTAGAAAACATTATTCTTGGCGTGGAACATGGCTGGACGCTGGCACCGAGTCTTTCCGCAGCAAGAAAGAAACTGAAAGAACTGGCAGAACAATACGGTCTGGATGTTCCTCTTGATACCCGTATTGAAGATCTTCCGGTAGGGTTGCAACAGCGGGTTGAAATTCTGAAAGCACTCTATCGCGGTGCTGAAATTCTGATCCTGGATGAACCGACCGGTGTTTTAACACCGCAGGAAGCAGAGCATCTCTTCGCTATTCTGGCAAAACTCAAAGATCAGGGAACCACCATTATTCTGATCACGCATAAGCTCCGTGAAATCATGGCGATCACCGATCATGTTTCCGTGATGCGGCGTGGTGAAATGGTGGCGCATGTCACCACACAGGAAACCTCGCGTGAGGATCTGGCTGAACTGATGGTGGGGCGTAAGGTCCGTCTGAACGTCGATAAAGAAGCGGCTAACGTCGGTGATGCTCTGCTGAACGTCGACAAATTGCGTTACGTGGATGCCAGTGGTGTGGAACGCGTCAAATCCGTTTCCTTTAATGTCCGGGCCGGAGAAATTGTCGGTATCGCCGGTGTTTCCGGTAATGGACAGTCAGAATTACTGGAGTTGCTGGGCGGGATTATTGAACCGGCCAGTGGTTCGTTTTCCATCGGTGCACATAAAGTTGATGCAGCCGAGCCGGTTGATGCGGCCACCATGCGTGAATACGGTCTGGGACATGTGCCGGAAGATCGGCACAAGATGGGCCTGATCAATAAATTCTCAGCGCAGGAAGCCTTCATCATGGGGTATCACAACCGCGCTATGTATAACCGGGGCGTGTTACAGGATAAAAAGGCCATTTTGCGTGATTGTCAGGAAAAAATGGATAAGTGGGATGTGCGCCCGGCTAACCCGCAATCGAAAACAGCCAATTTCTCCGGCGGTAATCAGCAAAAACTGGTTCTTGCCCGTGAAGTAGAAAAGAATCCGGATGTATTGCTGATTGGTCAGCCTACCCGCGGGGTCGATATCGGCGCGATAGAATTTATTCACAAGCAGGTCATCGCCATGCGTGATGCGGGCAAGGCGGTATTGCTGGTATCGGTCGAGCTGGACGAAATTCTGTCACTGTCTGATCGTATTCTGGTGATGTTTGATGGCGCTATCGTTGGCGAGGTTTCTGCGGCACAGGCGGATGAAAAAACGCTGGGCCTGATGATGGCCAATATCATGCCTGATCATTTGCAGGCTAACCAAGGGGATCAAGTATGAGTCAGCAACGGATCCCGCTTTGGGTCAACGTCGGACTTATTCCGTTAGTAAACCTTCTGATGGCGTTTGCTGTTTCAGCACTGCTGTTTTATTACATTGAGATCAATCCGCTCGATGCGGTGCAGGTCATGTGGCAAGGCGCTTTCGGCTATGCCGAAGGGGTTGGTTTTACACTTTACTATGCTACCGGCTTTATCTTTACTGGTCTGGCGGTAGCGGTTGCCTATCATGCCGGATTATTCAATATCGGCGGAGAAGGGCAGGCCTATGTCGGCGGGCTGGGTGTCGGTCTGGTCTGCCTGTGGCTGGGTGATACGTTGCCTCTGTATCTGCTGTTACCGCTGGCATTGCTGGCTGGTGGCCTGTTTGGCGCAGCATGGGCATTTGTTCCTGCCTATCTGCAGGCGAAGCGTGGCAGCCATATCGTTATCACAACTATTATGTTCAATTTCATTGCCTCATCACTGATGGCGTATCTGCTTGTGGATGTGCTGAAACCAGCCAGTACCATGGCGCCGGAGAGTGCCGTGTTCGCTGAGGCAAGCTGGTTACCGAAAATACATGCAGTGCTGGCCGCCATCGGAATTGATATGCCGGCAAGCCCGGTAAACATCAGTCTGCTGTGGGCGTTACTGTGTGCTTTGTTTGTCTGGGGCTTCTTGTGGTACACCCGCTGGGGTTATCAAATCCGCTCGGTCGGTGCCAATGCCCATGCTGCCAGCTATGCCGGTATTTCATATTCCAGAGTCACTATCATGGCGATGGCCATTTCGGGGATGCTGGCCGGATTCTTTGCACTGAACGTAATTCAGGGCGAGTTACACCAGATAAAACTGAACTATGTCGAAGGCTTTGGCTTTACCGGTATCGCCGTTGCATTGATGGGACGCAATCATCCTGTCGGCGTCATTCTGGCCAGTCTGCTGTTCGGTTTTCTCTATCAGGGCGGGGCAGAGCTCAGCTTCGAATATGGTGTAGACCGCAATATCGTCGTGGTATTGCAAGGCCTGGTGATCCTGTTTTCGGGAGCACTGGAGCATATGTTTAAACCTCGCCTGGAGGCACTGTATATCAAACTTGCCGGTCAAAAGGAGGCAGCATAATGTACGAAACATTAATATTAATGCTGGATTCGACTATCCGTGTTGCCACTCCGTTGATCTTCGCTGTACTGGCCGGACTTTTCTGTGAGCGTTCCGGTGTGGTTAACATAGGTCTGGAAGGTAATTTGCTGGCGGCAGCGTTTGCAGGTGCCGCGACAGCATCAATGACAGGATCTGCATTGCAGGGTGTGATAGCCGGTGTGCTGGTTTCTGTGGCGACGTCCCTGTTACATGGTTTTGCCACCATCACTCACCGTGGTGATCAGGTTGTAAGTGGTATGGCGGTGAATATTCTGGCTGCCGGTCTGACTGTGACACTTGGTCGTTACTGGTTCGATCAGGGCGGGCAAACGCCTGCACTTGATGGCGATGCCCGGTTTGCACCGCTGCATTTTCCGTTTGAAAAGGAAATGTTTGATGTTCCGGTGATCGGTCAGCTTTATTCTGAGCTGCTGAGTGGTCATACGCTTCTGGAATATATTGCGCTTCTGGCGGTGCCGACTGCATGGTGGGTTTTATACCGGACCCGTTTCGGCTTGCGTCTGCGGGCGGTAGGTGAAGCACCAGCGGCGGTTGATACTGCCGGGATCTCGGTAATTCGTCTGCGGTACAGTGCGATCCTGATTTGTGGTCTGCTCGCCGGGTTAGGGGGCGTCTATCTCTCTATGGCACAAACTGCGCAGTTTATTCCCAATATGAGTGCCGGTAAGGGCTATATGGCGCTGGCCGCATTGGTATTCGGGAAGTGGCGTCCGTGGACGGCGATGAGCGCCTGTCTGCTGTTTGGTTTTCTGGATGCCATGGCGATTCGTTTGCAAGGCGTTGAAATTGCAGGCCATACTATTCCGGTTCAAATCATAGAAGCGTTACCGTATATGTTAACCGTATTCCTGCTGGCCGGATTTATCGGCAAAGCTGTTGCGCCAAAAGCACTGGGTACGGCATATGTGAAAGAGCGGGAATAAGTTTCCTCAAAAATTCTGATTTCTGCAGAGCAGCCTTCGGGTTGCTCTTTTTTTAAGTGGTGTTTTAGGGCTTGCAAAAATAGCTGAGACTGGTATTTTGTCATCGGAGCTAATGCTAATTCAGAATTATGTCAATACAAGATTAAAATTCAGGATGCAGTGTTGGTGTAAAGATAAGTTTACAGAGTGGTGCCATCATGCAGAAAGATTCACTGAATAATATTAATATCCAATCAGAACAAGTACTCCTGACTCCGGACGAGCTGAAAGCCAAAGTCCCGGTTTCGGATGAAACATACTCCTTCATCGCTGATGCCCGTCGTCAGATCGCTGATATCGTTCATCATCAGGATCATCGTTTATTAGTGATCTGCGGTCCTTGTTCTATCCATGATATGGAAGCAGCTAAAGACTACGCCACTCGTCTGAAAGCGCTGCACGACAAATATGCCGATACGCTGTATATCGTAATGCGTGTTTATTTTGAAAAACCACGTACCACTGTCGGCTGGAAAGGCTTTATCAATGATCCAAACCTGGACGGTACATTTGATATCGAGCTGGGCTTGCAGAAAGCACGTGAACTGCTTTCCTGGTTAGGTGAACTGCGTCTGCCACTGGCAACTGAAGCACTGGATCCTATCAGCCCGCAATATCTGGCGGATTTGTTCAGCTGGTCTGCTATCGGTGCGCGTACCACTGAATCTCAGACTCACCGCGAAATGGCTTCTGGTCTTTCCATGCCGGTTGGTTTCAAAAATGGTACTGATGGTAATCTGGATACCGCTATTAACGCATTGAAAGCGGCATCTTCTTCACACCGTTTTATGGGTATCAACCAGCAGGGACAAGTAGCTCTGCTGCAGACACAGGGTAATCCTGATGGTCATGTGATCCTGCGCGGTGGTAAACAGCCTAACTATGATTCTGTTAACGTTGCACTGGCTGAACAGGAACTGGCCAAAGCCAAATTACCAGCCAGCCTGGTAGTGGATTGCAGCCACGGCAACTCTAATAAAAATCACCGCTTGCAGCCACTGGTTGCTGAAAACGTGATCCGTCAGATTCAGGATGGAAATAAATCCATCATTGGTATTATGCTGGAATCAAATATCGGTGAAGGTGCTCAGTCCAGTGAACAGCCAAAATCTGATATGGCTTACGGTGTGTCTATCACTGATGCCTGTATTGACTGGCATGCTACTGATAAATTACTGGCTGGTTGCTACGAAGAGCTGAAAGAGCCTCTGAAAGATCGACTCTGAGCCCGAACACAATGCATAATATACTCCGGCCCTAAGGCCGGAGTTTTTTTAATGGAAGCATAGGGATGAATGAAGAGCTGAATGCGTTGCGTGATCAGATTGATCATGTCGACAAGCAACTGGTTGATCTTCTGGCACAGCGTCTGAAATTGGTTGCCGGAGTAGGGGAAGTTAAAAGCCGGTACGGTATACCAGTTTATGCACCGGATCGTGAAGCTGCAATGCTGGCCAGCCGCAGAGCGGAAGCTGAAGCATCCGGCATTCCGGCTGATCTGATAGAAGATGTACTGCGCCGCGTGATGCGTGAATCATACAGCAGTGAAAATGACTCTGGCTTTAAATGTGTCAAACCTGATCTGCGTCGTATTGTTGTGGTCGGTGGTAAGGGTCAGCTGGGACGGTTATTCGTCCAGATGTTCCGTCTTTCCGGCTATCAGGTTGAGATCCTGGAAAAGGATGACTGGGCACGCGCAGATACCCTGCTGGCTGATGCCAGTGTGGTGCTGGTAGCCGTACCGATTGATATTTCCTGTCAGATCATCGATCAATTGAATAACTTGCCGGCGGATTGCCTGCTGGTTGATATCACCAGTATCAAGCAAAAGCCGCTGCAGCACATGCTGGCTGCTCATGCTGGTCCTGTGCTGGGCCTGCACCCGATGTTTGGTCCGGATGTGGCCAGTCTGGCGAAGCAGGTTATTGTTTGTTGTGACGGCCGTGGAGCAGATCAGTATCAGTGGTTACTGGAGCAGATGCAGATCTGGGGTGCCCGTTTACAGAGTGTGACCGCCAAAGAACACGATGATGCGATGAGCTTTATTCAGGCTCTGCGCCATTTCACTACTTATGCATATGGCTACCATTTATTTGAAGAGAAAGCTGACATCAAATGTCTGCTGGCATTAAGCTCTCCGATTTATCGTCTGGAGCTGGCAATGGTGGGGCGTCTCTTCGCTCAGGATCCTGTTTTGTATGCAGATATTATTCTTTCATCAGAACAGAATCTGCAGCTTATCCGCCGTTATCATCAGCGTATGGGTGATGCTATTCAGCGGCTGGAAAAAGGCGATAAACAGGCATTTATTTCTCATTTCCAGGAAGTGTCTGCTTACTTTGGTGAGTATGCACAGCAATTCCTCAAAGAGAGTAAGCAGTTACTGGCGCAGGCCAGTGATCGTCGTCATCACGACTGATCTGTCCAATGAAACAAAGAGGCCAGCAATTGCTGGCCTCTTTGTTTTTGAGAAAATTTAAGAAAGCGACATCATCTAAAGCGATTTCAGCGGAATATTATGTTCCTTGAAATAACGGATTGCGCCCGGATGTAACGGGACAGTCAAACCGGCATTCGCCATGTCTTCGGGTTTTAATCCTTTTAAGGCCGGATGACTTCTTTCCAGTTGTTGCAGATTTTCCATCGTGGTTTTCACGATCTGGTAGGCTGTTTCTTCATCCAGTTCATCGGTTGTCAGCAAAGTGGCTGAAACACCAAAAGTGCTGATATCGCTGTCATTTCCACGATATAACCCGCCCGGAATAGTCATCGCCTTGTATTCAGGATGAGTGGCCAGAATGCTCTTAAGTTGTTCTGGTGCGATAGCAACCAGCTGGGTATCACAACTGTTGGTTGCTTCCCTGATCGCACCGTTAGGATGGCCAGCAATATATACAAAAGCATCGATCTGGTTATCACATAGCGCCTGAGCACGCTCATCAGCGTCCAGAACTGATATTACCGGGAAATCAGTCTGTTTCCAGTTGAGTTGCTGCATTAACAACTGCATGGATGCGTGCTCACCGGATCCGACGTTACCGATATCAATGCGTTTTCCGACCAAATCAGAAAGCTGAGCTATATTGCTGTCCTGACGGGCAATGATGGTAAATGCTTCGGGGTAGAGGCTGAACAAAGCCCTTAGCTGAGGCATCTTCCCGTCCTGAACAAATTCCACGCTACCGGTAAACGCATGCTGCTGAATATCTGACTGGACCAGTGCTAATGGTACTTCTTTATTCCGGAGCTTCTGAATATTAGCAACGGAACCCGGGCTGGTCGTCACAGAACAACGTAACAGATGTTGTCTCTGGCTTTTATTTAATTGCCGGCAGATAGCACCGCCGGCCGGATAATAAACACCAGATACGCTTCCGGTTGATATGGTCAGATTGACAGGAGCAGCGGCATAAGAACTACTGCTGATTCCAAATGTGAGACATATCCATGTCAGTGCATTTGTCAAATATACGCTACAGAAACGCATGCAAGACATAGTTTTTCCTGTGGTTGTTGATCATAAATGCAAAAGCGGGATTATCCCTGTTTTACTTCTGAACCGCCAGCCGTGTCAATTGAATCACTTTGACCATCCGATCCAGTGCCTGCTGCAGTAATGTACGGCTGCAACCGAAATTCAGACGAACAAAATTTTTATCGCCAAACTGCGCGCCAGGCGAAAGACCGACACCGCCAGCTTCAAATGCAGCAATAGGGTCTGCCATACCTAAGCCGGAGACATCAATCCATGCCAGATACGTCGCTTCCAGTTTTGCGATTTTGATACCCGGTAAACAACCCAGGGTCTTTTCAACCAGATCCCGGTTAGCCCGTAAGTATTCAATTTGTGCCTGTAACCACTCATCACCATGCTCATAGGCGGCTTCTGCTGCAACCAGACCAATCAGGTTGTTATCAGCCATCAAGCCGCGCATTGCCTGCTGTAATTTAAAGCGTAAGCGGCTGTCCGGAATGATAGCAAACGAGCTGCACAGGCCCGCAATATTGAATGTTTTGCTTGGGGCCATTAATACCGCGCTGCGTGCTGCGGCTTCAGGTGAAAGTGAAGCAAAAGGAATATGTTGTGCATCTGGTTCCAGTAGCAAGTCACAATGAATTTCATCTGAAATGACGATCAGGTCGTGGCGGATTGCAATGTCAGCAATGCGTTGCAATTCTTCACGGGTAAATACGGTACCACCCGGATTATGCGGATTACATAACAGCAGTACATCGGCACTCTGCGCTTGTTGTTCCAGCATTGCAAAATCGGGCAGCCAGCGATCTTCAACCAGTTGCATTGGCAGATAGCTGACAGGGCGATCATTATGCTCAGGCGCATGCAGAAATGGATAATAGACCGGCTTCGGTGTGATAACATGCTGTTCCGGGCGACACCATGCTTTGATTCCAAAATTCAGACTAGGCACCACGCCAGGCATGAACAGCAGCCACTCCGGTTCAATTTTCCAGCCATAACGCTGTTGCATCCGTTCGATCACCAGTTCAATCAGGCGAGGGGATGGACGGCTATAGCCAAAGACACCGTGGGCCACACGTTGCTGTAATGCATCAATGACACCTTGTGGTGCCATGAAGTCGGTATCAGCTACCCATAATGGAATAATGTCCTGATCTCTATATTTATTCCATTTCAGGCTGTTTGTACCGCGGCGATCAATCTGCTTATCGAAATCAAACATGCTGCATCCCTGTAAAATTAGTGAGCAATATCAAAGAATCGCCACTCTAGGGTGAATTAATCAGTGGCGCAAGGAGAAACAAAAGCAAATGAAACGTTTATTACCCGCTTTCATGCGAAACGCGGTCGAGATGAGTTTCATGGGAGTCACATTTCTGACGGGTCTCGCTATCGCGTTTCTTGTGCCGGTATTGAGCCTGTTTCTGAGCGATGAATTGCATGTCCGCCCTTTGCTGGTGGGGGCATTTTTTACAGTGAACGCGGTGATGGGGATCATCATCGGACAAGTGCTGGCCAAGTATTCTGACAACCTTAACAATCGTAAGCCATTGATCATGATCTGTGGTATTGCCGGTATTCTGGGCAGTTTGTTATATGCGTTCGACCGGCATTTTGGTGTGTTGATCAGTCTGGGAATTGTGCTGATGAGCCTTTGTGGATCGATGACTCCTCAGCTTTACGCATTAGCCCGGGAATATACGGATGCAGAAAATAAGCAGGCGATCACTTTCAGTACGGTGATGCGTGCGCAGTTCTCACTGGCATGGGTTATCGGGCCGCCGCTGGCATTTTTTATTGTGGCTAATTTTGATTTTACCCGGCTTTTTACCGGCGTGGCTGTTCTGTATTTACTTTGTGTCCTGATCATCGTGCGCTATTTGCCGGTGATACCACGTCAGATTGTCGCACCGGATAAATCAGCCGGGAGTATCTGGCAAAATCAGCGTTTGTGTCTGTTATTTTTAAGTTCATTTCTGCTGTGGACTTGTAACAGCATGTATCTGATTACTATGCCTCTTTATATCAGCAAAGTACTGCATTGGCAGCAGGGGTTGGCGGGATGGCTGATGGGGCTGGCCGCCGGTCTGGAGATCCCGGTCATGCTGCTGGCTGGCCGTTATAGTCTGCGCATTGGGAATCGCCGGCTGATGCTGATTTCCGGTGTGTCAGCGGTGGTGTTTTATGTGGTATTGCTATTATCGCAACAACCGCTGATCCTGTTTCTGGCCCAGATACCGAATGCCTTGTTTATCGGCATTTTAGCCGGGATTGGGATGACCTGTTTTCAGGATCTGCTGCCGGGATATGCCGGTCAGGCATCAACACTATTCAGTAACAGTATCCGGTGCGGCGGTATTGTCGCGGGAATGCTTGCCGGTACTATTACTGAATGGTTCCGGTTTGATGGCGTGTTTCTCTGTGCCCTGGGATTATCGGCATGTGCATTATTGGCCTTATGGCGGATCAGCTCGCTGTAGTTGGCGGGCTGAGTTCAACCTCAGCTGATTTCTTGTTATTCAGCCAGTAACTTGCTGTCAGCGGATGTGACAGACGCAGGCATTCCAGAAGACAGTTTGCGCTTGGCCCCAGACGTTCTGGTGCCGGTACAATCAGATGTGTGAAAATCTTGCGTTCATTACCTTCGCGCAAGCGGATCCGGTGTAACTGCTGCCGCTGAATAAAACCTTCAACCAGATGTTGCGGAATCCACGCAAATCCCATTCCGGAAAGAATAGTTTCGATTGCCTCGTGAAAGTTGGTGACGGTCCAGCGCTGTTCGGCTTTCAGCCAGCCGGTTAACTCTTTCGGATTTTTAGCCGTATCGCGGATCACTATCTGCAAGTGCTGACTGAGCTCTTCACTGGTCAGCAGACCGGTTTCCAGCGCCATCGGATGCTGAGGGTGACAGACAGGCAGAAATGTTACTTCAGATAATGGTTCGCCAAGAAAACCTTTGGGCACCAGACCGGCGATCACGATGTTGGCCCGATGCTCCTGAATAAACTCTTCCGTACCACCCAGAACAGAATCGAACAGTTGCAGGTGCGTGCCCCGGGAGATGGGATAATAATTCTGCAGCGCGCGGTTCAGGGGGCGGCGTGGGTGCGCAATTTCAACCGCAAGCCGGATTTCAGCTTCCCAGCCCTGATGAATATTGTGCGCAAGCAGCTCCAGCTCCTGCATGTTCTGGTTGAGCAGTTTGGCTCTGCGCAGAAACATATCGCCGGCATCGGTCAGGTAGGCTTTACGGCCACGGACTTCCAGCAGAGCAACGCCGAGCGTTTGTTGCAGTTTGGCAATAGCATGATTGAGAGACGACTGACTCTTGTTGAGTTTTTCTGCGGCCTGAGCATAACCACCATACTCGACAACAGCCTGAAATATACGCCATTGCTCTAGTGTGCTTTTCGGACGAAACATCGCTGCCGTCTCCAATTATTTGCGCTGTTCTCAGCCAATCATCCGGAAAATATTTTGTCTGCTGGTCTAACCGCGTAGAATGCAACAGTTTTTCATTTTCAGGAGAGCATGAATGGCATTTATTTATGATTATGGTTTATTTGCTGCAAAGAGTATCACACTTGTTACAGTGATTGCTTTGGGTGTGATCACTATCATAGCTGCAATAGCCCGGAATAAAATGCGTAAAGGTGCTTTGGATATCACCGATCTTTCCGCAGATTATCAGAAAAATAAGAAGCACTTGATTGAATCATTACTGAACAAAGAACAGCGTAAAGCTTTTACTAAAGAGCAGAAAAAAGAAGCGAAAGAACAGAAAAAAAATGCAGCTGAATCAACAAAGTCCCGTCTGTTCCTGATTGATTTTAAAGGTGGAATGGATGCACGGGAAGTTTCATCGCTGCGTGAGGAAATTACGGCTGTATTAACCATGGCCAAAAGTGATGACGAAGTGCTGATCCGGGTAGAGTCGGGTGGCGGTGTCGTGCATGGCTATGGTCTGGGGGCGTCTCAGTTACAGCGCATTCGTGATCAGGGTTTGTATCTGACTGTATCGATCGATAAAGTCGCTGCCAGTGGTGGTTATATGATGGCTTGTGTGGCGCAGAAAATTATTGCGGCACCCTTCGCTATCGTGGGTTCTATCGGTGTCGTTGCTCAGTTACCCAACTTTAACCGTTTGCTGAAGAAACATGATGTTGATGTTGAATTGCACACTGCCGGACAATTCAAGCGCACCCTGACTATCTTCGGCGAGAATGACGACAAGGCCCGTGAGAAATTTAAAGCTGAACTGGAAACGGTGCATCAGCAATTCAAACAGTTCGTCAGTGAACATCGTCCGCGGATGGATATGGAGCAGATTGCTACCGGTGAACATTGGCTGGCAGCAGAAGCAAAAAAATTAGGATTGGTTGATGAGTTGCGTACCAGCGATGATTATCTGCTGTCTCAGTTTGAACAGAAGCAGGTGATTAAAGTGACTTACCACAATAAAAAAGGTCTGGCCGATCGCTTCTCACATGCAGCGTCATTAGCTGTCGAAAGAGCCGTCTACCGCATCATCGAGACCTGTAAAATCCCGTTCTGATAGTCAAAAATGAGAATTTTGCCGTTTAAACGTAAATAAAAGTTGATTATCACTGAAGCTCCAACCATTTTATAAAAAGAACAGACTTCGCCTGAATTCAGGCGAAGCTATTAAATTTGCTTAATTTTGCGTGCTAATAAGGAAATCGTCGGTCATATGGGCAAAGCACTGGTCATTGTAGAGTCCCCGGCAAAAGCCAAAACTATCAACAAATATCTGGGTAAAGACTTTATCGTCAAATCCAGTGTTGGTCATGTGAGAGATCTGCCTACGAGCGGTAGCGCATCTACATCAGCGAATAAAGAGGGTGTGAAGAAAGCGACAAAACCCAGTGCAGCGGATAAAGCGCAAAAAGAGTATTCATCGCTTGTCTCCCGCATGGGGATTGATCCTGAACATGGCTGGAAGGCACGTTATGAAATCCTTCCCGGCAAAGAAAAAGTGGTTGCCGAACTTCGCGCATTAGCCGCACAAGCCGACATCATCTATCTCGCAACCGACTTGGACAGAGAAGGGGAAGCCATTGCCTGGCATCTGCGTGAGCTGATCGGTGGTGATGAATCGCGCTTTAAGCGCGTCGTGTTTAATGAAATTACCAAAACAGCAATTCAGGAAGCATTCTCTCATCCCGGACTGCTGAATATTGAACGCGTCAATGCACAACAGGCCCGTCGTTTCCTCGACCGCGTTGTGGGTTACATGGTTTCTCCGCTGCTATGGAAAAAAATTGCACGCGGACTTTCTGCCGGGCGTGTTCAGTCTGTAGCACTGCGTTTGATTGTTGAAAAAGAGCGTGACATTAAAGCCTTTGTACCGGAAGAGTACTGGGATATTCACGCTGATACACAAACGCCAACGCGTGAAACACTACGACTGCAGGTTACTGCGCAGCAAGGCAAAACGTTCGATCCAAAGAACGAACAGCAAGCCATGGCGGCAGTGCAGACATTGAAAAATGCTGCCTATCAGGTGCGTGATCGCGAAGACAAACCGACCAGCAGTAAACCTTCGGCGCCATTTATCACATCGACCCTACAGCAGGCTGCCAGTACGCGCCTGAGCTTTGGTGTGAAAAAAACCATGATGATGGCGCAGCGTCTGTACGAAGCAGGGCACATTACCTACATGCGTACCGACTCCACGAACCTGAGTCAGGAAGCCGTCGTCACAGTCCGTGAATATATTGAACAGCAATTTGGCAAAAAATATCTGCCGAAAGAGCCGCTGACGTATGGTTCTAAAGCCAATGCGCAGGAAGCGCATGAAGCGATCCGTCCATCAAACGTTGAAGTGAAAGCGGATACGTTAAAAGATATGGAAGCAGATGCGGTTCGTTTGTATGACCTGATCTGGCGCCAGTTCGTCGCATGTCAGATGACACCGGCACAATACGACACCAGCACGCTGACAGTTACTGCGGCTGATTTTGAGCTCAAAGCCAAAGGTCGTATTCTGCGTTTCGCGGGCTGGACCAAAGCGTTACCGCCGATGGGACGCAAAGGGGACGATATTGAATTGCCTGCAGTGAATGCCGGCGATGTTCTCCAGTTGATCAAGCTGGATCCAAAACAGCACTTTACCAAACCGCCTGCGCGTTTCACCGAAGCTGCGCTGGTTAAAGAACTGGAAAAACGCGGTATTGGCCGTCCATCCACTTATGCATCGATCATTTCGACGATTCAGGATCGGGGCTATGTGAAGGTGGAATCCCGTCGTTTCTATGCAGAAAAGATGGGCGAGATCGTGACTGATCGTCTGGTGGAAAGTTTCGCTGATCTGATGAGTTATGATTTCACCGCGCAGATGGAAAACTCACTGGATAATATTGCACAGGGCAAGCTGGACTGGCATAAGCAGCTGGATGAGTTTTACGCTGAATTTAAATCTGATCTGCAAAAAGCCGAAGGCGAAGCCGGTGGCATGCGCAGCAATCAGATGGTGTTAACCGATATCGATTGTCCGACCTGTGGTCGTAAAATGGGTATCCGTACTGCATCTACCGGTGTATTCCTGGGTTGTTCCGGCTATGCCTTACCGCCTAAAGAGCGTTGCAAACAAACGATCAATCTGGTGCCGGGTGATGAATACATCGCTGCTGACTCAGAAGACGGTGAAGTGGATGCACTGCTTGCCATGCATCGCTGCAAGAAATGCGGCACAGCAATGGACTCCTATGTGCTGGATGCTACCCGGAAGATCCATATTTGCGGTAACAACCCGGATTGTGATGGTTATGAGATTGAAACCGGCCAATTCCGCCTGAAAGGCTATGAAGGCCCGGTAGTGGAATGCGATCGTTGCGGTTCAGACATGCAGCTGAAAACGGGTCGTTTTGGTAAGTTTATGGCCTGTACCAACGCTGAATGTAAGAACACCCGTAAGATCCTGAAAAACGGCGATGTGGCACCGCCGAAAGAAGATCCGGTGTTCCTGCCAGAATTGAAGTGCAGTAAATCAGATGCGCATTTTGTCTTGCGTGATGGTGCTGCCGGTTTGTTCATGGCCGCCAGCACATTCCCTAAATCACGTGAAACACGAGCGCCGCTGGTTGCTGAATTGCTTCGATTCAAAGATCGTCTGGCACCAAAACATCAGTATCTGGCGGAAGCACCTGTCGCTGATCCTGAAGGCAATCCAACCATTGTTCGTTTCAGCCGTAAAACCAAGGAGCAATATGTTGCTTCTGAAGTAGAAGGCAAAGCGACAGGCTGGGCGGCTTATTATACAAACGGCCGCTGGCAGGTTTCAGCCGGAAAGGGTAAATAACCCGCAATTATGAGTGAAGTGCAGAAATACTAAGCAGTCAGTTCATTGTTTTGTAAAAAGTATTTTGCCTTCACTCAGCCTCTGCGTATAATGCGCGCCGTTGCCATGGCAACATCTCATTGAAGCGGGAATAGCTCAGTTGGTAGAGCATAACCTTGCCAAGGTTAGGGTCGCGAGTTCGAGTCTCGTTTCCCGCTCCAAAATATGGCGCGTTAACAAAGCGGTTATGTAGCGGATTGCAAATCCGTCTAGCCCGGTTCGACTCCGGGACGCGCCTCCACTTTTTGTAATCCTCTCCGTATACTCAAAAAATCTGATTCGAATCAACCATACTGTTTTGCCAGCTGATAGAGCATTTTTGCGGTTGCCCCCCAGATAAACCAGTTATCAACGGTTAATCCGATTATTTTATGTGGTTTATTGTTTCGCTGGATGATCAGCGACTGGTAGTTACTGGTATCAAGTAGCAATTCCAGCGGCAGTTCAAATACCGCTTCTACTTCGGCTTTGGCGGGAGAGACCGTGAAGGGGTGGTGCAGCCGGGCAAGATAAGGGTGGATGTGATAGCCAGAGAGCGTTTGCCCGCCGGTCAGCTCACCAATGATCTGGATCTGGTGCGATGGGATCCCCAGCTCTTCTTCCAATTCTCTCAGACCCGTCATTTGCAGTGACGTATCGCTGGTATCTTTTCTGCCGCCGGGAAAACAGACTTGACCGGGGTGATGCCGTAACTGCCAGCTGCGTTGCGTGAAGAGAACAGACCAGCCTTCAGCCCGGGAGATAAGCGGTATGATCACTGCTGCATCACGAGTCTCCGGTGCTTTGCTGCTTTGTTCCCCGTGATGTTTTTGCAGCATAAAACGGCTGAGAAAATGATCCGTCCGGTTCATATCACCTCTTTTGCAGTACCGGCAAAATTTTCGCCAGCTTATCAAACGTCTCCTGATATTCAGCTTTTGCATCAGAATCAGCAACGATGCCGCCACCAGCCCAGACATATAACTGATGCTGCCAGGCAATCAGCGTGCGAATGGTAATGCTCGAATCCATACGGCCATGGCGGCTGAGATAGAACATACTGCCACAGTAGGCAGAACGCCGGTGTGGTTCCAGCTCTTCAATAATCTGCATCGCTCTGATTTTGGGTGCGCCGGTAATGGAGCCGCCGGGAAAGCAGGCTTGCAGTAATTCAGTCGCACTGTATTCATCAGCCAGGGTGCCGGTAACCGTCGAAACCATATGATGCACCGCTTTGAACGACTCAACATCAAACAGTTTGGGTACGCGCACGGTCCCGGGTTTACAAACACGGCCAATATCATTCCGCAGCAGATCAACGATCATCAGATTTTCTGCTCTGTCTTTTGGCGATTGCAGCAATTCTTTAATACTGGCCTGATCGGCGATTGGATCAATAAACCGGGGGCGGGTACCTTTGATGGGTTTGGTTTCAACCTGTTGCTGATTCAGCGCCAGAAAACGCTCTGGTGACAAGCTGAGAATAGCGGCCTGAGGTAACCGCATAAAAGCTGAAAAAGGCGCCTGATTCATTTGCGATAACTGACAATAGGCTTGCCATTCATCGCCTAAATATTCCGCCTGAAAACGCTGAGTCAGATTGATCTGATAGCAATCACCTGCCCGCAGATAACGCTGAATAGCATCAAAGCGGTCGGTATATTCCTGCTGAGACAAATTGGACTGCCAGTCCGAAGTTAATCTGAATGGCTGGCTGTTCCCGGCTGTCTGTTGTTGCCACCATTGCCAGCGTATTTCCAACTGTTCTTCTGAACCACAGACCAGAAAGTGAGCCTGCTGCGTGTGATGATCGAAAATCCAGGCCCAGTCATAAATTCCGACGGCGAGATCCGGCAGATCGATATCTCTTAATGCCAGTTCCGGAATTTTTTCAATCCTCCGCCCCAGATCATACCCCAGCAGACCGATAGCACCACCGATAAAGGGCAGCTCGCCAGTGTAAGTTGCGTCAGAACCGAGCAACCGGTGCAAAGTCTCTTTGAGTAGCACCAGTGGTGCGTCCGTCAACTGGCGTGTTTGCTCACCTTCCGTTATAGCAGTGATGGCGCCAACAGTCTGAAGCGTAGCAATAGGGTCAGCTGAAAAGATATCAAACCGGCTATCTATATGATCTGCACTGGCAGACTCAAATAATACTGCCCATGGCAGATGCGCAATTTTTGAGAATATCTGCTGCGCTGTCGATTGAATCGGAAATGTTTTTAGGTGAAATGTTGAAGACATGTGATAGAAAACACGATGTTACATGGCAGGGGCGATTGGCAAAGCGTATCATAAGAGAGCTTTGGTAACGAATAATTCTAATCATTTGCAACTGCCGATCTGGGTATGGAAGGCAAAATTACAGCAACAGGATGTTGTGGGTGAGTGCTAAGCTGTACGTAAGAGCACACGAGAAGAACGAAGAGAATAACAATGACAAATCCATTGGTATATCTGGTAGAGGACAGCGAAATGTTGTCCATGCTCTATCAGGATTATTTGCGTGCAGAATCCTATGAGATCAAGGCATTCCGCTTTGGGAAGGAAGGTCTGGATGCTTTGAAGGAACAGCCACCGCAGGTGTTGCTGTTAGATCTTGAACTACCGGATATGGATGGCATGGAATTGCTGCGTTATGTCTGCGAGCAAGGTCTGCCTACCAGTGTCGTGGTGATTACCGCCCATGGTTCAGTTGATATTGCTGTTGAAGCAATGCGGCACAGTGCGTTTGATTTTCTGACCAAACCATTTGATGGAAAACGGTTATGCACCACGGTGCGGAATGCCGCAAAACATCAGCAACTATCTTCATTAGTCGATACTTACCGTGCTAATTATGATTTGTCCGGCTTCGGTGGCTTCATTGGCAGCTCACTGTCAATGCAGGCGGTATATCGTATTCTGGAAAGTGCGGCACCCAGTAAAGCGACCGTTTTTATCACCGGGGAAAGTGGCACGGGGAAAGAAGTCTGTGCTGAAACTTTGCATAAAATCAGCCCACGTAAAGACCAGCCGCTGGTGGTACTGAATTGTGCAGCGATCCCCCGGGATTTGATTGAAAGTGAAATTTTTGGCCATGTAAAAGGCGCATTTACCGGTGCACTGACGGATCGGGAAGGGGCTGCGGCCCGCGCAAATGGCGGCACACTATTCCTGGATGAAATCTGTGAAATGGAATTGGATCTGCAGGCTAAATTGCTACGTTTTATTCAGACCGGCACTTTTCAGCGGGTTGGTGGCAGTAAGCTGGAAAGTGTGGATGTACGTTTTGTCTGCGCAACCAACCGTGATCCGATTGCTGAAGTTCAGGCCGGACGTTTCCGGGAAGACCTTTATTACCGTTTGCATGTCATTCCTATCGCACTGCCACCGTTACGCGAACGGGGTGACGATGTATTGGCAATTGCGCGACGTTTCCTTCGTCAGTTTGCGGTGGAAGAAAATAAACATTTTACCGATTTCAGTCCGGAATCAGCGCAAATGTTGCTGAATTATGAATGGCCGGGAAATGTCAGACAATTGCAGAATGTGGTCCGCAATATCGTGGTTTTACATGACGGTGAGAGAGTCGTGCCTTCCATGTTCCCGCCGCCACTGAACACGGTTCCGGTTACAGCGCCTGTCCCGCATACAGTATTGGTTGCTCCGGTTGCAACAACCAGCTCGGATGCTATTCGTCCGATGTGGCTGGTAGAAAAAGAAACGATCGAAAATGCGATTGCGGCATGTGACGGAAACATTCCTCAGGCGGCAGCATTACTTGAACTGAGCCCTTCTACCATCTATCGCAAACGGCTGGCCTGGCAGTCGGCCTGAGTTTCACCGGAAGATTATTGACGGAGTTGGTATATGAAATGTGTGCTGGTATCAGGCGGTGCCGCTCAGCTGCATCTTGAACTGCAGGCATTGAATGCTGATCCGGAGATCCGGTTTGTCATGATGCTGCTGGCTGCGCAAACCGGGATTTCCCATGAGGAAATCAATCATCTGTTGGTGACCAATGCAAAGCCTGTCATCGGCGGTATCTTTCCTTATGTTTTGTACGATAAATCGTTGCTGACTGCCGGTGTGGTACTTATAGGATTTACCTGTCCGTTTAATATTGCTGTCATTCCTGCACTCAGTAAAAATGACTCTGTTGAATCTGAATTGCAAAAGCAGCTTCCCTGGCAGAGTACTGAACGGGGAACTTTATTTACCTTTGTGCATGGCATGGGCTCAGGTGTTCAGCGATTAATTGATGGTTTATTTAATCAGTATGGTCTCGAAATAAACTATATCGGTGGCGGCTGCGGCTCATTACAAAAGCTTGATCAACCCTGTGTTATTACGCCTCTGGGTATTTTGGCTGATGCCGCCGTGTTGTTAATGGCAAATATTCCAAGCGGTATTGGTGTTGCACATGGCTGGCAATCCATTTCCCGGGCTCTCAAGGTCACGGAGGTGGAAGGCAATGAAATTATTTCCATTGACTGGCGACCGGCAGCCGATGTTTACCGCAATATTGTTGAAGATCACTCCGGACTGCGCTTTGCAGGAATGCCATTTTCAGAAATAGCGCGGGCCTATCCGTTTGGTATTGCAAAACTTGCGGATGAGCTGGTCATTCGTGATCCTATCGCGCTTCATGGCCAGCGCATCGTTTGTGTCGGCGAAGTCAGACGTGGTTCTTATGTGCATGTGATGCACGGTAAGCCGGATTATGTTTCTGCCGCAGCAGGAAGGGCGCGTCAGAAGGCCTCAGAAAATCTGAAAGGGCGTACTCCTCGTCTGATGCTATTCATGGATTGTATTTCGCGGGTGCTGTTTCTGGGCGAATTATTTTCCCGGGAGCTCAGCCATGTCTCTATACCGGATGTTCCGCTTGCCGGGGCGCTGACTCTGGGGGAAATAGCTAACTGCGGCTATGATTATCTGGAGCTTTATAACAAAACATCTGTAGTAGGATTACTGGCCAGTGATACGACAGGGATTAATTGAGCAGGAAGTATTACATGAAATTGCCATGTCTATTGGCGAGAGTATTGAGCTGGAAAAAATGCTGGCGGAATGTATTCCTGTTTTTCTGCGGGGATTAGGCTGTGCCACGGCCGTCGTTTTGCTGCGGGATGAGCAAGATGATTTTTATACACCTTCTTACATTTTACCGCGGGCTGCGGTCCGGAATAATTACCTGCATCAGGCTATAAATCACTCACTGGAATGTCTGATTAACCACGAGCCATTGCCTGTCCCTCTGCGTTATTTTGAATCCGCCGGACTTTATTACTATGCGTGGGCAATACAGGATTTCGGTGCGTTACTGTTGGGCCGCAGTGCTCCGTTCCGTGAAGGCTTGCTCAGGGAAATGGAGCCTCTTGTTAATAAACTGGCACTGGCACTAACCAGTTGTCGTCAGTACCAACGGTTGAAACTGGCACAACAAAGTATGATCCAGGCCAGAGATGAGGCTCAGGCGGCTAATAAAGCTAAAAGCCATTTTCTGGCGACGATGAGCCATGAGATCCGGACACCGCTGAATGCGGTGATCAATCTTTCGGAGTTATTGCTGGAAACACAGCTGGATGACCGGCAACGTAAATTAACGCAGGGGGTCTGTGAAGGCGGTCGCTCGTTGCTGCAACTGGTCAATGATGTACTTGATTTCTCCCGTATAGAAGCTGGCCGGCTGGAACTGGTTACAACATCATTCAGATTGCATGATTTACTTGATGGTCTGGCGTCCTTGTTTGAGAAAGAAGCCGTTATAAAGAAACTGCATTTTGGCCTGAGTATTAGTCCGGACGTCCCTGACGTTATTGCTGCTGATCCTTCCCGGTTACGTCAGATATTGCAAAACCTGCTGGCGAATGCCATTAAATTTACTGAAAAGGGAAGTGTCAGCATTGCTGTAAGAATGTTGGCCGCAAATCAGCAAAAGCCGCCGGATTCAGTTCCTATGATGATCTTTCACATCAGCGATACAGGTATCGGGATTTCAGAGTCTGATCAGCAACGGCTATTTCAGGAGTTCTCTCAGGTCGATACGAATCTGGATCGCCGCTTTGGTGGCTCAGGGTTAGGCTTGGCAATTGCCGCCAGGCTGGTCATGTTGATGGGCGGTAAAATCGGTTGTCATTCAGTTGCAGGAATTGGCAGCACTTTCTGGTTTACCTTACCGGCTAAAACGAATGGTGTTGTGCATGAACAGAATATTGCCGATGACTCCGGCTTGCTGCCTGTTAATGTGTTGCTGGTGGAAGATAGTCTGACCAACCAGATGGTAGCGACAGCGATGCTGGAAAAAACAGGCTGTCAGATAACCATCGCTAATGATGGCTATGAATCTCTGGAGAAAGTCCGGCAGGCCGAATTTGATGTCGTGTTGATGGATGTGTCTATGCCGGGGATGGATGGCCTGGAAGCCACGCGGCGGATCAGGGCAATGGGCGGTCGTTATCTGACATTACCGATTCTGGCGATGACAGCGCATGCTTTTGCGCATGATCGTGAAGCCTGTTTAGAAGCGGGGATGAACGATTATCTGAGTAAACCTCTGCAGCGGGAACAGCTCTATTCATTGCTGAAGAAGTGGGCGTTGAACAATGATAAAGGAATGGTGCCGGAAGTAGTGCCACCGCCGGTTGCTATGATTGGCACAACGAACCCCATTCTTGATGACCGTATTATTCAGACTCTACTCAATGATACCAGTCCGGATTTATTCAAACAGCTGGTGGTCATCTTTCTGCAGGAAAGCCGGGAACATTTTGACGCCATGGCGTTATCGATTCCGCAGGGCGATCTTGTGGCTGCGGCAAAGAGTGCGCATGCGGTTAAGAGTAGTGCCGGAGCACTCGGAGCTGTGGCATTGCAGGATATGTGCGGTCAGCTGGAGATTGCCTGCCGTGAATCCAAACCGCACATCGCGGCATTGCTGCAGGCGACGACAAACGTGGCAGAGGCGTCCTGGCAGGCACTGCACAGCCGGTTAAATAAAAGCTGATTTAACCGGCCGGACGTTTTTATTCTACTTCGTTATCGGTATCTCTTTCGACATACGCCACTTCGGCAGGCGCTTTCTTGCGCACAGGTGCAAACCCGTCAGTGTCACCCACGTTAGGCGTTGCGTTACGTCCCGGTCTGTTTTTAGACTCTTTACGAACCGGTCCCTTCGTTGCCGTGTTCTTATTAAAGGAACGTTTTCCTTGCGCGGCTGCTTTAGCTTCCGCCAGAGGATGCGCACCTTTACCGGAGAATTTTGTATTCTTCTGTGCCAGCACACCTTTGAATCTGCCTTCCAGTCCGGGTATTACCGTAAAAGTAACTTCACGACGCTGCAACGCCATCAATCCCTGAAAGGATACCCAATCTTTAGGGCTGATAAGTGAAACTGCGTTGCCTTGATTGCCGGCACGTCCGGTTCGACCGATACGGTGGATATATTCTTCAGGCAGTTTCGGCATATCGAAGTTAACAACCAGCGAGACATGCAGCAGATCCAGCCCGCGGGCAGCAACATCCGTTGTGAACAGTACTTTGGCATGTCCACGGGAGAACTGATCGATCACCTGGTTGCGTTGAGCCTGTTTCATATCGCCGGATAACGCCAGTGCCGGGATATTCAACTCACTGTATTGTTTCGCCAGACGCTCGGTATCTTCGCGGGTCGCAAGAAAGACAATTGCCTGCTGATAATCTGGTTGCGACAGCAGATGCTTTAACAGCGCCTGTTTATGATCCAGATGATCACATAAATGGAAGACTTCATTGATATCGGCATGAATGGCGTGCATTTCGCCGATAGAGATACTCTGCGGTGCTTTCAGGATGTACCCCGACAGCATTTCCACAGACTGGTTATTCAGCGTTGCGGAAAACAACCAGGTCTGACGCAAACGATGTGATGCGGCTGAATGGATGGCTTTTAATGCATCAGCAAAACCCAGATCCAGCATGCGGTCTGCTTCATCCAGAACCAGAATTTCCACGCCGTCAAACAGGAAACTGCGGGCAGTCAGGTGGTTTAACAGACGTCCTGGTGTTGCCACCAGAATTTCCGGCGTTTTACGCAGCGCTTTAATCTGATCGTTAAAATTCTCGCCACCGAGCACCAGACTGCAGTGAACTTGTGTACCAGCGACCAGAAAACGAAGCTGTGCATAAACCTGTTTCGCCAGTTCACGTGTCGGCGCCAGAATCAATGCGCGCGGGCCACGGGTAGAAAGCGCTCTTGAGGTTAACAGCCGATGCATTAACGGAAGCAGATAGGCCAGCGTTTTACCTGAGCCAGTCTTGGAAGCCACGGCAAGATCGCGCCCTATTAACGCATAAGGGATAGTCTGAGCCTGCACTTCGGTCATCTCGGTGTAATCAAGATGCGCCATGGCCTCTTTTAAGCGTTTATGCATAGTCAGTTCAGCAAAGCGCAATGTAAATCTCCTGTTTGGAATTGGCAGATACCTTTTCATGCATTATACCCTGTGCCGGACGCCTGGGCGAACAAAGTCACAATATGATTGACGCGAAGGTGCAATCTAACTAGATTAATTCGCCACAAACGGGCAAACCGGAATTGCCCGTAATTAGAAATTGCGCAGAGGTCACGATGTATAAGACAGACGATGTAAGGATCAAAGAGATCAAAGAATTATTACCGCCAATCGCATTGCTGGAACGGTACCCTGCGACTGAAACTGCTACGCACACGGCATTTGAAAGTCGTCAGGCTATTCATAACATTCTCAATGATCAGGATGACCGTCTGCTGGTTGTGATTGGTCCATGTTCGATTCATGATCCTGAAGTTGCTATCGAATACGGTAAGCGTCTGCTGGCTATGCGTGAAGAGCTGAAAGATCAGCTGGAAATTGTTATGCGCGTCTATTTCGAAAAACCACGCACAACAGTTGGCTGGAAAGGTCTGATTAACGACCCTTATCTGGATAACACCTACAAGATCAACGATGGTTTGCGTATTGGCCGCAAACTGCTGCTGGATCTGAACAACATGGGTATGCCAACAGCGACCGAGTTCCTGGATATGATCACGCCACAATACATGGCTGATCTGATGAGCTGGGGTGCAATCGGTGCGCGTACCACCGAATCACAGGTTCACCGTGAACTGGCTTCAGGTCTGTCTTGCCCGGTTGGTTTCAAAAACGGTACTGACGGTACAACCAAAGTGGCTATTGATGCGATCAGTGCTGCAGGTGCATCCCATAATTTCCTGTCGGTCACTAAATTCGGTCATTCAGCGATTGTTACCACTGAAGGTAACAAGGACTGCCATATCATCCTGCGTGGTGGTAAAGAGCCAAACTACAGTGCTAAACATGTCGCTGAAGTAGTGAAGGATCTGGAGAAAGCGGATCTGCCAACCAAGATGATGATCGACTTCAGTCATGCCAACAGCTCCAAGCAGTTCAAAAAGCAGATGGAAGTTTGTACTGATGTTTGTGGTCAGATCGCAGGTGGTAATCACCACATCATGGGCGTTATGGTTGAAAGCCACATGGTGGAAGGTCGTCAGGATCTGGTTGAAGGTCAGGAACTGATCTGTGGTCAGAGTATCACTGATGCTTGTATTGGCTGGGATGATACAGCTGTATTACTGCGTCAGCTGGCAGCAGCAGTGAAAACCCGCCGCGGTTAATTCAGTCTGCTGACAAATTAAAAAGCCCGCTATAAAACAGCGGGCTTTTTGTTTTTAGATATTTCTATACCAGATGTTCTGCAGAAAGTTCATCAAGGCTGCTTAGCTGTATATCGGCTATTGAAAAGCGAAGGTTCGCGGCATTTGCTGCTTCGGGAATAACAATGGTTTTCATTGTGGCGGATTTAGCGGACAGCAGACCATTGAAGCTGTCTTCAATCGCGATACATTCTTTAGGGGTAACGCCCAGTTGCACAGCGGCTTGAATATAGACCGCAGGATGTGGCTTCCCATATTCTTCGAATTCAGCAGAGTGGCGAATTGAAAAGTAGTGCCCGATATCTAAGCGGGTCAGTACTGCATCGACCAGAGCCATCGGGGAGGACGTTGCAAGGCCGATTTTAAATCCTTTAGCCGCGATAGTCTCAAGAGCCTTATGCACGCCGCTTTTTGCTTCTCCGGAGTGCATCACATGACTGGCAACCCGTTCAACAATAGTTACTGCTGTTTCTTCTACGCTTGAGCCATCCCAGCGATATTTGTTGTACCAATGTCCAACAAGCGCATCAATACGCAGCCCCATGGTTTCTTCACATTCTTTTTGCGTAATTTCTACGCCCAGATCTCTTAATACTTCGATCTGAGCCTGTTGCCAGAAGGGTTCTGAATCGATTAATACACCATCCATATCGAAAATTACGGCTTTTTTCTGCATCTGAAAATCTCTGAATGTAAGGGAATAATTACTGTACGAACGTTAGGGGTATCCATTCCATATGTAAAGCTGAAACCGGTTTCATGGCGGAAAACGGTGATCAGCATCCCATTTTATCAGTTTGCTTTCCGGTTAAATAGTATACACGGCCAGTGTTTTCCGTAATGTTTTTCGCAACCGGAAAGCCAGCAAGGTTGCGGCTGTTGTCAGACCAATAATGATTCCGATCCAGAAGCCTTGTGGTCCCATGCGCGGGGTTATCCAGTCGGTTAATCCCAGCAGAATGCCTGCCGGTACGCCGATCAGCCAGTATGCAAACAGGGTGATCAGGAAGATGACGCGGGTATCTTTAAAACCACGCAATGCACCGGAAGATATGGCCTGGACAGTATCTGAGAACTGATAGATGGCAGCAAAAATGATCAGGTGAGCGGCCAGCGTGATCACGAACGGCTCTTCGGTGTACTGTGTCGCAATCCAGTGACGAAGCAGAATGGTCAGCGTTGCCGTAATGACCGTCATTGATAATCCGACAATAAGACCACTGAACACAGCGACCTTGGCCTGCTGAGGCTGCTGTTCACCCATGGAATGCCCGACACGGATGGTGACGGCATAACCCAGAGACAATGGCAGCATGAAGATCAACGATGAATAGTTAAGCGCCACCTGGTGGCTGGCAACAATTTCCGGGCCGAGCGGGGCGAGTAATAATGCGACTACCGTAAACAGTGTCACCTCGCAGAATAAGGCCATTGCAATCGGTGCACCCAGTTTAAATATCCGCAATATGCTTTCTGTATGCCAGCCAATGAAATGACGGAACAGGCGGTATTCCTGATATGACGGCGATTTAAGGACGTACACGGTCATGGCGATGGCCATAAACCACATGACAGCGGCAGATGCAAAACCGCAACCTACACCACCTAATTCGGGTAAGCCCCATACGCCGTAGATCAGCAGATAATTGAGCGGAATGTTCAGCAGTAAAGCGGCAAAGCCGATACACATGCCGGGAATGGTATGTGACAGTCCTTCCGCATAATTACGTAATACCTGATAGTAAAGATACGCGGGCAGACCCAGCAGCATGGCATGCAGATAACCGGTGGTTTTTTCTGCCATCACACTGGAAACGTCCATCAGATGCAGCAGCAACGGACTGGTATAAAGCAGGAGTCCGGCGGGAATAAATACCAGCAATGTCAGCCATAAGCCTTGTGCTACCGCGTCCGGAATTTTTTCTTTCTTCTGTGCACCGTTTAACTGAGCCACGATCGGCGTCAGTGCCATGATGATGCCCTGACTGGTTAACACTATCGGCAACCAGAAGCTACTGGCAACCGATATGGCAGCCAGATCGATCGCGCTGTACCGGCCAGCCATAATGGTATCAACCAGTGTCACTGCTGTTTGGGCGACCTGCGCCAGAAGAATAGGTAATGCCAGCCGGACAAGACGGCGGATTTCCTGTTGATACTGAATCACAACATGACCTTAATATGAGCGGAGATAAAAAAACGCCTGATGTTCAGGCGTCTTCAGAATAATCACTGATTAGAAGATTTGCAGCAGCAAAAGCAGCGTTATCACGAACGTCTTCAGGCAGATCCGGATTGTTGGCGATTTGATCCAGTGTTTTTAACACCACACTGATTGCATTAGGCATATAGCCTTGATCTCCACTCCCGATTTGACTGTAAACCTCCCTGATTTTTTCGCAGTAGGCGAGGTGTTTCATCGGTAAATCTCTGTTAATTAAAATCGCCGACACTATAGCTATAACCCGCTTAACGTGCCAGTTTATCCCGCTCAGATGGCTAAAATCAGTGCAATATGATGCTGCACCCGGGTCTCAAGTTCAGGATTATTATGTAACTGCACCAGTAGCGGATATAACGCATAAATAACCTGTCTGGTTTCAAATCCCTGCGGTAACCGCCATGTTTCTGTATATCCGCGCATAAAGTCGTCACAATCCGGACTAAATGTCGTCAGCCAGGCTAAATCCAGCTCCCGATCACCGCAATAGCAGGCATTATCAGGTAAAAACAGGCCCGCGCTGGTGACCAGAATATTGTCCGGTAATAATTGGCCATGCAGCAGGCTGGGTTCAGGATGATGATGATGCAGCAATCTGTGTATCACGCTGGTCATATCCGCAATATTAATCAGGTGTCTGCCCTTTTCCTCATGTAACTGCAACTGCCAGCCGATCCGTTGTTCAGAAAAAAATGACGCCCAGTTTTTTTGCCAGCGATTAGGCTGTATCTGTTCGAAAATAAACGTATCTTCTTCCCAGCCATACATGCCTTGCTGGCAACGCTGGTGCATTCTGGCAAAGCATTTCCCTAATTCGTACCATTCATCGGCGAGTGGTTGCGTGTTTTCTTTCACATCAAAAGGCTGAAAAACAACAAAGCACTGATCTGAGGTGGTTCCATACAAGATGATTTTTGGTGATACCAGCCAATCGGCCATGAGCGCTAAATTACGCGTCAAAATATCGAATTTGGCTGCCAATGATTTAGGTGTGATCCGCACAACGAAAGAAATAACATGCTTCTGATCGGTTATCCGGTAATAACTGGAATCCGGGGTATGTAGCAATAGCTGATGTTTTTCTATAGTAAACGGTGCATCCATACATTCGGAGATCTGTTTAGTAATGGATTGCCACATATCAACCTCCAGACTCAGTTCACACGCTGATCAAAGTATAGAGCAGGTTATTGAATTACGGGTGTATCTTTGGTCACAGAAGCAGTTTTTGCGAATTTTTCTATATATTTCTGGTACATGAGTGAAATAAAACGGCAGAATAAACAACTATAAAACATAGCATGATATGGAGAGGTATATGCCTGCGGTAGAATCAATGGAATTTCTGGATATGCTGATTAAGCTGGCCTATGAAAATGGCTCGGACTTATATCTGTCAACAGGAGCGGTTCCCAGTATTAAATTTAATGGTGTGCTGACACCAATCCAGCAATTACCGATGAAACCGGGCGAAGTGGCAGCTATTGCCGATGATGTCATGGATGCGGAACAAAAAGTCATTTTTGAGAAAGAACTGGAAATGAACCTGGCGCTTTCTTTACCCCGGGTTGGCCGTTTCCGCGTCAATATTTTCCGTCAGCGTAATGAGATCTCGATTGTAGCCCGTAATATCAAACTTGATATTCCTACTTTTGAAGAGTTAAAGCTGCCACCCGTGTTGCTGGACGTCATCATGCAAAAACGCGGGCTGGTGCTGTTTGTCGGGGGAACAGGCTCAGGTAAATCAACCTCGTTAGCTGCGCTCATCGATCATCGTAACCGGAATACCAGTGGTCATATCATTACCATTGAAGATCCTATCGAATATATTCATCCGCACAAGAAAAGTATCATCAACCAGCGTGAAGTCGGTGTGGATACCCGCAGTTTTCATGCCGCACTGAAAAATACATTACGTCAGGCTCCGGACGTGATCCTGATCGGGGAAATCCGCGATCGTGAAACCATGGAACATGCGCTGGCCTTTGCTGAAACCGGTCATTTGGCTATTTCAACGTTGCATGCTAACAATGCGAACCAGGCATTGGATCGTATTATTAACTTCTTCCCGGAAGAGCGGCACGCGCAGCTGATGAACGATCTGGGTAATAACCTGAAGGCGTTTGTATCACAACGACTGGTAAAAACAGTGGATGGCAAGCGTCATGCTGCGGTCGAGATTTTGTTAGGTACGGCAACCATTCAGGATATGATCCGCCGTGGTGATTTCTCCAACATCAAAGAAATCATGGAGAAATCGGTCAACCTGGGCATGAAGACGTTTGACCAGTGCCTGTTTGAGCTTTATTGCGAAGGTATTATTGATGAAGAAGAGGCATTGCGTAATGCAGACTCCCTCAATAACCTGAAACTGAAGATCAAATTACATGATGAAAATGGCGCTCTGGAAATCAAAGGGCCGGCCTTGAACTGGGAACTTGATCCTGTCAAACGTGATGAGCCGGGTTTCCTGTAACCGATAAGCATTAGTTTCTTATATTCAGACCGGCTTTTGCCGGTCTTCTTCATTATTTGAGGTTGTTATGTCATTGGAATGGCTGGCCCTGGTGTCTGCTTTTTTATGGGCCTGTGCCAGTTTGTTGTCCGTGATTCCTGCCCGGCATTTGGGAACATTCGCGTTTAGTCGCTGGCGTATGGCCTGTGTCAGTCTGATGCTGGGAGCGATGAGTCTGGTCAGCGGTGGTTTTTATACACTGTCACTGACACAAATGGGAATGATGGCTGTTTCAGGTCTGATCGGTATTTTTATCGGTGATACCTGCCTGTATGCCTGCATGAACCGCATTGGTCCGCGCCGCGCCAGCCTTCTCTTCGCGACGCATGCGGCATTTTCTGCATTATTTGGGATCTGGTTATTTCAGGAGCGACTCTCTCTGCAGGGATGGACGGGCGCTGCGTTGGTTTTTGCCGGTGTTTTGGTTGCGGTCGCGTTTAGTGGCGCTAAAACACAAAAACTCGAATATACCCATGGCGCTTTGTGGTTGAGTCTGAGTCTGGGGCTTATGGCCGCGTTGTGCCAGTCGCTGGGAACTATTATTGCAAAGCCCGTTATGGTTGCCGGTGCAGATCCGATTGCTGCTTCATGCGTCCGCATGCTGGTGGCTTTTGCTGCTCATGGCGGTTTAAGACTGGCACAGGTGCCATTCAGTAAACCAACATCACCCATCAATCTGCGGGTTTTAGGCATTATTGCGCTTAACGGTCTGCTGGCGATGGTGATGGGGATGACGATCTTTCTGTTTGCGCTGAGACACGGCAATGTGACCTTAGTGGCAATCATGTCATCGACTTCACCGGTCATGCTATTGCCGATACTCTGGATTTTCACCCGCCAGAGACCCGGTGCGGGCTCATGGCTGGGTGCCATACTGGTGGTGTTCGGAACAGCTTTAGTGCTGGCGCGTTAAAAGAGGCTGATCTCTTCGGGAGTCAGTTCGCGGTAACTTCCTTCCGGGAGATCTGCATCTAAAACCAACTCACCAATCCGTTCGCGGTGTAAGCGTTCGACATGATTACCGACAGCGGCAAACATACGTTTTACCTGATGATATTTGCCTTCATGAATAGTCAGCAAAACTTCCTGAGGCGTAATCGTTTCCAGTTGTGCCGGACGCGTTACCTGGGTTTCGCTGCGCAATAAAATCCCCTTGGCAAAAATTTCCTCTGTCTCCGGCGATATCGGTTCAGCCAGCCATACCCGGTATGTCTTGTCACACTGTTTTCGTGGCGAGGTGACCCGGTGAGACCATTGGCCGTCATTTGTGACCAGCACTAACCCGGTGGTATCGGCATCAAGCCGGCCAGCCGCATGTAGTTCACTGGCGCAGGGCAAATCAAACAGTCGTGTGATACCCGGATGGCTGGCATCACCATTTGCACAGACATAGCCCTGTGGCTTATGCAGCATAAAGTAGTAAAGTTTTTCTCCGGGGGTATCCAGAGGCTTATCATCCAGCAGGACACTATCCTGTTCGGTGACATGCTGAGCGCCACTTTTGATGATCAGACTATTCACGCTGATCCGTCCGGCCTTGAGCAACTGCGAAGCCTGGGAACGGGATATTCCAAGACATTGATGAAGATGTTTATCTAAGCGCATTATGGGTCTGTTTTGTGAAACGATTAGTTTATTGCGGGGTAGTGTACCGCACCGGCGCAATGGTTAGTGAGTTCTGTTTTAAATGCCTGCACCTGAGCACTGGCAATCTGTAAGGACATCGAAACCTGTAAATCGTAGCTTATCTGCTCATCCTCCACATCGTAGCGGCTCAATACATGGCGCACGGCAGATTCCAGCGCATAGTCATAGCGTAGCTGAACTTGCTGACGTGAAACTTTCAGCTTAAGAGGTAATCCTTCCAGTACACCACTGACCGCATCCGAATATGCCCGCTGCAGGCCGCCGGTGCCGAGCTTGATACCGCCGAAATAGCGGACCACGGCGACGACAATTTCACCCATGCCACTGTGCTGCAATACCTTGAGCATCGGACGCCCGGCAGTACCTCCAGGTTCACCATCATCACTCATCGACATCACTGTCGTATCAGGTGCTCCGGCAATATAGGCCCAGCAAACATGACGCGCCTGAGGGTGCAGAGCACGAATGGAGCGTATAAAGTGATCGGCAGCCTCACGATGACTGGCCTGCGCGGCATAGCAGATAAACTGACTACGTTTGATTTCAAACTCGAACTGGTGCTCTGAGGCAGGAATGTTATAGGAAGCTGTCATTGATACAAACAGATACGGTTTAATGAACGTATTATGCCACGTTCCGAACTCATTTGCGGGCAATAAAAAAAGGCTCTGCAATGAAGTCCATGCAGAGCCGGTATCTGATTTCTTAAGCTACGGCCTTAGTAAGCTACGGTAAAACGACGCTGGTTATAACGCGGCGCGGCAATTTCTTCCACGATAGCGACTGCCAGATCTTCTACACTGATACGGGCCGGCTGATCGTCATTAAATAACACCGCATCATCGCCATAACGGAACTGACCGGTTCTTTTCCCCGGTTCAAGAAATACCGCTGGTGAAATGAAGCGCCAGTTAAGTTCTTTCTCATTTTTGAGCTGATTCAGCACTTCGCGGGCACCCAATGCACCTTCTTTCCATTCTGCCGGAAATTGCGGGGTATCTACCAGTTGTACGCCCGGCGCGACTTCCAGACTACCGGCACCACCAACCACTAACAGCGAAGGTACTTTTGCCTGTTTGGTTGCGTTAACAATATGAGCGGAACCTTCAATCATCTGACTCTGGATATTCGGATTCGTCCAGCCTGGGTTATAGGCACTGATCACGGCATCATGACCACGCAGTACATCGGCTAATGCCGCTTCATCAAAAACAGAGACAGCCTTTGCGGTCAGTGAAGGATGTACGGCTAATTTTTCCGGATGACGAACAATTGCAGTGACATCGTGCCCTTGCTGCAGGGCTTCTTGTAATACGGCTGAGCCGACAAAACCGGTGGCGCCGATAATTGCTAATTTCATTTGATGTTTCCTCTTTGCTAGTTGATGGGGAACAGTCTAATCAGTTAACCTGAATTGATAATCCATCGTTAATCGCTATCACTCTTTAGGAAAACTTAATAATGCTGAATTGGGATCGCTTGCGTGGCATGGTGGTTTTCGCTTCCGTTGTTGAGTCCGGCTCAATGACTTCCGCGGCGGATAAGCTGGGTATGACAGCCTCCGCTGTTAGTCAGCATATACGACAATTGGAACAATCGCTGGGTGTGACGCTGTTACATCGCTCTACGAGAAAATTAACACTTAGCGAAGCGGGGCGGCATTTTTACCCCGGCACTGCGGCAATGATTAGCGCCGTCCGTGAAGCTGAAGAGGGGTTGCAGATCTTGCGTGATCAGCCGGTCGGAGAAGTAAAGATCACCGCACCGCTGGGATTAAGTCACGGGCCGCTGAATAGCGTTCTGATCCCATTCATGCAGCAATATCCGGGGTTGAAAATCACCTTGGATTGCAGTGATGTTGAACGTGATCTCATTGCAGAAGGCTATGATCTGGCTATCAGGTTCGGGCCACTGAAAGACTCGGCGCTGGTAGCTCAACGTTTAACCAGTTGTCGCATGATAGCCGTTGCTACACCTGCGTATCTTGATAATGCCGGCATCCCGCAGCAACCTGAGCAATTAATGCAATTACGCTGGATCTTGTCGCAACCTCAGACATCGCTTTCGTTACAGCATACGCATGGTCAGCGCTGGCAGGGGAAAGTGAAAGCACAATTGGTGGGTAGTGATATATTGTTACAGCGGCAATGGTGTCTGGCTCATATGGGAGTATCAATACAACCCTATAGTGAGATTATCGAGTTACTGGCAGATGAAACACTGGTGCCGGTATTGCCTGACTGGCAGTCACCGTCAGCCGGGTTATACGCCGTGACGCCGGGTAAAGATATTCCGGCTAAAGCAAAAATGATCATTGATGCACTTAAGCTGTTTTTCAGGAAATATGAGTAGTTTAATGCTGTTCCATTGGTGAAACAGGAGAGAATAATGAGTCTGATCGGAAACCTTATATGGTTTGTCTTTGGCGGTGTAGTGATGGGGTTAGGCTGGTGGCTGGCTGGTTTGCTGGCATTAATTACGATTGTTGGTATCCCGTGGGCGAAAGCCTGTTTTGTGATTGGTCAGTTTGCTTTTTTCCCGTTTGGTAAAGAGGCGATTAGTCGTAAAGATCTCTATCTGAAAGAAGATATTGGTACCGGACCTTTTGGTCTGGTTGGCAATGTGATCTGGTTTCTGTTCGCCGGGATCTGGCTGGCGTTCGGACATATCTGTTCGGCTATCGCGTGTTTCGTGACTATCATCGGTATTCCGTTTGCTATTCAGCATCTGAAACTGGCGGGCATTGCATTAGCGCCGATCGGTATGACTATCGTGCCAAAAGAGCTGGCCGCAGCTGTTCGAGGTCAGAGCGCGGCAGCAGAACTCAATAATCGTCGATCCCGATAAGTTATATGATCATCAGTGCCAGCCGACGTACTGATATCCCGGCTTTTTATTCCGATTGGTTTATGAACCGGATAAAAGCCGGGTTTGTGATGACGAGGAATCCGTTTAACAGCAAACAGATCCGGCAAATATCGTTACTGCCGGCAGATGTGGATGTGATCGTCTTCTGGACCCGAAATGCTTTTCCCATGTTAAAGCACCTGAATCTGCTGGACGAAATGGGCTATCGCTATTATTTCCAGTACACCATCACCGGTTATCCCCGGGCATTAGAAACTACAACGCTGCATCCATTAAAAGCGATCGATAATTTTATTAAGTTATCGCAACAGATTGGCAAAGAAAAAGTGATCTGGCGTTACGATCCCATCCTGTTATGTAATTTGCTGCCAGCAGAAGAACATATTCGCTTGTTCTCCAGAATTGCCGGATTACTACGGGGATATACGACGCGTGTGGTGGTCAGTTTCGCTGATTTTTATAAGAAAACGGAAAGAAATCTGCGGGGTGTCGGTGATTTAACGGTCAGCGATATCACGCAGAACAGAGAACAGTATTCTGAATTATCAAAAGCATTAAGTCAGATTGCCGCCGCGCATGAAATGGAAATATTTTCCTGTTCAGAAAAGGTGATCGATCCGGAACATGATATTCCGCACGGAGCCTGTATTGATGCGGCATTGATAGAAAAACTATTTCACCTGCATTTATCTGTGAAGAAGGATAAAAATCAGCGCACAGAATGTTTATGCGTACAGAGCGTGGATATCGGGGCGTATAACACCTGTGTGCATGGCTGCCAGTACTGCTACGCAACCTACCATCATCAACAGGCAGTCAGGAACTATAAGCAACATGATCCTGACAGCCCATTCTTACTAAATCCCGCAGAACTGATACCTGTCCGTTAGTAAATCAATCCGAACAACGGTCAAGGCGCTTACTTACCAACACTATTCATTCAAATATTCTTTCCGCTCAGTAATGCATTCATCTGCACCCATTTCAAATTCTCTGCAGATTAAGGGGCGATGATCGTAAATTGTACACATCAACGTGTCGCGATCGAGTGCGGCGCACCAGCCATCGTCCAGGCGTGCCATGACCTGGCCACCCCACGGATCTATAGCAATATAGTGTTCCGGAACGCCTGTATCGGTAATCAGCATCACCTCTAAGCGACAGCAACAGGCCTCACAATTTGCACATGTTATCTTTGGTTCATCTAAAACTTTTACTTCAATAGTCATAAATCACTGCAGCAGGTGATAAGTAATCAGCTTATGTATACGCTATTCCGAAGATAAATGGCTAAATTACTCAGAAAAATATATGACACTCGATTCCCAGCTGTGTGCATTTATACATAATTTCCTGACCAACAAAATCGAAGTATTCATCAGAGCGTTTATCTTCCAGATGATACTTTTTGTATATGAAATCAGCGTAGTTATAATTCATGCGGTCAACATAAATGTAATCAACGATCCCTTCGAGCATCTCTACCAAATCTTCCGCTCCCGGAAGGATAGGGGCAATCATTGCGTAAGTTCTGATCCCCGACTGATGCAACTCAGCTAGTGAGTTTAAGCGCTCCATTATTGATGGTGCATGGGGCTCAAACAGTTTTCTGATCTCATCGTCTGCGGTGGTAATAGAAAACCCAACTTCAAAGTGCTTTGCCTCCTTGATAATGTCGATGTCGCGGAGAACTAATGGCGAACGCGTTTGAATTACAACAGGCCAGTCATTCTGCGCCAATATCTGCAAACATTTTCTGGTTAACTCATATTTTGCTTCCAGAGGCTGATAGGGGTCGCATACTCCGCTGATCCATACTTTAGCTTTCTTTTTCTTATTGATTTCCTTTTGTAATAGCTCGGCTGCATTAATTTTTACATCAACAAATTCGCCCCAAGGCTCTTTATGACCGGTAAAGCGTTTCATATATCGCGCATAACAATATGAGCAACCGTGCTGGCAACCAACATAAGGGTTAACCACATAGTCATAAACTTTAGATGCAGAGAGGATCGACTTGGATTGAATCTCGTTTATGTTCATACATTATGTATCCTTGCAGAGAAATATAAGGATATTTGACCTGTGGCATCTGTCCGTATAGATGGTGTGATCTAACGACTCAGGGCTGACTCAGCAGAAGATAGCCGGCCAGTCCCATTCCCAGTATCCCCAGCATAAACGATAAAAGGACGGCAAATGATTTGGAGTACCTGGGGGGCAGATCGGTTTGAGGCAACTGAGATATATATCTGTAGTGCTGAACGGCGGCAATAACGATCGTCAACGAACCGGTGATAACAAAAAGGATACCCATGAAGGCAGATAAAGAGGTGTGTGATACTGCCGGAATGCTTTGTAATTGAGCTTCAAACAGTTGAATAAATAATCCAAAGCGGGAAACAACAAAACCAAGAGCAATAATTGTCAGCCCGGTGCGTAACCAGGCCAGCAAGGTACGCTCAGCTGCAAAAAACACACGGGGATCAGATTCAGATATGGGCATAATCAGGGTGTCCTGGATGGAGTCAAGGCATCGTTCTTCTGCATTAAGGATAGCGGAAATCAGAAGCAACAGAAACCGATGCTTTCATGCACAAAAAAGCCTCCGTTATAAGGAGGCTAAAAGAAAAGGAGAATCATGAAGCAAGCTTAGTGCGTGGAGACCATTGAACCGAAACGAACTTTACAACCTGCACCCGGGGTTGTATCTGCGCCAATTTTTTCCTGACAGTAAGAACCCGCTTTAAAATAAAACTTCTGAAGTTTCCAGTTAGGGTCGGTGCCAACATAGTCATAAGTTGCAGTGCCGCCACCAGCTACACTAACGTTTACTACTCCGGCATTAGAATCAATGGTGTAACAGAATTTGTTAGCGCCCGGAGAGGCCAGTTTGGTTTTGATTTCACCATTCTCGCCGTTTTCCTGACGCTTGATCTGTGCATATACATCGCCGTTATACCACTGCAGTTTGACCAGTGGTACACCGTAGCTATGGATCTGACCGATAATCACTTTTTTGCTCATGGAAACCTGAGATACCCACACACATGCCTGTAAGGTATGGTGTCCTTCCCAGTTCCAGTCATCACGTGAATTATCACCAATGATTTCACGCAATTCGGAACGGGGATATGAGGAGTTTGGCGTCGTTGCCAGTTTGCCGTTTACAGGCGTCCAGAAAGTCATTTTACCTTTATCATCCAGATAGAAATATTTACTGGCGTAACCGGCCATTATTTCGTCTGGTGATATTTCTGCTGCATCACCGCTACTATCGGCAATCGGCAATGTTATTTTCCATTGACGTAAATCGAAATTACCTGTGGCGGGTGAAATATAAGTGGTGGCTGCTTGTACTGATGCCATAGATAACAGGCATAACAAAATTAATTTCTTCATATAGCTACTCAAAAAATATAAAAATATAATCACCACACCTTTCGGATGGTGATGAGTGAAATTCCAGAAATGGAAAATTAAATACGCAGGAATAGCTCTTCCTGAATCAGGGAATTGCTATTTCAACATCGTATATCCGATTTCATCAAATCTGATTTTTGGGGGGGGGTATATATTCCGCAGTAGTTTCCGCTGGCATATGCAACGGAAACTATTGCGGACAGAGGTATCGTTCGCATCAGCTTTCATCTGGAAGTCCTCGAGCTCTTCAAGGCAATTACACACCTGTGCTAATTCTCACAGGGCGGTACCCGGATATAATCTACAGACATTACCCGGATGCATTTATCATGACGGAATTAAAATAAATATCAATATGTGATTTTTTGAAAACTTATATTTAATAAGTAACTTCATGATAGATATAATAATTTATTTTTCGTTCTTTTGAATTATTCCGGTGGGATTTATATGGGTTTGTTTATGCAAATAAAGACTATTTTGGTGCATTCTCTTTCTATATTAATTGAATTAAGTAATTAACATAGTAACAAATATATTAAAACCTATATTACTTCTTCATAAATTAGTTTTATGAAAATAATGTTAATCCTATTGCTGCTATATCATGCAGTTTTTATGATTTTTGATTTAAATTGGTGCGAATGGAATATTCTGGGGTTGCAAAGTGGTGCAAAAATGGCTTTTTTTAAATTAGTTCTTCCTTATAAATAAGTGAATAACAGGTGTTAATTGAAACTCATTGGTTAAAAAATGAACAGGTAAATGATAATAAAAATCAGTCCCTTGGTTTGGGTTTCGGAAGTTTCGTGTTACTGAAATGTTAAATTGGTTAAAATTTGGCCAGTTTTATGCTCTTAATCACACTGCGTTAAACATATCGTATTGGGAGAGTGCTGTTGACTTAGTTCATGGTGTCAATGCATCACAATGGAATGCATAACTGAAAGGAGCGCTTCATGCGTATCAGTATTTTTGGTATGGGTTATGTCGGCGCAGTTTGTACTGCCTGCCTTGCACAGCGTGGCCACCTGATTATCGGGGTCGATGTTTCCAAACAAAAAGTGGAGCTAATCAATGCGGGCCGTTCGCCCATTGTTGAACCTGGGTTGGATGAACTGCTGACGGCAGGAAAAATCGCCGGACGTATCAGAGCCACGACAGACTATATGGATGCCATCCATAACAGTGACATTACAATGGTGTGTGTACCGACTCCGAGCAAACGTAACGGGGATCTGAGTCTGGAATATATTGAAGCCGTGTGCCGTGAAATAGGCATGGCGATGCGCGAAAAAACCTCCCGTCATACGGTTATTATCCGCAGTACTGTTCTGCCGGGAACGGTGAAAGAGACGGTGTTACCTATTCTCGAAGATTGTGCCCAGATGAAAGCGGGTGCTGATTTCGGGTTGGGTGTTAACCCGGAATTCCTGCGTGAAAGTACGGCGATTCGTGATTATGACGAGCCACCTATGACCGTAGTTGGCGTGTTGGACGAAGAAACCGGCCGTTTGATGGAGCAGCTTTACAGCGACTTACATGCACCGTTTATCTGCAAACCTATCGAAGTCGCGGAAATGGTGAAATACACCTGCAATGTCTGGCATGCCGTTAAAGTCAGCTTTGCGAATGAAATCGGCAGTATTGCAAAAGCGCTGAATGTGGATGGCCGTGAGGTCATGAATGTGGTGTGCCGTGATCATAAACTGAATATATCCAGTTATTACATGAAACCAGGTTTTGCATTCGGTGGTTCGTGCTTGCCGAAGGATGTCCGGGCACTCAATTACCGGGCTGCCAAACTGGATATTCACACTCCGCTGATTTCATCGGTCATGGCGAGTAATGAATATCAGGTCAAGCGTGCGTTTGAGGTGATTGAGTCACTGAATAAACGCCGGGTGGGGATGCTGGGGTTGAGCTTCAAAGCTGAAACGGATGATCTGCGCGAAAGCCCGCTGGTTGAACTGGCGGAGATGTTGATAGGTAAAGGATATCAACTCTCCATTTATGACCGCAACGTTAAGTTTGCCAGCGTACACGGTGCTAACCGTGATTACATCAACGGCAAAATTCCTCATGTTTCTTCACTGCTGGCGGAAAACGAATCGGATTTACTCGACAACGTTGATGTTTTGATTGTCGGTAATAAAGATAAGGCTTTCCAGGCCATGATGGAGTCGTGGCCTGAGGATAAATATCTGGTCGATCTGGCCGGGTTCATGACCAATACCTCTGTGTTTAATAAACAGGGTATTTGCTGGTAACAACGGGTCGGCAGTCCGTCGTTCTGACTGTTGCTTGTTAATCACTGATCGCACACTTTTGCTCCATTAATTAATGGGTTGGGGTTTCTTTTCCCTGTGTTCTGCAAAAGTGTTGCGATCCCCTGATTATTCCTGCCGGGAATGGCGGAATGGGGGCGTTATGGAACGGATGCAAACGATTTCCGGCTGGTTTCTATTAGGTTCTCTGCTGTGTGCTTTAGCACTGATGGTGCCGCCGTCTGTGTTTAAAACTGATCATCCGGAGTTTCTGCTGGTGGTCGGTGGTGTGGGGATTTGGCGATATAGCGTCGGCCTTATGCATTATCTGCGTGGACTGTTTTTCTGTTACGTAGTGTTTCCCCGTCACCGGAAACTGGCTGTAAAAGCAGAGGCCGAACAACCGCCGTCACACATCTATCTGATGGTGACCAGTTTTCGTATTGATGCGATGACAACAGCAATGGTCTACCGGTCGGTGATTGCCGAGGCGATCGCCTGCGGTTATCCGGCTACGGTCGTGGCATCAATTGTCGAGATGTCGGATGAATCACTGATCAATATGTTATGGCAACAGGCGAATCCGCCTGCGGAGCGGGTGACGTTGCACTTTGTGCGTATTCCCGGCACGGGTAAGCGCGATGGATTGGCTAACGGCTTTCGGGCAATCGCCCGGGATATGCCGGATAAGCAGGCGCTGGTGGCGGTTGTGGATGGCGATACTGTGTTATCGGATGGCATTATCCGGAAATCCTGCCCTTATTTTTCGTTATTCCCTCAGGTCGGGGCCCTGACGACGAATGAATATTGCGATGTGTTAGGCAGTTACTGGATGAGCCAGTGGCACAAGCTGCGTTTTGCACAGCGTCATATCAGCATGTGTTCCATGGCGCTGTCCAAACGGGTGTTGACGCTGACCGGCAGAATGTCGTTATTCCGTGCCGAGGTTGTTACAGAACCCGATTTTATTTCTGACGTGGAAAATGATCATCTGGATCACTGGCGGCTGGGACGTTTCAAATTTCTGACCGGTGATGATAAATCCAGCTGGTACAGCATGATGCGGCAGGGCTGGGATACCTATTATGTGCCGGATGCGGAGATCACCACCGTAGAGCATCCGCCCTCAAAGCATTTTCTGGCGGCTGCACGCCAGCTGATGTTCCGCTGGTATGGCAATTCATTGCGACAAAACTCCCGTGCCACCCGTCTAGGGGGAAAACGGCTGGGCTGGTTCACCTATTACGTATTGTTTGATCAGCGGATCTCGATGTGGACCAGTGTATTGGGGCTGACAGCGGCTGTGTTGGCGGCAATCAAGTATGACATCGGCTATCTGGTGATCTATTTACTGTGGATTGCGCTGACCCGGACGGTGGTTTCGCTGATGTTACTGGCCTCTGGCCACCATGTGGGGCCGGGGTTTCCGCTCATGCTGTATTTCAATCAAATCTTTGGTTCATTAATCAAAATCTATGTGGTGTTTCGTTTGGATCGTCAGTCGTGGACACGTCAAAACACCAAACTCAAACATGATCATGGTGCTTTTCAAACCTGGTTTAACCGCTGGTCCACCTCTGCTATGACGTTTTCGGCAGTCAGTGTGTTTCTTGCGGTAGTCGTTCATCTGGTTTAGTCCGGCCAGCTGTTAATGCCAGCGACAGGGCGCCATTGAGGCTGCAAAGGAAGGGGATGAAAGATGACAACTGCAAACTTGAATCTGGTTCATGAAACCGAAGCTCAGCGACGTCATGCCCGGGTGAAAATTCCAGCGCGTTTGATCGTTACAGATCATCAACATAATCAATATGTACTGGAAATTAATGAGATTTCAGCCAGCGGCTTCAGTGTGGTTGATGAAGAGTCCCGTTTACACCTGAAACACATCTATAAGGGACGCCTGTTATTTATCTTTGACTCGGTTGAATTTGTACTGAAAGTGAATTTTCAGGTGATAAATGAACTCATGGAAGAACATCGTTTTGGCTGTGAGTTTCAGGATCTGGGAATACAGGAAGTATCAACCTTGCGGTTACTGATCAGCAAATTCCTCGGTGGCGAGATCGCCCGGGTTAATGACGTTCTGACGACCATGAACCGGGAAAACTTCACGAAAGCGAGAAAAGTGAATACCAGTGCAGGGTTAACCGGCTGGGCACGGGTCAAGGCATTGTCGGTGACGCTGGTCGTGTTTGCGATTGGCCTTGGTGCCTTTATCTCTTTGCTGACGACGCTGGCAACACATTTTCTGATGACCAATGCCCGCAGCGCGTCGGTGGTATTACCACAGCTCTCAGTGTTGATGCCAAGAGAAGGCAACGTCGACTTACTGGTGAAAATCGGGAGTCAGGTCAAAGCGGGTATGCCGGTCGCCCGGATACAGGCGCCGTGGACTGAACAGTTAACGACCATGCTGAAAAGCAGCGCATCGTCCGATCCTGAATTGCTTTCATTGTTACAAACACAAATGAATTACCCCCTGACGAGCCCCTGCGATTGTGGGGTGGTCGGTGTGGGTGTGATGGCTGACGGACAGTTTCTGGAGCGGGATAAAGCAGTGGTACAGCTGGTGCCAGCGCAGAGTAAACCTTATATACAGGCGAATTTTGATTATGCCGATTACGCCGGTTTGACTGCAGGCTCAAAAGTCTCTCTGACCTTACCGGGTTTATCTCCTGAACTGAGCGGTACCGTGAGTCAGGTAGTAATGAATGAACAAATGCCTAATCAAACGCAGGGGGTTGTTTCGGTCGTGGTGATTCCGGATAAACCGCTTCCGGCTGCAGCGGTAGGTTCTCCTGTGGCGGTATCGATAGCGCCTTCCTGGCTGGGGCAGTTATACCAGACGGCGCAGGAATTACTTACCAGGATTATTCCCACTCCCTGAGAGGGCAAGTCATGAAACACTCTATTCTGTTGATTTTATTAATAAGTGGTGGGTTGCTGGCCTGTCAGAATAAAACCACTCAGCTCCAGAAAAAAAGCCGGATCGATATCAATCCGGTCACACAATGGCACTCCTTGCAGGAGTCGGGTTATGCCGGTGCCAGACCGGAACCCGGCGAAACGCGGGAAATGCTGTGGGCTCAGCAGACACGCCGAGGCGATGTCGCGTATGAGCTGATCATGTTCTACAGCCAGTATCCGCAGCACCCCGGCAAAGATAAATTACTGACGCTTGTCCGGCAGGCCGATAAACGCCTGGCACCCAGTCAGCGTATCTGGCTCTGGGCCATGCTACGTCTGCCGGATGCCCTGAAAACAGAAACCACCGCGGCAGAGTTAAAGTCAGTCTGCCAGAACATCGCGGTGACTACGCCGGCATTTGGCTACACGCAACCTTCTAATCTGCAGTTATGCCGGCGTTTGCAACTGATGGCATTACGTCAGCAAGGTGACGCAGGATGGCCTGAACTGTTTGCGGCAATAAAAGCTGATCTGGATTCTAACCGTCTGCTGGACAGTGATGTTGTGCCGTTGATGACAACATTAACCAGCAGTTCTTCAGGGGCGCCGATGAGTAAACCGGCGATCGAGCTGGCAAGTCTGGCCGGTGGACGGAATCCGCAGGTCGAACTGATGCTGGCTGGTTTATTACTCGGTCAGCCTGGCGAAGACGCAGAAACCAGCCAAATCGAAAAACGTCTCGTGGTATTGCATCAGCAAGGGGAAAAACAGGCTGCCTATTTACTCGGTCGTCTTTATCTGGAAGGGCGCAGAACAGTAGCGGATCCCCATAAAGCCGAAAACTGGCTGAAACAAAGTACCGAATTACCTGAAGCCAGTTATTTACTGGGACGACTGTACCTCAGTGGCATGCTGGATGGTGAGCTTCGTGTGCAGGAAGGTATAAACCTATTGGTCAAAGCAGCAAGAGAAGGCTACAGCAAAGCGGACGTTGCTCTGGCAGATGCCTTCCTCCATACGCCGGGAATAAAAGCGAATCCTGTTTATGCCTGGGTTTTTGCCTCCCTTGCATTGGAACAACGGCCTGACAGCCGCAAAGAGCAACAGCGGTTAGCCGATCTGAAATTAGATCTGCGCCAGCAGCAACAGGCTTCGGTGTTATTGGCGCAAGAGCGCAATAGCAGAAAATTCAGAACAGCAGCACAGCTACCTCAGCTTCAGACACAAGTCAGTCAGACTGAGTTAGTCAGTAATTTCTAACCGGAATGATGTTCTGTCCGCATTGCGGAACCGCTGATCAAGGAGTTGATCATGAACAGAATGCTATTAGTCAGTATTACGGCTGCAGGATTGATGCTGGCGAGCCTGGTACAGGCTGTTCCTTATGATATTCAGACTATTCAGCAAAATATGCTGGTTCAGGCTGTGCCTGAACTTCCGGATCTGAGCCGTTATACCCGACAAGCGGTGCTTGAGAAGCAGGCTAAATGGCATAAAAAAACAGAAAAAGTCAATTTAGAGCGCATGATCAACGACATTGCTACCCGGAAATTTTTCAAAGGCGGCAAGTTAGGTGTATGGGCGAAAAAACAGGGGCAATTCCCGAAAGCCGTGTTTGTGCATGATGGTTTGCTGACGTTACCTGCACTTCACCAGCGTTTGCCTGATGCGTTAGTCAAGCTGAACAGTCATCAGTATTTACTGCGTTACCCGATTGTTGTCATGAACGGTGCGGCTTTGGCGATCTCGCCGGGAGAAGAGTTGTTAATGTCGCATGAACGCGGCAGTTTTGTGGTTAATGCCGGTGACTTTTTCATGGTGGACGGTGCCTTGCGTGGCTGGCGCGAAAAAGAAAAGGCTCCGGCCCGTTATGACGGTAACCGCGAGGAATACCGCCCGTTCTATATAGGCTGGAGTGGTTCCGGTACATACATCTATGGTTCTTTACTGGAGAGCCTGGGGTCATATAACAGTAAAGCGTATGGCTTTACACTCTCTACTTATACCGAACAGGATAGAATGTATGCGCCGATCGGGCTGAACCTCCATCAACGACCAACCGGCTGGCTGATCAACAGTCGGATCACCGATGTCTATTATGGTTTTTATTCCTATGAAGCCGAAAATGTCGCACTCGTCGGCAATAAATATTACGACAACATCTATTACGGTATTGATCCGCATGATCACTCCTACCGCCTGATCATTGCTAAGAACGAAGTCTGGGGAACCCGCGAACGTCACGGCATCATCGGCTCACGGGATGTCAGCCATTCCTACATATTTGGCAATGTCACTCACGACAACAAACTGGCCGGTATCATGCTGGATCGGGCCAGCAATCATAATGTCATCGTACAGAACAGCAGTTATAACAACGGCAGTGATGGCATCTCTATTTATGAAAGCCATCAGAACCTGATTGCCGCCAACCAGATCTACAACAACAAATTCCACGGTATTCGCTTTCGTAACAGCCTGGCTATCCGCATGCAGGACAACGTGATCCTGCAAAATGGCCGATATGGAATTTACGGTCATCTCAGTGATCTCATGGTTACCTATGACGCTGATTCAGGACATGAACCACGCGATCTGAAATTAGATCCCTATGAAATGCGGGGCTCGGGTTCTGTCTCCGGCGGGATCATTGCCATGAACGGCAGCGGTGCGTTGTTTACCCAGGGGCTTGAAGAGATCGGCATTGGCAAACTGACCCTGGATCAAAATGGTCGTCGCGGCAACATCACGCTGGGCGGTGATTTATTGCCCTACAGCGATGAAATCGCCCGGGTATGGTATGGCGATTCCGCACCCGTTTATTTCCGTCAACCGCATTTATCACGCATGAATGGCCAGGGATGAGGAGACAGATCATGACAAATTACCGGAATATGTTGATGGTCGTAGCTCTGGTATGTGGTTCATCACTCGCAGCCACTCCCGGGAGTGCAAATGATCCCCAATATGTGGCTGAACCTTGTTGTCAGCTGTGCCCTGATGCTCAGCAGGGAAATGCGAATGTCCCCGGTGGATTACAGGAAGGGCGTGATGGCTGGTTATTCACGTCAGCCAGTCGGGCATTGGCACCCGCGGATTCAGAATACCGGATGTTGTTGTCGTTATTTGCACGGCAATTAGCAGAAAAAGGCACTTCTCTGATGCTGGTGATGCCGCCGCCGCGTTCATTGATGTATGCCGAAAAACAACGGGGAAAAAGCGATGCGGATAGTTTGCAGATGTATCTGCAAACGCTGAATGAGTTCCGACAAGCGGGGATCCAGGTTCCAGCCTATGAACAACTATTACTTCAGACCGGGGAGAAAACCGAGCCGTTTTTCTTCAAGCGGGATCTGAACTGGACATCGGCCGGCGCGCGTAAAAGCGCAGATTTTGTGGCGACGGAGATCCGCAAGTTACCACTATTTCATCAATTACCGGAACAGCGTTTCGTCACACAAACCCAGGGCTGGCTGAAAGTAAGTGGCGAGTTAAATAATCAGTCCGGCGCGGCGTGCGGGGGGCAACGTTACCCGCTGGAATATACACCACACGTTGTAACGCAGGCTGTCAGCGACGACACGAATAAACCCAATCGTATTTTGCTGGTGGGCTCCAGCCGCTCTGTAGACAGCCATTTTAATTTCAATGGATTTCTGCAACAGGCGCTGGCCCGCAAGATTGAAAATCATACCGATGCCACCGGCAACAGCACTCAGAGCTGGCTGAAAATGTTAGCTTCAGATCGTTTCCAGCATCAGCCGCCGGCTCTGGTCTTATGGGAGTTGCCCTATGAAAGCCGGGAATTAAGCACATCTCTTTTACGTCAAATGGTGGCACTGGTCGGGAATGGTTGTGAAACCAGACCTGTGCTTCTGCATGAGGTAAAAACCATTTCCGTGCCGCAAACAGAAGATCTGATATTTGCCAATAAGTTGCTTGAAACCGCGCCGGAACAACTGGTCTTTGATCTGACTTTTAATAATCCCAAAATCGAGCAACTGCTGCTGACCGTCTGGTTTTCTGATGGAGGCAAAAGTGATTTTCAAATCAGGAAAAATACAGCTTCCGTGACGGATGGTCGTTTCAGCTTTGTTCTCGGAAACATTCAGTCCAAACAACAGCGCCAGTTCGTGTCGATGGATTTGACCCTTCCCGACAGTCAGAGCCGGAATCTCAAAGTCAGCGCCAATGTATGCCGTTTGCAGGGCAAGTTACTACAGGCAGCGGGGAGATAACCATGAAACAGCCTCTCTGGTTTTTAGGTATATGGTTCATGGCTGCTCAGGTTCAGGCTGAATTACTGGCTCCCGGGGGGTATCTGCAAGGTTCTTTGCAATTAAAGGAATCCGGTAAAGCGTTGGTTTGTCCGGCTGTCGCTGTGTACTCCGGTGAACTGGATCTGCCGAGTAAATATGTACAGACAGAAAAATCAAAAGATGTGATTGATGAAGAGAATGATGCCCGTTATAAGGCACTTTCTGCACCCATGTCAGATTTACAGCAACTTTCCGCCACCATGACAGACCGATTGTTTAAGGGGAAAGGGACGGCGGGAGACATGGCCTGTTTACGTCGTCACTGGCTGGCCTGGGCGGAAGCGGATGCCTTATTGCAACCGGCTAAAACTGCATCCGGTAAGGCGGTGCGTAAATGGACACTGGCTGCGATTTCGGCCAACTATCTGAAAATAAAGCTGAATCTTCCATCAGAAGATACGCCGTTATTTCCCAAAACCGAGCAACAGGCGTTAGAAAACTGGCTGGCAAAATTAGCCATGGAAGTCATGCCCGACTACAGCAATCGCCGGCCGGAGCAAATTAATAATCACGACTACTGGGCGGCCTGGGGGGTGATGGCAACAGCTGTGGTGCTGAACCGGCAGGATATGTTCGATTGGGCCGGTAACGTTTATCAAACCGCAATGATGCAAATTACCGCGGAAGGCATTTTGCCCAATGAGCTGAAACGCCGCAGCAAAGCACTCAGTTATCACAATTTTGCACTGCAGCCGCTGGTCTTGCTGGCTGCATTTGGTGAGGCCAATCAACAGCATTGGCTGGAAGCAAAAAATTCCGCACTCCAGCGACTGGCGAATCTGGTGATCAACAATGTCGATGACAGCCATTCACTGGAACAAGCCGCAGGCGTGAAACAGGCTGATGAAAGCTTGCGCGAACACAGCCGGCTTTCATGGTTAGCCCCCTACATCGCCATCTCCGGAGATAAGCGCTGGCTGCCGTTACTCAAATCATTATCGTCGCTGAAAACCACCCGGCTCGGCGGCGATCTGCAATATCTCTATCTGCGAAATGAGCCTGGGCTGGCTGATAAACAAGCCCGTGTAGTCGTAGGGACGATGACGATCCCGAACAACATGGAGCAACAATCATGATTCCTGTGATTTTGTCTGGTGGTAGTGGCTCACGACTCTGGCCGCTTTCCCGTAAACAGTATCCAAAGCAATTTCTGAATCTGTTGGGAGAACACACACTTTTACAGCAGACAGTAATGAGATTACCGGAAAAACAGTTCGGTAAACCATTTCTGGTTTGTAATCAGCTGCACCGGTTTATTGTCCGGGAGCAAATGCAGCATATCAAACGGTCAACCCACAGTGTGTTGCTTGAACCGTTTGGCCGGAATACAGCACCTGCCGTGGCACTGTCCGCCATGCTGATTCTTGAAGAACAAGATGATGATCTGATGCTGGTGTTGCCGGCTGATCATGTGATCCGTGATGTTCCGGCTTTTCATGCAGCGCTGGAACGGGGCCGGGTCGCAGCGGAACAGGGCAAGCTGGTGTTATTCGGTATCGTGCCGACCGCACCGGAGACCGGCTATGGCTATGTGAAAAGTCATAACGTCAATGGCATGGAGGCCGTGCCAGTAGAACGATTTGTCGAAAAACCAGATCGAGCTACCGCCATCAACTTCCTGGCCAGTGGCGATTATTTCTGGAACAGCGGCATCTTTATGTTTAAAGCCAGCCGCTACCTTCAGGAACTGAAGAAATTCCAGCCGTACATCTACGATAACTGCCAGTTGTCGCTGGAGCGTAAATTCCGCGATCTCGATTTCTGGCGTATCGATCCGGACAGTTTCGCTTTCTGTCCTGACGATTCCATTGACTACGCCATCATGGAAAAAACCGATGATGCGGTAGTAGTGCCACTACAGGCCGGATGGAGTGATGTCGGTAGCTGGTCTGCGTTGTGGGAAGAGCAGGACAAAGACGAGAACTTCAATCTGGTAAAAGGCGAAGCTGAACTGATAGATACCGGGCACAGCTATGTTCATACCACTCATCGTCTGGTTAGTCTGATCGGTATGCAGGATACCGTCGTGATAGAAACCAAAGACGCGGTACTGGTTGCGAATATCAACAAAGTGCAGGACGTGAAACAGCTGGTGAAACAGCTGGAAAAAGAAGATCGCCCGGAAGTGCAGCACCACCGGGAAAAATTCCGGCCCTGGGGCAGTGTGGATTCCATTGATAAAGGCCAGCGGTTTGGTGTCCGGCATATGGTGATTCAACCAGGGCAAAGCATTTCGTTACACCGGCATTTACACCGGTCCGAACATTGGGTGGTTGTTTCCGGGTGTGCGCAGGCCACGATCGGAGAAGAGACCGTTCTGATGGGCGAAAACCAGTCGACCTATATTCCGGCAGGAATCTTTCACCGCCTCAGCAACCCCGGCCAGGTGCCACTGGAGATCATCGAGATCCAGACCGGGAGTTATTTGCAGGATAACGATATTGAACGCATCGCGGATATGTATGGCCGTGTCAATGAACGGGATTCAGTGCCTGTTCAGGGCTGGCCTATGGCGCAAGGCGTTCGGATCATTCCGCATTAACTCAATAACAAATGCCGGGTTGACTGGTGCCGATAACAGGCACTGGTCAGTCATAGTGCGCAATCGGAACAGTTGATAGCAGAGGAAAAGCAAAATGGGATCATTTAATTGCTTTAAGGCCTACGATATTCGTGGGCGACTCGGTGAAGAGCTTGATGAAGATGTTGCTTATCGTATTGGTCGTGCTTTCGTCCGATACCTCAGTGCCCATTCGGTTGTAGTCGGTGGTGACGTCCGCCTTTCGAGTGAGCCTTTAAAACAAGCCTTGATCCAGGGGCTGCGTGACAGTGGTGCCAATGTCATCGATCTGGGTATGACCGGTACAGAAGAAATATATTTTGCTACCTGGTTTTTAGGTGTTGATGGCGGTATCGAAGTGACCGCATCCCACAATCCAATCGATTATAACGGAATGAAACTGGTCAGAGAGGGAAGTCGCCCGATCAGTGGTGATACCGGATTAGGCGAAATCCGGCGTATGGCTGAAATGATCGACTATGGTCCGCAAGCAGAAACTCCCGGGAGCTACCGCAAAGAGAGTTTGCTTTCTGCTTATGTTGATCACCTGATGACGTATATCGATCTCGAAAACATTCAGCCAACCCGACTGGTGGTCAACTCGGGTAATGGTGCTGCAGGGCATGTCATTGATGCAATTGAGCGTGTTTTCATCAGCCGGAACGTGCCGGTCGAGTTTATCAAGATCCATCATGAACCCGACGGTACCTTTCCGCATGGTATTCCTAATCCGCTGTTACCTGAAAATCGCAGCGATACCGAGCGGGCAGTTCAGGCGTATGGCGCCAGAATGGGCATTGCGTGGGATGGTGATTTCGACCGTTGCTTCCTGTTTGATGAACATGGCGAGTTCATCGAAGGTTATTACATTGTGGGCTTGCTGGCGGAAAGTTTCCTGCTCAAGAAACCGGGTGCCAGCATCATTTACGATCCCCGTCTGACCTGGAATACCGAAGAAATTGTCGCTGACAATGGTGGTATTCCGGTTATGTCAAAGACCGGGCATGCGTTTATTAAAGAACGGATGCGGGCAGAAGATGCCATTTATGGTGGTGAGATGAGCGCACATCATTACTTCCGCGATTTTGCTTACTGCGACAGTGGCATGATCCCATGGTTGTTAGTGCTGGAACTGCTTTCCGTCCGGGGCAAACCGCTCTCCACGCTGGTGGAGGAAAGGATCGCCCGTTTTCCATCCCCCGGTGAAATCAACAGCCATCTCAGCGAACCGCAACATGCCATACAGCGAGTATTGGCCACATACAGCAATGCCGCCCGGCACATCGATTACACCGATGGGATCAGTCTTACCTTTGATGACTGGCGATTTAATCTGCGTAGCTCAAATACCGAACCGGTTGTCCGGCTCAACGTTGAATCACGTGGCAACGTGGCGTTGATGCAGGAAAAAACCGATGAAATATTAACGCTGTTGCGTCAGGGAGGATGAAATCATGAAAATGAAGGAAGAAACATTTCAGGCGGTATGGCAGGCCATTGGCAGTGAATCACTGCAACAACCACTCTGGCTGAAAAATAGTTTGCAACACTATGAGTGGGGCACAACCGACGTTTTACCCTGGTTGCTGGGTATTGCCAATCCGGAGCAACAACCTCAGGCTGAGGTCTGGGTCGGGGCACATCCCAAGGCACCTTCAGAAGTTATTTTCCCTGAGGGCAGCGTCATGCTGGATAAACTGATCGACAGTCAACCCCATGCGGTACTGGGTGCGCATTCGATCACACGTTTCGGGCCAAAACTCCCGTTTTTATTCAAAATTCTCTCTGCCAGAAAGGCTCTGTCCATTCAGGTTCATCCTGACTTGGCTCAGGCACAAGCCGGGTTTGCGCATGAGGAGGCTGTTGGCATTCCGATTACCGCGCCAGAACGTAATTATCCGGATGCCAATCATAAGCCGGAGCTGCTGTATGCCTTGACCCCGTTTTACGGATTGATTGGTTTCCGGCCGATTGACGAAATAGTGCGTCTGTTAACGCTGGCCGGTGAACAGCAATTACTGCAATGGGCAGAGCATCTGCAAAAAGGGAGAGAATCTGCATTAGTTCCCTTTTATCGCTGGCTTTTGTTGTTATCACACAAAGAGGTTACACATTTACTGTCTGCCATATCACCCAGCCTGCAATTCAATCCGGAACCGACATTTACCGAGATCCAGCGACTGGCGCATGAATACCCGGCTGATAGCGGTGTTCTCGCTCCGCTGGTATTGAATCTGGTATCTCTGGTTCCGGGGGAGGCAATCTTCATTCCGGCCAGAACCCCGCATGCTTATTTGCGGGGTACGGGTATCGAAGTCATGGCCTGTTCCGACAATGTGCTGCGGGCCGGATTGACGCCAAAACATATCTCCCCCGGTGAGCTGCTGAACACAGTGATATTCCAGAGTATGCAACCAGAAATCATACGACCGGCAGTTGTTGGAATGGAACAACGCTTTTCTGTTCCGGTGGATGATTTTGAGTTGTCGATTGTGCGTCTGCAACAGGGGGATCATTTCCCTGCGGGTATGTCGGCCGATGCAGAGTTGCTCTATTGCCTGAAAGGTGAAGTTTCACTGACGAATGAACTCGGCGAGTCCTGGCTATTAGCACCGGCAACAAGTGTGTTATTGCCTGCCGCCAGTACAGGATGGCAATTAAGTGGTTATGGAAAGATAGCCCGAGTGCGTATCAGACCGTCGTTGATGCATTAATCAATGTGGCCTGATTTTTAATTATGCAGAAAAATCAGGCTGCGTTATCCGGAGAAAAGCTCATGAAACTAAATGTGCTCATCTTTTTATCGTTGTCAGTCTGGCTGTGGTCAGCGCAGGCCAGCGGAAGTTGCAGTAGTACCAATGTGCGTTATGCCAGTTCAAGTAACATCCTTTATATACAGACCGGCGGGGTTTGCGGGCTGGGTGAGATTTCCGCCTTCAGACCGAAACAACTGGTGAATCAGGGCAGTGGAGTCTATTTGCTTAAAACCAATCTGAAATTGACGGATGGGTCGGTTTTGCTGGTGGATGGTGATGACCTTGCTGCGCCAGTATCTGAACTCCGGCTATTGTCTAACAATACGGGTACAACAAATAGCGTGGTGAATATCACCGCCGATTACGGGACAGTACAGATCAATAACACGAAAATCACCTCGTGGGATGAAGCTGTTCAAGGGCCGGATACAGAATATGGCACGTATAAACGCGCTTATATCAGAGTTCGGTCATCGACAGTGGATAAGCAATCCCGTATGGATATTTCCAACAGCGATATTGGGTATCTCGGTTATTACGCGTCTGAATCGTATGGGCTGACGTGGAAGGTAACCGGTCCGTTAACTCAAGTCCGGGTGTTCGGTAATATTATTAATAGCCGTATTCATCATAACTACTTCGGTGTGTTCACCTATGGCGCGTACGGCATGATGATCAGTGATAATGAAGTCGATCACAATGTGAAGTATGGCCTTGATCCACATGATGATTCTGATTACCTCAGTATCATTGGCAATAGCGCTCATCACAATGGTAATCACGGCATTATCTGCTCACAGCGTTGTGACAATCTGGTGATCCGCGATAACAGCAGTTACAGCAATACCGGACACGGCATCATGCTACATCGTTCGGTTGACTACACACTGGTGGAGAATAATCTGGTTTTTGATAATACAGATACGGGCATCGCATTATTTGAAAGTAACAATAACGTGCTGAGGGGGAATATCGTGCAAGGTAATGTACGTGGGATCCGCCTGTCCGTTGGTTCATCAAATAATCAGATTGAAGGTAATATGATTTTTGGCAATACGGGAAACAGCATATATACCTATCAGGGCTCAGATACACCTGCGCGGGCCGGTAATGATGGTATCAACCGGAATAATAACTGGTTCCAAAATACGGTGACCGCCAGTGGCAACTACGTTCTTAAATTGAATGCCACCGATCAGGATAGTTTCAGTGATAATGATTTTACTGGGAATCCAGACGCCAAATTTTCGGTACAAGGCGCCACGAACACCAGTTATACCAATAATCTGCTGGATCCGGGCATGACGTTACCCTGAGACAAACTGACTGAAAAAAGCGTAAACGAAAAAGGCCACCTGAATTCAGGTGGCCTTTTAAATTTGGTTGCGGGAGCAGGATTTGAACCTACGACCTTCGGGTTATGAGCCCGACGAGCTACCGAGCTGCTCCATCCCGCGTCAATGGAGCGCATAATAGTGATCCGAATCACGTATGGCAAGAGGTATTTCGATATTAATTATCAATTGCTCAATAAGTTAGCAATTCGCTCTAAATTCAGACATGCAGTAACTTACCCTCAATTCATATCTGTTTTATCAATTCACAGCTATAATGCACGTTTATTTGTTCCAATGAATTAGAGACGAATGGCTGACTTTTTTGCAACATGCCCGAAAGGGTTAGAATCTATACTGGCTGCTGAATTATCCCGATTTGGCGCATCTGACGTTAGAGAAACGGTAGCAGGTGTCGCATTTAGTGGTGAACTTGAGGTGGCATACCGGGCATGTTTGTGGAGTCGCTTCGCTTCCCGTATCGCACTGGAGTTAACCTCTTTTTCTGCCGATACCGATCTGGATCTTTATCTCGGCTGTTTTAACGTGCAGTGGGAAACGCATTTCTCTGTTGATCAATCCTTTGCCGTCGATTTCTCCGGCACCTCCAAAGCCATCAATAACACGCAATACGGCGCCTTGAAAGTCAAAGATGCGATTGTGGATCGTTTTACCAAGCGCAGCGGTATCCGGCCTTCCGTGGATAAAAAAATACCGGATGCACGCGTGATGGTGCACTGGAAAAAAGATACCGTGACTGTTTCTCTCGACTTGTCCGGCCCGGCGCTGCATCAGCGTGGCTACCGTGATGAAACCGGTGAAGCACCACTGAAAGAGAATCTGGCCGCCGCTGTTTTAGCGCGTAGTGGCTGGCAGAATGAACCGCTGTTAGATCCGATGTGCGGTTCAGGAACTCTGTTGATCGAAGCTGCCATGCAGCTTTGCGATATGGCACCGGGTTTGTTGCGTCGTCGTTTCGGCTTTGAAAGCTGGTTACAGCATCAGCCGGAAGTCTGGCAGCCGATCATTGCCGAAGCCTCTGTGCGTGCGAAACGCGGACATAAAGAAGCCCTGCTGCAGCCAGATCGTTTTGTCGGTTTTGATGTTGATAGCCGTGTATTACAGCGCGCTAAAGCAAATGCGAACCGCGCTGGCGTTGGCGATCTGATCCGTTTTGAACAATCAGATGTGATGCAATTGCACAACCCATGGCCGGGCAGTAAAGGCTTTTTAGTCAGTAACCCACCGTATGGTGAACGTCTGGGTGAATTCCCTGAACTGCTGAAGTTATATCAAAGTTTAGGCAGCGCATTGCGTACCGAGTTTCAGGGCTGGCGCGTGACAATTTTATCCGCATCACCGGAACTATTGAGCTGTCTGCGTCTGCGCGCAGAAAAACAATACCGTCTATTTAATGGCGCGTTGGAATGTCAGCTACGTAATTATCAAATTGCTGATAACTCTGTCGCATCACAGAAAACGGTGGCGGAAGATTTTGCTAACCGTCTGCGCAAAAATATCAAAACGTTGGATAAATGGGCTCAGCAGGAAGGTCTTGATGCTTATCGTATCTACGATGCTGATTTGCCCGATTATAATGTGGCGATCGACCGTTACACCAACCATCTGATTATTCAGGAATATGCACCGCCGAAAACTATTCCGGAGCATGTTGCGCGTCAGCGTATTCTCGATTTGATGCAGGCGGCTATCGAAGTCACCGGCGTGCCGGGTAAAAATGTGATCTTGAAAGTCCGTGAACGCCAGAAAGGTGAATCGCAATATCAGAAACTGAATGCCGAAGGGCAGTTGCTTGAAGTGAAAGAGTACAATGCGAAGTTTTTGGTCAACCTGCGTGATTATCTGGATACCGGTCTGTTCCTGGATCACCGTTATACCCGTCGTATGTTAGGGCAACTGGCCAAAGGAAAGGATTTCCTCAATCTGTTCTCTTATACCGGAACTGCCACAGTGCATGCAGCACTCGGCGGCGCACGTACCACCACGACCGTGGATATGTCTCGTACCTATCTGAACTGGGCGCGCGATAACATGCGGCACAATGGCTTAACGAGTTGGCAGCATAAGTTTGAACAGGCTGATTGTCTCGACTGGTTACGCCATTGCGAACAGACCTTTGATCTGATCTTTATCGATCCGCCGACGTTCTCGAACTCCAAGCGTATGGACGATACGTTCGATGTTCAGCGCGATCATATTGATGTTATGGCGATGCTGAAGAAAATTCTGAACCCAGACGGCTTGATTGTTTTCTCGAATAACAAACGTCAGTTCAAAATGGATTTTAATGGTCTCGCTGAGTTGGGTTTAGTCGCTGAAAATATCAGTGCTAAAACCTTGCCGAAAGATTTTGCGCGGAATCCGCATATTCATAACAGCTGGCTGATCCGTCATGCACCAAAGACTGACGTATCGCAGGAGCAGGCATAACCGTTATGGCTATTTTTTCTATTCAACAGGGTTATCTCTCATACAGCGCAGCGCCGTTACTCGATCATGTAGAGCTACACATTGAGTCTGGCGAGCGTCTGTGTCTGGTTGGCCGTAATGGCGCGGGTAAATCCACACTGATGAAAGTGATCAGTGGTGAGGTTTTGCTGGATGACGGCTCGATAACTCATTTGCAGGATCTGAAAATTGCCCGTTTAGAGCAGGACCCGCCACAAACAGAATCTGCCACCGTCTATGACTATGTGGCTGATGGTGTGGCTGAACTGGGCAAGATCCTGGCCGATTATCACCACCAACTCACGCTATTGGCTGATCACCATGATGACGATCGCGTCATGCGCCGTCTGAGCGAATTGCAAGAGCAGCTCGATCAGCAACAAGGCTGGCAATTCGATACCCGCATCAGTCAGATCCTCAGCCTGTTATCACTGACGGCCGATACATCTCTGGCTGATTTATCCGGTGGCTGGTTGCGTAAGGTCGCATTAGCCCGTGCGCTGGTTAATGAGCCTGATTTATTGCTGCTTGATGAACCAACCAACCATCTGGATATCGACTCTATCGCCTGGCTGGAAGATTTTTTACGTCAATACAAAGGCGCTATTGTTTTTATCAGTCATGACCGTGAATTTATCCAACGCATGGCAACCCGTATTGTCGATCTGGATCGGGGCGTATTAACCTCCTGGCCGGGAAACTACGATGCCTATCTGGCAGGCAAAGAAGAGTGGTTGCGGGTTGAAGAGCTGAAAAATGCCCAGTTTGATAAAAAACTGGCGCAGGAAGAAGTCTGGATCCGACAAGGCGTTAAAGCGCGTCGTACCCGTAATGAAGGCCGTGTCCGGGCACTGAAAGCATTGCGTATGGAACGTGGCGATCGACGCGAAAAAGTCGGTACCTCTAAAATTCAGCTGGATGAAGCGGTTCGTTCCGGGAAAATTATCTTTGAAGGCGAGGGCGTCAATTACAGTATCGAAGGGAAATCCCTGATCCGTAATTTTGACTTCCGCGTGATGCGTGGCGATAAGATTGCACTGATTGGTCCTAATGGCTGCGGTAAAACAACGCTCATTAAATTATTGCTGGGCGATCTTCAGCCGGATAGTGGCACTTTGTATTGTGGCACCAAGCTGGAAGTTGCTTATTTTGACCAGTATCGGCAGCAGCTTGATCCGGAAAAGACAGTCATGGATAACGTGGCAGATGGCCGTCAGGAAGTCGATTTCGCGGGTCGTCGCCGACATATACTAGGTTATCTGCAGGATTTCCTGTTCGAACCGAAACGGGCGATGACACCTGTCAAAGCACTTTCCGGCGGTGAAAAGAATCGTTTATTGCTGGCTAAGCTTTTTCTGAAGCCATGTAACCTGCTGATTCTCGACGAACCAACCAACGATCTGGATATTGAAACACTGGAATTACTGGAAGAGTTACTGGCGGAATATCAGGGCACACTGTTGCTGGTCAGTCATGATCGACGCTTCATTGATAATACCGTGACACACAGCTGGTTGTTTGAAGGCGATGGCCGGATCACGCCTTATGTCGGTGGTTTTGCCGATGTTATGGCTACTCGTCAGCAACAGTCAGCAAAAATAGTTGCATCGGCGCCAGTAACAAAAAGTACGCCTGATGCGCGTGATAAAGAAGAAAAACCAGCAATACCGAAAAAAACTCGTAAACTTTCGTATAAGTTGCAGTCAGAACTGGACGGACTACCGGCTCAACTGGAACAATTAGAAGCGAAGATCGACTCGATACAATCTCAGATCAATCAACCTGACTTTTTCAGTTTGCCGGTAGAGCGCACCAAAGAAATTTTAGATGCCCTGCAACAAGCTGAATTGAATTTGGAACAGGCTTTCGCCCGCTGGGAAGAGCTGGAAGCGATGAAGAACGAGGAATAGTGTCTAATGAAAATGAACCGAATTGCAGCTTTGCTGCCTTTGTTGCTGGCTGGCGCGGTTTCAGCTGCGCAGAGTCCTTTTTATACGATTACAGAAGTCGCGACTTCTGCTGACAGAGGCGATGCTAATTTTGGTCCCTGGGCATTAAGTATCTCCGGTGATGGTTCAACTGTTGCGACGTTAGCGGTTACCAGTAACTGGTATTCCTATTTCCGTATGGTACCAACAGGTATGGATCTGGCACACCGCTTCAGATATGAAAGTGGATGTGATGGTATTTTATCTTCTGCAACGTGTGATGCGTATTTAGATAACAGTAACACTGCATCTCAATGGTTTGCTGATTTAAACAGTAATGCTGATCAAACTTATAATGTGATCGCTAGTGGTGTCTCATCAGGAACTATCACAACTGATACCATCGCTGAATCAGATGGCATTGTTACCCGTTATGGCCGTGATGCCAGTGAAGTGACCTCTGTTGGCTATGTCTCACTCTCCGAACATAGAAGAAAAGCGGTCGCTACTGTTGCCGATACATCAGTGGATGTAACGAATGGCACGGATTACGCTTTTGCTTCCGCGTATGACATTATTCCGGTCGGTACTAATTATCTGGTGCTGGGTTCTGCCGGAAACATAAAGAGTACGGCCTATAACTACTGCTACAGTAACGCAAGTATTGAAGATTACAGTCAATATTGCCCTGGTTATGAAACGCAGGCGGCATTCTGGCTGGTGAACTCTGCCGGTGTTACGGCTACACAACGTGCAGCGTCCTACAATACATCAGAATCAACAGATTATCCTTACACCGCCAGCGCGATGAAGGTGGCGTATGTTGATGGAAGTTATGTTGCGGTAGGTTATTCAGCGACAGAAGGCTACAACTCTCAACCGAAGAATCTGGCCACTTTCTGGAATTTAGGGGCGCTGAGTTCAACCGGAACATTGCCTTCAGGGTTAACTTCTACAGCAATCTTCGCTGATTCGGGCGATAACCCGGGTACTGATGACGATGACACGATTGATAACAGCTGGGCTGTTGACATCAACGAAGATGGTTACATCGTTGGTAACCGTGTGTACCGCAGACTGGTCAGCCGTAATTACCCAACGCAGATGTTTGTTGCCAGATACAGCGCCGGCGCTATTACATCTACATCGATCCCTGTTTCGACCGATGGCGTTAACTCCGAAGCAGCAGCCCTGAACAATAGCAACCAAGTTGTTGGCTGGACGGATGAACGCAGTGTCACGACTCAGCCGGTTTATGGCTCGGTACCGCGTCTGCAGGAAGCGTTCCTGTATAACATCACTTCAGGTAGTCGTTATGCAATTAACGATCTGATTTGTGGTCTTGATGATGCGGGAGCAAAAACCTGTACCCAGAACGGCAAATACTATTACATCGAATATGCGAATGACATTCTGGATGACGGCACCATTCTGGCGTCTGCGCGTCGCTATGACAGTTATGACGACTGGTCAGCCTTGAGCAATGGTACCAATGTTGTAATTAAGCTGGCTGCGAACTATTCATTCAGTAATGGTGATGTTCCATCTGGTTATGTAGTGGATAATCAGTTGCCAGTATTTGACTACGGTGCAAGCAGCGGTAGCAGTGGTGGTGGTAGTTTCGGCTTCTTTGGTTTGATCGCTATGGCAGGTGCTGCGCTGGCTGGTCAATATCGCCGTTTCGTAAAGAAAGAGTCATGATTCCGTCACAGTATCATGATGAAATTGGGTTTCAGCACAAAAAACTAACGATTTTCTATTGATCTTAGTGCCCTGATCCGATATCAATTAAGACGACAGAGATACAGAGGCTGTCGTCTTTTTTCATTGTGGAAAAGAGGGTTAATAAGTATGAAGAGACAGAAAAGAGATCGTTTAGAAAGAGCGCGTACTAAAGGGTACCAGGCTGGCTTGGCTGGGCGTTCTAAAGAGCTCTGTCCTTATCAATGCATAGATGCAAGAGGCTATTGGCTGGGTGGCTGGCGAGATGCGGTAGATGAACGCTCTCAGGGATATATGGTTAATTAATCACAAATTCATGTAAAAAGGCTCACACTGTGAGCCTTTTTACTTTGGGTCATATCTGAAAAAATCAGAACGATGACGTGTCCTGGAACAGACCCACTTTCAGATCAGTTGCCGAGTAAATCGGACGGCCGTCAACTTCAACCACACCATCAGCAATACCCATGATCAGTTTACGCATGATGACGCGTTTCATCTGGATTTTATAAGTTACTTTCTTCGCTGTTGGCAGGATCTGGCCAGTGAATTTCACTTCACCAACGCCTAATGCACGGCCTTTACCCGGGCCACCTTTCCAGCCAAGGAAGAAACCAACCAGCTGCCACATTGCATCCAGACCCAGACAGCCAGGCATAACCGGATCACCTGGGAAATGGCAATCAAAGAACCATAAATTGGATGCGATATCCAGCTCGGCAATAATCTCGCCTTTTCCGAATGCACCGTCAGTGTCAGTGATTTTAGCAATGCGATCCATCATCAGCATATTAGGTGCTGGTAATTGGCTGTTGCCTTCACCAAACAACTCACCACGGCTACAAGCCAGCAGGTCTTCTTTAGTGAAACTGTTACGACCCTGATCGCACAGGGATACTTTAGGAGTATTGGTCATTTCTGCTGACACGCTTATCAAATCCTTATAGTCAATTTTGAACTGGAGAATCTACCCAACATACCGCTACTAAGCAAGTCCAACCAGTGTATGAAATCTACGGAAAAATGTGCTGAACAGCCCATTTCTGCTTGCGGAACCATTTAAGTCATCTAATCTGCGTCTGATCCGGCCAAACAGCGTTCGCTCATCATCTATTGAGCCGGCAGGACATCCCATCAACAATTCGACAGCTTCTTCAACATGACCAACCGGATAAATATGGAATTGCCCGTTTTTGACGGCATCGACCACTTCATCTGACAGAATCAGTTGCAGGTAGTTTGATTCAGGTATTACAACACCCTGTTTTCCGTTCAGGCCCTGAATAGAGCAAACGCGGAAGAAACCTTCGATTTTCTCATTCAGTCCGCCTACGGGCTGAACATTACCAAACTGATCGACCGCACCGGTTACCGCCAGATGCTGATAAATAGGTTGCTGTGCCAGTGCGGAAAGCAAAGCACAAAGACCCGTCAGAGCGGCGCTGTCACCATCTATTTCACTGTACGATTGCTCGAACACCAGATTGGCAGAAAGCGGCGAGGGGTTCTCGGCACCGAATAATGTAGAAAGATAGCCGTGAATGATCATCATTGCTTTTGCATGGATATGACCGGCTAATTCTGCTTTACGTTCAATATCCGATACATCGCCGTCACCCATATGCACGGTGGCTGTCAGGCGAACGGGCTCACCAAAGTCATAGGGATGTCCCATGATCTGAATAACAGACAGCCCGTTAATCTGACCAACAACTTCGCCCTCTGTTTGCAACAACATCTGTTCATCAACAATACTTTGATCGGACTGCTCAACGATGTAATTCAGACGGTATTCCTGCTCAGCCAATGCTGCCTTGATATGCAGGACACTGATCAGTTCTGCACCTTGTTCTTTGGCGATGCTGTTTGCCAGTTGCATCAGGGCAACAAGCTGGTTTTCGGCAAAAGAAAGAATGCGTTGATGCTCACACAAGCGACAGGAGAAACGCATCAGCTCTTTAACCGCCGGAGCATCAAAATCCAGCAGTTCCCAGTTATTACGGATATGACTCAGTAAACCAATGAACAGGTTTTGCGTATCATCGTCGTAAGGGAATTCAGCAACCAGATCGGTGCGTAAAAAAGTTTTCTCTGCAAACTCATTATCCAGCAGGTTGAATTCGGCAATGGAAATGCGATCGCCAACCAGAATCAGCTTGATATCAAGCGGAGTGGCTTCTGGCTGGAAGAATGGGGTTTGTGGAGGTGTATCTTCCGGTGCTGACCAGTCAAGATAACCGGTTGTCAGTGCATTGTGCAGCTTGAACCAGAGTTGCGGTTTCATCAGCAATTCATCGACCGGGATGATCAGATAGCCGCCATTGGCTTCACGCAGTAATCCGGCTTCCAGTAAATGATGGTTACTGTAAACACTTCCCTGTTCAGTGACATAGTTAATGGCACCGAACAACGAACGCCAGGTTAAATCGCGGGCATAAATAACAGGAGGCTGCGGTTGAAGCTGATGGATCATCAGATTCATTAATACCGGATGGGTAAACACGCCATCTTGTGCCACATGCGCGGAGAGTTCAGTAAGATATTCAGCAAGTTTTTCATTATTATCCTGTTTCTTCAGGATCTTCTTTACCAGCTCTTCGGCATCTAAGCGTAAGCGTAACAGCTTAAACAGATCATCCAGTAAGTCGCAGAATTCCGGACCCGTGCCAGATTTCAGTTGCAGCCAGATTGGACGGAACGGATTTTTCAGATTCTCAGTATAACAAAGGTCAAAACTGCGATTGAAAGGGGTCGGACAGTCATCAATCAGATCCATGATAACCCGTTCGTAGTTGACGGCAGGATAACCACTCAATAGCAGTGCCGGGCAACTCTGACTCGCAGTGTTGAGACGCAAGATAGCTGATGCAGCACGTTCCTGCGTTTCTGCAAAACTAATTGGTTGTACAGACGATAATTTTTCAAACGACAAGTCTGAAAATCTGGGAAGAAGGGCTTCTGCAGCTAGTTCTGTCACTTAGATTTAATTCCTTTGTAATAGACATCAATGATTATACCTGACCGCGCTGACAAACCCATCTCTTCTCTCAGCGCTGAAAACATTAAGTTTTGTAATTTGGTTACATAAATGAAATTAAAATAATATAAAATCAGCAAGAATAATGATCTGGAACAACAAATGTCATGCATGAGTCTATTCCTTAATCGATATCCATTCTGAATCCGTAAAAAAATTACAAAACATGCTGGACATTTGTTCTATCTGGATCAAAAATACACTCATTGACTAAGCATCTGCTTCGTCGCCAAGTTTCCTTTGTTGTTGTGTGTTGTTGCCCCTCAAGTGGTTGCCGGTGATTCACCCCCACTAAAATCAGTTGAAAGGGCTTTATTTTTGCTGATATTGTCAGTGCCTCGTTTTTGGGGGTAACCGAAAGGTTACCCCTTTTATTTTTGGTTTTTTTTCTGATGAATGCATTCCAACTTCTCCGACAGCAACGTTTAGCCAGAGCGACAAAACCATTCAATGCCCGCGGCGGCTCTATCGTCCGCTGTGAGGGGTGCGGGTTACCAGTACACTTGTGTGCTTGTGAATTAAAGCCTCAGGGTGTCCCGAATGCTGCTTTCTGCCTGCTGATGTATGACGCAGAACCATTGAAACCATCTAATACGGGTCGTCTGATCGCGGATGTCTTTCCGCATGATACGCACGCATTTTTGTGGTCACGGATGGAAGTGGATGAAAAGTTACTGGCATTACTGAACGATCCGGCTTATTCGCCGGTTGTGGTGTTTCCTGATAGCTATGTAACAGACGAAGAGCGTGTTGTTCTGTCTTCTACAGAAACACTGAAAACACGGCCTTTATATATTCTGTTAGACGGAACCTGGCGCGAAGCAAGTAAAATGTTTCGCAAGAGTCCGTATCTGAATCAGTTCCCGGTTATATCTGTACAGCCGGAAACGCTGTCAACTTACCGGTTGCGTGTTGCCGCGCATGATAATCAGCTTTGCACCGCTGAAGTAGCATGCTGCCTGCTCCAGCAACAGGGTGATACAACATCTTCTGTATTACTTCACCAGTGGTTCTCTGTATTCCGCGAACGTTATCTGAAAATCAAACCTCATCACAAAGCCGAAGCATAATATTTAATTGTTAGTAACTGAGCAGACAATTAAAAAATAAACGCCACAAATGGGAATGAAAATCATTTTTCATACTATACTCTAAATGCATCTTTTCCCTGATTAAACTAATCTGAGGATTTTGCTATGAAAGTTAACAAAAGCTACATGCCTGTGTGGCTGGTATTAATGACTGTTTTTGGCGTCAACGCCGCAAATCATGAACAACTTCTGAAGGATGCACTAAGCGCAGCGCCTCCTTCTTTGCGTGATAAAGTAACCGTTATGGACTGGAATCACAATGTACTCCAGAAGGGAACGGATGGTACATATACCTGTTTTCCAACACCTGCTCAGCTGCAAGGAACTGCGCCTATGTGTATGGATGCAGCCTGGATGGAATGGGCTGATGCATGGATGAACAAGAAACCATTTGAGGCTAAAACCATTGGTATTTCATACATGTTAGCGGGTGATGAGGGGGCAAGTAATATCGATCCATATGCGAAAGGCGAAACGGCAGATAATCAGTGGGTTAAAGAAGGCCCGCATTTAATGATTATTACCCCGAATAAAAATCATTTAAATTCTTTACCAACTGATCCTCATAACGGTGGTCCTTACGTTATGTGGAAAGACACACCTTATGCTCATATTATGGTGCCTGTTGGAGAGAAAAAATAATTGATGGCAGGGCATCAGCTTTATCTGTGGTGCCCTGGATCAAGCCTCTTCACTGCAGCTGATCGGATAAGAAAAAACCAGTTCCACATCTGATTTGGGGATGGTGCGGCAGGTCAGGATTTCATTTTTACCGGTTAAGGCCAGAGCATCAAGCTGGGCGACTTCACCTTTCAGCAGATGGCAACGGCAGACGCCGCATAAACCGCTGCGGCACTGGTATTCAGGATGAAAACCCGCCTGTTCCAGTTGATCAAGTAACAGTTCACGGGTGTTTCCGTGAACTGTCTGATTATTAATGGTAATTTTCACTGAACTCACAGTTCAAATCCATCAAGATCCCCGGTATTGATTTCAGCATCAATCTGGCCTACCAGATAGGAACTGATTTCTACTTCCTGCGGTGCTACCTGTACGTTATCAGAATTCAGCCAGGTATTGATCCATGGCAGCGGATTCTGACGATCTGCATCGAAAGCCAGCGGTAAACCCACGCCCTGCATACGCACGTTGGTAATAAATTCAACATACTGGCAAAGAATGTCTTTGTTCAGGCCCAGCATAGAACCATCTTTAAACAGATAAGATGCCCATTCCTTTTCCTGTTCGGCTGCTTTTTTGAACAGAGCGAAACACTCATCATGCAGTTCGCGGGCAATTTCCGCCATTTCCGGGTCATCATTGCCTTCGCGAAGAATGTTCAGCATATGCTGCGTTCCGGTCAGGTGCAGTGCTTCATCGCGGGCAATCATTTTGATGATCTTGGCATTGCCTTCCATCAGTTCCCGTTCGGCAAAGGCAAATGAACAGGCAAAACTGACATAGAAACGGATCGCTTCCAGTGCGTTAACGCTCATCAGACACAGATAGAGTTTCTTTTTCAGTTCGCGGCGTGAAACGACAACTGTTTTACCATTCACCTGATGTGTGCCTTCACCCAGCAACTGCCAGTATTGCGTCAGCTCAATCAGTTCGTCGTAATAACCGGCAATATCTTCCGCACGTTTGATGATTTGTTCATTAACGACGATGTCATCAAACACAACAGCCGGATCATTCACGATATTACGGATGATATGGGTGTAGGAACGCGAATGAATGGTTTCAGAGAAGGCCCAGGTTTCAATCCAGGTTTCCAGTTCCGGTAAAGAAACCAGTGGCAGTAACGCCACGTTCGGACTACGACCCTGAATAGAATCCAGCAGGGTCTGATATTTCAGATTCGAGATGAAAATATGCTGTTCATGTGGCGGTAACGTCTGATAGTCGATGCGATCCTGGGATACATCGACTTCTTCCGGACGCCAGAAGAAAGAGAGCTGTTTCTCGATAAGGCGTTCGAAAACTTCATATTTTTGTTGGTCATAACGTGCCACGTTGACGGTCTGACCAAAGAACATCGGTTCTTTGCGGGCATCATTTGGTTGTTTGGAGAAAGTGCTATACGCCATTATTCTATTCCTGCTTATACCCTTCGTACTTGAAGTTGCAGCGTCGTTGACGGCACTCACTCACCCCAATCACATAGCTTATCTATGTTCATGGGGATTCGTTCACTTGTCGCCTTGCCGCAACTCCAATTACTTTGGGTATACTAGTATTAAGGCCTCTCAGTGAGAGGCCATACCTGCTTAAATCTTACATGCCCCGCCAGAACAATCATCGCTCTGGGCTACCTGCAATTGTGCATCGTCAGCACCATCCCGGGTGTTATGGTAATACAGCGTTTTCAGACCGTATTTGTAGGCGGTTAACAGATCTTTCAGCAGTTGTTTCATCGGCACTTTGTGGCCTTCAAACCGGCTCGGATCATAGCTGGTATTTGCGGAAATCGCCTGATCGACAAACTTCTGCATTACGCCGACTAATTGCAGATAACCATCGTTATTTGGCTGGCTCCACAGTAACTCGTAGTTATCTTTCAGTTCCGTGTAATCAGGCACAACCTGACGCAGGATGCCATCTTTCGACGCTTTCACGCTGATCAGACCGCGCGGTGGTTCGATACCATTAGTGGCATTCGCGATCTGACTGGATGTTTCAGATGGCATCAGTGCCGTCAGTGTCGAGTTACGCAGACCATGCTGCCGGATCTCGTGACGCAAACTGTCCCAATCTAACAGCAACGGTTCCTGGCACAGATCGTCCAGATCACGTTTGTAAGTATCGATCGGCAGAATACCCTGAGCATACGTGGTTTCATTGAAACGTGGGCATGCACCGAATTCCTTCGCCAGTTTTACAGACGCTTTCAGCAGATAATACTGGATCGCTTCAAAAGTACGGTGCGTCAGGCCAAGCGCTGAGCCATCAGAGTAACGCACACCATTTTTCGCCAGATAATAAGCATAGTTGATAACACCAATGCCCAGCGGACGACGCCACATTGCGCCATTTTTAGCAGCAGGAATCGGATAATCCTGATAATCCAGCAGTGCATCCAGAGCACGAACGGCCAGCTCGGCCAGCGGTTCCAGCTCATCCAGTGATTCAATGGCACCCAGGTTAAAGGCAGACAGTGTACACAGGGCGATCTCGCCATTCTCATCCAGATAATGATCCAGCGGTTTGGTTGGCAGAGCGATTTCCAGACAGAGGTTGCTCTGACGAACCGGTGCTACTGCAGGGTCAAACGGGCTGTGCGTATTGCAATGATCTACGTTCTGAATATAGATACGACCGGTACCGGCACGTTCCTGCATTAACAGCGAGAACAGCTCTACTGCTTTCATCTGACGTTTGCGAATAGCCGGATCTTTCTCATATTGCAGATACAGACGCTCAAACTCAGCCTGATCAGCAAAGAAAGCATCGTATAAACCGGGTGCATCAGAAGGCGAGAACAGGGTGATATTACCGCCCTGGATCAGACGCTGATACATCAGACGGTTGATCTGAACGCCGTAGTCCATATGACGTACACGGTTCTCTTCCACACCACGGTTATTTTTCAGAACCAGCAGTGATTCAACTTCCAGATGCCATAACGGATAGAACACAGTTGCCGCGCCACCACGAACACCACCCTGAGAGCAGCATTTCACTGCAGTCTGGAAATATTTATAAAATGGGATACAGCCGGTATGGAAAGCTTCGCCGCCACGGATTTCACTACCCAGAGCACGGATCCGGCCTGCGTTGATACCGATACCGGCACGCTGGGAAACATAACGCACGATAGAAGAGGCTGTCGCGTTGATAGAATCCAGACTGTCACCACACTCAATCAGTACACAGGAGCTGAATTGACGGGTAGGGGTACGCACGCCAGACATGATCGGTGTTGGCAGAGAAATCTTGAAGGTAGAAACTGCATCGTAAAAACGTTTGATGTAATCCAGACGCGTGGTTCTTGGATAATTAGCAAACAGACATGCTGCCACCAGCATATACAGGAACTGCGGGCTCTCGTAAATCTCACCGGTAACGCGGTTTTGCAGCAGATATTTGCCTTCCAGCTGTTTCACTGCGGCGTAAGCGAAATGCATATCGCGCTCGTGAGCCAGATAACCGTCCAGCAGATCGAATTCTTCTTTGCTGTAATCGGTCAGCAGTTGCTGGTCGTAACGACCGGCTTCAACCTGTGTTTTGACTTGTTCAAAAAGAGAAGGCGGTGTGAAGCCACCATAAGCTTTTTTGCGCAGATGGAACATCGCCAGACGTGCTGCCATATACTGGTAATCTGGCGCTTGTTCGGAAATCAGATCGGCGGCAGATTTGATCAACGTCTCATGGATGTCAGAAGTGCGGATACCGTCATAAAACTGGATGTGTGCGCTGAGTTCGACTTGCGAAACCGATACACCTTGCAGGCCTTCCGCCGCCCAGGTTACAACGCGGTGAATTTTATCCAGATCCAGTGCTTCGGTATGATTATCCCGTTTCGTGACCATCAGGCTAGCTGTCATGGTGACTCCCGTAGTTGTTTATGAAAAACACAATATGTAGTGCTTATGATGTATATAAAATACAACATAAAGAATAAAAGCGATAGCTTGACAAAAACTGGTTGATGAAAAATTTAGCAGTAAATCACAGGAAGGTACAAAATAAACAGCACCGGAGAAGTGCTGTTTAGTGTAAAAGGAAGCTGATTTTCAGCGGGATAACCACTTCAGTAAACTGTGTGGATCAGACATTTCCACATCGGCTTGCCATTCTGAGAGTAACTCAGTTTCTGCGATATAGCCCCAGGCTGCTATCGCTGTTTTCATGCCGGCATTCCGGCCCGCTTCTATATCCCGGATATGATCGCCGACATATAAACAGTCTTTTGCCTGTACACCGATCTGAGCGCAGGCATACCATAATGGCTCCGGATGTGGCTTGCGCACCGGTAAAGTATCTGCACTCACTGTGGTTGCACAGCCCGGTAATTCCTTAACCAGAGCCAGTAACGGTTCAGTGAGAAACGCAGGTTTATTGGTGACAACCCCCCACGGGATCAGGCTTTGGTTTAACCAGTTGATCAGCTCGATCATGCCATCATAGGGGCGGGTACCCACATACAAATGCTGAGCATAAAAATCCAGCAATTGCTGGCGTAAAACCGCCAGATCATGCTCGGTTTGCTCGATGTCAGTTAACCCGGCCTTAATCAATGCCAATGCACCATCCGAAGCGGTTTGTCTGATCACTGAATCGGATAAGGGTGCTTTACCGATTTGTCCTAAAACAAAATTAGCGGCTGCTCCCAGATCAGGCGCTGTATCGAGCAGCGTACCATCCAGATCAAATAATACGGCGGAAAAACGGGAATGGCTCATAGTGGTTTTTCACAGAAAATCTGATAGTTAACAGAAACATCATCTGACAATTTAAAATGTTCAGTCAGCGGATTATAGCGCACACCCGCTACCTTCCTGGTCAGCAAGTCCGCGCTGTCACAGCAGCGGATAAGTTCTGCCGGGCGGATAAATTTCGCGTGATCGTGTGTGCCTTTAGGAACGATCTTCAATACTTGTTCTGCCGCCAGAATCATCAGTAACCAGGATTGTTTCGTGCGGTTGATCGTTGAGAAAAAAAGTTTTCCGCCCGGTTTGGCTAATTTGGCGCAAGCGCGAACAATCGATGCCGGATCAGGCACATGTTCCAGCATTTCCATACAGGTGACGACATCAAATGAAGCAGGGCGCTGTTCCGCCAGCTCTTCGACGGTGATGCGCTGATAATCGAGTTTCACATTTTGTTCTAACGCATGCAGGCGAGCAACCTGCAACGGCTCATGGCCCATATCAATGCCTAAAACCTGAGCACCTTGCTTTGCCATGCTTTCGCTTAAAATACCGCCGCCGCAGCCGACATCAAGCACTTGTTTGCCAAATAAACCTTCGCAATGATCGGAAATCCACTCCAGACGCAGCGGATTCATCAGGTGTAATGGTTTGAAATCACCGTGAGGATCCCACCAGTTACTGGCAATGGCTTCAAATTTAGCTATTTCCTGAGAATCAACATTCATTTAGCGCTGTCCTTCATGACAGTTTGGGGTTGGTATCAGTGCATTATATCCAACGAGTTAGCTTAAAACAGGTGATCTGTCAGCGATTGGGGAAATCCATCATTTGTGATAGAATTCGCCACTATTGCTTTCAAGTAGCTTGAAGTAGGAATACATAATTATATGAGCGATCTAGCCAAAGAGATCATCCCGATAAATATCGAAGACGAGTTACGTAACTCTTATCTCGATTATGCAATGAGTGTCATCGTCGGGCGTGCACTGCCAGACGTGCGGGATGGTTTAAAACCAGTGCATCGTCGTGTTTTATTTGCGATGCACGAGTTGAGTAACGACTGGAACAAACCTTATAAGAAATCTGCCCGTGTCGTCGGTGACGTGATCGGTAAATATCACCCACACGGTGACTCAGCGGTATACGACACTATCGTTCGTATGGCGCAGGATTTCTCCATGCGTTACACACTGGTCGATGGTCAGGGTAACTTCGGTTCTGTAGACGGCGACTCCGCTGCTGCGATGCGTTATACCGAAATCCGTATGGACCGCATCGCTCATGAGCTGCTGGCTGATCTGGAAAAAGAAACTGTCGATTGGGTTCCTAACTATGACGGCACAGAGCAAATCCCGGCTGTTATGCCAACGAAGATCCCTAACCTGCTGGTAAACGGTTCGTCCGGTATTGCGGTAGGTATGGCGACCAATATTCCGCCACACAACCTGACTGAAGTCGTCGATGGTTGTCTGGCACTGATGGAAAACTCAGAATTAACGATTGATGAGTTGATCCAGCTGATCCCAGGTCCTGATTTCCCAACAGGCGGTATCATCAATGGCCGTTCCGGTATCCTTGATGCGTACCGTACTGGTCGTGGCAAAATTTATGTGCGTGCGCGTACTGAAATTGAAACTGACGAGAAGAACGGTAAAGAATCCATTATCGTCACTGAGTTGCCATATACCGTCAACAAAGCCCGTTTGGTAGAAAAAATTGCCGAGCTGGTAAAAGATAAAAAAATCGAAGGTATTACTGCGCTGCGCGATGAGTCTGACAAAGACGGTATGCGTGTGGTGATTGAATTGCGTCGTGGCGAGCTGACCGAGGTTATGCTGAATAATCTCTACACGCACACACAGATGCAAAACGTGTTCGGTATCAACATGGTGGCGCTGGTTAATGGCCAACCAAAAACACTGAATCTGAAAGAGATTCTGGCTGCCTTTATCGACCATCGTCGTGAAGTAGTTACTCGCCGTACCGTATTTGAATTACGTAAAGCGCGTGAACGTGCACATATTCTGGAAGGTCTGGCGATTGCGCTGGCGAATATCGACCCGGTTATTGAGTTGATCAAAAACTCCTCCAGCCCGGCAGAAGCGAAACAAGGTCTTGTTGCCCGTGGTTGGGCGCTGGGTGCTGTAGCTGAAATGCTGGAACGTGCTGGTGGTGATGCGGCACGTCCTGAATGGCTGGAACCAGAATTCGGTATCCGTGATGACCATTACTTCCTGACTGAACAACAAGCTCAAGCCATTCTGGATCTGCGTCTGCACAAACTGACCGGTCTGGAACATGAAAAAATTCTGGATGAATACCGTGAATTGTTGGGCGAAATCGCTGAACTGCTGCGTATTTTGGCTAGCCCAGAACGTTTGATGGAAGTCATTCGTGAAGAACTGGAATTTGTGAAATCTCAGTTCGGTGATAAACGTCGTACCGAAATTCAGGCCGCCAGCATCGAAATCAACATGGAAGATCTGATCACACCGGAAGACGTGGTGGTAACACTGTCGCACGAAGGCTATGTGAAATATCAGCCATTGTCTGACTACGAAGCGCAGCGTCGTGGTGGTCGTGGTAAAGCCGCGGCGAAAGTAAAAGATGAAGATTTCGTTGAACAACTGTTAGTGGCGAATACTCACGACACCATTCTCTGCTTCTCAACGCAGGGTAAAGTGTACTGGCTGAAAGTTTATCAATTGCCTGAAGCCAGCCGTACCGCACGTGGCCGTCCGATTATCAACCTGTTACCACTGGATGAAAACGAACGTATTACCGCGATTCTGCCGGTTAAATCTTACGATGATGATAAGTATGTCTTCTTCGCAACCGGTGATGGTACGGTGAAAAAGACAGAACTGTCTGCTTATTCCCGTCCGTTGTCATCAGGTATCCGTGCTATTAACCTGAATGAAGGTGATTCACTGATTGGTGTCGCCATCACTGATGGTAACAGCGAAATTATGCTGTTCTCTGATGCCGGTAAAGTTGTCCGGTTCAACGAAAGTGATGTTCGTTCCATGGGTCGTACCGCAACGGGTGTTCGTGGTATGAAACTGGGTGAAACGGATAAAGTCGTTTCGCTGATCGTTCCTCAGAATGGCGGTGCTATCCTGACTGCAACCGAAAATGGTTACGGTAAGCGTACTGATCTGGCGGAATATCCGGTGAAGAGCCGTGCAACATTGGGCGTGATCTCGATTCAGGTGACTGAGCGTAACGGTAAGGTGGTCGGTGCGATTCAGGTTGATGAATCAGATGAAATCATGCTGATCACCAACGCTGGCACACTGGTTCGTACCCGTGTCTCAGAAGTTGGATTGATTGGCCGTAACACCGCCGGTGTTCGTCTGATCCGTACTGCGGAAGATGAGAAACTGGTTAGCCTGGAACGTGTTGCAGAACCGGAAGGCGACGAGTCAGACGCTGAAGGTGATGTTGATTCATCTGAAGAAACATCAGCTGAATAAAGTCAGAGAGAGGACGTAGTACATGAACGCATGGAAATTCTGGTTAGCAGCTACGCTGTTTAGTGGAATTCAGACGGTCTCTGTAGCTGCAACAGACTCTGGCGAAAAGAATGTGCCAGCAAAACCGTCACTGGTGACACCTGAAGTGATGGCGAAATACGCCATCACCAAACAGACGATGGATAAGAAACCGAACTGTAACGATGTTACAGTTCCGCTTCTGTCGGCTTTTTGTGAGCGGCCAATTCTGACTTCGCTGGACGGTAAAATCCGTCAGCTGATGCAGGAATTACCGTCCAAACAGGCTCAGTATCCGCAGTTTGATTTGCAGAAAGATCAGCAGTCATGGCTGACTCGTCATGATAACTGTATGCAAGATAAAGACCTGAAAATGTGTCTGGAGCTTTCCTATATGGAACGATTGTCTGAACTGCAATCACAGTTCGGGCTTGTTCCGCAGGAAGGTCCAATCCATTATCAGTGCGGTGCTGACAAACAGGATGTCTGGCTGACGTTTTATGCAACCTCACTGCCTGCGGTCATTGTGAAGAATAATGATCAATACCGTGAAGCGTTTATGGGTCCACTCAGTCGGGGTGTGAAATACACCTCACATGAGCTGATCGTCGAAGAACGTAAACAGGCCGCGACTATCCATTGGGATGATAAAACACTGGATTGTCAGCAACGGGCTGATTAATTCCAGTATTTTTTAGTTCTGCTGAAAGGACAAGCCAATGCTTGTCCTTTTTCTTTCCTGTCTATGCAGACAATTTCTGCCGTACATTTGCGGCCATCAGATCCCAATTCCCGGATTGCTCAGTGAGGATCGTCAAATGCCCCATTTTTCTGCCCGGGCGGGGTTCCTCTTTCCCATATAAATGGAGTTTCAGTGCCGGAATGGAGAGTAATGCCTGCCAGTCTGGTGTTTTTGTCTGTCCGTCGGAACCCTGATACCAGTGATCGCCGAGAATATTGATCATGATCGCGGATGAGTGCGCCCGGCTATCGCCTAACGGCAAACCGCACAGAGCCCGAACCTGCTGTTCAAATTGCGAGGTATAACAGGCGTCTATGGTTGCATGTCCTGAATTATGCGGTCTGGGCGCAATTTCATTCACCAGCAATTGGCCACCGGCTACAAAAAATTCCACTGCCATCGTGCCGATATAATCCATTTTCCCGGCGATCAGTCTGGCAATGCTTTCTGCTTCTACTCTTAAATGATCGGGGAATGCCGGTGCCGGCATAACGGATACATCAAGGATACCGTGCTTATGCACATTTTGCGCAACAGGGAAAAATTCTATATTTCCGCAGTCATCCCGGGCCAGAACAACCGAAACTTCGTAATCCAGGTCCAATTTTTTTTCCAGTACACAGGGTTGTGAATTGAACTGGTTAAATGCGGCTAATGCTTCAGATTTATTTTCTACAATCTGCTGACCTTTACCGTCATATCCCGAGCTGGCGAGCTTGATGATGCCCGGATAGATGCTGGCCGGTGACATCAGGATGTCCTGTTCAGTGGTAATGTTCAGGCTGGCAGCATGCGGAATGTCATGTGCCTGCAGAAAGCTTTTTTCACGACTTCGGTTCTGGCAGATCCGCACTGCTGCTGCATCTGGCCGGACAGGAATATGACCCGCCAGATAATCCAGTGTATCAGCCGGAATATTCTCGAACTCGGTGGTCACTGCGGCGCAGATTGTCGCCATATAATTTAAGGCATTAACATCATCATAAGCAGCGATGATGTGTTCATCGGCAATTTGTCCTGCCACGCTTTGTTTATCAGGATCAAGCACCAGTACGCGGTAACCCAGTTTATGTGCAGCCAGAACAAAGTAGCGACCTAACTGGCCGCCACCTAAAACACCAATTGTTGCTGGAGGCAGGATCATTCAGCGTTCTCCGGCTCAAGGCTCATTTCCATCACCATGTCATGCTGACGTTGGCGATACGCAGTCAGCTGCTCAGTCGATGACTTGGCATAGTTCGGATTGCCAGCCGAGATCATGGCGACGGCAAATAATGCGGCGTTGGCCGCGCCGGCTTCGCCGATCGCAAATGTGGCAACCGGAATGCCTTTCGGCATTTGAACGATAGATAACAGCGAATCCATCCCCTTCAGATATTTGGACGGAACAGGAACACCTAATACCGGAACGGTTGTCTTGGCTGCCAGCATGCCGGGGAGATGTGCGGCACCACCGGCACCGGCAATAACCGCGGATAATCCTCTTTGCCGGGCGGTTGAGGCATAGTCAAAAAGCAGATCCGGCGTCCGGTGTGCTGAAACAACCTTGGCTTCATAAGGAATACCAAATTCGTCCAGAATGGCGGCGGCAGCCTGCATCACAGGCCAATCAGACTTCGAGCCCATCACAATACCAATAATCGGTGCTGTTTTGTTTTCCTGATCCATGTTTACTCCGGTATTAAGGTAACTTTTGCGGGATATTAAAAATCTCAGGGAAGCAGTATTTCTGCTTCCTGAAGAAAGGCCATCATGGCGTAATCGGGGTAATAACGTTTTTTGATATGCGTCAGCACCTGTTCTGCCTGTGCGCGGGTGCATATCACATCAATTCTGATATTGGCCTTTTCATCCCAGGCTGCGTCGCGCAGTCCATGTCGTCCGCGGCCCCGGGCGTCTGAAACGGTATAGCCTGTAATTCCCATCTGCTCTGCATCCCGCAGGATGGATTGTTCGATTGCTGCCTCAGTGATAATGGTGAGTAATGTTCTTTTCTCTGTCAGTACTGTCATAAACTCACTCCGGTCAGCATCTGCGCAAAATGGTGATATAAGGGGATCCCGATGATAATGTTGAAAGGGAACGTGATTCCAAGCACTGCGGATAAAGAGAGCGCCGGGTTTGCTTCCGGTACGGCTAAACGCATCGTTGCCGGAACCGCAATATAGGAAGCGCTTGCCGCCAGGACGGCCAGCAAGGTAATCCCTCCGGCGGATAATCCGATGAGAACACCACAGGCCATACCGAGTACCGCTGATATCAGCGGCATCGTGATACCAAATGCGATGATCACGATGCCATTCCGGCGCAGATCGCCCACTTGCTTTGCAACAATCAACCCCATTTCCATCAGGAACAGCGCCAGTGCACCTTTGAAGAGGTCGAAAAACAAACCTTTGATGGATGAAAGTCCGTCCGGACCAGCAATCCATCCGATGATCATCCCACCCAGCAGTAACGTGACGCCTTTGCCGAAAAAGGTTTCATGCGCGAGTTGTCGCCAGTCAGTGCCTTTTTTAACACCGCGGACCAGAATAATGCCTGCCATGATGGCGGGAATTTCCATCACCGCCAGAAAGACCGCCATCTGCGATTCAAACCCGATGTTCTTTGTCATCAGCCAGTTAGAGCCTACCGCGAAAGTAGCAACACTGACTGAACCATAGTGGGCTGCTGTTGCAGCTGCGTTAGCCCGGTCGAAACGGCATAAATACTTGAGAATGGAAAATGCGATCAGTGTCTGAATAATGCCTAATGTAATGACCGCCAGAAGCTGCGGTGCCAGAGAAAAAACAGATTGTTGTGCAAGACCCTGACCGCCTTTCAGACCGATAGCTATCAGTAAAAACACAGACAAGGAATCATAAAGTGCAGAAGGTAATTTAAGCTCCGACTTCACCAGACCGGCCAGTAATCCGAACACAAAAAAAAGCACTACAATATCCGGCATAGACGACTTCAAGCTCCTTTGCTCTGAATTCGGACATCTTTCTGATACGCCTGTTCATTTCCTGGAAATACGGCTGACAGGGTATCGACGGCGCCATGGTAGACTTGTTTGTTAATCGAAAAAATCAGATTATTACTGAGTAATATTCGAAAAAAACTGATCAAGGAGCTATGACAATGCTGAACTATAAGCAGCTCTACTATTTCTGGAATGTCGCCAAAACCGGAAGTATTACCCGTACCGCAGAAAAACTGCACCTGACTCCGCAAACAATCAGTGGTCAGTTGGCCGAATTTGAACGAAACCTGGGCGTTGATCTGTTCCGCCGAACCGGAAAACGCTTCGAGCTGACAACGGCCGGTAAAATGGCGTTATCACATGCGGATGATCTGTTTCAGATCGGTAACGAGCTGGAGCAATTACTGCGTCATGGCGTGAACAGCAGTGAACAGTCGTTCCGGATTGGTATTGCCGATGCGGTTCCGAGATCGCTGGCATATCAGTTGCTGGCTCCGGTTATCTCTCTTCCTGTACCGGTACGCCTTGTTTGTCATGAAGATAAACTGGATCGGTTATTCGCGGAATTGGCAATTCATAAGCTGGATCTGGTGATTGCAGATCAGCCGTTACCCTCTGAGCTGGGAGTGAAGGGATATAATCACGAGCTGGGCCGCTGCTCTGTCACTTTTTGTGCGGTACCGGAGCTGGCAGAACGATATGCTCCGGGATTTCCATCTTCTTTAAATAATGCCCCCATGTTATTGCCGGGTGATAAAACCTCGATGCAGGCATTGCTCGATCGCTGGTTCAGTAAATGTCAGATCCACCCGCATATTATTGGTAAATTTGATGACAGTGCGCTGATGAAAGCATTCGGCAAAGCCGGTGCCGGGATATTTCCGGTGCCGTCAGTGATGGTGGATGAAGTCAGAGCACAATATGGTGCCGATGTTCTGGGTGTCATACCTGACGCGCTTATCCGGTATTACGCCATATCCGTTGAACGTCGTATTACACATCCGGCAGTTCTGGCGGTCAGTCAGGCGGCGAAAAAAATATTATTTACAGAGAAAAATGCAGAGCGTTAATTGATCGGACGGGAATGATGTCGTTCTGATTAAATTGGCGAATTTGTGGCAGATAAGTAGAATGGCGGCCTGCAATATTGAGGTCGCACCATGTCATCACCATTATCATCACTGACCGTATCACCAGGCCGGGTCATTCTTGCACCGATGGAAGGGGTGCTGGATTCTTTGCTGCGGGAAATTCTGACCGCCGTTAACCATTATGACCTCTGCGTCACCGAATTTGTGCGGGTGGTTGATCAGCTGCTGACCCGTAAGACGCTGTATCGCCTTTGTCCGGAATTATTACATGGTGGAAAAACGACCAGCGGTACTCCGGTAAGAGTTCAGCTGCTGGGGCAGCATCCGCAGTGGCTGGCTGAAAATGCAGTATTAGCGACAGAATTAGGTTCTCCCGGTATTGATATCAACTTTGGCTGTCCGGCTCGCAGAGTCAATAACTCATGCGGCGGCGCGGCATTACTGAAAGAACCGGAAAGTATTTATCGGATCCTGCGTACTGTCCGTGATGCCTTACCTGCGGAGCAGCTATTATCTGCCAAAGTCAGACTTGGCTGGAGTTCGCCGGATGAATGTCACGAGATCATTGATGCGGTAATACAGGGCGGAGCAGGTGAACTGGCAATTCATGCGCGCACCAAAGAAGATGGTTACAAAGCCGATGCCATTAAGTGGGAATGGATAAACACATTACGTCCAAAAATTAACATTCCGCTGATAGCGAACGGCGAGATCTGGAATGCGGCAGATGCTATGCGTTGCCGGCAGATAACAGGCTGCAATGATCTGATGGTCGGGCGGGGCGCATTGCAATTACCTAATCTTGGCGCAGTAATAGCAAAAAATGCAACGGCAATGATGTGGTCAGAAGTAATGGGATTATTGCTGCAGTATGCTGACGCGGCATTACAGCAACCCCGATCGGATTATTTACCGAGCCGGTTAAAACAATGGCTGGTCTTCCTGAAACAGCAATATCCGGAAGCAGCAGAGCTCTTTATGTCGATACGTACAGTACATGATACTTCGGCATTTGTTGAACAACTTAACGCTGCTAAAACAAAGCGGGCCTGATCGCCCGCTTTAAGTCATTTCATTCTGAATCCGCCAGTGGCCAGCCACCGAGTGATTTCCATTTGTTTACAATATAACAGAACAATTCTGCCGTGCGCTCGGTGTCGTACAGCGCAGAATGTGCTTCATTATTATCAAATGGAATAGCTGCTGTCTGACATGCTTTGGCCAGCACAGTCTGACCTAATGCCAGACCAGCTAGCGCCGCTGTATCGAAAGTTGCAAATGGATGGAATGGATTCCGTTTCAGCGATGCACGTTCCGATGCGGCCATCATAAAGCTATGGTCGAACGTCGCATTATGGGCAACCACGATGGCACGATTACAACCTTCAGCTTTCATTCCTTTGCGAATGATTTTGAATGTCTCATGTAACGCATCGTATTCGCTGACGGCTCCGCGTAACGGATTAAATGGATCAATACCATTAAAATCAATGGCGGCTTTTTCAATGTTGGCACCTTCAAAAGGTTCAACATGGAAATGAATCGTCTGATCCAGTGATAACCAGCCATCCTGATCCATTTTTAAAGTTGTCGCTGCCATTTCCAGCAATGCGTCCGTTTTCGGGTTAAACCCGGCAGTTTCAACATCAATCACAACCGGGTAATAACCGCGAAAGCGTTCTTTCAAGCACATAAACAGATACCAACTCAGAATGAATTATAAAAATTAAGGTTCGCGGATTTCCTGCGTGCTCATCAGGCCCATTTTTTCAAACAGGCTAAACAGCAGACTTACGACAATCGCAAGTAAAGTAGCCAGTGCCATCCCTTTCAGAGAAACGGTGCCTACCTCGATATGCGCACCAGATAAACCGACGATCAGTACGATAGAGGTCAGGATCAGGTTTTTCGGCTTGCTGTAATCTACTTTTGATTCAACCAGTATACGGATACCAGACGCTGCGATAACACCGAACAGCAGCAGGGAAACACCGCCCATTACCGCTACCGGGATACTACCAATGATCGCAGTAAATTTACCCAGGAATGCCATAACGATAGAAATCACCGCTGCACCGCCAATAACCCAGACGCTGTAAACGCGGGTAATGGCCATTACACCGATATTTTCACCGTAGGTCGTAGTGGGTACTGAACCAAAGAAACCAGACAGTGTAGTCGAAACGCCATCACCCATCAGCGAACGATGCAGACCAGGGTCTTTTTTCAGATCTTTGCCGATGATTTTTTCAGTCACGATAAAGTGACCGATATGCTCTGCAATTACAACGAACGCCGCAGGTAAAACAGTGATGATGGCGCCCCAGTTCAGAACAGGGGTGTAAAACGTCGGGACAGAGAATACAGATGCGGTATTCACGGCATCAAACTTCACCATGCCCATCGACAGAGCCAGCAAATAACCGGCAACAATAGCAATCAGGATCGGGATAACGCCCAGGAAACCACGGAACAGAACGGAACCAAACACCACCACACCGAAGGTGAACATAGAAACTGTTACCGTGGAAGCATCCAGAGTTTTTGCAGTTAATCCGGCCATATCAGCAGCAACCGGTGCCAGCTCCAGACCGATGATCGCAACGATAGCGCCCATTGCTGCCGGAGGGAAAACCACATCAATCCAGCGATAACCAAAGGTTTTAATAATTAAGGCAACCGAGATAAAGATAAGACCAGAAGCAATAAAGCCACCCAGTGCAGCTTCATAGCTAAGTGTGGTCATTACAGCAAATACAGGCGACAGAAATGCAAAACTGGAACCCAGATAGGCAGGCACTTTACCCTGACACAGTATCAGGTAAATCAACGTACCAATACCGTTGAATAACAATACAGTACCCGGATCGATTTTGAACAGCATCGGCACAAGAACGGATGCGCCGAACATGGCGAATAAATGTTGCAGGCTTAACGGAATGGATTGAAGCAACGGCGGGCGTTCATCAACCTGAATAATCTGTCTGCGCACAGACGTCTCCTTTCTTTGAGTGAGGCAATCATAAAATCCAAAAAATCGGAACATTATCGCAAAAACAGGCTTCTATTTATATGGGGAACAGTATAAATAGCCATTGAAATAATAATCCTGAATACCTGATTTTGTTGCCGGTAAGGGGAATAAAATGGGAGACGATGAGACGGTAGCCTGGTTGTAAAAACGGCCTCATCATGAGGCCGTCTTATATTGCTTAAGCGCCCAGACCTTTGCCAGCATCTTTCTTGTTAATCAGCTCGATCTTGTAACCATCCGGATCTTCAACAAAAGCGATAACCGTAGTACCGCCTTTTACCGGGCCGGGTTCACGGGTGATTTTCGCACCAGCAGCACGAAGTGCATCGCAAGTGGCATAAATATCTTCCGCTTCCAGAGCAATGTGACCATAAGCAGTACCCAGCTCATAGCTTTCAACGCCCCAGTTATAAGTCAACTCAATGACGGCTTCATCCGTTTCTTCACCATAACCAACGAAGGCCAGAGAGTATTTGTACTCTTCGTTGTCACTCTGACGCAGTAATTTCATACCTAAGACTTCAGTATAAAACTTAATAGAACGTTCTAAATTACCAACACGTAACATGGTATGCAGAATGCGCATGGATCACTCCTCTGGTTCAGTTTTCTGTTTATATTCACATAAATCTTCAATCAGACAAGAACCACAACGCGGCTTGCGGGCTATGCAGGTATAGCGACCATGTAAAATCAGCCAGTGATGCACATCCAGTTTAAATTCAGCCGGAACATGTCTGAGTAATTTCTCTTCGACTTCGTTAACATCTTTTCCCGGTGCAAAACCCGTACGGTTCGCAACCCGGAATATATGGGTATCCACTGCAATGGTTGGCCAGTCAAACGCCGTATTCAGCACCACATTCGCTGTTTTACGCCCGACCCCCGGTAACGCTTCCAGTGCGGCTCTGTTTTCCGGTACTTCGCCGTTATGTTTTTCCAGCAAGATCGCGCAGGTTTTTATGATGTTTTCTGCTTTGGCGTTATACAGTCCGATCGTTTTAATGTAGCTCTTCAACCCATCAACGCCCAGTGCCTGAATGGCTTCAGGGGTATTGGCGACCGGATATAACTTCGCCGTGGCTTTATTGACACTGACATCCGTAGCCTGCGCCGACAAAATAACGGAAATCAGTAGCTCAAACGGAGAAGTGTATTCCAGCTCCGTCGTTGGATTTGGATTGGCTTCCCGCAAGCGCTCAAGGATCTGACGACGTTTGTCTTTATTCATAAATCAGAAAGTGGTTACCCGGACACGTTCAACCTGTGCTCTGACAGGAGCTTTTCTCCGGGCAAAGCGTGCATTCAGGGCATTTTTGGCTGCGATAAGGAAACCCAGCACCAGAAATGCGCCCGGCGGCAGAATCGCCAGCAGGAACGTAGTGTCGCTGTGATAAACATCAACGCGCAGTGCCGAGGCCCATGAACCGAACAGAACGTCAGCGCCTGCGAATAATGTTCCCTGACCCAGAATTTCCCGGATACTACCCAGTACAAAGAGTGTAACAGCGAATCCCATTCCCATCATGAAGCCGTCAAATGCAGATTTCAGCGGACTATTCTGGCTGGCGAATGCTTCAGCTCGTCCGGCAACAATACAGTTGGTCACGATCAAGGCGATAAAGATACCCAGCGATTTATATAACTCATAAACGTAGGCATTCATCACTAGTTGCAGGCAGGTCACAATTGCCGCGATCAATAATACATAGATCGGAATACGGATCTCCGTCGGGATCCAACGCCGGAATAGAGAAATACCTAAGTTGGAGAGTGTGAGTACCAGCATAGTGGCGATACCCATACCCAGTGCGTTTGCGGCAGAGTTAGTCACAGCCAGCGTAGGACACAGCCCAAGAACCTGAACCAGGATTGGATTGTTTTTCCATAAACCTTGTTTGGCTATTTCAGTAAAACCGTTTCCGCTGACCTTTTGCTGCGGGGAGAGGTCATGACACCCTTTCGGTGAAGATTCCATTATTTCGCCTCACAGGCCGGGGCCTGTTCAATGAGTTCAGGATGCTGCTGCACCAGCAATAAAACATTTTTCAACTGTTTAACAATCGCCCGCGGGGTGATGGTGGCACCGGTAAAACTATCAAATTGTCCGCCATCTTTTTTTACCGCCCACAGTGCGTCATTTTCAACCGGTAATTTCTGGTGATTAAACCCGTCTATCCAGCTGTTTTTACTGCGTTCAATTTTATCGCCTAAGCCCGGCGTTTCATGATGTTCAAGTACTTCTACCCGCTGAATTTCAGCATCTGTGCTTACGCCGGTCAGTAAACGGATAGAACCGCTATAACCATCAGGAGCAACTGATTCAATAATATAGCCCGTAATGGCGCCATTTTTACGAGCCAAATAAACCGGATGAGAACGGCTGTTTCCCAGATAATCAGAGGTCAGTAACCGACATTCCTGATTTAAGTCATGATCGTACGAGCCAGTTGGCAGCATGCTGCCCAGAATTTGTTGTTGCTGGGATTGTTGTTGTGCGGCAATGACATCGTGTGTTTTGTAATCAGTAAAAACAATGGCACCGGTACAGATCAAAGCAAAGAAGCTTAACCGCAGGCCATTTTTTTGCATCGATTTCAGCATGATTAGTGTCCGTAAACGCGTGACTGGCTGTATTTGTCGATCAATGGCACCAGAATATTACAAAGCAATACCGAGAACGCCACACCATCCGGATAGCCACCAAAATGGCGGATAATAAAGACTAATCCCCCGACCAATGCACCAAAAACAAGGCGCCCCCGGGACGTTGTGCTGCTGGTTACCGGATCAGTAATGATAAAGAAAGCCCCCAGCATTGTTGCACCACTCAGTAACTCGATTTCCGGCATAGCAAATTGAGCCGGCGCCAGATAATGCGCCAGCGCACTGGCCGCAGCGAGCGTACCGAGCATGGCAACGGGTGTCTGCCATGGGATAAGTCGCAGCATAAATAACAAAATGCCACCAGCCAGAAAGCTCAGATTAATCCAGCGCCAGCCCTCATGACTAACTGCCGTAAAATTCGCGGAAGTAACCAGAGTATCAACTGAATGTCCGCGTTTTGATTCGGTTTTCAGATGATCCAGTGGTGTTGCCATTGTGGATCCATCAACCAGCGTTTTTAGTTGATAATTTGTCAGTCCTTCACTGGTTTTACCCTGAAAGATAACCGCAGCGGTTTCGGCCGGAGACAGCAGTTGTGCGGTCACAGCCTGAGGTGCCATCCAGTTTGTCATTGGGGCCGGGAAAGAGACCAGTAACAGGACGTAACCGACCATGGCCGGATTAAATGGATTCTGGCCAAGACCACCATACAATTGCTTGGCAATAATGATGGCGAATGCAGTAGCTAACACTACCATCCACCAGGGTAGTAATGGCGGGATTGCAACGGCGATCAGTGCTGCAGTCAGCAGGGCACTGCTGTCTTTCAACGACGCGGATACAACATAATTCCGCATGCGCAGAATGACAGCTTCAGACACAAGCGCGGTCAAGATGGCCAGCCCAAGCTGAAATAATACGCCCCAGCCGAACAGGTAGCATTGCGCAGCAATACCCGGAACTAACGCCAGCAGTGTCAGTCGCATAACACTGCTAGTGCTTTTCTGGCTATGACCATGTGGTGAAACGGCAATCGCAAATGACATGAAACTTATTCCTGTTGTTCTTTGTTCTGGGCGGCCTCAGCTTCAGCCTGCGCTTTCTTTGCCTTTACTCTGGCAATCGCGGCGGCCACAGCTGCTTTCTTTGCTGCTTCGGGATCTGCAGGTTCGGCTGATATTTCTGCTGAAGTAGCGACAGGCTGCTCTGCCTGCAATTTCTTCGCTTTGGCTCTCGCAATCGCTGCAGCGACAGCGGCCTTTCTGGCAGCATCCGGATCATCCGGCGTCACCGTTGTGTCAGACTTAGCGGCTTCCGCGGATTGCTCAGATTCTGCTTTTTTGGCTTTCACTCTGGCGATCGCCGCCGCCACAGCCGCCTTCTTGATACTTTCAGCATCAGCGGATGCAGTCGGAGCATCGGCATTTGCTGATACAGAGGCAGATTCACCAGCAGCAATTTCTGCTTTACGCGCTTTGGCTCTGGCTAAAGCTGCAGCCACTGCGGCTTTGCGGGCATCATCGGCAGGAACAGCTGTACCTGTTGCCGCCGGGAGGTGTGCTTTTTCAGTCTGGTGCTGTATAGCCTGAGCTTTACGGGCTTCCCGTTCTGACCGCATATCTGCATCGGCCGGGGCAGTTTTATTCTGCTGGGCCTTAAGTCGCATAATGGCTGCAGCAACAGGATCTGCCTCCGCTGACGATAGCGGACGTGCCGCTACAGGCGGAACATGCGCCTCACGGGCCCGGCGTTCTTCTTCCAGACGTAGTTTCTTTGCTTCAAAGCGTAATTTTGCTCGTTCGGCTTGAGCGGCTTCTTCCCGAAGATGCTGGATTTCCGCTTTTTCCTGACGGTAGTAATGTACCAGCGGAATATTGCTCGGACATACCCATGCGCAGGCACCACATTCAATACAATCAGATAAATTGTATTTTTCAGCATTCTCGTGGTCACCGGCTTTGCTGTACCAATAGAGCTGTTGTGGCAGCAGTTTTACCGGGCACACTTCCGCACATTTACTGCAACGAATGCAGTTCATTTCATCGTCACGCGGCGGCAACTCAGCCACACTGGGCGCCAGCAGACAGTTGGTGATTTTGACTACCGGCACATCAGCATGCGGCAGGGTAAAGCCCATCATTGAGCCACCCATGATCACGCGCTGACGCGGCTCCGGGATCAATGAGAACTGAGCCAGTAACCAGCGAACGGAAGAACCTAAACGTACCCAGGCATTACCGGGTTTTTTAAATTGTGTGCCGGTTAATGTAACAACCCGGCGGACCAGCGGTTCATCTTCGATGATGGCTTGCCGGATTGCGTAGGTTGTACCCACATTAACCATGACGACACCCATTGACAGTGAACGACCGCCAGACGGAACTTGTCTTCCCGTCAGGATTTCGATCAGCTGACGAGCACTTCCTGACGGATATTTCGTCGGGATAACACGCACAATCACATCATCAGGCAAGGGGTTGAGCAGAAAAGCAGAAATAGCCTCTGGTTTATTATCTTCAATGGCAATAATGGTAATAGTCGGACGCAGAATATGCTTGATGATCTCAATACCTTCCAGGATCTCTCTTGCATGCTCACGCATCAGACGGTCATCTGCTGTAATGTAAGGCTCACATTCAGCACCGTTGATAATCACAATCTCGGCTTTTTCACGCGCAACACTTAATTTGGCGTAAGTAGGAAAACCGGCACCACCAAGGCCTGCAATACCTGCCTGTCGGATACGCTCAAAGAGTTGAATCGAATCATACTGGTGGAAATCAGGCCACGGCTCACATTCACGCCATTGATCAAGACCATCAGGCTTAATGTGAATACAAGGTTCACTTAATCCGGATGGATGCGCGACGGTGTGCAGCTCAATCGCGGTAATAACTCCGGAAGTGCTGGCATGCACCGGCACTTCCATTGGATGATCACTGGCAGTCAGTTGCTGCCCGGCTAATACACGTTCACCCACTTTAACCAGCAAACGTCCGATTCTGCCGCTATGTTGTTTGATCGGAATAACCAGAAAAGGGGGGATGCCGGCATCGACCAACGGTGTTTCACTTGATTCACGCTTATGCTCATCCGGATGCAGGCCACCATGGAAGTCCCAGATCTTGCCCTTACGGATTTTGCTGATGATATTGATAATACTCATTGCACCATTCTCACCGGAATTGTTTCAACATCCCACTTCCAGCGATCAGGCGTGGCGGGTAATTCAATCATTTCAATACAATTAGTCGGGCAGGGGTCGACGCATAAATCACAACCGGTGCATTCACTGCGTAAAATGGTATGCATCAGTTTGGGCGCACCAATAATGGCATCGACAGGACAAGCCTGAATGCATTTGGTACAGCCGATACAGAGATTCTCGTGAATAAATGCCACTCGTTTTGGCGGCGCCATCAGCAATTCATTATCATCCGATGGCGGTTCAACCCCCATTAGATCGGCAATATTCTGAATAGTCTGCGCACCACCCGGAACACATTTATTGATACTGTCACCATTGGCAATCGCCTCTGCATAAGGGCGACATCCCGGATAGCCACATTGACCACATTGTGTTTGCGGTAATAAAGCATCCAGCTGATCCACAATCGGATCGGATTCCACTTTAAAGTGGATCGCAGCAAAGCCCAGCAGCAACCCGAAAATGAGTGCCAGTGCAGCAAAGATAAGAATAATCAGTAAGATATGGTTCATATATTAGAGCTTAATCAGGCCGGTAAAACCAAGAAATGCCAGTGACATCAGTCCGGCGGTAACCATCCCAATTGCAATACCCTGAAACGGCGCGGGGACATCTGCGGCGGCCAGTCGTTCACGTAAACTGGCAAACAGAATCAACACCAGCATAAAGCCTAAACCACCGCCAAAACCATAAACCACGCTCTGCATGAAATTATGCTGCATGGTGATATTCAGAAGAGCCAGGCCAAGCACAATACAGTTGGTGGTGATTAATGGCAGGTAGATCCCCAAAATACGATAGAGATCCGGGGCACTTTTATGGATCACCATTTCAGTAAACTGAACAACGACAGCGATAACCAAAATAAAAGCCAGTGTACTGAGAGATTCTGCAGCAAGCGGTACCAGCAAATAATGCTGCACCAGATATGCGAAAGCGGATGTCAGAGTCAGCACGAATGTGGTTGCCAGACCCATACCTACGGCAGGCTCAATTTTTTTGGATACCCCCATAAACGGGCATAATCCTAAAAACTTAACCAGAACAAAATTGTTAACCAGAACCGTACTAATTAAAAGTAACAGGTATTCCAACATGATACATACCTCAGCTTGCAAGCGCCGCATATTATCTTCGTATGTACGAAGCTTAACAACCGTTAAACCGAAGGGTTTCTGGATATTAGTATACCGAACGGCTAGACTTTGCTCTCTTTAGCCCCATATCCAGGAGGTAATTTTGGGCGTCCTTCCAATGCTGGCACTTACTATTGCCATGCTGCTTTGGTCCAGTGCATTTATCTCGTTAAAATATCTGCTGGATTTCTTTCATCCCACGCAGATTGTTTTCATCCGTATGCTGATTGCCAGCGGCTGTTTTTTATTCTTCGGCCGGAAACTTTTACAATTTCGTTATCAGGCCGGCGATTGGCGCTGGCTGGTGATCATGGGAATTGCGGAACCCTGTCTCTACTTTTTATTTGAGACTTCTGCACTACAATATACAACCGCCGGGCAGGCGGGCGTTATTACAGCAACATTACCGCTTCTGGCCTCGATCGCCGCATTCCTTGTATTGAAAGAACGGATCGGAAAACCACAAATTCTCGGCTTTGTTATCGCAATTCTGGGGTGTACCGCATTGAGTATGGCAGGTCAGAGTGATGAACAAGCCAGTAATCCATTATTGGGTAATTCATTAGAGTTTATGGCGATGTTGTGTGGTGCGGTTTATTCAATTTCAATCCGCAGACTATCATCCCGCTATTCCGTTCTGGTATTAACGGCATTTCAGGCTTTTGTCGGTAGTCTTTTTTTCGGACCGTTAGCATTACAGCATGCAATGCCGGCCGATGTTTCTCTGCTCCAGTGGGGAAGCCTGATCTATCTGGCAACAATAGTAACCATCGGTGCTTACTGGCTGTATAACTGGGCAATCAGTAAAGTAGCAGTATCACTGGCCACTGCTTACATTAATCTGATCCCGGTGTTTACTTTATTACTGGCATTCTGGCTATTGAATGAGCGGTTAAACTTCTGGCAGTGTGTCGCGTGTGGTGCTGTGTTTATCGGGGTTGTGATCAGTCAGTTGCCGGAAAAAGTGGCCGTGACAGCAAGAGAACAGGTTCCGGAGAGTCTTTAATGCGGGATAGCACACGAGGGGAAGGAAATCCCCCCGTGCTTTCAGCCATTATTCGAAATGAGATAATGCCCGGGCGAAATCCATCACTTCTACTTCCGCACCGCTCAGTGTTTCATCCCATTCCACACCAATCAGTACACCGTCAGCATGCAACTCGTTAACCCACTCATCATAAAACTCATCCAGAGGGATGGCTGCCGGTTCATAATCTTTCCATTCATCACAGCACAACAGTTTCGCGGCACGTTCAGATGACCACAAAGGCATTACATCGACCGCATCGTCATCAGAGGAGTCGCAAACCACCCATTCATCTTCAACCTGCAGCCCCCACAAAACACCGCTGTCTTTCACTTCAGTGATAAATTTTTCCGGAATATGCAGTTCAGTATGGTCGGTCATTTTTAAGTTCCAAATTCAGTGGATGATAACGATTGTGTATTGTAGCGGAAAATTCAGCTTTCTGTATTTTGACTCTTCTTCATAAGCTCTCTGTGAGTCATGAACATCCGGAAATCAAATTCCAGCTGGTGGTAAGAGGGTTCCATATACTCGCATAACTGATAAAACGCTTTATCGTGCTGTGTTTCTTTCAGGTGCGCCAGTTCATGAACCGCAATCATGCGCAAGAATTCCGGCGATGCTTCCCGGAACACGCTGGCAATGATGATGTCATGCTTTCGTTTGATCTTGTTACCCTGTAACTGGGCCTTGCGCACATTCAGCCCCAGGGCATGATGTACTATCGATAACTTGCTGTCATAGCGAACCTTGCTGATAGCGGACACATTCCGCATATAACGGTTTTTCAGCTCAGTCACATAATCAAATAACGCCGAGTCGCTCTGTATCGTGTGTTTTTCCGGATAGCGCTTTTCCAACCAGGTGCCCAACTGCTGCTTTTGGATCAGCTGCCGTACCTGCTGCTGTAGTTGCTCCGGATAACCACTGAGATACATTAAATCAGACATGATGATTTACTCTCCGGACGGCGCTTTTTTAGCCCAGGGAGAACTTTTCGTTATCACATACAGTTCTTCGACTTTAGCCCGGGCCCATGGTGTCCGTCGCAGGAATTTAAGACTGGATTTAATACTCGGCTCGTTTTGGAAACAGTTGATATCAATACGCTGGCCTAATACATCCCAACCGTAATGTTCAACCAGTTCCGTAACGATGCGCTCCAGTGTTACGCCATGCAGCGGATCTTTGGATTGAAATTGAGTCATATACGAGATTTTCTACCGAATAAAATCAGGCCGACAGATTAGGAGATGAATACTGAAATAGCAAATCAGCAGCAATAGAAATAGCGATTTAATTGTGTGATTATGATCACCATTTCACATCTATCATAATTATCATGGAATTAGAGCTTTCAACCCTGATCTTGCTGGCCATCTGCGGCGTTGCTGCTGGCTTTATCGATTCAATTGCTGGTGGCGGTGGTTTATTAACGGTGCCGGCATTGCTGAGTGTGGGCATTTCACCTGCACAAGCGTTGGCTACCAATAAACTACAAAGCAGCTTTGGCAGTTTTTCTGCCACGTTCTATTTCTTGCGCCGTGGTTACATCGATCTGAAACTGATCAGAAATGGCATCTTTTTTACCTTTATCGGCAGTGCACTAGGTACCTTGCTGGTTCAGCAGATTGACCCTTCGGCATTAAAACAAGCCATTCCTTTCATGCTGATAGGCTTTGCGCTGTATTTCATCTTTTCCCCCCGCATTGGTGAAGAAGATCGCCAGCAACGGATCAATTTTTCTCTGTTTTCTTTATTAGTTGGGTTAGGTGTCGGGTTTTATGATGGCTTCTTTGGTCCCGGCACCGGCTCATTCTTTGCTATCGCATTTGTTGCTCTCGCAGGGTTTAATCTTTCCAAGGCAACCGCGTATAGCAAATTGCTTAATTTCACCTCGAACATTGCTTCACTCATTTTCTTTATGCTGGGTGGAAAAATTCTCTGGCAAGTGGGCATCATTATGGGTGTAGGGCAGTTTATCGGTGCCCGTCTTGGTTCAAAAATGGTGGTGAGTAAGGGGAGTAAGATTATTCGTCCCTTACTGGTGACGATGTCTTTGATTATGTCGGCCAGACTGCTTTGGCAACATTATGCTGGTTAATTGTTAGTCATCATTTTGTCATCTGTTACGGGCACTCTCTATTAGGTAACCAAGGAGAGTGCCTATGAAATTACGTCGTAAAAAGATTCGCCAGCGCCATATGTGGTTTAGTTTGTGGCAGTACGAATTATCGCCAGTGAACCAACCGAACTTGATGCCTGTCAAGGTCAGCGAAAGATAATTAAGGTTGTTCTTGCAGAACAGAAGGCGGCTTTGCTATCAGTCAGTTATATTTAAAAATAAACGCTGGTAATGCCTTATGTTTCTGGAACAAATCGATATAACGGGATTCCGTGGTATCTCCAGGCTATCTGTCAGGTTAGGACAGACTACCGCGTTGATCGGGGAAAATGCCTGGGGTAAGAGCAGTCTGCTGCGGGCGCTCTGGAGTCTCATGGGGCATGATGCATTACCCTATCAATTTGTTGCGGAAGATTTTTACCGCGCCGCCTGTGATGGTGCCAATGAGCAGGAACTTACCATTTGTCTGACATTCCGTGAGCATCGTCCGGGTATCAGTCAGCATTCACATCGTCTTAACCGCTTATCCGCGGTATGGACCCATCATCATCTGGATATGTTTCACCGTATCCATTACATCGCTAAAGCCCGTCTGCATGCTGATGGTGTTACCTCTGAACACTATTTCGAAGATGCGCATGGTACCAGGGTACTGGGCGATAACAGTGATGAACTGGTTCGTCTGTTAAGTTCAATGAATCCGGTATTGCGTTTGCGTGATTCTCGCTCAATCAGTGGTTTATCCGGGCCAACAACGGACACTGACGAGTTCGTAGAAGATATATCAGACCTTTTGCAGGACTGTACACCTGAGCGGCAGCAGCACATAACCGAAGGGGTTCATGCGGCAGAGTATCTGCTGGATCGTTATTTCATGAACGTGCCGCATCGCACCAAGCGCAGTCAGCGCGATATTATCAATCAGCCAGGTGTGCTCCACGGATTAACCGATTGGCATGACTTGTTGCGGAATATGGATAATGACACCATGCAACAAATGCTGTCACGTATCGGCCATGCACTGCTGGCAGCCCATTCCGGACGGGAGCTGGAAAGTGAGGCCCGACCTATCTATATTCTGGAAGATCCGGAAAGCCGCTTACACCCGACAATGATGTCGATTGCCTGGGGGCTGATTCAGCAACTTCCGGGGCAGAAAATTCTGACTACCAACTCTGGTGATCTGTTGGCAACGTTGCCATTAGGTCAGATCCGCCGTCTGGTTCGCATCAATAACACGACCCGCAGTTATCTGATGGATGAAAACAGGTTCTCGGCCGATGACTTACGCAAAATAACCTTTCACGTTCGTATTAACCGCCCTATGTCGCTGTTTGCCCGCTGCTGGTTATTGGTGGAAGGAGAAACCGAGCTGTGGTTGTTATCCGAACTGGCTCTGTTATGCGGCTATCATCTTCCGGGCGAAGGGGTGCGTATTATCGAATATGCACAATGCGGGTATAGTCCATTAATCAAGCTGGCAAACGATCTGGGCATTAACTGGCATATGCTGGCAGATGGTGATGAAGCGGGGGTTCGTTATATTCATGGCGCCAGACGCTTATTAACGGAAGAACATCAGCGCAGTGAGCGTAGTGGTGGTGGTCTGACCCTGTTACCAAACCGAGATATTGAACATTTCCTGTATGCGCATGGGTTTGAAGATGTATATCGCCGTGAAGCCGCGCTCAGGGATATGCGTAATTTGCCGGTTAACAAAATCATCGACCGGGCTGTATCGCGCCGTTCAAAACCGGGCATGGCGCTGGCCGTAATAGAAGAAGCCATGCAGAGAGGGGCAGATAGTGTGCCTGTACTGTTGCAGAAGATGTTTGATCGGGTTGTCGATCTGGCCAGACAGCAGGCATAAAAAAGCCTTCCGGAGAGGAAGGCTTCATTCGGAGCAGATAGCTGATTAAAACAGAATTTTAGTCAGATTATACAGTTCTTCGTTGAACGGACGCTTCATGTTCTCGATACAGTCGATGATGTCGTGGTGTACCAGTTCATTTCTCTGCAGACCGATACAACGACCACCCTGACCTTCGATCAGCAGATCAACGGCGTAGGCACCCATACGGCTGGCCAGGATACGATCACGAGCGGTTGGCGAACCACCACGTTGAATATGACCCAGGATAGTCGCGCGGGTTTCCAGACCGGTATGCAGCTCAATCAGATTTGCCAGCGCGTTAACATCGGTAACGTGTTCACAAATAGTGATGATTGCATGACGTTTGCCGCTTGCAATACCTTCATCGATGTTTGCCAGCAGGTCTTCTTTCTTGAAGCCTTTTTCCGGCACGATAACGAATTCTGCACCACCAGCAACAGCAGCTGCCATTGCCAGGTCGCCACAGTGACGGCCCATAACTTCAACCACAGAAATACGTTTGTGGGAAGTAGAGGTATCACGCAGACGGTCAATCGCTTCCATGACGACGTTCAGTGCGGTATCAAAACCGATAGTGAAATCAGTACCAGCGATATCGTTGTCGATAGTGCCTGGCAGACCGATACATGGGTAACCCATTTCAGTCAGTTTCTTGGCGCCCATGTAAGAACCGTCACCACCGATAACAACCAGTGCTTCGATGCCGTGTTTGTTCAGGTTTGCAATCGCTTCGCGGCGTACACTTTCTTCTTTGAAAGCAGGGAAACGAGCAGAACCCAGCATGGTGCCACCACGGTTAATGATGTCTGAAACGCTACGGCGCTCCAGCTTTTCGATACGGTCACGATGCAGGCCCAGATAGCCGTCGTGAATACCATAAACCTCGATACCTTTGGCCAGCGCAGCACGAATTACAGAACGGATCGCCGCGTTCATACCTGGTGCATCACCACCACTGGTTAAAACACCAATTTTCTTGATCATAGTGTGCCTCTACATATGAAATACAAAAAACAAATTCTTGAGTTACGTACTACACATAGCCTGTATTTATGATTATATCAGCTGTCTCGATAGTCACCCTAGTCCATATCCAGACTGTGTAATACAGAACAAGGCACCCCTTATCGGGATGCCTTGTAAAAAATATTACTTAGCTGCAGCAGCGATGATAGTAGAGAAATCTTCTACTTTCAGAGATGCGCCACCAATCAGACCACCGTCGATGTCAGTCTGAGCCAGCAGTTCAGCAGCGTTTGCAGCGTTCATGGAACCACCGTACAGAACCTGTACTTTAGCAGCAACGGCAGCGTTGAAACCAGCCAGGTAAGCACGGATGTGAGCGTGTACAGTCTGAGCGATTTCAGGAGTAGCAGTTTTACCGGTACCGATAGCCCATACTGGTTCGTAAGCAACAACTGCGTTAGCAAAAGATTCGATACCAGCAACGTCGATAACAGCTTTCAGCTGAGCTTCAACAACAGCATTAGTTTCGTTTGCTTCGAACTGTTCCAGAGTTTCACCAATGCACAGAACAGGGATCAGGCCAGCAGCCTGAATTGCAACGTATTTTGCAGCAACAACAGCGTCAGTTTCTGCGTGCAGAGTACGACGTTCGCTGTGACCAACCAGAGCGTATTTACAGCCGAATTCTTTCAGCATAACCGGAGAGTTTTCACCGGTGAAAGCGCCAGCAGTGTGCAGGTCAGCATCTTGTGAACCGAATTTGATCGCAGAACCGGCAGTCAGCTGTTCAACTTGACCCAGGAAGATAACGGAAGGGCAAACAGCCACTTCAACATTTGCTGCAGCAGCTGCCGGCGCTTTCAGGCCGTTGATCAGCGCTTCAACAGAAGCTTTAGTACCGTTCAGTTTCCAGTTACCCATGATCAGTGGTTGTCTCATTTCGCTGTATCCTCAGAATTGTTGATGGTTATAAGTATTTGCACCGCATTATAGAAGGAGTGACGCCTGACGAATAGACGCCATTTTGTTACTGCCAGTAAATTTTTATTCTTCTTACTTGTTGTTAGCAGAAACTTCACCTTCATGTAACGAAAGCGATTAAAAAGTCGCCGGATAATTAACAAGTCAGTTACGAATGCGATTCCACAGCGTTCCAATCCATTCGTGCAGTGCCATTTCAGAGTACATCAGATAACGACCGGATGGTAAATACCCATATAGTGGAATATCCCCCTGAACCAGGCGTCCGACATACTGAGCCGGTGCCGGAATGACATTTGCTGCGGTATCTCTGAATAAGCTCATAGCGCGAGGCATATGCGATGCCGAGGTTACCAGCGCTGTGGGATGATTACTGATCAGCTGGCTATCCAGCGCAACTTCCTCTTCGGTATCTCTGGCGTTTTCAATCAAGGTCATATCGTTACGGGATATGCCATTCGCTTCGGCCACCCGGGCATACATCTGCGCGCCTGATACCGGATCACCGGCAATGCTGCCGGAGAAAATCATATGTGCCTTTGGATTTAGTCGCTTGATGCGTAATGCTTCCTGTATGCGCGCTGAAGCCGCTTCAGTTAGCTGACTGTTAAGCGGAACCGATGGGTCAGATACATGGCCGTGACCCAGCACAATAATGAAGTCAACGGTTTGTCCTTCCGGGAAAGGAGGATAAAGCTGCTCCAGAGGACGGTTCAAGCCGACACTGACCGGGCGTAGTGAGAAGGTCACCAGTAATAGCGTGGCAACCGAGACCAGCAATTTGCCACTTTTCTGCCAGCGGGTCAGCCATAGCAGTAATAACCCGGTACACAGTAGCAAAGCGCAAAATGGCAGCGGCATCAGAAATAGTCCGAGCCATTTTTTAAGCATAAAAATCATATATTCATCCCGATTTGACGATCAAAATTCCCCGTTTTCACTGCTTGTGACAGAATAGCGGCCTTTTTTATTAGTTACAGCAGAACATTCGTATATGTCGGATCACTCATTTGACGGGCTGTCAGAAAAATTTGCACAGAACATTTATGCCACCAGCAAAGGGAAAATACGTACAGCTGTTGTCTGGCGTGATCTGGAGCAGGGACTGGCACAACTTGGTGATCGGCCACTGAGGATTCTGGATGCCGGTGGTGGTTTTGGGTTTTTTGCCCAGAAACTGGCCGCATTGGGGCACGATGTCACATTATGTGATCTTTCAGCCGATATGCTGGCACTGGCGAAAGAGCAAATCGCGGAAAAGAAACTGACGGACCGTATCAGACTGGTACATTGCTCAATACAGGATCTGCCTGTTCATGTGCATGGTAGTTTCGATCTTGTGTTGTGCCATGCTGTCGTTGAATGGCTGGCGGAACCAAAGCAAACGCTGGCAGGATTGCTGAACTATCTGAAACCGGGCGGGCTGTTTTCATTATTGTTTTATAACCGCGATGCGTTACTGTTTCAGAGTCTGGTGGTCGGCAATTTTGACTATATCCGTGCTGGTCTGGTAAAAAAACGCCAGCAGAAGCTGACACCGACTAACCCGCAAGCACCGGCAGATGTCTATAAATGGCTGGAGGAGTGGGGAATGCCGCTGCTGTGCCGCAGCGGTGTACGGGTGATCCACGATTACATGCGTCACAAAGAAGATCAGCACAAAAAGTTTTCCGATTTACTGGAAATGGAATTACGTTATTGTCAGCAGGAACCGTTTGTCCATCTTGGGCGTTACATGCACCTGCTGGCCAGTAAGCCGTGATTGATAAGAGACTATAATGAACCAACAACTTAGGCCTGAGCGCAGCCTGCCGGAACTGGTGGGTTGGGTGAAACAGGAACAGCTGGAACTTCATCTTGGTAATGAACGACTGGCGTTTTTGATCGCTATTTCCTCAATGGCACGGGATGAGCAAACGCAGGAATTAAGCGAAGCGACACTACACGATGCATTTAGTTATGTAAGTCAGTTATATGGTCTGATGGATGAGACTCTGACAGTACGTGCTAATAACGCGATCAATGAACTGGTCCGGCAACGACTACTCTCTCGCTTTAATACCGATCCGGTAGCGGGCGAAAGTGTATACCGTCTGACCCGGCTCGCTATCGGCATTATTGAGTTTTATCTTGATCAGCAACAGGTCAACAGTGTGAAGCTATCACTGCTGCTGGAACAGGTTGCCGGAGAGCTGGATAAAGCTTATGCCGCAGCGCTGCATGCTACTGACGAATCTGCCTGGGATACCGAAGTCTATCCACGTCTGAAATATTCCGTTGAAGAGATCCTGAGCCGTATCGATCTGACTCAAAGGGCTATGGATGATCAACAAAATCAGGTAAAAGCCGATATTGCTGATCTTTTAAATCAGAACTGGACGCAGGCTATTCACAACTGTGAGAAATTGCTGCGGGAGACCGGGCAAACCTTACGTGAGCTGCAGGATACACTGGATGCCGCCGGGCATAAGTTACAATCCGGTCTGCTGAACATTCAGGAAACCTCCCGTGCTCAGGCTATTTCATCCGTGCTGGTGGAACAGCTGACGTTTGATCTGCAGAGTCGTATTGATGCCATTCTCAGCTGGGGTCAGCAATGTATTGAGCTTTGGGCTCGTTACGACCGGCATGTGCATAAATTTATCCGTAATGCGATTGATATGGATAAAAACCGCGTATTCAGCCAGCGCCTTCGTGAATCTATCCGTGATTTTGATAACCACAACTGGTTGCTGCTGGTGGCACAGGAAAATCGTCTGCTGGAATTGCGGGACGAAACGCTGGTGCTGCATAACGATGAGATCACCGGTGATTTACCTGCCATGCTGGAGTTTCAGGAAATTCAGGTACTGGATGAAAAACTTTCAGACCACATCGGCGTTTATCTTTCTGATTTCCAGGTACATGGGAAACCGCTCGATATGGCAGACATCCTGAAGGATTATCTGCAGCAATATCCTGAATATCAGCATTTTGATGTTGCACGTATGCTGGTGGATCAGGCGGTACGTCTTGGTTACTCAGCCGCTGAACTGGGCGGAGTACGTCATCCTAAGTGGAAACCTATTAACAATTCAGGCGCCAAGGTGCAGGCTCATGTCATTGATCAATACTGAACTTCCTATTGCTCTGCGTCTGGCGCAGGCAATCGCTAACCCATTATTTCCTAAACTGGATACTGCTTTACGTAGTGGCAAGCATATCAGTGCTGATGATCTGGATAGTCATTCCTATCTGCTGGATTACCACGATGAGCTTGAGACTTTTTACAATCGCTATCAGGTTGAATTAATCAAGGCACCTGAAGGCTTCTTCTATCTGCGACCACGCTCGACCTCTGAAATCAGTACTTCCGTATTATCAGAACTCGATATGCTGGTGGGTAAAGTACTCTGCTATCTCTATCTGAGCCCGGAACGACTGGCTAATGAGGGCATATTCTCACTGCAGGATCTGCAGGAAGAGATCGTGTCACTGGCGGATGAACGTCAGTTGCTGCGTATGGTAAACCAGCGTAGTGGTGGTACCGATTTAGATAAGAAAAAATTACAGGAACGGATTCGTACCTCTATGCGCCGCCTGCGTCGTCTGGGAATGGTGACAGCACTGGGTACCGGCGACAAATTCCGGGTTAATGAAGCGGTCTTCCGTTTTGCGGCTGATGTTCGCACCGATGAAGATCCGCGGGCAGTACAACTGCGCATGATCCGTGAAGGTGAAGCAATTTTACATGATGATGAATTACCAACCCGTGAAACCGTATGGGATTCACTGGATGAAGCAGAAGAAGACGAAGAGCAATTGGGGCTGGATATATGATCACGCGCGGTAAGTTTCTCTCTTTCACCATGATCAACTGGAATGGCTTTTTTGCCCGTACCTTTGAGCTGGATCAGATGGTGACGACATTGTCCGGCGGTAACGGGGCCGGTAAATCAACCAGTATGGCCGCGCTGATTACGGCATTGATTCCTGATCAGACCCTGCTGCATTTCCGTAATACCACTGAAGCGGGAAGTTCCTCTGCCAGTCGTGATCGCGGCTTATATGGCAAATTGCAGCGTGGTCATTGCTATTCGATGATCGATGTCCGTAACTCGAAAGGGCAACGTCTGTGGTTCGGCGTGCATTTAGAACAGGTCGCTAACCGTGATAACAAAGTAAATATCACACCATTCTGCATGCTGGATGTACCTGATTCGTTGCAACCAACCGATTTCCTGCTGGAAAAGCTGGATGGCGACAAGGCAAAAGTACGTCCGTTCAATGAATTGCGTAAACAGGCAGCTGAACTGGGCGCTATCCGTTTTGTTAAGTTCAATTCGGTGACCGATTATCACAACGTGATGTTTGAGTACGGCGTCACAGCGAAGAAGCTGCGTGATCAGCGTGATCGCTCCAGATTCTACCGACTGATCGAAGCATCACTGTATGGTGGTATCTCATCATCTATCAGTCGTTCATTGCGTGAATACCTGCTGCCGGAAAACTCCGGTGTGCGTAAGGCATTCCAGGATATGGAAGCTGCGATTCATGAAAATCGCCGTACATTGGATGCGATTAAAGAAACACAGGCTCAGCGTGATTTATTCCGCCATCTGATCACCGAAACCACAAACTATGTGGCTGCCGACTATGTGCGTAATCAGAGCGAGAAAAACCGTCTGTCAGAACTGGCGCTGCATGGCCGTAAGCAACTGCAGGATAAGCAACGTCTGATCCGTGAAGAACGGCAGCGTGCCATTTATCTTGCCGAAGAAGCTGAGCAGATGACTGCGCGTGAAAAACATCTGACGGAAGATTTGGAGCTAGCAGCCGAGCACCTTGCTAAGGTCATGGCGGCAACCGGACTGACGAATAAAATTGTTCAGTACCGCGAAGATGTTGAAGATCTGACTCTGAAGGCCGAAGAACAATCAGCCATTACGACAGAACTCGCTGAAGAAAAAACCGAGCTGGAAATCCGTAAAGGGCAAAGCGAAGATGAAGCTGACAGCCTGAAAAGCCAGTTGGCTGATTACCAGCAGGCTCTGGATGTACAGCAAACCCGGGCGATCCAGTACCGTCAGGCAGTCAACGCGCTGGAACAGGCACAAAAGCTGTGTGACCTGCCAGATCTGACTCCTGACAATGTTGTTGGTTTCCAACAGACACTGCGTGATCAGGAACAACAGGCTACTGATCAGGTATTGTCATTGCAGCAACGGTTGCGACTGGCGAAAGCAGCGGCAGATCAGTATGAAAAAGCGTTTATTGCCTTACAGCAAATCACCGGACCTGTTTCCCGTGAGCAGGCATGGGAACAGGCTCAGAGCGTGATTGAACAGGCCCGGAGCTATCGGGCTGCGCTGGCTCGTCGTCAGCAGGCGGAACGGGCTCTGCAGGATATCCGTCGCGATCTGGAACAGCAAAATGCGCTGATTGCCATTCAGGAACAACTGTTACGCCAGCTGGAAAGCCAGGGCACTAAATATGACCTGACTGATAACGAGCAGCTTGGTGAGCTAGCGGCTGCATTGACAGAACAACAGGATGATCTGCAGCAGCAGTTGGAGCGTGATCAGCAGGATCGCATCCGCGTTCATCATCAGCTGGATGCAACCCGCCAGCAGATCGAACAACTGCGCAAAAAAGCACCCGCCTGGCTGGTGGCCCATGAAAAGCTGGAAAAACTGCAGGAAATGACTGGCGAGACGCTGGATTCTCCGGTCGCCATTAGTCAGTTACTGCAGCGTACACTGGAACAGGAACGTGGCCTGGAACAGGAAAAACGCCAGTTACAGCAGCAGAAAGAATCCTTGGAGCAGCAACTCCGTAACCTGCAGCAATTTGCCGGTAACGAAGATCCGCAGATGGTGCGTATCTGTGAACAACTGGGCGGTGTATTGCTGACCGATGTTTATGACGATATTTCTCTTGAAGATGCGCCGTACTATTCCGCGTTATTTGGTCCTGCCCGCAGTGCCATCGTCGTGGTGGATCTGGAAGGGGCGATCACGCATCTCAATACACTGAGTGATTTGCCGGAAGATATCTATCTGATCCAGGGTAACCCTGATTCATTTGATGAAAACCTGCATGATGCCAGCGAATTTGATAAAGCGGTTCTGGTGCGTACCAGTCAGCGTGAGGTCCGCTATTCCCGTCATCCGGAAGTACCGGTATTCGGTCGTGCTGCACGGGAGCAACGCATTGAGCTGCTATCTGCGCAGCGTGATGAAATAGTTGAAGCTTATGCCAAATCTGCTTTCGAGCAGCAGAAGCAGAATCGCCTGTATCACCATTTAAGCCAGTTCATGACCGAACACCTGCATGTGGCTTTTGAGGCTGATCCGGAAGCGGCACTGGCTGTTTTACAAACTGAAATTCGTCAGGCAGAGAATAATCTGCAGCAACAGCAGCAGAATGAACATCAATATCGCCAGCGTCTGACCGCATTACAGCAGCAACAGCAATTGGTTGCCCGTCTGCAGTCTCAGTTCAGTCTGTTGTTTGATACGTCATTGAATGAGCGGTTGGTGCAGGCTGAGGCAGAATCTGAATCCTGTCATCAGGCACAACAGTTCCTGGATAAGCATGATAAAGCGTGCCGGCAACTGGAAACGATGCTGGATGCACTACGTGAAGATCCGGCGGCATATGATGAATTGCAGCAGGCAGGCTTCGCTGCAGAACAGCAGCTAACTGATGTTCGTCGTCAGGCATTTGCACTGGATGAACTCTTTGCCCGTCGCACTTATTTTGCCTATCACGATGCGGAAAGCCTGCTGGGACAGACCTCCGAGATCAGCGAACGTCTGAAACAGAAACTGGCCGACGCAGAACAATTACGTCGTCAACTGACAGAACAGCTGAAACAGATCGTTCAGCGGTATCAGGACGCGATCCAGGTGCAGACCGCGCTGAATTCCAGCTTGCAGGCAAAAACACAGACGCTGCAGGAATTCGAACGTGAACTGCAGCAAATGGGTCTGCAGATTGCGGCGGATATGGAAGATCAGGCAAGAAGTAAAAAGCGTGATCTGGAAGATCAGTTGGTTCGCACCCGCAGCCGCCGTACGCAGGCTGAAACGCAATATCAGATCTGCCGACGGGATATTGACAGCCTGAATCAGCGCTTTACTGCCGAGAATAAAGAGTACCGGGCTGCCCGTCATTTGTTACTCGAGCACAAGAAGACCTGGAGCCGTGTTCTGACACTGGCACGCACTAATAGTGTTGAGAAACAGCTTAATCGCCGGGAGTTAGCCTATCTGGATGCCGAAGAGCTGCGTTCTATGTCCGATAAGTCTCTGGGGGCTTTGCGTCTGGCTGTAGCCGGTGATGACTCTCTGCGTGACACCTTACGGTTGTCTGAAGGTAATCGTCAGACCGAGCAGAAAGTGCAGTTCTATATTCAGATTTATCGTTATCTTAAAGATCGTATCCGTCATGACATTATCCGTTCTGATGATCCGATTGATGCGATTGAAGAGATGGAAATTGAACTGGCGCGTCTGGCGGATGAGCTGAAACAACGTGAAACGCATTTGTCTCTGTCATCACATGAAGTGGCAGCGAAGATCACCAATATCATCCGTCGTGAACAGAACCGTATCCGTGTCATGAACCAGGGATTGCAGAACATTACCTTTGGTCAGGTGCGCGGTGTCCGTCTCAATGTGAATGTGCGTGAAGCGTATGCCCGTATGCTCCAGACACTGGGTGAACATGCGCAGCAGCATCAGGATCTGTTCGCCAGCAATGAGCTGACCTTTTCTGAAGCAATGGCCAAACTGTTCCAGCGTCTGAATCCGCATATCGATCAGGGTGATCGCAGCTTCCAGGTATTAGGCGAGGCGTTACTTGATTACCGCAACTACCTCGAACTCGAAATTGAGGTATTGCGTGGTGTTGATGGCTGGCTGCGTGCCGAGAGTGGGGCATTGTCTACCGGCGAGGCTATCGGTACTGGTCAGGCGATTCTGCTGATGGTGCTGCAGAGCTGGGAAGATGAAAACCGCCGTCTGCGCAGCAGTGAACTGGAACCGTGCCGCTTGTTGTTCCTTGATGAAGCGGCGCGTCTGGATGCCAAATCGATCGCGACGCTGTTCGAACTGTGCGAACGGCAGGATATGCAGTTGCTGATTGCAGCACCGGAAAATATCAGTCCGGAAAAAGGCACTACGTATAAATTGATCCGTAAGGTACATGGTAAGCAGGAACATGTGCATGTGGTTGGTTTGCGTGGTTTTGGTGGCAATACTGAAGCCGCATAACAAATTTAAAGGCAGCTTCGGCTGCCTTTGTTTTTGATTATGAATCTGCGCTAATCCGAATAACGAATTATTTATCAATGCGTGTCCGAAAAAGTGGGTGAAGTCCTGAACTAAGTGAACGGGTTTAAATTTTTGGTAAATGGTTGTTTATCAAACTCAATTCAGGCTGATAAGTTTTGCTGTAACCATTGTTTAAACTGGGCTTTAGGCAAAGCGCCCGATAGTCGAGCAATTTCTTTACCATGATGAAATATCATTAGCGTTGGAATCGAACGAATTTGATAGCGGCTTCAGGGCAAAATCATGAAGCACCGCAGCCTGCAAGGAGTTGCGAGAGGTACTCATTATTCCTTCCGGCCCGTTTTTGTTTCCGTTTTATACCCGCTTTAAAACTCTTGTCCGCTGTCAGTAAATTGATCGCAATATGACGGCATACCGCCAGATTCTCGCCCGCTTCGCCCCGGGTGATTTGGCATTCATCTTCACGGAACGCCACATCCAGACGCCAATGCAGTTGCGACTCTATGGACCAATGAGCCCGGGTGGATTCCAGCAATGCTTTCGCTGACAGTTCTGCAGAACTGATGTAATACCGCAACACAAAGTTTTTCGGGTCAAAGGCTTCACCATTCTCCTGCCGTATCGTGGCAACAATACCGATGGTTTTCAGTTCCGGCCAATCATACGCGAGGTCACCTAATGGCGTTAAATCATGGCTGACGATGCTTAAACGGGTTTCCTGACGGCCATGTCCTTTTTCCTGTGTGCTGTAGCTTTCGTATTTTTCACCTGTCCACATCGCAGGCGAATACCAGTTATCAAACGCATCAGCCAGCTTGCCCTGATTGCCTTTCACTGCCAATAAGTAGTCGGCTTTCTTCCTGATAATTTCCTGAGCAATTTTTCGCTGACATCCCATCGCATCCAGTGTCACGATGCATCCTTTCAGCTCAAGTAATTGAAGTAATTCAGGAATGGCGGTGATTTCATTGGATTTTGTCGCGGTTTTTAATTGGCCCAACACCACCTGATTTTCGGCACTGAAGGCACTGACCATATGGATCACATTATCGCGTTTTGACTTGTCGTAGGTACCGCGTAGCGATTTGCCATCAATCGCAACGACAGAACCTTCTGTTAAGGTGTGACAGTCCTGCATCCACGTGATGAATAATTTCTGCAGCTGTTTTCCGGATAACATGCCCATGACACGGGCTATCGTATGGTGCGAGGGAATACCATTTTCAAAATCACCGTACAACCGCAACCAGTCCAGATGGTCTTCGCCAAAATCCTCTATTTCTTCCCAGCCTTCTGCGCCACCAATCACAGCGGTGACCGTCAGGAATAAAATATCCGTCAGGCTATAACTGATTTTCCAGGATTGGCGGTGGTCGTGAATAATAGAGATATGGTCCAAGAGGCTGAGTCCGTTCATGGTGAATTATCCTGCAAAAGAAAGGATAAGATCACAGGTAGAGAGGATCGTCAAATCGATCGAAAAAATAGTTTTAATAAAGAATAAATTCAGCTAAAAATAAGGTTAGATTTCAAAAAATGACCTGCTCGCAAAGCCTTACGCAGCAAGGGCTTTCATGCTTTCGCCCTGATAGCGGCTTGCTGTAATTTGATTATTTTCAGTGTCTAATTTAACAAAGCACGCTTGAGCCGCCATTTCATCGGATACTTGACTAAATACAGGTGCGAATTGCTGGCAAGGGCCACACCAAGATGCCCAGAAATCGACTACCACGGGTAAATCATTTTTTTCAATAAAACGGCTGAAGTTTTGATCATTAGCCATGATTGGATAAGCAGAAAGCAATCCTTTCTTACATTTACCGCATAACGGGTGATCATTGAGTTTTAAACTTGGCACTCTATTAATTGCACTGCAACTAGGACAAACAATCTGAATAAATGAGTCAGTCATGATGAAATCTCAGCGAGGAGTGTAGTTACAACATGAGTTCAAAACAGCTCTATTTCAAGTTTAGAATTCAGTGTGGAAACGGAATTTGCAGTAACCATTTAACAATGTCTTATCAATAATCATTTCGTAATTTATATGACTCTGGCGTGGTTATACGGAATTTTTCCATATTCCATTTCTGGTCAGGCAAAGCTACCGCAGGACCACACAAATGCGATCTGGGCTTATTCCTGTCAGATAAGACAGATGTATTTCATCCTAGTCTCATCCAGAACGGGTTTCAATCTAGGCTTTTGATCGAAGTCAGTTTTTAGTGAGTTGAGTTATGTCAGCCGGGCTATTGATTGAACCAGTGACTCTGAATTTCTGGAGCGGGAAGTGGAGGTGTGCCACAAACTGTGCAACACTCTGAATAACAGACAGAAAGCGTGTTGTAGACAGATGATGAGCAAAACCGAACCCCTGAATACCGCCTCTGCCACTTTGATGGAACGTTTGCTGAGTAAACGACAAATCCGGGTGCACAAGCGGTGGGCGATCATCCAGCTGAATCTTTGGCTGCAACATGGCTGGGTGACAGCTCAGGGCGAGGGGGTTTATCAGCTGACGGCTGAAGGAGAACAGTATTTCCGGCAGCATCTGGTGGCGCATGGTGACTCTTCACTGGAGTCATTGCTGCATCAGCTGGATATCCAGTTACCGGAGAAATGTAATAGCCGCATTCTCTCTTTCCTGCTGAATCAGGATCGCAGGATTTCTGAAGAAC